>VFZE01000015.1 GCA_016871315.1 Acidimicrobiia bacterium | reverse complement strand
TGGACCGGCGCTCGCTCCCAAGGCTGTGCCCACACAATACTCGCCGCCGGAGCCCGCGCCTCAAGCGGCGCATCCGACTCCCGCGCAAGAACCGGAACCCCAACCTTATCAGCCCGCACTGTTTTCCACGCGCGAAATCGGCCGCGTGGTGCCGATCAGCGGGCCGTTGCCCGCGCGCAAGCGAACCGCGACTGCGATCAAAAAGGCTCCCTCGGTGGTGCCGGCGGTTCATCACCAGGAACCGCTGCCGTTTCAGAACACGGTGCGGGCCCGCAGCGCCGCCGCGGATGCAAGCCGCTTCTGCAACGCGCCTGTCGCCGTGCCGATGCATAGATTCATGGCGGCTGTGGCCGACTACAGCTTGGTTTCCATTGCCATGGGCGCGATCGTGGGAATGCTGCACGTGGCTGCCGGATCCCTGCTGGTCAATGTGGCCAATCTGCCGACGCTCGCCGTCGTCTTCTTTGTCTTGAGCGTTAGCTACAAGCTGCTATGGGCATTCGCCGACACCGACAGTCCGGGGCTGCGCTGGGCACACTTGCGCACAGTGAACTTTGACGGCAAAGTGCCCGCACGCGCACAGCGGCTGCAACGTGTAGCGGCCGGTTGTCTCAGCCTGCTGGCAGGCGGAATCGGGATCATCTGGATCCTGGCCGACGAAGAGACGCTCTCCTGGCACGACCACATGTCGAAGACCTTCCTCACTTCGCAGTTGGAATCGGAAGATCCCGGCGTGCGCAACGTACCCATGCCGCCGGAAAGGCCGCAGGCCCGCTACCGGGCGCGCTAGTTCGACTGTTTGTTCAGTTCGACGTCGATAGTAATCGACACTTCGTCACCCACGGTCACGCCTCCGGCTTCCAGTAACCGGTTCCAGGTCAGCCCGAACTCCTTGCGGCTGATCTTTGTCGTTGCCGTCGCGCCGCTCTTGGTCACCGTGCCACCCTTCTTGCCGCCACCCATCTGAACCGGAGGCGAGGGACCTTCCACGTCGAAAACCACCTGTTTGGTAACGCCGTGGATTGTGAGGTCGCCGGTTACTTTGAGTTCTCCCTGGCCGGCTGGTTCCACTTTGGTTGATTGGAACGTCATCGTCGGATACTTTTCGGCATCGAAGAAATCGGGGCTGAGAAGGTGCGCGTCGCGCTTGGCCTCACGAGTGTCGATGCTCTTCACGTCGATGGTTGCATTGACTGAAGATTTGGAAGGATTGGAAGGATCATGAACCACTTGGCCGGTCACCTTGCCGAACTGGCCGCGAACGGTTGCCACCATCATGTGGCGGATGGCGAACTGGGCCGAAGAATGGGCCTGATCAATCTGCCAGCTATCCTGTGCGCGCAGGGCGAAACTCGCAATCAGGGGAAGGAGCAACAAATAACGCATGAACTCTAGACGTTGTTGCAACAACTATTGTTACGGAGTGAATGTTACAAACTACCGGCACTGTTGCCTCGGCGAGCAGCAGCCGGGCAAACATGTGATGTAATCTTTAGCACGATGATACCTCTGTTGTGCATGGTCTCCTTGCAGGTGTTGGGCAATCTCGCCGGAATGATGGACGCGTGGCTGAGCGGGATCGCGGAGCGTCATTTCAAACAGAGAGAAGCGATGGTCGCGATGGTGAAGACGCCGGAGGATGTCGCGCGGCGGCAAGCCTACATCCGCGAAAGGGTGCTGGCTTCCATTGGCGGCTTTCCGCAGAAGACGCCGTTGCGGGCGCGCCTCACCGGTACGATCGAACGCGATGGCTACCGCATCGAGAAGCTGATCTATGAGAGCTTGCCGGGCTTTCTGGTGACGGCCAATGTCTACGTGCCGGCGTCGAGGCGGCCTCCGTTCGCCGCCGTGGTTGGTGTGGCGGGGCACAGCAACACCGGAAAGGCGGCAGCGGCTTATCAGTCGGCGTGGATTTCGATGGCGCGGCGCGGCTTTCTCGTGATCGCCTACGATCCTCCCGGGCAGGGCGAACGTTCCGAGTATTGGGATGCCGCGCTTGGCCGTTCACGAATCGGCATCGGCACGCGCGAGCACACCATGGCGGGGCTTCAATGCATGCTCACTGGCACCAATATCGCACGGTATGAGATCTGGGATGGCATCCGCGCCGTAGATTATCTGCTCACCCGGCCCGATGTCGATCCCAAACGGATCGCCGTGGCCGGCAACAGTGGCGGGGGAACGCAAAGCGCGTATCTGTCGGTGGCCGAGCCGCGGCTGGCAGCGGCGGCGCCGTCCTGCTACATCACCTCCTGGAGCAAGCTCTGGTATGCGCCGGGACCACAGGATGCCGAGCAGAACTTTTTCGGCTTCCTGCGCGACGGGTTGGACTTTGGCGATTTTCTGATCAGCATGGCGCCGCGGCCGGTTTCGATGATGACGGCGATCCGCGACTTCTTTCCGATCGATGGCGCGCGCGCCACGTTCCGCGAGGCGGCGGCAGTGTTCGCGGCCGGGGGTGCGCGGGACAAGATTGGCCTGTTCGAGTATGACGACGGACACGGCTGGACCAAACCGAGGCGCGAGGCGACGTACCGTTTTCTCGAGGCGGCATTTCATGGCCGCAAAGATGATCCCGGCATCGAAGGGGAGTTAAGCGTCGAGCCGGCCGTGACGCTTCAAGTGACGGCTACGGGCCAAGTGTCGACCTCAGGGGGGACGGAAACGGTTGCCAGTTTGAACCGGAAGCTTGCCGAGCAAATCTACCCGAAGCGCCGCGCTGCCGCGGGAGGCGATGCGGCGGCGCTTGTGCGGGAAAGACTCGGTGTCGGGGCGGTGGGCAAGGTGAAGGCGGTTGGCATGGGTATGCTGGGCCGAGACGGTTATCTGATCGAGCGGCTCGCTCTGGAGATTGCGCCGGGTATCACGGCGCCCGCGCTGCTGCTGGTCCCGCAGGCCGGAACGCGGCCGCTGCCTGGTGTCCTTTACTTGAACAGCGCGGGTAAGGCGGCCGATGCCGCTCCGGGAGGCGACATGGAGGCGCTGGCGAGGGCTGGCCATGTGGTGCTCGCGCTGGACGCGCGCGGATGGGGAGAGACGACGCCGGCGGGCCGCTCGGGCGGCTACGGGGCGAGTTATCAGAGCTTCATGCGCGCTTATCTGCTGGGCAGATCGGTGGCCGGTATGCAGGTGGAAGATGCGCTGCATGGGCTGGAATACTTGCGCACGCGCAGTGAAGTGGACCGGAACCGGCTGGCCGTTTTCGGCAAGGGCAACGGAGGAGTGATTGCGCTGTACACGGCGGCACTGGAGCCGGCGGTTCGCAAAGTGGCGGTGGAGCGTGGGCTCACTTCCTACATGGCTGCGGTGCGCGCACCGCAGCATGAAGACGTGTTCGAAGTTTTTGTACACGGCGTGCTGGAGGACTTTGATCTGCCGGATATCGCGCGGGCGATTTCACCGCGGCCGGTCTGGCTTGTGGATCCGCGGACTGCCGCGGGCGTGGTCGCGGCGGCGGATGAGTATGCCAACAGTGAAGGCTTTCGTACCGCCTTGAGACCGGAGGGATGGAGTTTTGAGAACGTCTACTCGGATTGGCTTTCTCGCTAGCGCGCTGGCGGCGGCCGTTTGGGCGCAGCCGCTGGCGGGCACGGAGGAGTTGCGCCGCACGGGCGACCTTGCCGCGCAGATGGTGGAGAGCATCGACGCCTATCTGATGCGGCGGTTGAGCGAGGCGCCGTCGCGCCGCGTTGCGCCGAAGCCTGGCGACCGCGGCACGCTGAGGCGCTTGCTGGGCTTGGTGGATGCTCCTGCCGCCGAAGTTTCTTTGCAGTTTGGCGCCAAGGTGGGTCAGGGGCACGGTTTCGAGATCCTGCACGTGAGGTGGCCGGCGCTGGAGGGCGTGGAAGGGGAAGGGCTGCTGCTGCGGCCTGCCAAGCCGAAGGCTTTCGCCGTGGCGTTGCCGGATGCGGATTGGACTCCGGAGATGCTTGCCGGGCTCGCTCCGGGACTACCGCCTGAGCAGCAGTTCGCGCGTCGGCTGGCCGAGAGCGGCTGCCTGGTGCTGGTCCCGGCGTTGCTCGACCGCTCGGATGAATTCTCGGGCAAACAAGGAGTGCGCTTCACCAATCAGCCGCACCGGGAATTTGTTTACCGGATGGCGTATGAGATGGGCCGGCATATCATCGGCTATGAGCTGCAAAAGGTGTTTGCGGCAATCGGAGCGGGCGGGAAGTTGCCGGTTGGGATCTTCGGGTACGGCGAGGGCGGACTGCTTGCGCTGCATGCGGCGGCGCTGGATGAACGGATCAAGACGGCCGTGGTAAGCGGCTACTTCGGGCCGCGCGAGCAGGTATGGAGCCAGCCGATCTACCGCAACGTTTGGTCACAGCTTCTTCAATTCGGAGATGCGGAGCTGGCGGCCCTTGCCGCGCCTCGGGAGGTGATTATTGAGGCATCCCCGCATCCACAGGTTGCCGGTCCGCCGCTGGAGCGCGATGGGCGGCGGGGTGCGGCCAGCGGAGGCATTTCGACGCCGCCGGTGGAGGCGGTGCGCGCGGAGTTCCAGCGCGCGGCGGGTTATCGCGCCGGCTTGAAGTTCATCGAGGGCGGGCCGTCATCGGATGAGACGCTCGCCGCCTTTCTCGGCTCACTGGGGTTGAAGCCGGCTCCGTTAGGGAAGGTTACCAGCCTCCAGTCCGCTTACGAACCCAAGCCGCGAACAAAACGACTGATGGATCAGATGATCGAGCACACGCAGCGGCTGGTGCGGCGGTCAGAGTTCGAGCGGCGGAAGTTTCCCGAAGCGCTGACCAAGGCCGGGCTAAAGAAGATGGGCGAGATCGCCGGCCCCGCGCGCGACCGGTTCTGGGGTGAAGTGATCGGACGTATGCCGGAGCCGGAGGGAAGCTTCGTAGCGCAGTCGCGCAAGCTCTATGACGAGCCCGGCTTCACTGGCCACGAAGTTCTGCTGCCTGTGTGGGGCGATGTGTTTGCGTACGGAATTCTGCTGATCCCGCGCGATATGAAACCGGGCGAGCGTCGGGCGGCTGTCGTGGCGCAGCACGGCCTGGAGGGACGCCCGCAGCATCTCATCGCTCCTGCCGATGAACGGATGGATCGCGTATACGGCCGGCTGGCCGCGGTGCTGGCGCAGCGCGGCTATGTCGTCTTCGCTCCGCAGAACCCTTATATCGGCGAGGAGAAGTTCCGCGCCCTCGTCCGCAAGAGTCACCCGCTGAAATTGACGCTGTTCAGTTTCATCGCGGGCCAGCACGCGCGGATTTTGGAATGGCTGGCAAGCTTGCCATTCGTCGACGGCGGGCGAATTGGCTTCTACGGGCTGAGTTACGGCGGCAAGACGGCGATGCGCGTGCCTGCGCTGCTGCCGCGGTACGCTCTATCGATCTGCTCGGCCGATTTCAACGAGTGGGTGTGGAAGGTGACGAGCGTCGATGAGCCGTTCAGCTACATGTACACGCGCGAGTACGACATGCTGGAGTTCGACCTGGGCCACACGTTCAACTACGCGGAGATGGCGGCTCTGATCGCGCCGCGGCCGTTCATGGTGGAGCGCGGCCACCGCGACGGCGTCGGCATCGATGAGTGGGTGGCGTATGAATACGCGAAGGTCAGGCGGCTTTACGCTTTTCTCGGCATCCCGGAGCGCACGACGATCGAGTTCTTCAACGGACCTCACCAGATTCACGGCCAGGGGACACTGGAGTTTCTGGAGCGGCACCTGAAGCCGCGATAAGATATGTTGTAGTATATGAAATCTATATTGATTCAACTTGATGATCGTATATATCAAATGCTGAATCGCGTGGCCCCGGCGGCCAAGCGCCAACGGGCTCAATTCATCCGGCAGGCGCTGATGAAGGCGTTGATGGAGGCGGAGGAAGCGCGCACACGGGCGGCGTACAAGGCGAGTCCCGACTCAGAGCAAGAGGCCGATGACTGGGCGAACGCGGAGGAGTTCCGGGCGTGAGGCAATACGAGATTTGGTGGGCGAGTCTGCCCGCACCGGCGGGGCGCAGGCCGGTGCTGCTGTTGAGCCGCGATGGAGCTTACGAGTATCTGAACAAGTTCGTCGTGGTGGAAATCACGACGACGGTTCGCGGAATCGCGCAAGAAGTGAAGTTGGGGCGAAGAGAAGGGATGAGAAAGACATGCGTGGCCAACTGCGACAACATCCGAACCGTTTCCAGGTCGGCGCTGGCGAAAAAGGCCGGGGCATTGCCGGCATCCAGGCGCGGGGAGCTGAAGCGGGCGGTGGGATATGCGCTTGGGTGGGCGGAGTTGCTGGGCGAAGGCTCGGCCTAAGCTTCCGGAGCTAGGAACGCACAACCCCCATCAAAAGTGAAATACAATCGACGGGCAGTAGCAAAGGAGAGCCCGAAGATGGAAAGACGAATGTTTCTTGGCGGGGGTGCGGCGGCGGGAGCGGTGATGGCGCAACAGGCGGCTACGCCCGCCCAGACGGCGGCGGCCGTTCGGATGCGCAGTTCAGGCTACAGCCCGTTCACGACGCCGGATTATTACACGTTCGCGAACGACCTCACGATCGAGCGGAACCAGACGGGGAAGCCGCACGCGGGGAAAGTGCTGGCGGCGATTCAGGCGCACTCGGACGACATCACGCTCTATGCGGGCGGGCTGGTGGCGAAGTTGATCGATGAAGGCTACACGGGGTACCTGATTCGCATTTCGAATGATGAAGCGGCGGGCCGGACGCTGGGTCACGGCGTGGTGCAGAACGAGATCGATAATCGCGAGGCGGCTAAAGCGCTGGGATGCAAGAAGGCCTACACGTTTTACTACAGGAACCACCGCATGGATGATTGCGCGGAGATCGAGATCCGGCAGCGGCTGATCTTTCTCTACCGGCTGCTGCAGGTGGACACGATTGTGACGATGGATCCTTACAACCACTACGAGGAAAATCCGGATCACCTGGTGGCGGGACGCGCGGCGGAGGCGGCCTGCTGGCTCGCGGGGGCGAGCAAGGATTATCCGGAGCATTTCAAGGCGGGGCTGAAGCCGCATTCGGTGCGGGAGAAGTATTATCATGCGCGGTCGCCGCAGGGGCACAACCTGGTCAACCGCATCGTAGACATCAGCTCCTATATTGATCACAAAGTCCGTTGCAACGTGGCGAACAAGGGCAAGGGTCCGGCGGGGGAGAACGGGTCGCGGTTCCGTGCGGAGCTGGCGCGTCAGGGCAAGAAGCTGGCGCTGCTCGGTGATGATGATGACACGGCGAATGTCCAGTACGTGAAGCATTTCCTGATGGAGGATTGGCGGCTGCTGGGAGAGCAGTTCGGTTTGGGTTACGCGGAGGCGTTCCGCTATATCGGGCCACAGCCGGATTACCGGGAGCGTATCCGGCAGTACGCGGAAAAGCATGCGACGGCGCTGTAGGAAGGAGAAACGAAGATGGCCGAAAACATTACCGTGGAGCGCGATCAGCAAGGGCAGCCGAATAAGGGTAAAGTGTTCGCGGCGGTGCATGCGCATTTGGATGATGTGCCTTATTACGCCGGCGGGTTGTGCGCGAAGTTGATTCGCGAAGGGTACACAGGTTACCTGATCCGCACATCGAACGATGAGAAACGAGGCGGCGGGACGGCGGCGGAGAACATCCTGAGCAATGAGCAGGAGCACGTGAAGGTGGCGGCGGCGCTGGGCTTTGCCGATACGTTCGATTTCTACTACCAGAATCACGAGATGAACAACATCAGCTCGCTGGATCTGCGTGCGCGTTTGATTCTGCTGTTCCGGATGCTGAAGGTGGACACGGTGGTGACGTTCAATCCGTGGGGGCAACTGGAGGAGAATCCGGATCATTGGGTGACAGGGAGGGCGGTGGAGGAAGCGTGTTGGATGGCGGGTGTGGAGACCGATTATCCGGAGCACATGGAAGCCGGCCATGCGCCGAAGACGGTCACCGAACGCTACTACTTTTATGCGCGGCCCGGGCAGCCCTACAACCGCGTGGTGGAGATCGGCGCGCATGTGGAGAAGAAAATCGATTCGATTGTGGAGTGCCGGGCGCAGGGCGGCGGGAACGAAGGGTCGCTGTTGCGGGCGCGATTGGCGAAGCAGGGCAAGCGGCTGCCGCTGCTCGGCAATGACGACCGCACAGCGGACCGGGCCTATGTGCGGCAGTTCCTGCTGGACCGCTACCAGGAGTTCGGCGCCGAGCATGGGTTGAGCTACGCGGAGCGGTTTTTCTATATTGACCACCGTCCGCCGGCGAAGTCGAAGGTAGAGGAGTACGTGGAAAGAAACGCGGTGTCGCTATGAGAAGGCGTGAATTCCTCGCGACGGCGATGGGTGGAAGCGCAATGGCGGCGGTGGTGAACAACCTGGAGCCGATGCGCGTCACGCAGATCGACGGGGTGACTTTCCGGAAGGAGATCAAGATCGGCGGCGGGTCGGGCGGTTCCGACGGGGCGGAGTTCTGCTGGGTGCGGTTGCACACCGATAAGGGGATCATCGGAACGGGTGAGACGTATCCGTTTTCCGGCGGCGAGATGGGCGCGTTGCGAGACTATTCACGGCAGATCATCGGGCGCGATCCGCGCGACCTCGACGGAATCTGGCGCAACTACTATCACGCGATGGCGATGCGCAACGCGGGCGGCGCGGATATGCGGATCCTAAGCGCGGTGAACATGGCGCAGCTGGATATTCTGGGGCAGGCGGCGGGACTGCCGCTGTACAGGTTGTTGGGCGGCCGGACCCGCCAGCGCGTGCGCGTCTACAACACCACGACGAACTACTGGGCCATCAATGAGACCAAGATGGGGCCGGACACGATGAAGATCGTGCGGTTTCTTCTGGAGCGCGGCATCACCGCAATGAAGATCTATCCATTCACCGCGCCGGACAACTACCTGTCGAACCAGGCGCTGGAAGACGGGATGCGGTGGATCAAGGAGATTCGCGACCAGACGGGCAACCAGATGGACATTTGCGTCGACTGCTGGGCGCGCTTCAACCTGCCGAGCGCGCAGCGCATCGCCAAGGCGCTTGAGCCATACAACATCATGTACCTGGAAGACGCGATGTTGATGAATAATCCGCGCGCTTATGCGCAACTGGCGCAGGAGACCAGCGTGCCCATCTGCATGAGTGAAACGCTGGCGACGCGTTACGAGTACCGCGAGTACCTGGAGCTGAGGGCGTGCGATGTGATCATGTACGACCTGTGCTGGTGCGGCGGCCCGGGCGAGGCGAAGAAGATCTCCGACATGGGCGACGCTTACCTGATCCCGACGTCGCCGCACACCTGCGGCGGGCCGCTGCTCTATTTCTGCTCGATGCACCTGTGCACGGCGCTGGCGAATTTCCTGATCATGGAGAGCAACTACTGGAAGTACACGCATCAATATCCGTATTTCATCAACAACGTGCCCGTGCCGAAGGACGGCCAAGTGACGCCGCCGGAGCTGCCGGGGATCGGCGCGGAGATCAAGCCGGAGATTTTCCGCAACGGTGACGCGATTGTGGAAACGGTGGCGAGGGTATAGGCATGCACCGGAGAGAGTTTCTGTTCGGAGCGGCGGCGATGCTTCCGGCATGGAAGACAGCTGAAGCGGTAGGCCCGATGAAGATCACGAAGGTGGAGGCGCTGCGGTTCCGGCGTGACGCGAAGATACCGGGTCTGGATCCGGCATGGCGCATCGCGCCGAATTGGACCTGGGTGCGGCTGCACACGGACCGAGGGGTCACGGGAGTCGGGGAATCGTATCCGACGCAGGAGGCGCACATCGGCGCGCTGAAGGAACTGGCGCCGATGCTGCTGGGAAAGGACCCGACGCAGATTGAGCGGCTGTGGCAGGACATCTTCTACCGCATCTCATATCAGCCATGGGGCGGCGCGGAATTCCGCATGCTGACGGCGATCAACATTGCGCAATGGGACATTCTGGGGAAAGCGGCGGGGCTGCCGTTGTATAAGCTTCTGGGCGGCAAGTCCCAGGAAAAGCTGCGCGTGTACAACACGATGAACGGGTGGCCTGTGCAGGGATACCGCGATCATGATCCGGAGAAGATCACTGAGCTCCTGCTGAAGATGGGGATCAAGGCGGTGAAAATCTACCCGTATGATCGGGGCCCCGTAAACGCCTTTGCGCGGCACGGCGGGACGTTCATCACGCAAGCGGAACTGAAGCAATCGCTCGATCCGGTGCAGCGGATCCGCAAGGCGGCAGGCGATGAAATGGAGATCGCGCTGGATTTGAGCAGCAAGTGGAATCTGCCGTGCACGATGCAGATCGCGCGGTCGCTGGAGCCGTACGGGATCCTGTACCTGGAGGACCCGATGCTGCCGGACAACCTGGAGGCTTACGCTTCGCTGGCGCGGGAGACGTCGATTCCGGTTTGTATCAGCGAGCGGCTGGCGACGCGGTTCCGGTTCCGGGAGATGTTCGAAGCGCGCGCGGTGGATGTGCTGATGTACGACGTGACCTGGTGCGGCGGCATTACTGAGGCGAAGAAGATTTCCGATATGGCGGATACATACAAGATCCCGACGTCGCCGCACACCGGCGGCGGACCGGTCCTGTGGCTGAGCTCAATTCATGTCGCGACTTCGCTGACCAACTTCTACATCATGGAAAGCGTTCATCACCTCTACAATGACTTGTATCCGCATTTCCTGAAGGAGGTGCCGAAACCGGAGAACGGTTTCGTGACGGCGCCGGAGACGCCGGGGTTGGGTGTTGAGTTGCGGGAAGAGGCGCTCGAGCGCGGCGATGTAACGGTGGAGACGATAGCTGCCGTTTAGCGGCGCTACTATAGTGGCCATGAGAAATCTCCTGCTGGCTGGGCTATTGATGGTGTGCGCCACGGCGACGGCCGCGGACTGGCCGCAATTTCGAGGACCACAAGCTGCGGGCGTGAGCGCGGAGGCTGTGGCAACGGAGTGGAACGGCGAATCGGGCAAGAACGTGATGTGGAAGACAGCCATTCCGGGTCTGGGGCTGAGCAGTCCGGTGGTGAGCGGCAACCTCATCTTTCTTACTTCGGCGGTTCCGGAAAGCGGTGAGCCGGCGCTGAAGGTGGGGCTGTACGGCGACATCAAGCCGGTGGAGGGGGAGGGAAAGCAGGAGTTCGTGCTGTTTGCCGTCGACCGCAAGAGCGGGAAGATCGCCTGGAGGCAGATGGCGATCAGCGGTTTGCCGAAGATCAAGCGGCATCCCAAATCCTCGCATGCGAATCCGACGCCGGCCACCGATGGAAAGCATGTTGTTGCGTTCTTTGGCTCGGAAGGATTGTACTGCTACGACACGAAAGGGAAGCTGCTGTGGAAGAAGGATCTGGGCGTGCTGGATTCGGGTTTCTTCCGTGTGCCCGAGGCGCAGTGGGGTTTTGCCAGCTCGCCGATCATTCATGACGGAAAGGTGATCATCCAGGCGGATGTGCAGAAGGACTCCTTTGTGGCGGCGTTCGATGTAAAGACGGGCAAGGAGCTATGGAAAACGGCGCGGCAGGAGGCGCCGACATTTTCGACGCCGGCGGTGGCGCCCTATGGCGAGCCCGGCTCAAAGAAGAAGCAGGTGGTGCTGAACGGGTGGAAGCATATCGGCGGCTATGACCTCGAGACCGGCAAAGAGCTTTGGCGACTGGTGGGAGGCGGCGATATACCGGTGCCAACGCCGGTGATGGGAAGCGGGCTGATCTTCATCACCAATGCGCATGGAAGCGAGCGGCCGATCTACGCGATCCGGCCGACGGCGCAGGGCGATATCACCGGCAGTAAGGAGCACATGGCATGGGTGCAGGAGCGTGCAGGCAACTACATGCAGACGCCGCTGGTGGCCGACGGGCTGGCCTATTTCTGTTTCGACAACGGCGTGCTGACGGTGTACGATGCCGCAAACGGGGAACGGTATTATCAGAAGCGGCTGGGAGGCGGCACAACTGGCTTTAGCGGGTCACCGGTGGCGGCGGCCGGCAAGCTGTATATCACGAGCGAAGACGGCGTGACGCACGTGATCGCGATGGGGCGCGAGTACAAGGAGATCGGCAAGAACGAGTTGGGTGAAACGGCGATGGCGACGCCGGCGATTGCCGATGGGGTGTTGTATATCCGTGGACGGCAGCATCTGTTCGCGATCAAAGAGAAGTAAATCAGAGCAGCTTCTGTAGCTCGTCCATCCGGGCGCGCAGCGTGGCGACTTCTTCTTCGAGGCGCGAGACGCGATCGGAGAGGGAGTCGGATCTTGGAGAGGGGGTGGCGGCCGCGGAGATGTCGACTTCGCCGGCGAGCAGGTGCATCCAGCGGGGCTCGCGCATGCCGGATTGTTTGGGGAGCAGGACTACGGCGTCGCGCTCGGCGAGTTTTTCCAGGCACCCGGTGACGGAGTCGAGATCGTCGAAGGAATAGAGCCGTTCGGTGCGGGTTTTGAGCTCGTTCACGGTCTGCGCGCCGCGGAGCATCAGGACACAGAGCAGCGCCAGTTCGCGATTATTGACGTTGAGCGTCTCGGAGGCACGGTGGCCGTGCTTGGCGACGCGGTGTCCGGCGCCGCTGAGCACGCTGGAGAGGTGCCGGGCGCGGAGGCGCTCGAGCGTCTGTTCGACAGTGGCTTCGTCATAGTGGGTGACGGGATCGCGGTTGGTCTGTTGGTTGCAGGCATTGACCAACGCGTGAAGCGACAGCGGGTAGTATTCCGGGGTCGCCATGTCTTTCTCAATGAGGGCTCCCAGGACGCGGAGCTCTTCGGGGGTCAGCGGAGGAACGATCATCGTCTTTTCGTCTTTTTCTTTGGAGCGTACACGGAGAATTCGAGCTTCTTTTCCACGGCGTCAATACGGTCGAGCCGGACGCGAAGACGGGCGCCGATCCTGTATTCGGCGCGCGACCGCTCGCCGACGATCCGGCGTGAATTCTCATGATAGCGGTAGCGGTCGCCGGGAATCGACTCCAGCCGCACAAGGCCCTCGACGAACAGGTCCTCGAGTTCGACGAAGAAGCCGTACTTGGCGGTGTTGATGATGAGTGCGGGAAAGTCGTCGCCGATGTGGTCGGTCATGAATTTGAGCTTTTTCCATTCGACCAGTTCGCGTTCGGCGTCGGCGGCGGTGCGCTCGGATAGGGAGTTTTGTTCGGCGAGCTTGGCAAGGCGATCGTGGGAATAGGGGGGGTGACCGCCGTCGAACAGCGCACCGAGAGCACGGTGAACCAGCAGATCGGGGTAGCGGCGGATGGGCGAGGTGAAGTGAGTGTAGCAATCGGAGGCTAGCGCGAAGTGGCCGGCGTTGTCGGCATTGTAGCGGGCCTGGCGAAGGGAGCGCAGCATGAGGTAGCTGAGGATGCGCTCCTCGGGACGGCCTTCGATCTGGCGGATGAGCTTTTGATAATTGCGCGAGGTGATCTTGATGTCGCCGGTGAGAGTGATGTCGCGGCGGGTCTTGCGGCCGTCGCGATGGCGGGTGACGATGGCGTGACGCTTGCCGGGGATCTGGCCGATGCCGAGCGAGACGCTGAATTGTGCGGCGATCTCTTCGAACTCGACGACCTTCTTGGGGTCGGGCAGTTCATGGACGCGGTAGACCATGGGGACTTGGGCGGCGGTGATGTGGCTGGCGACGGCCTCATTGGCGGCGAGCATGAACTCTTCGATGATGCGGTGCGCAATGTTGCGCGGTCCGCGGGTGATGGCGGTCATTTCGCCAAACTCATCGAATTCGATGACGGCTTCGGGGAGATCGAAGTCGATGGAGCCTCGGCGTGTGCGCATGCGGTTGAGGAGGAGGGCGAGCTCGCGCATAAGCTCGAAGCGGGGGACAAGCTTTGCGTAACGCTCGCGGAGCGCGGCGTCGCCTTCGAGCAGCCCGTGGACATCGGTGTAGGTCATGCGCTCGGCGCTGCGGATGACGCCGCGGGTGAACTGCTGCGCGACGACATCGCCCTTGCTGTCGATTTCGAGCAAAGCGCTCATGACGAGACGGTCCTGGTGCGGGCGGAGGGAGCAGATATCGGTGGAAAGCTCGAGGGGGAGCATGGGGACGGCGCGGTCCGGGAAGTAGACGCTGGTGCCGCGGAGGGCGGCTTCGCGGTCGGTTTCCGAACCGGGGCGGACGTAGTGGCTGACGTCGGCGATGTGGACCTGAAGCGCAAAGTTACCGTTGGGTAGGCGGCCCACCCAGACGGCGTCGTCGAAGTCACGCGCGGTTTCCCCGTCAATGGTGACGATGTCGAGATGACGGAAGTCGCGGCGGCGGGCAATTTCTTTTTTCGGAATCGCGGCGGGGACGCGCGCGGCCTCTTCCAACACCTGTGGTGGGAATCGATGAGGAATATGGTGCTTGCGGATGATGATCTCGACGTCGACGCCGAAGTCATCGGGATGGCCGAGAACTTCGACGACGCGGCCGGCGCCGGCGCCTTGCTCATCGGGAAACTCGAGGATTTCAATGTTGACGATCATGCCGTCGAGGTCCGCTTCGTCGCGGATTTCAAGAGCGGGCGCGCCGACGCGGTCGACGGAGGAGAGGCCTTTGGGGATGGCGAGGCCGTCGGGGATTTCGATCCATTCGCGCAGGCGGCCGTCGTGAGGCTGGACGAACATGCCGCGGCGGCGGAGGCGGAAGGTGCCGACCAGCGTCGCGTTGGCGCGTTCGAGGATTTGGATGATGTCGCCTTCGGCACGGCCGCCTGTACCGCGGCGCGTGATGCGGACCGAGACGCGGTCGCCATGCATGGCCTTTGCTGCGGCGGCGGGTGGGAGGAAGACGTCGCCGTCGATATCGGGCAGCGGCTGATCAGGGATCAGGAAGCCGTAGCCGTCGCGATGGACGGAGAGGCGGCCGTGGATGAGTTTTCCGCCGCGCTCAGGCACCGGTTTCCTTCAGAAGGCGGGCGAGGCGGCGCTGCATATCGGCGAGCGCCTGCGGAGATTTGGCGATGAGGTTGTTCATCTCGTAGGGGTCGGTTTGGAGGTCGTAGAGTTCGTCGCTCGATTGGAGTTCGCGGTAGCGGATGTATTTCCAGCGGCGGGTGCGGACGGCCTGGTAACCCATCTTGCGGATGCGCGGGAAGACGGTGTCGGAGAAGTACTCGACGAGGAAATCTTCGCGGGGCGGCGGCAGTTTTTGCTCGAGGCAGAGGCGGGCGACATCGGTGGAGAGGAAGAAGGCTTCGTTGCGGGAGCCAGGCTTGAAGAGCTTTGGGTAGCGCGCGAGGAAGGGGATGCGGATGGTCTCCTCGTAGGCCAGGCGGCGCTCGCCGGCGAGGCAATGCTCGCCGTAGAAGAAGCCATGGTCGGAGGTGAGGATGAGCAGGGTGTTGTCGAGCGCGCCTTGTTTTTCCAAAGTGTCCCGCAGGCGGCCGAGGCCTTCGTCAATGGAGGCGTACATGCGCATGCGGTTGCGGATGGATTCGTCGTCGGTGCCCATGCCGGGTGCGAGCGGCGCGAGTCCGGCGATGGATTGACTGAGGGCGGGCTTGCCGGCGGGCGGCTTGTTAAAGTTGGGGCGGCGGGGAAGCGGGTCGCGCGAGTAAAGAGAGCGGTGGCGAGGCGCTGGGATGAAGTCCTCCGCGGCGCCGTGGCGGCTGACGCTGCCGTCGTCGCGCTGCTGGATGTTGGGGTGGATGGCTTTGTGGGCGAGGTAGAGGCAGAAGGGCTGCTTTTGTGCCGCGGATCTCCGGACAAAGCGGTCGGCGTGATCGGTGAGCAGATCGGTGATGTAGCCTTTGGCGCGCGAGGTGGCGCCGTTGACGTTGAGCACGGGGTCGACGCATTCGCCCTGACCGGGGAAGCTGATCCAGGAGTCGAAACCGGGCCGGCGCGAGTCGTCATTGCCCATGTGCCATTTGCCGATGAAGGCGGTGCGGTAGCCGGCGTCGTGCAAGCGGCGGGGCCACGTGAGAAGGCGGTGGGAGAGCGCGGAGCGGTCCGTGTTGTCGATGATGCCGTGCTGGTGAGGATACTGGCCGGTGAGGAATGTGGCGCGGGAGGGCGAGCAAAGAGGAGTGACGGCGAAGGCTTTTTGGAAATTGGCACCCTCGCGCGCGAGGCGGTCGGCGTGCGGGGTTTTCGCGAACGGGTGGCCAGTCGAGCCGAGTTCATCAAAGCGTAGATCGTCGACGAGGATAAAGACGACGTTGGGGCGGGCGGCCTGAGCCGCCGCGGCAAGGGGAAGGGAGAGAAGGTCGCGGCGCAGCATGCAAGCTATATTGTAGGCCGTCTTGGCGGCGAATTACCGCTAGAATAGGCAGCGAATGCATCAAACCACGATTATTCAGCTGCTGATCGTGGCGGCCGTAATCTTGTTCACCACGGCGTCCGGCCTGGGGGTGCTACTACGGCGTCAGGCGGAAAGAGCCAGAGAAGAGAGCTTCCCGGCGATCTGGTTCCGGTACATGCGCGTGACGAATTGGATGATGTTCGGCTGCATCATGTCGTGGCTATGGGCGTGGTTTTCCTGGTGATGCTGAACGCTTTCACTTGCACGGGCGGACTCATACTCCTGGCGGAGGATCTGGTGCGCGCGCTGCCGCGCGGCGAATTGGATGCCGTCATCGCGCATGAGCTCGGGCACCTGCGCCATCGCCACATCCCGATTCTGCTCATCACCGGCATCTTCCCTTTCTTTCTGCTTCTTTGGGTTCTGCGCCAGCTCCCGATTTCTCTGAGCGCAGTGCAACAGTATCTTATCGCCATCCCAATGGCTTTCCTTGTGGGAGGATGGAGTTCCCAGCGTCTGGAACGCGCGGAGGCCATGGGAAAGGAGTTTGGGATTCCAGCCAACCGCATTGTAGAGTTGCTGGTAAGCAGCGAGATGAATGAGGAATCCTACAGACTGCCGGAGGAGCAGCAGAAATCGGAGTTGGCCAAATACCGGCAATCAGGCGGGGCTATTTGCCCATTTATCTGGCGTCTGTCGTGCTGCCACCGGTGGCGGGCACATGGCTAATGCCTCTTGTCCCGCCCTGGCTGTTGTGGCCCGGAATCGCGGCCCTGACTTGGTCCACCAGTTACTTCATCCCGTTGCAGGCTATGCTCGCCCGATTGCGCGGGTTGGAGCGCCGCGTTCGCAGCCGGCTTGGCGAGTCAGGCGGCACTTTCGTCGTGCTTCGTCCGTCCCGGCATCCACGCTTGTACGATTGGCAACCGTTCTGGGATGTGGGGATTCTGCACCTGGAAGGCTCTCGTCTCCGCTACATCGGGGAACAGATTCGTTTTGAAATTTCGGCGCGCGAAGCCAATTCCGTGGAGTCGGCGGTTTGGTTGCCGGAGTGGGAGAAATCGAATAGCATCCTGCTGGATACGAGCTACGGCTTCCTCTGTCTGACCACGTTGGACCGCGGCGAAGAGAGTGCGCTGTTGGTGGAAATTCAGGCATGGAGTGCTCAGCGGGGCGCCGAAACACCGGGCGATCTTCCGCCCCCGCGGTTCCCTGCCATCACCACCGATGGCACTGCACCGGGAGTAGCTGTATTTGTGAGAAGCCGCTGCTAGTGGTCGAGCAGCATCAGGCCGTAGAGAAGGGGAAGGTAGGCTACGGAGGCCAATAGCACGCTGCGCGCGCTGAGGATGGTGCGCTGGCGCATTACCTGAATTCCGGACCAGAGGAAATAGAGGCCGAGTGCGACAGCGCCCATGAAGTAGATGCGGCCGGTCATGGAGAGGAAAGTGGGGGCGAGGCTAACCGGGATCAGCAGCACCAGCGTCCAGACAATCTGGCGGGCTGTGGAGCGGCCGTCGGGCTCCACTACGGGCAGCATCTTGATGCCGGCGCGCGAATAGTCTTCGCGGTACATCCAGGCGATGGACTGGAAGTGCGGGAACTGCCAGACGAAGAGAATGGCGTAGAGCGCCCAGGCTTCCGGAGTGAGCGTACCGGCGGCGGCGGCGTAGCCGATCAGCGGCGGCATGGCGCCGGGGATGGCGCCGATGGTGGTGGAATGCGGCGAGCGGCTCTTGAGGGGAGTGTAGAGGAAAAGGTAAGTGGCCAGGGTGAACAGGCCGAGCAGACCGGTGAGCGGGTTGACGAACAGTGTCAATTGCGCGAAGCCGGCAACCGAAAGCATGATGGCGAAGACGAGGGCATCGGGGCGCGTGAGGCGGCCAGAGGGAATGGGGCGGTCCTGCGTGCGGCGCATGAGAGCGTCGGCTTTGTGCTCGTACCACTGGTTGAGCGCGGCGGTGCCGCTGGCGATCAGCCCGGTGCCGCAAAGTGTGTGAAGGATCGAGGCCCAGGACCAGCCTTCACGCGCGCCGAAGTAGTAGCCGATGCCGGTGCTCATCAGGATCAGCCAGGTGATGCGCGGCTTGGTGAGCTCGATATAAGGAGCGATCGGGGGCAGAGTGCCGGGAATGTGGCGGCGGACTTGGATGGCGAGGATGATGCTGGAGGCGAGCGTGAGCGCGCCGACGGCGACGTGGGCCACGGTGAACAAGACCATCAACGGGAGTGGCTGCGGCGCATCGGCGGTAACCACCCGGCTCATGTAGGCTCCGACGCCGAGAAAAACCTGCGAAAAAGTCAGAACCAGCAGCACCAGCGCCGAGGAGCGCAGTGCGCGGTGGCGGGGATAGTTCACGAGGAAGAAGATGCTGACCCACAGCACAATCGCAGAGACGACGACTGCACCGAGCACGTGCGGCACCAGGCCGAGCGCTTTATGCCGGAAGGCAGCACCTAACGCAAGCTGCGTAAGAACAGCGAGCGGAGCCAGCAGCGAACCGGCCGCCGTGGCGGGCCAGCCGAGCGAATCCACCACCTCAGCGCCCCGCTTCCAGTGCGGGCTGGTGAAAAGCACGATGGCGATTGTTGTCGAGAAGAAGAGTTGCGCCAGGCAGGCGTGAGAGATGCTAACCGCCTTCGGCAGCAGGTAAATTACCGTCAGGCCGCCGAGCAGGCCTTGGAAGATCACCGCGCCGAGCGCGGCGGCGCCCAGCCGTTTCATCCACAGGCGGTCCTCGGCGCGCCACAGCCAGGCGGCAAGAATGATGGTGAGGAACCCGACGGTGGTTGCCACCATGCGGTGGCCGTGTTCATAGAAGATGCCGCCTGTCATCTCCGGCATCACTTGTCCATAGGACAGTGGCCAGTCGGGCACGGAGAGGCCCGCCTCCTGGCTGGTGACCAATGCGCCCGCTACAACCAAGAACAAGGTGGCGGCCGCCAGCAGGATCGTATAACGGTGGAGCATGAAGGGATGGTTTGGGGCAGGGGAGGCTCCCTGCCCCACTTGTCATTCTAACCTTTAATCGTGAAGTCCGCCTTACCCTCTTCCTTGGGGCCGACCTTCACTTTCACCTCCTGCGCCGGATACTTCTCATGCCAGGCTTCCAGCGTGTATTCGCCCGGAGGCAGGTTCTTGATCGAGAAGGTGCCGTCGCTGCCCGTCACGCTGAAATAGGGATGCGACATGACGTGGACGTAGGAGCGCATCCAGGGGTGAACGTTGCACTTGATGGGGATGGCCAGCTCTTCCCGCGGGAACTGCTTCACTTTGGCGTCGCCTCCGGGGGGCTGCGATTCGTTCCACTCGCGGTTGGACTTGGGCAGCGGGTGGATGTTGTGATTGGTGGGGTCTGAGTTGGTGATCTCGATGTCCTGGTTGACCATGACGCCGAGCACGTGCGGGGTGTAGACGCAGGTCTTCTGGTCGAGTTTGGCCGGGGTTGTGGGCGTGGGCCAGGATTGCGCGGTAAGGCCGGCCTTCACATAAACGAAGACGTTGGCGAGCGAGCCGTCGGCATTCAGCACCACTTCTTCGGACTTGGGCGGCGTGGAGTGCTGGCGGGAACAGGCCGGCGTGGCGTCCATGCTGATGGCGCGCATAGTGGGCTTGTCGCCGGCGAACATGACCTTGCCGGTGATGGAGGCGGCACTGGCTTCATCCACGGCCGCGGCGGGTGCGGCGGCGGGAGCCTCATCCTTCTTTGCTTCCTCCTTGGCGCCCCCGCAGGCGGCAAGGAACAAAACCGGAAGGATGCCAAGCGTAATAAGAATAGATCGATTCATGGTCTCCTCTTTCTTTTTCGAGCTAATTCCCCGAGCGCGCGGAACTGCGCATCCGCGCCAGCTCATCCGGGGTGAAACTGAACATATAGCGTACCAGCAGATCGGCGTGATCTTTCCGGTAGTTTTGGAATCCGGCGGGCAGCGGGCCGGCAAAAACCCAGCGGTCGCCTTCTCTGGCGAACAATCCCGATGGCATGGCGGTGCCTGGGATCATCATAGCCGGATCAAGCAGCCAGCGCTTGGTCCAGCCGGGTTTGAGACGCTGGCCGGCGGTGACGAAGTTCGGCGCGGTGGCGCGGGCGTCGTGGGCCGGATCGCCTGTTGCGTGGCACTTCAGACATGGCGCGCCTTCGCTGGTGAACAGCGCGCGTGCAAGCAGGCGTTCCTGTTCGGTGATCGGATCAAGCCGCGAAGGGATGAAGGGCTGAGCCTGGTTGGAGAGGGCCTCAAAGAACAGCACCAGTTTGCGCAGTTCCCCGTCGGAGAAATAGAAGGTGGGCATGCGCGCCTTCAAGTAGGTCCGCACACCGTTACGATCCTTGTTGGATTCCGATAAGGCGGGATTCTCCAGGAATTCCTTCAACCAACCCGGATTGACGCGGGCGCCCTCGCCGATGAGGCTGGGGGGGCGCTGCTCTTTCCAGTCGGGATCTTCGTACCGCTTCATCTTCATGAAGACGGTTTCCTGACCGATCAAGAGCTGGTGGCAGCCCATGCAGTTGTATTTGCGCACCAGCCACCAGCCTTCGATAATGTCCTGTTTCTGGCCCGGTGGATTGTAGTGATAGCGTGGCGGCAGCGGCGATTCGACGGATCCCAGCAGGAAGGTGGTCAGGGCGTCCACCTCCTTCTTTTCGAGATTGAAGTTGGGCATCTTCAGCCTCTCCAGCGGGTCGGTCTTCTCCTTGCCCTTGTCAAAGACGGCGGGGTTCTTCAGCTTGTTCTCGAAGAAGCCCTTGTGGTTGTACCAGCCCTCCTTGTAGGCGTCGTGCGTCAGGAGCGCGAAATCGAGCCGCTCCAGCGGCTTGGATCCTTCCTTGGTCAGCTCGGTGCCGATGCGCTGCTCATCCTCGAGGCCGGCGATCTCGTGGCAGGCGGCGCAACCGTAATGGCGCACCAGGAAGCGTCCGCGGTCCTTGAGCTTCGGATCATCCATGAAGCCGGCCGGCGGGAAGCTGAAGCTGGCGCGCTTGCGGGTCATCAGATAGGTGGCGATGTCGCGGGCTTCCTCGATGCTGAGGCGCATGTGCGGCATGGTGGTCATGTTCTGGACCAGGAGCTGTCGGCCATTCACCGGGGAGACGGTGTGCTCATTGTCGAAGACGAAGGGGACGCCGGCCTTCTTGTAGTCCTCCTCGGTCAGGTCGCGCTTCTCGTGAGGATCATAAGGAAGGGTGCGCTGGCGGGGATTGTCGATCCACCGCACCATGTAGTCGTAGTTGATCTTCTCGCCCATGCGCGAGAGGTTGGCCGCGAAGTCGCCTCCTTCCTGTTGGCTGCCCTCGCCGATGGAATGGCACGCCAGGCAACCGCGCGTTTCCAATGCCTCCTTGCCGCGCTCGGCATTGCCCTGCGGATGTTTGGCCAGCGGGCCGTTGACGCCGGACTGCCAGATGAAGGCGGAGATGGCGCGCACCTCTTCCTCGGTCAGCCGGAAAGTGGGCATCTTGGCTCCGGGCCGCCATGCGTGGGGATCCTTGATCCAGACCGGGACCCACTCTTTGCGAAGCTTCAGCCGGACATCCTTGAGGTTGGGGCCGACTTTTTTGACTTCCTTCCACAGATCGCTGGTCCGCAAGTCGAGCTGCTCAATGCGGGAGTCGATGCCGGAAATGCGGATGCGGAGATTATCGGCGTGCTGGTAGAGGCGCTGGGCCTCGGAGTTCTCCTTGGCGACGTCGGCGCGGCGCGTGGAAACGCCGATTTCGCGCTGATAGTCGGCGCGCTGCTGCTCGAGGTTGCGAATCGTCTGGCCGGTGGCGACAAGCTCCTCCCAATCGCGGTCGTAGGCTTCGTAGCGGTGGCAGCCGATGCACCCCCGGCGGCGGAACAGCTCACGGCCCTCGTTCAGCGCGGTCGCGAATTCGGTGACGATTTCCTTGACGTGGCAATGCTGGCAGCCTGCCTGCACGTTCTCCGGATAGTACAGCGGCCAGAGCCAGTACTTGTGGCGGCCGTGGCCTTTGGTCACCGAGGAGGTGGCGATCCCATTGCCGTTGTGGCAGGGGCTGCAGCCGAAGCGTTCCGGATCGTGGATCTTCAGTAGCTCCTTGCGCGGGTGTGAAGTGAAGGCCCGTTCGCCGTTCATATCGGCGGCGGTAATGGTCACCGGCTCGCGGATCCCGAGGTGGCAACTCTCGCAGCGATCCACCAGATCGACATCGCGGACGTGGATCTGGCGGATCGAAATGTCCCAGTTATCCAGCTTCGCCCGAAGTCCGCGCAGCACCGAGCCGGACAGCTCCGGGCCGCGGTCGGCGACAAAGCGTGACATCTTTTCGTCCAGCTCCATGATGGGCTTGCGCGTTTCGGCCAGACGATCGAGCAACTGGGTCTTGCGCTCGCGCCACTTGGCGAGATCCTCCTCCATCTTGGCGTAACTGTACTCGTACTTCTTCAGCGCGCCGTCGGGTTCGGGCAAGGAAACCGATTCCATGCGCTTCTTGATCTCTTCGATGTCGGCGCGGAGTGAGTTCTTGGAAGAATCACTGGAAGCCACTTCAATCTGGTAGGTGAGGGCGGAGATTTCGCTGCGCAGAACCTGGTAGGCGTTGTTGAGGTCGATGATCTTCGGCGTCAGCACCTGGTTGATCTCGCGTTCCATCTCGCTCATCTTCGGACCGAGCTTGGCGCGCAGATCGGCCATTTGCTGTTCCATCCGCTTGTACTCGCCGGAGGCCTTGACCTTGGTTTCGTCTGCCTCCTCTACGGGGGTGATTTTCTTCAAGTATTCCGAGTAGAGAGCCGCAAAACGGCTCTGGTAGCTCTTCCAGGGCCGCATCGCGTAAACCTCGTCGTAGAGAGCCCACACCGTGCACAGCACGAGCAATGCCGCGGAAATGTACAGCGGCTTGCTGAGCGAGGAGTGTACTACGGGATCCTGTTCGGGGATCGGATTGTTGGGATCGCTCATCGTCTTCTCCTGTCGCCGCCTATATGTTGAACCACGGGGTCACCCACACGTACTTGATCCGGAACAGCAGCCGCAGGACCATCTTGACCGGCAGCGACAGCATGGTGATCAGGAAGATCTGCATGGTGACGTATTGCAGCAGGCTCATGCGCTTGTAGATCTTCTTACTAAAAGGCGTCAGCGTGATCAGCTTGTGGATGCCGATCGCCGCGCCCACCAGGTAGAGCGTGGTGGCGCCGCCGCCGAGGAAGAAAGCCACCCAGCGGTTGCGGATGCCGAGAATCTCGTGGAGGTCGCGATTGACTTCAAAGATCAAACGGTTGTGGTCCCAGGTTTGCCCGGGCCAGAACCACATCCAGCCGGGACCGCGGATCATGGTGCCGATGATGATCATCGACACCCACAAAATAATGAAGCCGAAGATGAAGGTCCAGATGGCGAACTTGCGTTGCTTATAGACGTAGTAGCCGTTGCCTAGCGGATTCTCGTCAATGTAAGGAATCACCATCAGCCCGACAATGATCAGGCTCGGCAGAACCACCCCGGCCATCCACGGGTCGAAGTAAACCAGCATCTCCTGCAGTCCGAGAAAGTACCAGGGCGCTTTCGACGGATTCATCGTTAGCGTCGGGTTGGCCGGCTCCTCCAGCGGCGCGTTCAGCACGATCGACCAGACGAACAGGATGATCGTCACGATGATCGCCGCCAGAAACTCGATGCGCAACAGGTAAGGCCAAACGTGCACTTCGCGCGCCCATTCCGGCCGGTAGGGCTGTGTCTTGCGATGGTGCGTTTTGGCCAGCGCCGGGTCGGCTTCCAGCTTTTCGATCAGCCGGTCGTTGGCGAGGCTTTGCCTCAGTCCGTACCAGGTGTAGAAGGGGATCACGAAAAGCAGCAGCGTGATCGGAACATTATCCGGGGTGGCCAGAATGGTCCAAAGTTGATGCCAGTCCATGCGATCCTCCTAGCGGCGCTCCTTGATTTCGCTTTCCAGCATCACCGGGGCAGGACCGGAGATCCCGCCGTCCTTGCGGATGCGCCAGAAGTGAACCACCATGAAGGCCGAGGCGATGATGGGAATCGCCACGCAATGCCAGATGTAGGCGCGAAGCAGGGCGTTGGAGTCGACAATCGAGCCGCCCAGTAATGCGAAACGAACGTCGTTGAACGGCGTCATGCCCAGTTCCAGTCCGAAGGGGCCGTCGTGGCCGAGCAGCGGCGTTGCCCGCGCCATGTTGGTGCCCACCGTCACCGCCCAGAAGCCGAGCTGGTCGTCCGGAAGCAGGTAGCCGGTGAAGCTGAGCAGCAGCGTCAGCACCAGCAGGATGACGCCGACCACCCAGTTGAACTCGCGCGGGCGTTTATAGGAGCCGGTCAGAAAGACGCGGAACATGTGCAGTTCCACGGTGATCACCATCAGGTGGGCCGCCCAGCGGTGCATGTTGCGCAGCAGCTTGCCGAACGGGACGTCGTGCTCGAGATACAGGATGTCGCGGAAGGCGACGACCTTTGAGGGGTGATAGTAGAACATCAGCAGCGCGCCGGTGAAGACCAGCACGATATAGATGTAGAAGCTGATGCCGCCCATCCCCCACGTATAGTTGTAGGCCACGGCGTCGCGGTTGATCTTGGCCGGGTGCAGGTGCAGGAAGACGTTGGAGAGCACGCCCAGGGCCCGGCTGCGCGGCGTCTCATCGTGTTTGACACGGAGGATCGACTTCCAAAGATCCGTCTTCTCCGGCTTCTTGTAAGTCTCTATCTCCTTAAGCGCGCGATCCTTGACTTCCTTGGAACCTTCCACCAGCGTCGTCAGGACGGACTTGCCGCCGCTGCCGTTGCCCGCCGGAGCTCCATTGCCGGAATTGCCGTTGGTTTCAGCCATGGTGTTTCTCCCTCTGCCTCTATACGCGAACGATGGCGCCGTCATCGCCGAACTGGCTGCGTTCGCCCTTCGGCCATTTGTAGCTCTTGGCGAGATCGACGATGATCTGCCCGTCGGTGTCCAACTCGACTTGCGCGCGGTCCATGGGCCGCGGCGCCGGCCCTTCGAAGTTCACGCCTTCGGAGTCATAGCCGCTGCCGTGGCAGGGGCACTTGAACTTGTTTTCCGACGGTTTCCAGTCCGGCGTGCAGCCCAGGTGCGTGCAGATCGCCGAGATCACGAAGATGCCTTCCGTGTTCCGGACCACCCAGATGCGGTAGGCATTCTGGAATTTGGTATCGACGCCGAAACCAAAGTCGGCCGGATAGCCGATCTTGAACTTCGTCTTCGGCTCAAACAGCACGCGCGGGAAGAAGAAGCGCAGGAACATGAAAAAATTGACGCCGAGCGAACCGAGCACGGCGGCCATCACGAACCGCCTGCGCCGCGCGATCAGCGCATCATCCAGCGGATTCTCTTCCTTCTGCTTGCTGAAAATGCGAGCCAGGGCATCCTTTATCCCAGGCTTTCCCGAAGGTGTCGACATTTCCTATATCCCTTCCTCTGTACTGCTGTGTTTGTGTAATTTTTCCATCCTGAACAGAATTTTGCAAGTCGAATCGGTACCTGCTCCGCACAAAAGGGCGTCTGTTCACAGTGGACAGTTATATGCGATTGGGGCTGCCGAGCGCAATCCCTACTTTCCCGTGAAGTAGAAGCGCGGCTCAGTAGACCTGAAAGCAGAAGACCTGTTGGCTGCCGGAGGGAGACAGACAGTACTCGCCATTGTCGAGCCCCTTGGTGGCTTCCAGACGGAATAGGCCCGGTTCGAGGCGCTGGACGGATAGCCGGATCGGCTGCGGCGCATCTTTCTGCTTACGCGGATTGGTGGGGAAAACAATCTCGCGGTTTCCGTTCTTAACGTCCATCTCGTACAGCGCGAGCTTCTCCACCGGAATCTTCGAGGAAGAGAAAAGAAAAATAGGCTCCGACAATGGCGTGCGCGCAGCACTGGCGGCGCCGGCGACGATGTTGGCCATATCGTCCTTGCGCTTTTCCTCGCGCGCCTCACCGGATTCTGTGGCGACGAGGTTGCTGGCATGGAGCAGGTAGGGCAGATCCTGTTCGGCGGGGCGCGGTCCTGAGTACTTGCTCTGTGCGGACAAGATCAGGGCCACTAGGAGCAGGAGCCAGCGCATATCTTCATTGTACGGCAAAGGAGGCAAGCGCACGGTCGAGTTCCTCCTCAGCCAGCGGCTTGCGCAGCAGCCTGGCTTCGGAGCCGCGCAGGAGTCCGGCGAGCGTATCGTCATAAGCCTCGTGAAGCAGCAGGAAGCCGTCGACCTTGCTGCGCGCTCGCTCGTAGAACCCAATCCAGTTGGAGCCGGGCAGGCGCGCCGCGCAGACCGCGAGATCGAACCGCAGGCGGTCTAGCAAGTCGGCTCCTTCTTCGGCGTTGGAAACGGGAACCACACGATGCTTACGGCCGCCGAGCATGCGGACCGTCTGTGCGCGGGCAGCCGGGTCCGGCTCGACAACCAGGATGGTCAGCCTGCGGCCGGCGGTTGCAGGATGGGCGCCTTCCCCTTTTTCCTCGTCAGCCAGAGGCAGGAGGACCTCGCAGCCGAAACGGCCCGGTCCCGGCTGCAGCGTCCGCAATTCGCCGCTGTGACTCAGGAGAATGCCGCGCGCCACCTGTGTGGATTCGGCGGCCTTGCCCTCTTCCGGCAGACGGCACGTGATCTGCACAACTGCCTGGTGTCCGAGGACGCTGAGCGAGACGCTCATCTGCTTGTCCAGGCCATCGGCGGCACACCGCTCGGTTTGCATCAGAAGGTCAAGGAATGCCTGCTCCAGCTGGCCGGCCGCGCCGGCCACGCGGACCGCTTCCGATGGCAGTGAAACTTCACAACGCACGCCCCGCACCTTCCACTCCTGCTGACGGAACTGGACGAGCCTGTGGAGCAAAGGGACCAGATCCAGCGGCACGGGCTGCACACTTTCGCGGGGGCTGAAAGCCAGCAGGTGCGCCAGAAGATCGGCGGCGCGCGCGGCTTCCGATTCAATCGCTTCCAGCTCGGCACGCGGCGCGCCCTGCTCGAGCGCCTGGCTTGCGCGGTTGCGAATAGTTTCCAGCGGTGCGCTCAGCTCGGAGGCGACGCCAGAGATGAGCTGGCCGGTAGCGGCGAGCTTTTCCGTGCGGAACAGCTGTTCGCGCATGGTTTGGTTTTCCAGCAGATGCAATGCGGTGGCGATTTGATTGCCAAGGTGTTGCGTGGCGGCCTGGTGATCGGCATGGAACCAGCGCCTGCCCGGCTCCAGCGCGATCTCGAGCACGCCCAGCGCCTCGCCCCGCGTGAGCATGGGCACCAGCAGCGGTCCGCGGCCGGGCTCGGAAAGCGTCAGCAGGGAGCGGTTGCGAAAACAGGTGGCCACGCCGGAGTCTTCATTCACCGCAACCGGATTCTCCGGAGGCTCACCGGGCAGATTCACCGGTTCCAGCGAATTCGCGAGCCGGTTGTGCAGATACATGCGGACGGTGGTGATGGGGCCGATTCGCGGCAGCCGCAGCAACAGGCGGCGCAGAATCTCCACCGCCGAAGTGGCGGAGAAAACCTCTTCGCTTAACAGGTACAGAGAACGGAGCGCACGCCGCTCCTGGCCCAAGCGGCGTTCCCGGCTCCACCACAACAGCGCGGCTGCCAAGGCAACCGCCGCCGCCCACATCAGTGGTTCATAGGCTGAATCCGATGCAACCATTTCTCCAGCCGAGGATCTTCAAAGTCGGCAACCATCAGCTCCACTCCATCCAGTTGTTCCATCGTGGTCGAGAGGCCGACGACGCGAGTTCCGGCGTCCAGAGCCGCGCGGACCCCGGCCGGGGAATCCTCGAACACGATGCAATTCTCCGGCCGCACATCAAGCAGTTCGGCGGCCTTGCGGTAGATGTCGGGAAACGGTTTCGGCCGGCTCACCTGGTGCCCATCCACTACCGCCTGAAAGTAGCGCCGGATCCCGGCGCCTTCCAGGACAAAATCGATGTTCGGCCGTTCGGCGTTGGAGGCCAGCCCTGCCGGGAGGTGGCCGTAGCGGTCCAGGAACGGGGACAGTCCGGCAACGATATGGCGGTCCAGCTGCGGCGCCATGAGTTGCCGGAACAGCGCTTCCTTGGCGGCGCCATGGGCGTGCACTTCTTCGTGAGGCATGCCCTCGCCGAAAAAGGTGCGGACGATTTCGTCGTTGCGCAGTCCATGCATGCGCGCCTGTATGTCGGCGGGTGGAATGCCGTACGGCTCCAGGTAAATCTCCCATGCTTTGGTGTGCATCGGAGTGGAATGAATGATGACCCCATCCAGGTCGAAGATCAGCGCCATTTCCGCGCTGAGGGTTGCGGAGGAACTCACTGTGAAGGATGATACCATGCGACTCCCGCGGAGCCTCACGGTATAATTTGAGCGAATGGACATTTACGAGGAAGTGGTACGTTTGCGCCGCCAGGGGCAGAAATGCGCCCTGGCGACGATCGTGCAAGTGAACGGGTCCATTCCGAGTTATGAAAGCGCGAAGCTGCTGGTGCGCGAAGACGGTTCCATGGCCGGCACCATCGGTGGCGGATGCGTGGAGGCCGAAGTCTGGAACGCGGCGCGCGAGGTGATCGAAACCGAACAGCCCAAGCACCTCACCTTCAGCCTGAGTCAGGACGCCGCCTACGACAACGGACTGATCTGCGGAGGGCAGTTGAACGTGTTTGTGGAACCGATCGTGCCGCAGCCGCGCGCCTTCATCTTCGGTGCCGGACATGTTTCCAAGAGCCTGTCGAAAGTGGCCTCCATGGCGGGCTTCGCAACCGTGATTGTGGATGACCGGGAAGCTTTTGCCAACCGCCAACGGTTTCCGGAAGCCGATGAAGTGCACGCCGGCAGCCACGAGGAAATCTTCGAGAAGCTGGATATCGGCACAACTGGCTACATCATTATCGTGACCCGCGGCCACAAGGACGATATGCGTGTGCTCAAGCTCGCGCTCGGCACGCCGGCTCGCTACATCGCCATGATCGGCAGCAAGCGCAAGGTACTGGGCGTGATGAAGGAGTTGGAGAAGGAAGGCTTCGCCGCGGGAGCCTTTGACCGGCTGTTCGCGCCGATGGGGTTGGAGATCGGCGCGGAAAGTCCGGAGGAGATCGCGGTTTCGGTGGTGGCGGAAATGATCGCGGTACGGCGCCGGCCGGAATCGGAGTGGCGCTCCGTCACGAAATCCATCTTTCAGAACCCGGCGCTGCGGACCATCCTGAAGTGAGCCAGAGTGAAGGGAAACTCGCCGCGCTGATCCTGGCGGCCGGCGCCAGCCGGAGAATGGGATCCCCCAAGGCGCTGCTGCGCTGGGAAAAAGAAGCCGTATTGGATACGCTGATCGGCAAGCTGCGCGCCTGCTGCGATCCTGTGGTGGTGGTGCTGGGCCATCATGCCGGGGAGATCCGCGCCGGCATGAGCCGCGCGGCACAGGCGCTGATCACTCTCAACCCCGGCCCGGAGCGTGGCCAGCTGAGTTCACTCCAATGCGGACTGGCGGCAATGCCGGCGGCCTGCGGCGTGATGTTCACGCCGGTGGATTATCCGGCGATGCGGGAAGAGACGATCCGGCTGCTGGCGGAGACCTTCCTTTCCAAGGCGCATCCCAGGCCCGTGGTTGCGCCGCGGTGCGGCGGCAGGAGTGGACATCCGGTGGTGCTGCCCTCCTGGCTGTGGGAGGAGTTCGCGCGGGAAACCGGAACCGCCCGCGATGTGCTGCGGCGCCATCGCGGAGCCACGGTTTATTGCGACGTGACCGACCCAGGCGTGCTTGGCGACATGGATACGCACGAAGATTACCGGAAACTGCTCGAGGCGGCGGGGCTGGCATGAGCCGCACAACCAGGCGCTTGCTGCTGGCCGCCGGGATGGTGCTGCTGGCGGCGTTGGCTACGCCTTTTCTCGGCGCCGACCGGTTCGCCTCCGGCCTCCAGTGGCGGCTGGAACAGGCGCTGGGGCGGAAAGTGGAGATCAAAGGCCAAGTAAGCCTCTATATCCTCCCGCGGCCGGGCTTCAGCGCCGAGCAGGTGGTCGTGCATGAGGACGCAACGTTCGGAGTGGAACCGCTGGCCTACGTGTCGACTCTGGAAACCGATATCAGCCTCACCGCGCTGCTGCTGGCGCGGAAAGAGATCTCCTCGATCCGGCTGGTGGAGCCGAGCATCAATTTGACCCACGCCGGCGGCAAGTGGAACACGCAGGCATTGCTCGATCAAGTTACGGCGCAGGCGGAAGCGGCGGGCAATCTACCGGATCTCGAGGTGCAAGGCGGGCGCGTGAATCTGAAATTCGACGACACCAAGGCGGTGCTATACCTCGCCGATACCGACTTGAAAGTGGAGGCCGGCTCGGGCAGCCAGATCGACGTGCAGTTCTCCGGTGAGCCGGCCCGCACGGACCGTCCGTCGCGCGCCTTTGGAAGACTGAGCGGGCGCGGATGGATCAGGCGCGGCCCCGGCGCGGGCGCGATGGACCTGAGCCTGTCGATTCAAAGAACGGCGATCGCGGAAATCGCCACGCTGGCGCAAGGCCGCAGCAGCGGACTGGGTGGCTTGGTGGCCGCCCGCGCACGGCTGCGCGGGCCGCTGGATAACGTCGCTATCACCGGCAGACTCGAGCTGGAGGAGTTCGAGCGGTTGAGCTGGCTGCTGCCGGAGAAAGCCGGATGGGGCCTGGATTATCGCGGCAATCTGAACCTGCTGAACGAGACGATGCACATGGAAACCCATAGCGCCGATGGAGAAAGTCTTCCCCTGTCGGTGCGCTTCCGCGCCAGCGACCTCATCCGGCGCCCCAACTGGGCGGTGCTGGCAACGCTTCGCGAGTTGCCATTCTCCTCGCTGCGGTCTTTGGCGGAGGAGACGGACGCGGCGTTTCCGAAAATGCTCAACGTCGACGGCAAGCTGAGCGGCGCGTTGGGCTACTCAGCCTCGGCGGGTCTGCATGGGCAGGTCAAGCTGGAAGCGGCTTCTGTGATTGCCCCCGAGTTCGGCAAGCTGCAAATGGCCGATGCCAGCGTGATTGTCCGCGGGTCCGAAACACAGCTGCTGCCCACCCGGCTGGAGTTGGAAAACAACGGCAGGATGATGGTGGATATGCGCTACGACGGCGCCACCGGCGAGGCCGATGTGAGGATGCAGGGAACCGAAGTGCCATCCGATTCCCTGCGCGAGGGTTGGAAGCGCATGTTCGGCTCCGCACTGCCGGAGCCGATGGAGCTTTGCCGCGGCGGAAGCTGGACCGGTACGCTGCGCTACAACGGGAACTGGTCCGGCGAAGCACGGCTGGAGGGCGCAACCTGCCGTGTGGATGGCGTTGCCGGCGAGCTGAACCTTGTTTCCGCCCCGATGCGGCTGCGCGGGGAGAGCGTCGAGATCGGACCGGTGGAGGCGGCGCTGGCCGGCTTGCCGGTCCGCGGCTCCTACCGGCTGGAGCCCTCCCGCCTTAGGACGCATCAGGTCCAGTTGGCGATAGAGAGGGCATCGCTCGATGAGATTAGCCGTCTTCTGGCGCCGGCTCTGAGCCGCGGACAGAGCTTCCTCGACAGGACGCTGCGGCGCCGCGCGGCCATTCCGGCGTGGCTGGCCGGGCGCCGCATGGAGATCAATCTGCGCGTTGGCTCGCTGATGGCTGCGGGCCAGGCGCTGCACAACTTCCGTTCGCGCTGGTATTGGAATGGTGGGCAGATCGAGATCCGCGACATTGCCGCCGAGGTGGCGGAAGGAACGGTCTCCGGCACGTTGCTGGTGGACCTGGCCCCTCCCAGCGCCGGCTATCAGGCGCGGCTGGAGATGCACGACCTTGCCTGGCAGGGAGGACGGCTGGACCTGGACACAACGCTGGAAGGCACGGGCATCGGCGAAACTTTTTTTGCGAGCCTGCGGCTGAACGGAACCTATCAGGCCCGCAATGTAATGGTGGAGCCCGAGCTGGAGTGGCGCAGCGGCACCGGCTGCTTTCAATACGCGCCGGCGCAAGGCGGCTCGCGCCTCCAACTGACGGCGATGCAGACGCAGATCGGTGGCGAGACATTTCATGGCCACGGACAAAGCGGCGCCGACGGAAGAGTCGCCATCGAAGCGGCTGGCACGGCGCGGCAGTTGCGATGGGCTGGGCGTCTGCAAGGGTTGAAACTGGAGTTGGTTTCCGCGCGCTGAATGCGCGGGGCCGATGTTAAAATCAAATTTGCCTCCTCTTGTAACATCCAAAACGGCCGCCGATCCGCTGCGCGAATCGATTGAGCATGCGCGGGCGCAAGCCAGTGAGCAACTGGCGGCGGCCTGGCAGTTGCACGTCGCGCGCCTGGAAGAAGAGCTCCGCGGCGGCTGGCGGCAGCACCTGGAACATCTGCTGGAGGAACGGTTCCGGCAGCTGGCGGTGGAAGTGGAATCGCACTGGCAGGGGCAACTGGAGTCGGCGCGGCGGGAGCAGGCAAGAAGAAGTTCGCGCCAGCTCAGCGAATCGCTGAACCGCTTTTGCCGCGGGATCCGCCAGGCGGTGAAGCAGCAAGAGTGGAGCGGCCTGCTCATGGAGGCGGCGGGAGAGTTCAGCAAGCTCCGTGCCTTGTTCACGATTCAGAACGGCGCGCTGCGGCTGGAGCGCGGCGTACCGGAGTTGCCGCCGATCGAATGCAGGCTGGAGGAGGCTCCCGCGCTGATGGCCGCTGTATCCTCCTTGGAGCCAATTGCCGCGGCGCCAAGCAGTGCAGAGATTTCCGCTCCGCTGGCAGCGGAGTGGGGCGCCATGGGAATCCATCGCGTCCGCCTGTTTCCGGTCGCCAGCCGCGGCAAGGCGGTGGCGGTCCTCTGCGCGGCGGAAAACGAAGAAACGGTGGACAGCAACGCGCTGGAGCTGCTGGCAAACCTGGCCGGAGCGGTGTGGGAAGCGAGGTCGGCTCCCGCCGGCGAACTCATCGGCATCCAACCCGCGGTGCCGGCGGCGGAGGCCGCCGCCTGGAGCCGGTTGCCAGCCGGGGATCAGGATCTGCACTTGAAGGCGCAACGGTTTGCGCGCGTGCAGGTGGCCGAAATGAGGCTGTACCAATCGGAGGCGGTGAAACAAGGCCGCGCTGCCAGATCGCTCTATGAGTTGCTGCGCGAGCCGATTGACGCGGCGCGTGAAGATTTCCGGGCGCAGTTCATGGAGAAAAGCGCGTCGATGGTCGATTATTTTCATCAGGAGCTTTTGCGGACTTTGGCCAATGACGATGAAGGAACGCTGGGGCCGGCTTATCCGGGCCCGCTGGCTTAGAGGGATTCTACTGTGCGGCCTTGTGCCGGCCGCCTGTCCGGCGGCGGCGCAAACGCTGGAGGCGCTGGCGCGCGCCTACCGCGATAAGCAAACGCCGGCGGCCCGCGCTGCGTTGGATGCGCACACAAGAGGACAAAAGAAGCCCGCCGAGGCGGCGCTGGCGCGGCTGGCGGCGGGACTGATCGAACTGGAGCGGCAGCGGCCGGCGGAGGCGCTGGGATACCTGCAGGAAATGGAAGGAAGGCTGCCCGCGCTGGACGATTACGCCTCCAATGCACTCGGCCGCGCGCTGTTCTTTGCGGGCCGCAAGCAGGAAGCCCTGCCCGCGCTGGAACTTGTGATCGCGCGTCAGCCGGGCTCGCCACTGTTGGCGCAGGCCGTGCTGCTCAGCGCGCAAGCTTACACCGATACCGGCTCGCCTGGCAAGGCGGTGGAATTGCTGAGAAGATTCCTCAGCCAGCTTCCTGTGTCCTCCTCGCTGCTTGCCTATGGAAACGCTTTGATCGCCAACGGCGCGCGCCAGGCCGGCGCGGTCCAGTTGCAGCGCGTCTTTCACGAACACCCTCTGTCGGAGGAGGCGGGCAAGGCGGAAGCGCTTTTGAAAAAGCTGGTGGTCGAGCTCGGCGGAGACTATCCACCGGTGATGCCCGGTGCGATGCTCGGCCGCGCTTCGATCATGTTGCAAGCGGGCCATGCCAGAAAAGCGATGGAGGAGCTGAAGGCCATTGTTCCCCGGCTGGGCGGGCTGGATCGGGATCAAGCAAAGGTCCGCATCGGCGCCGCGCTTTATCGTTTGGAGGATAACTCCGGTGCTCTCGCGTATCTGCGTACGCTGACGGTGCCTTCCTCCGAAGCCGATGCCGAGCGTCTCCACTATCTATTCCAGGCGGCGCGCCGGTTGGGCCGCATGGAGGAGGCGGGTCAGGCGCTGGAGGAACTCAACGGCCGGCATGCGGAGTCGCACTGGCGCATGGAAACGCTTGTCGCGCTGGGCAATTATCACCTTGTATCGAATCAGGCGTCCGAGTATGAGCCGCTCTATCGCGCCTGCGCCGAATCGTTCGCGGCTTCTCCGCGTGGCGATTACTGCCATTGGAAAGTGACGTGGCGTCATTATTTGGAGCGCCGGCCTGACGCGGCAGATTGGCTACGCCGCCACCTGGAGCAGTTCCCCGGTTCCGAACAAGCCGCCGCGGCTTTGTACTACCTGGGTCGCATTGCCGAATCCGGTAACAATCCAGCGGTGGCCAAGGCGTTCTATCAAGCAGTGGTGTCGCGCTATCCGAACTACTACTACGCGGTGGTGGCCCGGCAGCGGCTTGGTGCGCGGAGCGTATCGGCGGCGGGACCCTCCACGGCCACGGAAACATTGATTGCATCGCTGCCGCTGGAGCCCCCCGGGCGGAGCGTGGATTTTGAAATCGACCCACCGACGCGGAAACGGCTGGAGCGGGCGCGGCTGCTCTCGGCGGCGGGCTTCGCCGACCTCGCCGAGACCGAACTTCGCTTCGGCGCGCGCAACGACGCCAAGCCCGGCTTGGTTGCGGTGGAACTGGCGAGACTGGCCACCCGCCGCGGCGCCGTGGACAAGGGCCTCCGCTATATCAAATCGGTCAGCCCCGGATATTTGAACTGGGAAGTGGATCAGGCGCCGGAGCAGTTCTGGCGGCTGGCCTTCCCCCTGCCCTACCGCGCGGCTCTGGAAAAATACAGCCGGGCGCAGGACTTGGACCCCCTGCTGGTGGCCGCGCTGGTTCGTCAGGAGTCCGAGTTCGACCCGAAGGCGGTCTCCAGCGCGAAGGCGATCGGGCTGACGCAGATCCGTCCGCCGACAGGGCGTGAGATCAGCAGGAAGATGGGATTGCGGTACCGCTCCTCGATGCTCTACGAGCCGGAGGCGAATCTGCAAATGGGCACCTGGTATTTGAAGCGCATGATGGATTCCCTCAACGGCAGCATCGAAGCCACGCTGGCGGCCTACAACGCCGGCCAGAGCCGCGCTGTGGCGTGGCTCCAATGGGGCGAGTTCCGTGAGCCCAGCGAATTCATCGAAACCATCCCCTTCACCGAAACGCGCAACTACGTGCAGACGGTGCTCCGCAACGCCGACATGTACCGGCGCCTTTACGCAAAGCCCACCGGTGCAGTAACCTCGACTGGTGGGAACTCCTCAGCGCAAGCAGCCCGTTCAAGCGCCGGCGTCGCCCAGCGGCCGTTCTAGATTCCGCAGCGAGCGCACGCGCTTTTTCACCGAATCTGTCATCCGTGAGATGACGCGCCTTGCCTTGCAGCACGGCGCCGTCAACCTGGCGCAGGGCTTTCCCGACTTCGCCGCTCCGGAGGCGATCAAGGAAGCCGCTCGCCAAGCCATCAGCGAGGACCACAATCAGTACACCATCACCTGGGGCGCGAAGAACCTGCGCCGCGCCATTGCGGATCACTATGCCGGCAGGCACGGACTGGATCTGGATCCGGAGCGCGAAGTGACGGTCTGCTGCGGATCCACGGAGGCGATGATCGCTTCGCTGCTTGCCACCACCAACCCGGGCGATGAAGTAGTGGTGTTCGAGCCTTATTACGAGAACTACGGGCCAGACACCTGGCTCTGCGGCGCCGAGCGACGGCTCGTGCAGTTACATCCGCCGGACTGGAGCTTTGATCCGGAGGAACTCCGCCGGGCCTTCAACGCGCGCACCAAGGCGATCATCATCACTACCCCGCATAACCCCACCGGCAAGGTTTTCACGCGCGAGGAACTCGAGCAGATCGCCGCCCTGTGCCGCGAACACGATGCTCTTGCCATCACCGATGAAATCTACGAGCACATCCTCTATGACGGTGCACGCCATGTCCCGATCATGACGCTGCCCGGAATGCGCGAGCGCACCATTTTGGTCAACAGCCTCAGCAAGACCTTTTCCGTCACCGGCTGGAGAGTTGGCTGGGTACTGGCGGCGGCAGATATTTCCGATTCCGTCCGCAAGGTGCACGACTTTCTGACGGTGAACGCGGCGGCGCCGCTCCAGCAGGCTGGCGTGCTGGCCCTGGGACTTGGTGAGGAGTTTTACCAGGAGTTGAGCCGCCACTACCTCAGCCGGCGCGATATGCTGCTGGAGGTGCTTCGCGAAACCGGGTTCCAGCCCTTCACTCCATCGGGCGCCTATTACATCATGGCCGGCATCTCCGCGTTCGGTTTCGCCGACGATATGAGCTTCGCCCGGCACCTGCTGGAGAAGGCGGGCGTGGCGGCGGTGCCGGGTTCCAGCTTCTTTGAGAACCCCGCCGATGGGGCGCACTTGATTCGCTTTTGTTTTTGCAAGAAGTATGAGACGCTTGAGGAAGCGGGGAAGCGGTTGATGACTCTCCGCGGGAGTTGATGGCGATGGCGACCCTACCATGCTTTCTGGTCGAAGATGAAGTGCGGCGCGAGGACGGCGAATCCGCTGCGGTCGAATTGGGCGCCGCCGCGGGCTCCACACTGCTGATCACGCTCGGCATCACGCGCATCATTGAACAGGAGAGCCTTGACGTCTCCTTGTGGGGTTCCGCCGACGGCGCCGAATGGAGCGCCCAGCCGCTGCTGCGCTTTCCGCAGAAGTTCTACTGCGGCACCTACTCCATGCTGCTCGACCTGAGCGAGAAGCCCGAGGTGAAGTTTCTGCGGATCCAGTGGAAGATGAACCGCTGGGGGCGCGGCGAGCCAAAGCCGCTGTTCAGCTTCTATCTCTTCGCGGAAAAGTCGGCCGTAACCGCGCTGAAGGCTGCCAACAGCTAGCCCCATTGCCGCGCAAGGCTCTTCAAAGCGAACCTCTCGAGCACGCTTGGGTGGTGAACTATTCCTCCAAATTGCCGCCCGCGGTTCTGGAGGAGTTCATTCGCCCGGCGATCCACGCCGTCCCCTCTTCCATGGCCGGGGAATTAGGATCCTGCCATATCACTCTCCGCCCAATATTGAGCAAGCCAGGCATCGGTTCCCAATGGCGCAGCCTCAAGGGTGCGCTGGAAATCGTAGCCGCCTTTGCAGAGGTGGAGGATCATGATCTGGCGATGGAAATCCTGTTGTGCCTGGGTCAGGCGTTGTGGCAGCAGTTGAGCGAGGATCGCGCGAAGGCCTACATCACGCTTCTCGCCGAGGAGATGACAGCCGGCGTGGTGGGTGAGATTGACGAGGCCGCCTGCGAGAGTAAACTCCGCCTGCTCTCCCGCCGAGGCTCCGGTTGGAGCCGGCGTTCTCTGGCCGATTACGCGATGGCGTCGTTCGCCGGTACCGCCGCCGAATATGTCCACTGCCTCTGGCACGACGTCACCGTACGCAGCGGCCCGGAGCATCTCCCACCGGAACGTTTGCGGCGCCGGCTGAAAATGTTCGCGCGATGGTTCCCGCCGGACCGCGGCTACCGTTTGTTTCCGAAGGCGAAGCAGCGATGAACGGCTTTCGTTGGCTGGCGGCGGCGGTGCTCATCGTGCACCTCAGCTTCATCCTGTGGGTGATCTTCGGAGGCTTGCTGACGCGCGGCCGGCGCTGGTTTGCCGGAGTGCATATCGCGTCGCTGTTCTATGCCATTACTCTCGAACTTGCGCAATGGGAATGTCCGCTGACGGCGGTGGAGCAGGAGTTTCTCCGCCGCGCCGGCGCGGAAGCTTATGAAGGCGATTTCCTCATCCACTACCTGGAAGCAGTGATCTACCCGGACATTCCCTTCGAGTGGCTGCGGTGGTCCGCCGTTGCAGTCTGTTTATTCAATTTATGGATCTATGCGAGGCGCGCTAAAGCCGGTTGATCAGGCTGGCAACGTAGCCGCCGCCAAAGCCGTTGTCGATATTAACGACGGTGACGTTGCTGGAGCAGGAGTTCAACATTCCCAGCAGCGCGGCCAATCCGTGGAAGCTTGCGCCGTAGCCGATGCTGGTGGGCACGGCGATCACTGGGCAGCCGACAAGGCCGCCAACGGCGCTGGGCAGCGCTCCTTCCATCCCCGCGCACACCACGGCGACGCGCGCCTGCGCCAGCCGCTCCCGGTTGGCCATCAGACGGTGTATGCCGGCCACGCCGATGTCGGAGATCGCCTCCACTTGGTTGCCCATGATCTCGGCGGTCAGCTGCGCTTCCTCGGCCACCGGGATGTCGCTCGTGCCGGCGCAGACTACAGCGATCGTGCCCTTGCCGTGCATGCTGCGGTCGCGCCAGACGCGCAGCACGCCGGACAGCGGGAAATATTCGGCTTCGGGGAACTTCTGCTTCACCAACTCGGCCGCGGCGGGCTCGGTACGCGTGGCCAGCAGATTGCCCGATTGTTCCAGCACGCGCGAGGCAATGCCGAGCACATGCTCCGGCGATTTGCCCTTGCCGAAGATCACCTCCGGCATCCCATGCCGAATGGCGCGATGGTGGTCCACTTTCGCGAAGCCAAGATCCTCGAACGGCATGTGACGCATCTGGGCCAGCGCGTCGTCAATGCCGACGGAGCCTTCGCGCACTTGTTCGAGCAGAGATTTCAGGCGATGTTGATCCATGGGTGAACTTCTATGGTATTAGAAATCGATGCGGTCGCCCAATTTCAGCTTGTGGCGCGCGATGGAGCCTGCCGCCATCTCCAGCACGTAACTGGAGACCTGGTTGCCGCCGTAATTGGGGCAGGTCTCCGGCGGGCCTGGGCAAGGAGGCGTGTCCGGCGACATTTCGACGAGGCGTTTGGATGCGTCCAACCACATGATGTCCAGCGCGATCTTGCACTGGAACATCCAGTAGGGGTTCTTGGCCGGCTCGGGGTGTATGAACAGCATGCCGCGGTCCGGCGCCAGCGAATCGCGGAACATCATGCCACGCGCCATGTCTTCCGGACGGATCATCACCTCCGACTTGATCTTGGTCCCGTCGGGCAGCGTGACCGTGCGCAGGTTGAGATCGTCCAGGGTGCCGGAGGGGGACCCGCAGGAGACCAGCAGGCACAATACGCCAACGCCGAGAAGTTTCACCATAGAATAAGAAGGAACGTGACGGAGTCCTCATTGTACGCCATCGGTCCCGCGCCGGCCAGATCGCCGCGGGAACGTTTCTTTTCCAAGCTCCGGCTGACGCTGGAGATGATCAAGTTCGAGCACTCGGTCTTCGCCTTGCCGTTCGCGCTGACGGCGGCGCTACTGGCCCGGCGGGAATCCGGGCTGGACTGGCCGGCGATGGGCGTCAAGCTGATCTGGATCGTGGTGGCGATGGTGGCGGCACGCTCGGCGGCGATGACTTTCAACCGGATTGTGGACGCGGCCATCGACCAGCGCAATCCGCGCACCAAGCTGCGCCATCTGCCGGCGGGAACGCTGACGGCCCGCTTCGCGTGGGGGTTTCTGATCGCGGCGATGGCGCTTTTTCTTGTCGCCGCTGGAATGCTGAATCCGCTGTGCTTAAAGTTGGCGCCGGTGGCGATGGCCGTCGTGCTCGGCTACAGCTACACGAAGCGGTTCACCAGCTGGTGCCACTTGGTGCTGGGGCTGGCGCTCGGCATCGCGCCCGCGGCGGCCTGGATCGCGGTCACGGGCACGCTGGACGCGCGCATCTTGTGGCTTACGGCGGCCGTGACGCTTTGGACCGCCGGCTTCGACATCATCTACGGCTGCCAGGATTACGAGTTCGACGGGCGCGAGGGTCTATTCAGCCTGCCGCGGCGGCTGGGCATCGCCGGCGCGTTGTGGGTGTCCCGGCTGCTGCACGTGGCGATGGTGGTGAGCCTGGTGGCGCTGCAGCAGAGCCTGGGGCTGGGGTCCTTGGCGGCTGCCGGAATCGCCGTCGTCGCCTTGCTGCTCATCTGGGAGCATCGCCTGGTGAAAGCCGATGATCTAAGCCGTGTCGACGCCGCCTTCTTCACCATGAATGGCTACGTGAGCGTGGTATTCTTTGTGTTTTGGGCGGCCGAGCTGGCGCTGGGCCGCTGATCGATTCCCATGCAACCTCAACTGGAAGACCGCCGCCTGCAGCCGATTCTCGATAAGGTCGGCGCGGGCAAACGGCTTGCTCCGGAGGACGGTGTTACCCTCTACCGCTCCCACGATCTGCTCGCCGTCGGCTACATGGCCAACCTCGTCCGCGAGCGGCTGCATGGCGATCGTACCTATTTCAACGTCAACCGCCATATCAACCCCACAGACGTCTGCGTCGCAAGCTGCCGCCTGTGCGCCTTCGGCAAGAAGGCGAAGGACCCGAAGGCATACACGATGTCGCTCGAGCAGGTCTGGGAAGTGGCCGGGCAAGGCTACCGCGAAGCGGTCAGCGAGTTTCACATCGTCGGCGGGCTGCATCCGGAGCTGACCTTGGACTGGTACTGCCAGATGCTGCGCGGCCTCAAGGAGCGCTATCCCGAGGTCCACCTGAAGGCGTTCACGATGGTCGAGATCGCCTACCTTGCGCAGCGTTCCCGGCTGAGCATCCGGGAAACCTTGCTGCGTCTCAAAGAAGCCGGCATGGATTCGATGCCCGGCGGCGGCGCGGAGATTTTCTGCGACCGCGTGCGGCGCATCATCTGCGATCACAAGATCACCGGCGATCAGTGGCTGGATACCGCGCGTGCCGCTCACGAGGTGGGGCTCAAGTCCAACTGCACGATGCTCTACGGCCACATCGAAAATGAAGAGGACCGCGTCGATCACCTGGTCCGTCTGCGCGAGTTGCAGGATGAGACCGGCGGCTTCGTCACCTATATCCCGCTGGCATTCCATCCCGACAACACACCCCTCCAGCATATTCACCGCACCACCGGCTTCATGGATCTGAAAAACATCGCCGTGGCGCGGCTGATGCTGGACAACATCCCGCACATCAAGGCCTACTGGATCATGATGACCGAGCGCATCGCCCAAATCGCACAGCGGTTCGGCGCCGATGATATCGACGGCACGGTGGTGGAGGAAAAAATCTATCATGACGCCGGCGCCACCACCTCACAGGTGCTGCGCCGGGATGAACTCCTGCGCCTCATCCGCGAAGCCGGACGCGAGCCGTTCGAGCGGGACACGCTCTACCGGCCGGTGGAACGCACCGAAGCCACCTTCACGGTTCTGGTCTGAACGGCCCCGATGAGAATCCTGATCGCAGGCGGCGGAGAAGTGGCCGCGCTGATCGCACGCCGGCTGAGCCGGGAAGGCAACGAGATTGTCGTCCTGGAACAGGACTCCGATCGTTGCGCGCACCTGGAAGAGACCCTCGACGCCAAAGTTGTGCGGGGCAGTGCGGCTTCCGTGGCGGCAATGCGCGCGGCGGGCATCCGCGACGCCGACATGCTGATCGCGGTCACCAGCATCGATGAAGTGAACCTGCTGGCCTGCCTGATCGCGCAGGCCGAATCGCAAGTCAAGGTGAAAGTGGCGCGGCTGCGCACCCACGAAGTCGATCATTGGCGGCGCATCTGCAAGGAATCCGGCGTCAAGATCGACCTCATCATCCACCCGGAATCGGAGATGGCGCGGCGCATCCGCCCGGTGCTCAGCGCGCCCGGCGTCTCCGACATCATCGAGTTCGCCGGCGGACGCGTCAAGCTGTTCGGCATGACGGTGGAGCGCGGCAGCTGGGTGGAGGGCAAGACGGTGGTGGACCTGGACCGCGCCGGACCACCGAAGAATTCCCTTATCGCCATGATCTTCCGCGGCTCGCAGGTCATCATTCCGCACGGCGCGCAAGTGCTGCAGGCCGACGATCAGCTCTACATCATCACCGCCGTCGATGAGTTCGAGCAGACCCTGGAATTCATGGGACTCCAGCGGCCGGTGGCGCCGGAGCGGGTCTTCATTCTTGGCGGTAAGCAGCTGGGCATTCAGCTGGCCGAGGAACTGGAGCAGCAGGGCGTCGCCGTCAAGATCTTCGAAAAGGACATGCAGCGCTGCCGCAAGATCTCCGAGATTCTCAACAAGACCATCGTCGTCCACGGCGACGGAACCGACGCCGCCACGCTGACCGACGAGAACATCAAGGGGATCGGCGCTTACCTGGCGCTGACCAACGACGATGAGGACAATCTCATCGCCTCAATGCTCGCCCGCCGCCTCGGCGCCAGAAAAGTCGTCGCGCTCATCAACAAGCTCACCTATCTGCCCATGGCGCAGAGGCTCGGCATCAGCACCCACGTCAGCCCGCGGCTCACCACCGTGGACCGCATTTTGCAGTTCGTACGCAAGGGGCGCGTCCTGTCGGTGACCACGTTCCGCGAAGAAGAGGCCGAGGCCATTGAACTCATCGCCTCGCCCGATTCCCGCTACGTGGGCCGCCAGCTCAAGGACGTTCCTCTGCCCCGCGAGGCGATTGTCGGCGCCATCGTTCGTCCCACGGGCGAAGTGATCGTGCCGCGCGGCGGGACCACGATTGAAGCCGGTGACCGCGTCATCTTCTTCACGCTGGAAAGGATTGTTCCGAAGCTGGAATCGGCTTTCCTGGCCGAGGGCCGAAGGGAACGGCGGTGATCCGGCTCGCCGGAGTCGCCCATATTCTGGGTCTCTTCTTGATCGTGTTTTCCTGCACCATGCTGGTGCCGGTCATCTTTTCGCTCGCCGCCGGCCACGGCTGGCCGGCCCCGTTGCTCTACTCGCTGGGACTCACCCTTGGCCCCGGCCTCTTGCTGTTTCTCGGTCTTCGAGCCCCGGAAACCGACCTGCGGGTGCGCGAAGGAGTCCTGCTGGTCGTCGTCGTGTGGCTGGCGGTGAGTTTCTTCGGCGGGCTTCCTTTCTACTTCACTCCCGCGTTTGATTCGATGACCGATGCGTTTTTTGAATCGGCTTCCGGATTCACCACCACCGGCGCCACGATTCTTGCCGACGTGGAGGTGCTGTCTCCGCCGGTCCAGCTTTGGCGCCACTTTTCCCACTGGATGGGCGGTATGGGGATCGTGCTGCTGGGCATCGCCATTCTGCCGCTGCTGGGAGCCGGAGGCATGCAACTCTACCGTGCCGAATTCAGCGGCGCAAAGTCGGAGAAGCTGAAGCCGCGCATCACCGAAACCGCGCTGGCTTTGTGGAAAATCTACATGGCCCTCTCGCTGGCCTTGTTCACCGCGCTGTCGCTGGCGGGCATGGAGCCGTTCGAAGCGGCCTGCCACACATTCTCCACGCTTGGCACCGGCGGCTTTTCCACGCGCACCGCGAGCATCGTCGGATTCGCCAGCCCGCTGATTGAGTACATTCTCATCGTGTTCATGCTGCTGGCCGGCATCAACTTCACGCAGCACTACCGGCTGTTCGTGGAGCGCAAGGGCGGGTCATTTTTCACCGACGTCGAGATTCGCGCCTACCTGGCGGTGGTGGCGGTGGCGACGGTGGTGATCGCCACCGGCCTGCTCGAGGGCGGCCTGGAGCCTGCGATTCGAACCGCGCTGTTTCAAGTGACCTCCATCACCACCACCACCGGTTTCGCCACCGCCGATTTCGAGCAATGGAAACCGCTCGCGCAGTTGATCCTGCTGGCGCTGATGTTCACCGGCGGATGCACCGGCTCCACCGCCGGCGGGTTGAAGGTTTCCCGCTTGCTGCTGCTGACAAAGGTCGTGAACCGCGAGTTCAAGCGCATGGTGGAGCGGCACGGCGTCTTTTCTATCCGGCTCGGCCACCAGGTGATCCCGGAGAACTCCATCCACATCCTGTTGAACCTGGTCTACTTGGCCTTCATGGTCAACTTCGCCGCCTGCCTGATCCTGGCCGCCCTCGGCGCCGATGTGCTCACCAGCATCTCCGCCGTCGCCGCCTGCATGTTCAACATCGGCCCAGGACTGGGCAACGTCGGGCCTACGGAGCACTATGGCCATCTTCCCCCTCTGGCTAAGTGGGTTCTCAGCCTGAGCATGCTCGCCGGGCGGCTGGAGTTTTACACGTTCCTGGTTGTGGCTTCGCCTGCATTCTGGCGGAAGTAGCGGTGTCAGCCAGGCCGCTCCGTGATACAATGAAAATGGTTTAAGGTGCGATGAGTGGGCGAAAGCCCACTTTTTTATTGGCCATATAGCGGAACACCAGGGCGCGTGATGAAGGCAGCCATCGTGGAAAAAGTCACCGGGATTGTCGAACGAGCCGGCCGGGCCGATGGGATCGAGCCCGTCGAAGTCCAATGGCTGGGCTCCGGTTCCCAGCGCCTGCTGCGCATCTACATCGACAAACCGGAAGGTGTCACCCACGAAGATTGCGAGCGGATCAGTGAGCACGTCGGCACCGTTCTCGACGTCGAAGATGTTGTCCCCGGAGGCGGCTACCGGCTGGAGGTAAGCTCTCCCGGCGTCGAGCGCAAGCTCACACGCCCGAAGGATTTCGAGCGCTTCACGGGTAAGAAAGTGAAACTCGTGCTGCGTGAACCAATCGCCGGGAGAAAGCACTGGGAAGGAACCCTGGCTGGTTTCCAAAACGACGTGATCCGGCTGGATCCCGGCGGAGGAACCTCCCTGGAGGTCCCGCTCGCAATGGTCAACCGCGCGAACCTGAAGTTCGACTGGTAATCCCGGAACAGAGAAGAGGCAGAATCCCTTGGCATCAATCTATCAGTCCATCGAGATATTGAGCAAAGAAAAGGGCATCGATCCGCAAGTGATCCTGGATGCCGTCAAGGACGCCATGGTGGTGGCCGCGCGGAAGCATTTCCGGACCAATGAGGATATGGAGGTGGAGTTCGAACCCAAGTCGGGCGCCATCCGGCTGTTCATCATCAAGCGCGTCGTCGAAGAGGTGGCCGACCCCCTGAACGAGCTTACCCTCGATGAGGCGCGCAAACTCGACTCGGACGCCGAGGTCGGCTCCGTGCTGCGGTTTGAGAGAGAGACCGAAGGACTTGGCCGCATCTCGGCCCAGACGGCCAAGCAGGTGATCCTGCAGAAGGTGAGAGAGGCCGAGCGCGAAACGATTCATAGTGAATACGCCGGCCGCGTCGGGGAACTGGTCAACTGCGTGGTCAAGCGGATGGAAGGCCAGGATCTGGTGGTCGACATGGGCAAGACGGAGGCCCGCATTCCGCGCAAGGAGCAAAGCAAGCTGGAATCGTTCAGCGTCGGTGACCGCGTCCGCTGCGTCATCCGCAGCGTGGAAAAATCCGGCAAGAACGCAGGCGTCATCGTCTCGCGCGGCGCCCCGGACCTGGTAGCGAGGCTGTTCGAACAGGAAGTCCCGGAGATTTACGACAACACCGTGGTCATCAAGGGTTGCGCCCGCGAGGCGGGCGAGCGGACCAAGATCGCGGTCTGGAGCCGCGACCGTGACGTCGATTGCGTCGGCGCCTGCGTCGGCATGAAAGGCATGCGCGTGCAATCGATCATTCGTGAGTTGCGAGGCGAGAAAATCGACATCATCGAATACAGCGAAGACCCCGTCACCTTCGCCACGCATGCGCTCAGTCCCGCCAAGATCACCCGAGTCGCGATCGTCGATCCCAACGAAAAGCACATGGAAGTGATTGTCGACGACTCGCAGCTCTCGCTGGCCATCGGCAAGAAGGGGCAGAATGTGCGGCTGGCCGCCAAGCTGCTCGGCTGGCGGATCGACATTAAGAGCGAGGAAGAAAAGCGTCAGGAAGTGGAAACGCAAATGGCCGCGCTGGTGGTTCCCGGCGCTCCTGTCAGCGTCCTCATGGACCACGGTCTCGGCGAAAAGATGGTGGCCAAACTCATCGAGGCGGGCGTGGCGACGGTGGAAAAACTCGGCGCCATGACGCCGGAGGAGCTGGAAGAGGTGCCCGGGATCGGCCCGAAAATGGTCGAGAAGATCCAGGCAAGCGTCATCGCCTACTACAACCAGTTTGAAGTTGCCATGGCCGGCGGCGAAGCAACCGAGCCGGTACTTCAGCCGCCGATTGAGGTCCAGCCGGCGATGGTGGTGCAGGAAGGCACGGTGGCCGATCCGCGGGAAAGCCTCGAAGCCGAGACCCTACCCGAGACGCAAATAGAGGCGGAGATTGTCGAGGAAACCGCGCCCGAGCCGGAGCCGGCTTCCGAAGAATCTGATACGATGAAACGATTGGACAAGGACGTGGAGTAAGCGGCGGACAAAAGCTGTTCGCGTATATATATGAGTAAGATACGTATCAACGAGTTGGCCCGGGAGCTTGAGGTCAAACCGAGTGTGATCATCGAGATCCTGCCGGAGTTGGGCTTCACAGAGAAAAAGACCCACTCCAGCTCGCTGGAGGAGGAGACGGCCGAAGAGATACGGCGCCGCTTGGGTCCTGAGGAAGAGCCGGAGGAGCCGCGTCCGGCTGCGAAGGGGAAAAGGAAAGCCGCGCAGGCCGAACCGGAAACTGCACCCAAAACCCGGCCCGCCAAAGAGGCCGCGGCTCCGGCCGCCGATGCGGAGATCGTGGAAGCCGAGCAAGCCCAGCCTGCCGAGCCCGAAAAAGGGGAGCCTGAACCACACGAACAAATGAAGCTTCCTCCGCGCGCCGCGGCGCCCAAACCGATTCGCCCGCCGCTGGCGGCAGCCGGCTCTCCCCAGCCTCCAACACCTTCCGCGCCACGGCCCGTTGTGCCCTCGCCCGCAGGTATGCCCCGGCTAACTGTGCCGCCTCCAGGGTCGATTCTTCCACGCAAGCCCGCGCCTCCTCCCGCCGCGCCGGCGGGTCCAAAGCCCGGGCAGATTCTCTCGGGGCCACGGCAGCCGCTTCCACAAGAAGCGGGTCCGCGCCGCGCCGCGCCGGGCAGCCCGGCTCCATCGATGCTGCCTCAGGCGATGCTGCCTCAGGCCAAGAGTTCCTCTCCTGCGCCTCCCAGCACCGTCATCGCCCCTGGCAGGCCCTCAACCGAACAACCTGCGGGCCGAAAAGATCTCGCGGGACAGCCGTCCCCGCGGCCCGTTGTGCCGCCGAGACCGGATTTAGTGGCGCGGCTCACACAGACTCAGGGCCGCTCCGCGATGCCCGGCCAGCCTGCCGCGCCAAGACCTGGATCGCCGCGAGGCGCTACTCCCGTGCCTGGCCAGCCGATTTACCGCGGACCGATCCGCCCCGGCCAGCCTCTGGTTCGCGGACCCGGTGTGCCCGCGGGTCCGTCACGCCCCGGACGTGGCCGCGGCATGCATCCCACCACGCCGCTGGCGCCCGAACAGCCCATTCCCACCGAGACCAAGCGCCAGCCCAAGTCCCGTTCCGCTCAGCAGCGCGAGAGGGAAATTGAAGAAGGCAAACTGCGGCCGATCTCCACTAAGCCCAAGGATGTGCAGGTGGAGGCCGTCAACAAGGACATCACCGTGGGTGAGGGCATCACGGTGAAGGAGCTGTCGGAAAAGCTTGGCATCAAGGCCAACATCGTCATCAAGCGCCTTGTCGACAAGAAAATCTTCGCCACCATCAACCAGACTCTCGACGTCAAAACCGCCGAGGAAGTGGCCGGCACATTTGGGGCGCAGACCTCCCGCATGAGCTTCGAGGAAGAAAAGACGATGGAGATCGAACTGGCCGAGGACGCCAGCGATCAGCTTCCGCGCGCTCCCGTCGTGACGGTGATGGGACACGTCGATCACGGAAAAACCTCGCTCCTTGACGCCATCCGCGCCACCAACGTCGCCGAGCGCGAAGCCGGCGGCATCACCCAGCACATCGGCGCCTACCAGATTCAGCACGGCGACCGGAAGATCGTCTTTATCGACACGCCCGGTCACGAGGCATTCACCCGCATGCGCGCCCGCGGCGCCAAGGTCACCGACATTGTCGTGCTGGTTGTCGCCGCCGACGACGGCGTCATGCCGCAAACGCTCGAGGCCATGGATCACGCCAAGGCCGCCGGCGTGCCCATCATTGTCGCGATCAACAAGATCGATAAACCGGACGCGCAGCCGGATCGCATCAAGCAGCAGCTAAGCGATCGCGGTCTGCTGGCCGAGGACTGGGGCGGCGAGACCGTCATGGTCCCCGTATCGGCCAAGGCCAAGCAGAACATCGAGCTGCTGCTGGAGATGATCCTGCTGCTGGCCGACATGCAATCGCTCAAGGCTAACCCCAACCGCCCCGGCGTCTGCACCATCCTCGAAGCCAAACTCGACCGCGGCCGCGGTCCCGTCGCCACCGTGTTGGTCCGCAACGGCCAGCTCAAAGTCGGCGACCATTTCATCTGCGGCACCGTCTTCAGCAAAGTCCGCGCCCTCATCAATGACCGCGGCGATGCCGTCGATCTCGCCGAGCCGTCCACTCCGGTCGAGGTGCTCGGTCTGGACGCCGTGCCGGAAGTCGGCGAGACCCTTCAGGTCGTCACCGACACCGCCAAGGCCAAGCAAATCGTCGTCTACCGCGAAGCCAAGGCCCGCGAACTGGCGATGGCCAAGAGCAACCGCGTCAGCCTGGAAACGCTGCACGAACAGCTCAAGGAAGGCGAGATCAAGGAGCTCAACGTCATCCTGAAAGCCGACGTCGGCGGCTCGGCCGAGGTGATCGGGGAGACGCTCCAGAAACTATCCAACGAGAAAGTCCGCATCCGCGTGCTCCACACCGGCGTCGGCGCCATCACCGAGACCGACGTTCTGCTGGCTTCCGCATCCGACGCCGTCGTCATCGGCTTCAACGTCCGGCCGGACCGCCAGGCCTCGGCCACCGCCGAGCAGGAAAAAGTCGACGTTCGCCTGCACACCATCATTTACGACCTCACCCAGGAGATCAAGAAGGCCATGACCGGCCTTCTGGAGCCCGTCTTCAAGGAAGTCTACAAGGGCCGCGCCGAGGTGCGCGAAACCTTCCGCATTTCCAAGGTGGGCATGGTTGCCGGCTGCTATGTGCAGGACGGCGCCCTCCAGCGCGGCTGCGAAGTTCGCGTGCTGCGCGACAACGTCGTCGTGCACACCGGTAAGATTGAAGGATTGCGGCGTTTCAAGGACGACGTCAGCGAAGTCCGCAACGGTCTGGAGTGCGGCGTTTCCCTCGCCAACTTCAGCGACGTCAAGCCCAACGACATCCTGGAAGCCTTCGTGACCGAAAAGGTCGCCAACGAAGCGTTCGTATAGTTGTCCAGGCGATTAGGAAGAGGAAGCAGATGCCTGCCATTGGCGTGCTGACGCTGGAATTGCGCATCGAACACGCTCATTCGCTCAAGGACAAGCGCCACGTGGTCAAGGGGCTGCGCGAGCGGCTCCGCAACCGCCACAATATTTCGATCGCCGAGATCGACTATCACGACCTCTGGCAACGCTCGCTGATTGCCGCGGTTACCGTCAGCTCCGACAGGCTTCGCGCGCAGCAGGTGCTGGAAGCCGTCGAGCACGACGCCGCCTCCCAGGTTGGCGGCAGCCTGGTCAACGCGCAGATGGAATGGATTGAATAACGATGGACGCGCATCGTGGCGAACGCCTTGCCGAAGCGCTCCGCAACGAACTGTCGGAGCTGGTCAATTTCGAAATGGATGATCCACGCCTCCAATCGGTGGAGGTGACCGAAGTGCTGGTCAGCCCGGACCGCAAAAAGGCCCATATCCGGGTGGCCATCCGCGGAAATCGGGATCAGCAGCTGGAGACTCTGGAAGTAATTGAAAAAGCAAGAGGTTACCTGCGCCACCGCGTCGGCGAGCGGCTGGAGATGTATCGGACCCCGGATTTCCACTTTTCCTCTGATATCGAGCCGGAAGTCCGCCAGAAAGCCGATAAGCTATTGAAAAAAATAAGGAAAGGGCGCCCCCGCGACCTCGACCCTGCCGGGACGGCAAGAAAAAATCGGCCCGACTAAAGCTTTCATGATCCTCGGTGTGGTAATTTTGTGTTTGGCGCCCGTCGCCGCCTTGGCGGGCGAGCCATTGCGCATCGAGTCGACAATCGATGCCATGGGATCCACCTACACCATTGTGGCCTATGGCGAAGATCGTTTGCGGCTGGAAAGCGCCGTGGAGGAGAGTTTCGAGGAAGTCCGCCGGCTGGACAATCTGTTGTCCAATTACAAGCCAACCAGCGAATGGAGCAGGGTAAACCGCGACGCAGCCGCGGGGCCGGTTTCGGTGAGCCTGGAATTGTTCGGCCTGCTGGAACGTTGCCAGCGTTACAGCCGCATCAGCGAAGGAGCCTTCGACATCACGGTTGGCCCGCTGGTGAAGCTCTGGGGCTTTTACAAAGGCTCCGGGCGCCTGCCGCACCGCGCTGAGATCCGGACCGTCATGGCCAGGATCGGCTACGGGAAGGTGCAGTTGGATGGCAGGAACAGGACCGTGCGATTCCTGAAAGAGGGAGTCGAACTCGACCCCGGCGGTATTGGTAAAGGCTACGCGGTGGATCGAATCGTGGAGATTTTGAAGAACAACGGTATCAAGGCGGCGCTGGTTTCCGCGGCCGGAAGCACGATTTATGGACTGGGCGCGCCTCCCAGCCAGGACGGCTGGCGCGTGAAGCTGAGGCATCCGGTCAAGGAGAACGAATACGTCGGAGAGGTTACGTTGAAGGATCTCTCCATGTCCACTTCCGGAACCTCGGAAAAATTCTTTCGCGCCGCCGGCAAAATCTATAGCCACATTTTCGACCCTCGCACCGGCTTTCCCGCTCAAGGCATGCTGTCGGTTTCCGTAACCGCGCCCAAGGCGCTGGACAGTGAAGCCTGGGCCAAGCCGGTCTTCGTTAACGGTCGCGGATGGGCACAGAAAAACAAGCCCGGTAATTTCCGGGTATTCCTTTGTGAGGACAGGTTGGAAATAGCATGCGCGTGGCTCCAATGAACAGCCGATTTCTGGAAGCCTGCCGCCGCCGGCCAACGGATGTGCGGCCGGTATGGTTTATGCGGCAGGCCGGACGGTACATGAAACAGTACCGCGCCGTACGCAAGCATCACGACATTTTGGAAATTTGCAAACGGCCGGACCTGGCGTCCACCGTGACGCTACAGCCGGTGGAGGTGCTGGACGTCGACGCGGCCATCATCTTCGCCGATCTGCTGCTTCCGGTCGAGCCGATGGGGCTCAAGCTCAGCTTCGTCGCCGGAGAAGGGCCGAAGATTCACAACCCCGTCCGCACCAGCGAGGATATCGACTCGCTCTCCATCTCCAACACCGATGATCTCGGCTATGTTGGCGAGGCCATCCAGATGGTCGTCAAAGCCCTTGCCGGCCGCGTCCCCGTCATCGGCTTCGTCGGCGCTCCGTTCACCATGGCCAGCTACATCATCGAGGGCGGCCCGTCAAAGACCTTCCTGCGCACCAAGCAGATGATGTACAAGGACGAGACCATGTGGCGCCGCCTGATGGGCAAGCTGGTCGATGTGCTCGGCCCCTACGCCTTGCTGCAAGTGGCCGCCGGTGCGCGCGCCATCCAGGTCTTTGACAGCTGGGTCGGCGCCCTTGGCTCGGACGACTACGTTCGCTACGTCGCGCCCTATTCCCGCGCGCTCATTGAGCGTATCCGCACCGGCAGCGTCCCGGTGATTCACTTCGGCACCGGCGTCAGCGGCTACTTCCGCGAACTCCACGCCGCCGGCGGCGACGTCATGGGCGTCGACTGGCGCATCAACATCGATCAGGCCTGGATGGATATCAGCTACCGCTCGGCGATTCAGGGCAACCTCGACCCTGCCGTCCTGTTCGCCCCGCTGCCGGAACTCAAGATGCGTGTGCACGAGTTGCTGAAGCGCACCGGCACGCGCCCCGGCCACATCTTCAACCTCGGCCACGGCATCCTTCCGGAGACCCCGGTGGACCACGTCAAGGCCGTCGTTGACATGGTCCGCCAATTCAAGGCCTGACGCGCTAGCCCACTGACGAGCTCGGAGTTGAGCAAGTTTGGGTCCAGCCAGGATGTTTTCTTCAGGGCAGCAATCGATGGCGCGACTGGCTGGCGGAGGCAGATGAAACGCCCGCTCACGAGGTCTGTTTTTCCAAAGGTTTCTGGTTGGATCGCTACGAGGTGTCCAATGCCGCCTTTGCCGCATTTGTCTCGGCGGGCGGCTACTCACAGATACGGTTTTGGTCCGATGACGGCTGGCGATGGAAGGCAGGCCGTCTCGGGCCCGATGAGCCGCCAGAGAGTGGATTCCAGAATCCGGATCAACCTCGTGTCCATATCGTCCAGCCCCAGATCCTTCACCGTCGCATGCAGCAATTTCGGGCTTCTTGCCAGGTATTTTCCGAACAGCATTCCCAGCACGCTCTTCCGAACCGAACCGATCTTGCTGGTCTCCGTTACGTTGCCGTACTCGAACAGAACGCGGCCCCCGGCAACCACCATCATGCCTGTCGTCTCGTGCGTCTTCAGCCAGGCGCGCAACACATCAAGCCGCGCGCTCGAATAGCCGGCGGCCTCGGCGCTTACCCACTTCTCCCATTCCGCTTCCGGATAGGTCGACCCAGACGGGAGTATGTACTCTGATGGCCTCAGGAACACCGCCGCCTGTTCCTGGCTGAAGGCCACTATCGTCAGCAATCCGATGCCCAGGCGCAGGCGCGGCATGGAGAAATCGTAACACGCAGGCCGCGCGGCAGCGCTTCACCTTGGGCCGCGCCTAGTTCAAACCCTGAACTCCTACTGTTTTTGAATAATCAGCGCGATCGGAGGCGACCACAGCGCCCTCCGGAAATCGCCGCAGTTCAGACAGCGGTCCCCGCGGCTCAGATGCCACAGATACACCTCGTAGGGATCTATCGAGTTCACCGCATCGCTGTCGTGCTCCCAATATGTCTCGTAGTTCGGGTTCAGCAGATGGTAGCGCAGCCGCGTCGGTCCCACTAGCGACGCCAAGTGGCGCAGCATCCGGATCTGGCCCAGATACATCCCGTCGGCCAGTCTCAGCTTCCGCATCGGGATGCTCGCCTTGATTAGCTTGCCTTGCCAGCCGAATGCCGAGTATGGCTGCACGTCGTAGCCTCCCGATAGCCAGCTCGGCACGTTCCAGGCCGGAGCCAGGAACAGGTAGCCGCCGGGCTTCACCACACGCCGCATCTCGGCCAACGCCCGCTCCGGGTTCGGCACATGTTCCAATACCCAGATCGTCCACAGCGCGTCGAACTCCCCGTCGGCGAACGGCATATCGGTCGCCGAGCCCACAACAAACTTCTTGTGAAAGTAACGCGCCGCCTCGGGCACGATGTCCAGGCCCGTATAATTCTCCACCGCGTCCTGCAAGTAGCCGGAACCCGCCCCTACATCCAGCACCTTCTTGTCCGCCAGATGGTATAGGCGGACGAACCCCCGGATCGCCTTCTTCACGTCGTCGGAGTGAGCGCTGACCGATTGCACATACGCCGAATCGCTCACCTTACCCGCTTCCCCGGAGTCCGCGGGCGCGTATACGTCGCTATAGAATCCGTTCGCCTTGGCGCCGGTGGGAACGGCCTGCGCCACCCGCTTCACGTTCTTCGGCTGCGGATCCCAATGGTAAGGAAAGTTGAAAAGGACGAAAACGGTGGAGAACCCGATAAACATCAGCAGAATCGTGCGCACCAGCGGTGCCCGCTTCTTTTTACCGGACATACTTCCCCTATCGGTGAGTTTTTCCCTTAACTTTACCCGCGCCCAGGCCCTCAGGACTCAAACACCCAGCGCCCCCCACCATGTGATAGTAGACGTAGGTCGAGAAGGGATTCGGGATCGCCCCCAGCGCGCGAATGCGGGCCACAAGCTCCGGGTTGATCAGCGTGCAATGCTCCAGCCGGAAGCGCGGATCGCGCCGCGGCGGTCCCGCGGTCGGCGGCGGTGTACCTCGTCGGGATCCTGCGGCGGAACGGCTCCATCGCCCGCTCACGCAATCCTCACCGTCAGCCGGCCCGATCCATCGCGGAAGAGGATGAGGTTCATATCTGGCACTTTGACGCGCAGGGTAAATTGGCCCGATTCAATTCCGGTTCCAGCCATGTTAGACTGGTCAATGAGTGGTTAATTTATGAACACAGTGAGCGCCTTTGAGGCTAAGACCTATATGGGAAAACTGCTCGACCGCGTCGCCAAGGGCGAGGAGATCATCATCACGCGGCACGAGAAGCCTGTGGCGAGGATCGTTCCCGAAGGCCGTGTGTCGGACGAGAGCCTGCGGGAGACCGTGAGGGGCCTGAGGGCACTCCGGGCGAGAATTGCAAGCCGTAAGGGGGGGCGCCGGTTGACTGACCGCGAGATCAAATCGGCTGTGAACGAAGGTCGTCGTTGAACAAGGCTTTCGTGGCGGATGCCTCCGTTGCCGTGGGATGGTGCACTCCCTCCCAGGCCTCCACGGCCACTGACGCCTTGCTCGACGATATCCTGGCTGGCAGCACTGTCGCCGTTCCCCCCTTGTGGCCCTATGAGGTAGCGAACGCTCTGCTAGTCTTGCGGCGCAGAAAGAAGCTCCACCTCGACGATTATTCAGAGGCGAGAATGTTACTGGACCGGCTGCGGATTTCGGTGGACCAGGACAGCCCGCGTCTAGCGGCAACTCGCATCGCGGATTTGGCGATGGAGCACCAATTGACGGTATACGACGCAGCCTACCTGGAACTCGCGGTCCGCAAACAGATCCCGCTTGCATCCCGCGATCAGGGCCTGAACCGGGCAGCGAAGCGGCTGGCTGTAACACTTCTGCTATAGGCCCCTGCAAGCAGTATAGGTTCTCAAGAACGCTGAACAGCTCATCTCAATCAAGAGTATTCGCCAAGAACAGAGCATCGTTTCGCCCAGTTTGGCTCCCCGGCTAGGACTCAAACACCCAGCGCCCCCCCACCATCGTGCGCTGGATCGGAATCGTGATCAGCTTCGAAGGCTCCTCGCGCAGCGGGTCGCGCCCTAGCACCACCAGATCCGCCAGCTTGCCCGGTGTGATAGAACCTTTCAGCCCTTCCTCGAAACTGGCGTAGGCGCCATGCAGCGTGCCCACACGCAGCGCCTCCTCCACCGTCACTCGCTGTGCCGCGCCCCAGACGTTGCCCTTGCTATCGGTCCGTGTCACCTGCGATTGCAGCGCCATCATCGGCTCAAACGGACCCGGCGGATAGTCCGAGGTCTGCGTCACGCGGATACCCGCATCCAGAAAACTGCGCACCGCGAACATCCGGTTCAACCGCTCGGCGCCATACTCGCGCATCTTCTCGCCGTGATAGTAGACGTAGGTCGAGAAGGGATTCGGGATCGCCCCCAGCGCGCGGATGCGCGCCACAAGCTCCGGGTTGATCAGCGTGCAATGCTCCAGCCGGAAGCGCGGATCGCGCCGCGGCGTCTCCTTTTGCAGCCGCTCATAAACGCGCAGCGTCATATCGATCGCCACGTCGCCGTTGGCGTGCGTGCCGATCTGCCAGCCCGCCATGTGCGCCTTGCGAGCCTGCTCATACAGCTCGGCCTCCGGCGTCACCAGAATTCCGTAGTCGTCCGGCCGCCCGACATACGGCTGCGACAGCCGCGCCGTCCGCTCTGAGATCGAACCGTCGCAGACCAGCTTCACCGCGCCCACCCGCACCCACTCATCGCCCAGTCCCGTGCGCACTCCCGCCTCGATCATCTTGTCCAGGTGCGCCACGCCGAGCAGACAATAGACCCGCAGCCCAAGCTCGGCCGCATCGCGCGCATCCTGATAGGCGCGCAGATCGGCAGGCGTACCGCCCGTGTCATGAACCGACGTCACACCCGCACGGTTCATCATCTGCGAAATCAGCTTCACTCCCTCGCGCCGGTCCGCGGCCGTGTACCTCGTCGGGATCCGGCGGCGGAACGGCTCCATTGCAAGCTCTCGCAACCCTCCGGTCAGCCGGCCCGCGCCGTCGCGGTCAAAGTGGCCGCCTGCCGGATCTGGCGTCTTGTCGTTCACGTCCGCCCGCTCGAACGCAAGCGAGTTCACATACGCCGTGTGTCCGCCGCGATGGTTGATGAAGACCGGATGTTGCGGCGCGGCGGCGTCCAGATCCTCCCGCGTCAGCTTGCGGCCCTCCGCCGTCTTGGTGTCGTCGTACTTGAAGCCTAGTACCCATTCCCCGGCCGGCGTCGCCGCCGCGCGCTTCCCGATCGCCGCCTGAATCTCCGCGATCGAGCGCAGGTCGCAATCCACCTCACGCAAGTGACGCAATCCGGAAGAGGCCGGGTGCGAATGCGCGTCAATAAAGCCCGGCGTCACCGTGTGGCCTCCGAGGTCCGTCTTCCTGGTCCTTGGCCCCGCCAGTCCCAGCATCTCTTCATTCGACCCCACCCCCAGAAACCGCCCGCCCCCGATCGCCACCGCCTGCGCCTTCGGCTGTGCCGCATCCACCGTATGAATGTTCCCGTTGTAGAGGATCAACTCCGGCGTGTGAACGGCCCCACGCGCCAATCCCGCCGGTAATGCAAGAAAATGCCGTCGCCGCATGGCAGGATTGTATCCCACCGCCGCGCTAAAATCAGAACTTGCCACAAGTCGTCATCGTGGGCGGCGGAATCTCCGGATTGAGCGCCGCCTATTACCTCACCAAACTGGGTGTCCGGCCCCTGCTCTTGGAACGCGCCCCGCGCCTTGGCGGAGTTATCCAAACCGAGGTCGTCAACGGCTGCGTCATTGAGGGCGGCCCAGACAGTTTCCTCGCCGCCAAACCCTGGGCGATGGATCTCATCCGGGAGCTTGGCCTGGAGAGCGAAGTGATCGGCTCCAACGATCATCAGCGCGTCACCTACATCCTCAAGGGCGGGCGCCTTATCCCGCTACCCGACGGGTTGATGATGATGGTGCCCACCAAGATCTGGCCCACCGCCGTTTCTCCGCTGCTCAGTTGGGGCACCAAGATCCGCATGGGGATCGAGTGGTTCCGCCGGCCCGGTCCCGATGCGGGTAAGGACCGTTCTGTCGCCAGTTTCATCGAAGACCACTACGGCCGGGAAGTGGTCGACTATCTCACAGAGCCGCTGCTGGCCGGCGTCTTCGGCGGCGATCCGGAACAGCTCAGTGTCGCCAGCGTCCTGCCGCGCTTTGCCGAGATGGAGAAAAAACACGGCAGCCTCACGCGCGGCGTTCTGGTGGAGGGAGGCCGCACGGCAGGCTCGCTCGGCGTCGGTTCGCTGTTCCGCACCATGAAAGGCGGGCTGGGTCAATTGGTCGCGGCGCTGGAGAAGGCCGTCGAAGGAAAAGTGGAGATCCGGCGCGGCGAGGCGGAAACGATCGAGCGTGGGGAAAAGAAGCTTCGCGTTCGTGTGAATGGCGAATGGGTGGAGACCGGCAAACTGGTGCTGGCCTGCCCCGCGCACGAAGCCTCCCGGCTGACGGCCGGCCTCGACGCGGAACTCAGCGGGCAACTTGGCGGCATCGGCTACTCTTCCTCGATGACCGTCGCGTTAGGCTACCGCAAGGATATGCTCGGACATCCGTTGAACGGCTTCGGCTTCCTGGTGCCGAAGAAAGAACGTGGAAAGATGCTGGCCTGCACATGGGTGGGCACGAAGTTCTCTCACCGCGTCCCGGAGTCACACGCGCTGCTGCGCTGTTTCCTCGGCAGCATGCTCGAAGAGTCCGATGAAGCAGTGGTACGGACGGTGCGCCAGGAGCTGCGGCAGATCATGGGCGTGAGCGTGGAGCCGGTGTTCGTACGCATCAGCCGCTGGCGCCGCTCCATGGCTCAGTACCACGTCGGCCATTCTGAACGCGTGCAGAGCATCAGCCACCGCCTCAAATCACAAACCGGCCTCTACCTTGCCGGCAATGGTTACCACGGCATCGGCTTGCCGGATTGCATTCGCATGGGCAAGGAGGCTGCCGAAAACGCGGCCGGCCTTCCCCTCCGTATCGACTAACTCGCCCCGGCCGCCTTCGCCAGCTTGGTCGCGGCATCCAAATCGAAGAAACTCTCCTTCAAAAACTGGCTCTGCATGCGGCCGCCGGAGGCGTTCTGAAGCGTGGCCACTAGCCGTTCCAGTTTCCTCATATGGCTCGTATCGCCTTCGGTCACCGAAGAACTCGAATTGAACCACAGCTTGTAGGCACGCTTGCCTTTTTCCGCTTGACGCGCGGCAACAAGCGTCTCCACCACATCCAGGTCCGGATTTTCATGCGCGCCGTTGCCGCAGAACACATAATGATCGGCGGTGACGCGCCCGCAGAAATCCGCGTCGATGTTGTGCTCGGAACCGTGGTGCTGCACCTTCAGCACGTTCACGTGCGCGCGGCCCTTGGCGTCCAGTTTGCCATGATGGTCGAGGCCTTTCAGGATGTCCTCGGCGTGGCCGTCGCCGGTTAGCAGCACGGTGGCTCCGTTCTCTTCCACCAGCAGCATGATCGACGCCAGGTTCGGAGCCGTCACCTTGCTGCGGTCACCGAGTTGCTCGGCCTGTGCCAGCAGCGGCAACAGCAGCCTGTCGACGTCGCTCTTCGACGCCATCTGGCGTTCATCCTCAAACGCGCGGCGGCGCATATCCTCCAGCGCGTTCTCGTTCCGCTCCAGCCACTTGTTCCACTCCGTGCGCAGCTTCTCGACATCCTCTTCCAATGGGCCCAGCACGCGCACGTGAAACCCCTTCGACTTCAACAACGGCGTCTTCTTGCCCACCATGATCAGCTTCCCGTTGGCTTCCGGGTTCAGCGGGATGCCCAACTGCCGGTCGCCGATGCGGTGGCTCAACTGAACGGCATCGCCCACGCTTGCCGCCAGTTCTGCGTGATGCGCGGAGAGGTCCAGCATCTCCGGCGCGGCGGAGGCCGACAGTATCTCCGCCGACTGTGACAGCATGTTCTTCAGCTTCCCCTTGTTGTCATCCACCATCTGGCTGAAGCCGTTGTGCCAGATCTTATCGATCTTCGGCGGCCGCGGCGCTTTCGGTTTCTTGTGGCCTGGGTTGCCGTTGGCCTGCTGAAACTCGTGCACGCGCCAGGCCACTTCGTCATCCAGCATCTGGAGAATGCCCCAAATGTGGTCGCGATCAATGTGCGAGATGCAGACCAGATCCAGCTTGCCGTTCTCCTCGCGGATCTCGCCCATCGACTCGGCAACATGCGCCTTATAGGAGGAGCGCATCCCGCCGTCAGCCAGCAGGCGGAAGCCGGTGGAAGATTCCACCAGCACGCAATCGCCTTTATCGGATTGAAAGACTCTGAGTTTCATGTGCGGTCCGTCCTTTCCGAGGCGCGCCGCGCCTCCTCCAGACATGCCTCAGGATTGATGACCCCGAAACCGGCGTCATTACGCCACTCGAAATTGGCTCCCGGCAGCGGGATCGCCGTGCGGTGCAGAATTCCTTCCATCTGCGCCGCGGTCAGTCCCGGCTCTACTGCCAGCATTAAGCCGACGACCCCGCAAACAAGCGGGCTGGCCATGCTGGTTCCGGTCATGCCCACCCAAAGATCGTCGGGACCGGCAAAGCCGTTGGCGGCTACGATATCGGTCCCCGGCGCCGCGACATCGGGCTTGGTGCGCCCGTCGCGGGTCGGTCCCTGGCTGGAGGTGATGTTGATCTTCTCCTTCACCGAATCGAGATTCGCCACCGAGATTACGCGATGCGTGCAGGCCAGCGAGCTCACCGAGGAGTCATCCACATTCGATGCCTCCGTGAAGAAGGAGGGGAAGTTCCACGCCTCGCGCGGCCCAACTCTGCCCCGGCGGCGCGGATCGTCGCGCTCGATCCAGCCGTGGTAGCGGCCGTCGCGAACTTCATCTCCATGCAGCCGGATCGTCCACGTTCCGGCCCGAACGCCGACGATGGCGCTAGGATCCAGCCGCGGACTCAAATACACCGAAATGTAATTGGCGCCGTTGGCCGGATGATACAGCTCGTTGTAGACACTAAGGAAGCTGCCGTCGCTCAGCTCGCGGTTCTCGATGAACTCCCGCGGATGAATCGGCCCGATGAAGTTGCCGCCCGGCGGCCGCACGGATACCGAGAAGCGGTCCTGCGCGCTGTACCAGATCTCCAGTTCGTTCTCCGAAATGTCCATGATGCCGTTGCCGACCACCACTACCTCGATATCGCGCGTCAGGCCGGCGCTCGGCACACGGCCCGAAGTGTGGATGCGGCCCATGATCCAGCCGAAATCATCCGGCGTCTCCCCTTTCTCCTGGCCCGCATTCCCAGCGGCTGCGCAAACAGCTCGTCCGGGAATGGCGAGCGCCGAATCGATCCACCGGCTGATCGCGTTGCTGCCGTCATGCGCATGGCCGTTGGTGCCGAGGCTGATGTTCACACTCAGCCGCAGCTTCATTTCCGTCGCCAGTTGTACCAGGTAATCCACGGCCAAGGCCAGGCGCGTGGAATCGAAGAACGATTTGCGCCGGTCGAAGTCGTCCTCGGTCAGGCTAATCAGCACAGCCGCGATCGGGGAGCGCCGGCAGACGCCTGCATTCCCTGCCGCTGTGCTGGCCACGTGTGTGCCGTGTGAGCCGGGATCCATCTGCGACTGCGGCTCCAGCTCCCACGCCGGAAGACTCGAGGAGGCCTGCAAGGCGGCGTTCATGTGCTCCTGCCTGATCTCGGAGCCGAAGTGGAAGGCGGCGCCCGCCGGCGCGGGGCGCGTTGTGCCGCCCTGGTCCCAGATGCGGACAAAGCGCGTCGTTTTCTTGTCCGCGCTCAGAAAATCCGGATGCGAGAAGTCGAATCCCTGGACATCGATGATGCCCACAAGCACACCCTCGCCGTCCTTGTGGCGCGTTGAGTCTCCGAATTTCCGTAGGGAAACCGCTGGCGCCGCGATGCCGGTGGCCGTCACTAACGGCTCCGGCTGGCGCAGCGGCTCACCCAGCTCCACATGCGTGACATTGGGATTGTCCGTGATCTCCTTCAATTGGTCCATCGTCACCGAAGCGACAGCCAGGTTCCGGCGGCGGCTTTGCTCGCCGGGGAACCGGTCTCCGTTCTCCAGTGCCGCCGCCGTGCGGATGAAGACGTTCGCCTTCACCCCCGTTGCCAGTTTCTTCTGGGTCTCGATCTTCGGCGGCGCCACTTCCAGCGCCGCGGCCGCAATCCCGGCTCCCCGGGCGGGCGCGATCGATTTCAAAGTCTGCTCATCGTCGACGGCGATAGAGGAGCAATGCTCACTGCGTAGCGTGTTCACTTGCGTGCTGCCGTTGGCGATCACGCGCAGCTTGGGATGCAGCTTCCGCTGCTGTTTTCCAACCAGTTTTTCCGCGGGCATGAATTCTCTCCGAATCTGTAAGAAACACCATTGAATTTCCCGCTTTATGCCGCGTAATTCCCCGGCACTCTCCAGCGGGAAAATGACTGGCCTCAATATACCTCCCCCGTTCAAATAATGCAAAGCCCGGCTTCGGGTATGATCGTGTAGTCATGAAATGGAGCCTGGGATTTCTCGCGCTGGCCTGCTTTGCGCAAGGCGAACCGTCGTTGCTGCTGGAAAAGAAGATGCTCGTACAAATCGAGAAAGCGGACGCCGCGCTGGATGGCGTGCTGGGCGTGGCGGCGATTGATCTTGAGACCGGCCGCGTCATCTCCTACAACGGCGGCACGGCTTTTCCGCAGGCCAGCTCCATCAAGATTCCGATCATGATGGCAATGTTCGAATCGGCCAGGGAGGCCCGCTTCCCCTTTACCGGCAAGCTGACACTCACCGAAAAAGATGTAGCCGGCGGTAGCGGCCACCTCAATGCGCTGATCGCCAAGGCGCCGCACACCCTGACGGTGCTGGATCTGGTCACGGCGATGATCGAAACCAGCGACAACACCGCCACCAACAAATGCATCGCCATGGCCGGCATGGATCGCGTCAACCGGATTCTGAACCGGCTCGGCCTGGCCAACACGCGACTTCAACGAATCATGATGGACACCGCGGCGGCCGCAGCGGACAGAGAGAACATCTCGACGCCGCTCGAAATGGCCCGGATGGTGGAGATGATCTACCGCGGCACGGCGGCGCATCCGGACGATTGCCGCAAGATGCTCGAGATTATGAGCCTCGTGAAAGGCGGCATGCGCAAGGCCGTGCCCGCCGAAGTGGCGATCTCCTCGAAGACCGGCAGCGTCACCGGCGTGCGCTGCGAAACCGGCGTTATCAAGCTCCCCGGCAGGCCCTTTGTGCTGAGCGTCACTTCCACGTTCCTCGGCTCCCAGCAGATCAACCCCGTGGAGGAGGTGACGCGCATCGTCTACCACTACTTTGAGCGTCTCTCCCGCGCTAACCGCTACGGCCACCAAGTACAATAAATCACTATGGAACTGAAAGGTAAGAAAATCGCCATTCTCGTGGACCAGCTCTATCAGGAGATGGAGGTCTGGTACCCGCTCTACCGGCTCCGCGAAGCCGGCGCCGAGGTCGTCACCGTGGGCGCGCAGGCGGGCCATACCTACCCGAGCAAGCTCGGCTATCCTTGCGTCTGCGACAAATCCTATGACCAGGTTTCGGCCAACGATTTCGACGGCGTCGTCATTCCCGGCGGTTTCGCGCCGGACCATATCCGCCGTCACGCCAAGGCCAACCAGTTCGTCGCCGACATGAACAAGCAGGGCAAGCTGGTGGCGGCCATCTGCCACGCCGGATGGGTGCTCTGCTCCGCGCATGGCATGCTCAAGGGCCGCCGCGCCACTTCGTTTTTCGCCATCAAGGACGACATGGTCAACGCCGGCGCGAAATGGGAAGACGCTGAAGTGGTTGTCGATGGCAATCTGGTCACCTCGCGCAAACCGGATGACCTGCCGGCCTTTTGCCAGGCGACGATTCAAGTGCTGGTGGGTGCTCCGGTAGCCGCATGAGACCCTACATTCTGCTGTTGCTGACCGCGGCGCTGGCCGCGCAGGATCATGCCACGCGCGAGAACTGGCCGCACTACGGCGGCCAGCACAGTTCCTGGCGCTACAGCGCGCTCAACCAGATCAATCCTTCCAACGCGAAGAAGCTGATCCCCATCTGGACCTTCCAGACGGGCGACTCCGAAGGCGGACTGCAATCGACGCCGGTAGTCGACAACGGCGTAATGTACGTCTCCACCGCGCACAATTGGGTCTACGCGCTCGACGCCGCCACGGGCCGCCAGCTGTGGCGTTACATTTTCCCGTTGCCGAAAGGCTTCACCACGTTCTACGGCCCGCATTCGCGCGGAGTGGTGGTCGGCCATGGCTTGGTTTACATGGGCACGCTCGACAATCATGTCGTCGCGCTCGATCAAAAGACGGGGCGCGAAGTCTGGCGCGTCAACGTCGAGGATGCCAATCAGTGCGGCTGCAACATCACCGCCGCGCCGCAGCTGGTGAAGGACAAGGTGATCGTCGGCGTCACCGGAGGCGACTCCGCCCACCGCGGCTACATCCATGCCTTCGACGCGCGCACCGGCCGTCTCGCGTGGCGCTTCTGGACCATCCCCGGGCCGGGCGAAAAAGGCAACGAGACTTGGGCTGGGGAGAGCTGGAAATATGGCGGCGGCTCCACCTGGATGACCGGGTCGTATGATCCGCAGCTGAACCTGATCTACTGGAGCGTCGGCAATCCCGCGGCCGATTTTTATGGCCGCTCGCGCAAGGGCGACAACCTCTATACCGATTCAATGGTGGCGCTGGATGCCGACACGGGCAAGCTGAAATGGCATTTCCAGCAGATCCCGCACGACGTCTGGGATTTTGACACAGCCTACGAGAATATTCTGCTCGACCTGCCGGTGGACGGCAAGCCGCGCAAGCTGCTGGTCAACATCAACAAGGGCGGTTTCACCTGGGTGGTGGACCGCGCGACGGGCGAGTTTGTCTCGGGCTACCCGATCGTGAAGAACATCAACTGGATTTCGGGCGTCGACAAGCAGGGCCGCCTGGTGGGTCGCAACGAACCGGTCGTGGGCCAGACGAAGTTCCTTTGCCCGGCCATCGGCGGCGGGCGCAGTTGGAACCAGGCCTCCTTTTCCCCTCAGACAGGCTGGCTCTACACGACCGCGATTGAGTGGTGCCAGGACGTCACCTCGATGGAAGAGGAGCCGCGCGAAGGCCAGGTCTTCTTCGGCGGCGTCTTCGAGATGCGACATCCGAAGGACGGGCCTGCCTATGGTCACCTGGATGCCATCGATCCCGTGACAGGCAAGGTCCACTGGACGCTGAAGAACAAGTACCCGCTGCTGGCATCGGTACTGACCACCGCCGGCGGCGTGCTGTTCACCGGCGACCCCGAAGGCCACTTCTTCGCGCTGGATGCCAAGACGGGCAAGAAGCTATGGAGCTATCAGACCGGCAGCGGCAACCGCGGATCACCGATCGCCTATTCGGTGAAGGGGCGGCAGTTCGTCGCCACGCCGTCGGGATGGGGTTCGGCGCTGGCCGGACTGCTTGTGCAGTTGTGGCCTGAGGCGGAGCGCTTCCAGCCCGGTTCCGCCATTCACGCGTTCGCGCTTCCGGAGGAGGGTCAATGAAAGCCGCAGTAGTGTTTCTCGCCTTGGCCTGCGCCGCCGCCGCGGCGGATGCGGATATAGGCGCCACCGTCTTCCGCCAGTCCTGTGCCGTCGGTTACTGTCACGGTTCGGGCGGCGCGGCGGGGCGCGCGCCGAAGATGCTCGGCCGCGTCTTCGACTACATGTACGTCCACAAGGTGACCAGCGACGGAATCCCCAACACCGGCATGCCCGGCTGGAAGGACCGCCTCAGCGTTGTCGAATTGAATGCGGTGGTGGCCTACGTGGTCCGTATCTCCGGCGGAGTGGTTCAGGAGGGCGTCAACACGGGTGTATTGGCCGGAAAGCAGCTGCCGCAACAGCTGCGCCAGAGCAAGGAGCTCTTCTTCGACGCCGTGCGCGCCGTTCGTTGCAGCACTTGTCATTCGCTCGAAGGCATCGGCACGCCGGTGGGCCCCAACCTGGCCTCGGCCTACGACGTGAAGCTCATCCGCGAAGGCAAGCCCGCCACGGTCCGCAAGGCGGCCATCGGCGGCGACTCCTTCCCCGCGCTGCTGGTGGAGACCAAGGACGCCTGGACTACTTTGTACGACCTGAGCGTCGCGCCACCCGTCCTGCGCACGGTGGCGCGAGGCGACGTCACCTGGTCGGGCGGCTCCGGCTGGAGCCACGCAAAGGCTATCGCCCATTACAAGGATGGCGAACTAGCGAAGATCGCGGCCTATCTGGCCTGGCTTTCGACCAACTAGCCCTTACTTACGCTGCCAGGGATCGTAGGTACCGACGTTCCAGATGCGGCCCTCCAGGTCGCGGCAACTGAAGCCGCGGCCGCCATACGGCTTGTCCTCGATATCAATGATGAATTCCGCGCCCGCCTCCTTGGCGCGCGCGTAGACGGCATCGGCATCTTCTACGATGATGTTGTCCGAGCGGGTCTCGAAGCCGCCCAGCTCATCGGGCTGTTTCAGGTACTTGCTGCTGGAACCGCCGCCGGAACCCAGCATCACCATGCCGCCGCCGAGCGTGAGTTCCGCATGTAGGATCGTGTTGTTGGGTCCCTCATGGACGGCGTGCTTTTCGAAACCAAACACGCGGCAGAGCCATTCGATTGCCTCCGGAGCGTTGCGGTAGAGCAGCCCAGGGATGATACGGGAGCGTGTGCGGTCTGACATGGCTAGCTGCTAGGCGCTAGACGGATTCGCCATCCTCATGCGGGCGGAAACGGCGCGCGCCCGCTTCCGGCTTCTTGTAGCGCTCCACCTTGGTGCCGGTGGGGCCGCCCTTGGTGCGCGACAGCAGCGTCTTCATCTCCGTGGGCGACATCTTCTGGAGTGTCTTCACCACCAGGACGTTCTCTTCCAGCTGCTCGACGGTCTCGACGCCGCTGACCAGCGTGTCGATGTCATGGCTCAGGCTGAAGCGCAGGCACTCGGGGATCGAGGCGATCTTGTGCTGCGTGATCCCGCCAATGGCGTTCGACTTCATCGCGATCAAGCCGAGCCCCTTCTTGCGGGCGTTGGGTAGGAAGTTAGTGATGAAGCTCAGGTAGTGCGGGTCCACCAGGTTCACCGGATGCTGCACGGTTTCCCAGCCGCCGTAGCCGTCGAGCAGCCGCTGATGCACGGTGAAGTCGTGGTGGCCGGTGAAGCCGATGTGGCGGACCTTGCCTTCCTTCTTCGCCTTGACGAAGGCTTCCAGCGACCCGTTGGGGCCGAAGATCTTATCGACCTCTTCATGGGTGGCAACCTCGTGGCACTGCCACAGGTCCAGGTAGTCTGTCTTCATGCGCTTGAGCGTTTCCTCCAGCTGCTTCATGGCGCCGTCGCGGTCGCGGAACTGCGCCTTCGACATGAGGATCACCTTCTGGCGGCGTCCACTGGTGAGCGCCTTGCCGTAGATCTCATCGCTGCGGCCGTCGTGATACTTGTGGGCGCTGTCGAGGAAGGTGACGCCGAGATCGATGGCCCGCTGGATGATGCGGATACCCATCTCCTCGCCCTTGACGGCCATGTGGAAGCCGCCGAGGCAGAACTTGGAGACTTTCAGCCCGCTCTTGCCGAGCGTCGCCACCGGCATTTCGTTGTTGGCGAGCGCGCTGGCGTTGACTCCCAGCGCGGCGGCGGTGCTTTGCAGAAAGGTGCGTCTCTTCATGGCTTCTACTTTAGTACAGTGGCCGTTTGAATCGCATCCAGGCGCGGATAGGTGCGGTCGAGATAGACGTTGCCTTGCAGCTCGATCTGCGTCGGATCCGGCCCGCCGCCGCGTGGGGCCACCTCGCCGTAGGCGAAATAGAGCTTCTCCACCACATCCATCCCTTCGACGACTTTGCCGAACGGGGCGAAGCCGGTGGAGTCGAGCATGGCGTTATCGGCCAGGTTGATAAAGACCTGCGTGGTGCGCGAGTTCGGGCCGAGCTTGGCGTAGCTGATAGTGCCCTTGCGGTTCTTTTCCTTCAGCGGATCATCGGGAATCTGCGCCGAGCCCCACAGCTGCTGGAGCTTCGGATTGCCGTTGATGCCGAACTGGCAGACGAAGCGCCGCACGACGCGGTGGAAGCGCACGCCGTCGTAGAACTTGGCCTGCACCAGCTCAAAGAAGTGATCGGCGCCGTGCGGCGCCCATTCGCGATGGACCTCGATGGTGAAGTTGCCCTTCGATGTTTCGAATCGAACCTTGTAGTTCTCCGGCGGTTTCTCCGGAGGCGGCGGGGCGGCTTTCTTTTCTACGGTCTTCTCGCCGGCGCAGCCGGCAAGCAGGGCAAGCATCACAATCAGCAGACTATTTCGCATCGCGCCAATTATCTCCCGCGCCGGTTTCGGCCACCAGCGGCACTTCCAGTTCATGGGCAGCTTCCATCTCCCTTTGCGCGATCCGGCGCAGCTCGTCGAGCTCCTCCGGCGGCGCCTCAAAGACCAACTCGTCATGCACCTGAAGCAGCATGCGCGATTGCATCTTCTGCCCGTCCAGTTTGGCTTGAATGCGGATCATGGCGCGCTTGATCAGGTCGGAGGCGGTGCCTTGCAGCGGCGTGTTGACGGCGGTGCGTTCGGCGAAGCCGCGCGCATTGGGGTTGCGCGAGTTGATATCGGGGATGGGGCGTTCCCGTCCGAAGAGGGTACGCGTGACGCCGGTGCGCTGGACCTCGGAGATGGTCTCCTCGATAAAGCGTTTCACGCCCTTGTAGCGTTCGAAGTAGCCGCTGATGTAGCTCTCCGCTTCCCCACGCGTGATGCCGAGCTGTCCGGCCAGTCCGAAGGCGCTGAGTCCGTAGACGATGCCGAAATTCACGGCCTTGGCGTTGCGGCGCAGTTCGGGGGTTACCTCCAGGGGCGCGACGCCGAAGACCTCAGCGGCGGTGCGCGTGTGGATGTCCTCGCCGCGCCGGAAGGCGTCGACGAGAACAGGATCGCGGGAGAAGTGGGCCAGCAGGCGCAGCTCGATTTGGGAATAGTCGGCGACGACGAGCTTCCAGCCGGGTTCGGGCACAAATGCGGCGCGGATGCCGCGGCCGAGTTCGGTGCGGATGGGGATGTTCTGGAGATTGGGATTGGAGCTGGAGAGCCTGCCGGTGGCGGCGCCGGCGAGATTGAAGGTGGTGTGCAGGCGGCCGGTGGAAGGATGAATGAGCGCGGGCAGCGCGTCGGCGTAGGTGCCCTTCAGCTTGGCGAGCTGGCGGTACTCGAGCACGAGCCGGGCGATGGGGAACTCATCGGCCAGCGTCTCCAGCACGTCGGCGGCGGTGGAAGGCGCCTTCTTCTTGGAGCGGGTGAACGGAGTGGGAAGGCCGAGGTCGTCAAACAGAACCTTGCTCAGCTGCTGCGGCGAGTTGATGTTGAAGACCTGGCCGGCGATCGAGTAGATCTCCTGGCTGAGCCGCTCGATCTCGGATTCCATGGCGGCTGACATCTCGGCCAGTGCGGCCCGCTGGATGCGGATGCCGGTGCGCTCCATCCGCGCGAGGATGGAGGCCATAGGCAGATCGATGGTCTCGTACAGCTCGCCGAAGCCGCGCTCATCGATCTCCCCAGCAAGCCGTCTGGCAAGCTCAATGAGGTTGGCGGCGGCCTCTTCCACGGCCGGGCCGGGCTTGCGGTTGAGGTAGCGGCTGGCAATCACGTCCGGTGCGCTGGAGCCAGGATCGGCGGAGAGCAGGAAGGCGTAGAGCATGACGTCGGCGGTGAAGCCGCGGGCTTCGATGCCCTTGCGGGCAAGCTCGACCATGAGAGCCTTCGAGTCATGGGCGATCTTCGGGCGGGAGACATCTTCCAGAAGAGGTTTTGCCTCGGAGAAGAACTCCGCGTCCAGCCCGATTCCTTCGCCGGCATGCGAGGCGAGTCCCATGCGCTCGATGGCGAGCAGGCCTTCGCCTTCCATGCCCAGCGCAACGGCGACGGGCGCATCCTTGGGCAGAGCGGCGAGCCAGTCCGTCAGTTCCTGTTTGGAGCCGATCAGGCGAAGCGAGGGGGCTTCGGAGGGCTGCGTGGCTTTCAGTTCCTTCAGCAGGCTGAAGAATTCCAGCTCGGTGAAGAGTTCCCGAAGGGCTTCCTCGTCGGGCTGGCGGCCGGCGAGGGCTTCCAGGTTGTACTCGATGGGAACGTCGGTGGCGATGGTGGCCAGGCGCTTGCTCAACTCGATCTGTGGGCGGTGGTTCTCCAGGCTCTCGCGGTAGCTCTTGCGCTGGACTTCGGCGGCGCGGTCCATGGCGGCTTCGACGCTGCCGAACTCGCGGATGAGGTCGCGCGCGCCTTTGTCGCCGATGCCGGGGGCGCCGGGGATGTTGTCGACGGAGTCGCCCTTGAGTGCGAGCAGGTCGGCGACTTGGGAGGGCGCGACGCCGAGGAACTCCTCGACCTTGGCCGGGTCATACCATTCGTCGTTCTTGGCGGGGTTGACCATGCGGACGTGGTTGTTGACCAGTTGCAGCATGTCCTTGTCGGAGGAGACGATGACCACTTCGCAGCCGGCGTCTGCGGCGCGGCGGGCGAGCGTGCCGATGACGTCGTCGGCTTCGTAGCCGGGGAATTCGAGCACCGGAACCTTCATGGCATCCAGCAGGCGGCGGACGTAGGGGATCTGCTGAAGAAGCTCGTCGGGAGTTTCGGCGCGGTTGGCCTTGTAGTCGGCGTACTCCTGCTCGCGCAGGGTCGGGCCTTCGCTTTCAAAGACGGCGGCGACGTAGGCGGGCTGGTGCTGGTCCAGCATGCGGCGAAGCATGTTGTGGAAGATGAAGACGGCTTCGGTCTGGAGGCCGCTTTGCGTGCGCATGGGAGGCGCGGCGGAACGGGCACGGGCATGATAGGCGCGGAAGAGGAAGCCGAAGCTGTCAAAGAGAAACAGGCGTGCGGCCATGTCCCCTCATCATACTGCGGCCCTCATTGCGGCCAGCATTTCTCGCGCATCGTCTGACTTGGCGTCAGCGGCCTCGCGCACCAGAAATCGCCGGAGCGTTTGGCAGCGCTCTTCACCGATCCTTGCGGCAGCATGCGGCATAAGCTTTTCATAGCTCCGCTCCGGAAAGTTAAGCCGTTTCATGACCCGGATCAGCCTGGCGCATTCCTCCGCGTCCACCAACCCCTTCGCCTTTGCCTGCCCCAGCGCCACCCGAAGATTCACCAGCGGAACCGACAGCGGGCGGTACGTGTCCGGACAATAGTGGAGCGCCACCTCGTCGTCGCCAGCCGCTGCCGGGCGCCCTCGGTTAGTTTCAGCCGCAGCTTGTCGAAGATGTCCTGGCTGACGTTCTCCTGCACCGCCGCCAGGTCCGTGATCTTCCGGTTGTAACGCTGCCCCCAGATCTGCATCCCGGAGCCGACATCCACCAATTCCACCTGGAGGCTTAGCGCATCCCCGAGAAGCGACACCGTCCCGCTGACGACAGCCTGAACATCCAAGTGGCTCCCAGCCTGTTGCGGGTCGACAACCGTGCCCTTGTAGCGCTGCACCACGGAACGGGCGGCCACCTGAAGGTTAGGCATCCTGGACAGATCCAGCAACAGCGAATCGCTGATTGCTTCGATCATATAGTCGGTCGAAGGATTCGGCGTCATGTTCCGGAATGGGATTACGGCGATTCTTTGGATCGGCTTCGGAGACAGCCAATAGTAAGCGGTCACCCTGATCACCGCGGCCAGCACCGCCAGCCCCGCGTACTTCAGCCGCCGCGGGAACCGCCGCGGCGGGGAAACCGCTTCCACCTGCCGGGAAACGTTCGCGATGGCGTCGAAGCCGAGCATAACAAGGTCGGCGGTGGAGGAGTGCTCGATCGTGGCGTTCTCCAGGCCCTGCTCGCCTTCATAGGGAACCGGCCAGATGTTCTTCGAGGTGATGGGGAGGCGGCCTTCGGCGACCATTTGGTCGAGCTTGCCGACGGCCTGGTCCATGCGGTCGGCCGGGTAGCAGGCAAAGACGGAGATGCGGGCGTCGTCCCATTCGGGATGGCCGGTGAGGATGCAGGCGAGCAGGATCATGAGCGGCGCGTTGGCGTAGTCGTCCTCGGTGATCCAGATGTGAATGTTCTTGCGGTAGCCGAAGCGGACGGCCGAGGAGCGGATCATGCAGACATTGAGTTTGAGCTCGGCGGCGGTTTGCGCGCCGTAGGCGATCTCGCGGATTTGGTCGTAGCCATCCTTGGGGGATTCGAGCAGGACGGTGTTGTTGCGCATGCCGGAGATGGCGGGGACTTGAAGCATGGAGCTGAGGGCGGTGGGGAAGTCGGGCGCGATGATGGTGTCGACGAAGACGCCGGCGCCGGAGATCTGTGTGCGCTGGATAAGGTCGTCGAGGATGCGGCCGGCGTACTGGTTGGAGTCCGAGGAGAGTGTGCCCTGAACGAAGTGAATGAACTGGCCGAAACCGTGGCGGTGGCAGATCCAGCGCAGCAGATCAAAGTGGCCGAGGCGTGAGGCGGAGTCGCGGGTGACGGCGAGGATGGAGGGGCGCCAGTCGGGTGTTGCGCCGGCGGCGCGTGACTTCTGGACGGCGATGTGGAGGCGGCGGGTGAGCTGGAAGACGACGCGCTGGATGATGACGGCGAGGGTGCGCTCGCTCTTACGCGTGTATTGGAGCCCCTGGTAGATGCCGATCATGATGACGATGGAGACCAACGCATATAGCGGGCTCATCTGGAACATCATCATGAAGCGTGGCCGAGGATGATGAGGAGAATGGAGCCGCCCAGACCGAGGTGGCCCACGGCGTAGCCGAAGCGGAGGAACATGACGGCGCCGAGGATGGTGGAGATGGCGGCGAGCAAGACCGGCGCGGTGCCGAAGCCATGCCCCTTGCCGGCGAGCGGTTCAGCGCGCGGGCCTTGTGTTTCCTGCGGGCGAAGCCGGAGGCTTTCCAGGCGGGCGCGTAGCTTCATGGCGACTCCTTGGAGTGGAAGGCGGCGAGGCGGGGCGCCTTGACCTCATGCTCCCAGTTGAGGAGCAGCTTGCGCATGCGAACGGCGGTTTCCGGTTGTGTGGAGAGCAGGTTGTTCTGCTCGGACTCGTCGGTTTGAAGATTGTGGAGGGATTCGGTCTGGCCGTCGCGGACGTACTTGGTGTCGCCATCGAGCGCGGCCCAGCGGCGGTTGTCCGCGCGTTTGTAGCGCCAGAAGAGGGTTCGCAGGAAGGGGGTACGCTTGCCGGTCAAGACGGGAAGCAGGTCTACGCCATCGAGTTTGCGGGATGGCTTGGTTTGAGCGGCGGCGAGAATGGTGGCGGTGAGGTCCATGCTGATGGCGGATTGGGAGGTGGTTCTCCCTTCGGGGATGACGCCAGGCCAGCGCATGAGGCAGGGGATGCGGATGCCGCCTTCCCAGGTTGAGCCCTTCGCGCCGCGGAGAGGGGAGTTGCGGCTGCGGTTATAGCCGCCGTTGTCGCTCTTGAAGATGACGAGGGTGTTGGAGGCGGCGCCCATCTTGTCGAGCTGATCGAGCAGCGCGCCGACCTGATGGTCCATGCGTTCGACCATCTGCGCGTAGGTCTGGCGGGTGCCTTCATTCCATCCGCCACTGACGGGGCCAGTGGTTGGACCTTGGAGCGGGGTGTGAGGAGCTGTGAAGGGGACGTAGAGAAGCCAAGGCTTGGCGGAACGCTTACGGAGCCAGGCAAGGGAATGATCGGCGATCAGATCGGTGAGATAGCCTTCGCGTTCGGCGGATCTGCCGTTGTGATAGAGGACTCGGTCACCACTCTCTTCGCGGTGGGTGAAGTAGTCGGCATTGCCGCCGAGGATGCCGAAGTATTCATCGAAGCCGTGGCGGTTGGGGGAGAACTTGGCGGGGTAGCCGAGGTGCCATTTGCCGATGCAGGCGGTGTCGTAGCCGGCGGACTTGAGCATGCGGGCGAGCGAGGTTTCCTCTGGCGGCAGGCCGAGTTCGCCGCGGGAGGCGAGCCATTCGGCTTCGTCATAGCGGCCGACGTTGCCGACGCCGATGGCGCATTCCAGGCCGCCGACGCGCTGCTGGTAGCGGCCTGTAAGGAGCGCGGTGCGCGTGGGCGTGCACTCCGGAGCGTTGGCGTAGCAGCGGGTGAAGCGGACGCCGCGGTGGCCGATGGAGTCGATGTGCGGGGTGCGGATATCGGGGCAGCCGTAGGAGGAGAGATCGCCGTAGCCGAGATCGTCGGCCATGATGAGCAGGATGTGGGGGCGCGGGGCGGCGGGCAAGGCGGCGGCGGTGGCAGAGAGCAGGAAGGCGCGGCGAGAGGCGGCAATTGCCACTGGAATCCAGTATACGGTGTTCACATACAATAGCTGGTGATGACTTATATGAAGAAGGCGGCGATTTGGGTCTTGGCGGGCATGCTTGCGGGCGTGCCGGTGGCGGCGCAGAAGCGGCCGGTGGGAGCGGAGGATCTGGTGCGGATACAGGCGGCGGAAGGGCAACGGGTGAGGCTGGCGACTGACCGGATGAACGCGTTGCGTGGGGAGTTCGGGTTGAGTGAGGCGCACCAGCTTGAGTGGAGAAGCGCGCTGACGGACCTGTATGGTTTGACGCACGTGCGGTACGGCCAGATTTACAAAGGAGTGCGAGTGCTGGGCGGGTCAGCGATCGTGGTGATCGATGAGCAGGACCGGCTGCTGCCGCCCGCGCTGAAGCTGTTCGCGGACGTGAACATGGAAGTGACGCCGGCGGTGGATGAGGCGGCGGCACGGGCGTCGATCGCGCAAGAGGCGGGTGTGGGCGAGGTGGAGCCGAGCGTGCAGGTGAGGCTGGCGATCCTGCCGGAGCGGGTATTGGTGTTTACCGGGGACCTAAGCAAGCGTGTGTTGTTGGACACGGCGGCGATGGAGGAGCACCAATGGGTGACGCAAGGCTACCGGTTGGTCTGGTATGGGCTGTCGTCGGTGATGGATGCGTCGCCGGACGCGCGGGAGCCGATGGGGTGGCTGGTGGACGCGACGACGGGAGTGGTGCTGCGGCGGTGGACGCTGCGGGTGAATCAAGGGCCGCAGCCTGCGTTGGGCCTGGGCCAGTCGCTTTTCCATGGAACGGTTCAACTGAACACGGCGGTGGATGCGCAGCCGCAGCAGTTCGAGTTGACGGATTTGACGCGCGGCGGGAACAGGGTGCGCAATTTGGACAATCAAACGAGTGTGAAGAGCGCGGCGGCAGCGGCGTTCCGCAACAGCACGAACAGTTGGGGAGATGGGAGGAGGTATGAGGCATCCAGCGGCAGCGCGTCGGCCAACGGACAGACGGCGGCGGTGGACGTGGCGTTTGCGGTGGAGCGGAGCTGGGACACGTTGCGGAACCTGTTCGGACGCAGCGGGCTTGACGGGCGCGGGACGCGGATCGATACGCGGGTGCACTTTGGGAGTAGCTTTGACGGGGCGTTCTGGCACCGGTCGGCGAATGCGGCATTCTTCGGGGACGGGAATCCGAACTCGCCGTTCACGGTAACGGATCTGGAGACGGTGGCGCATGAGCTGGGGCACGGGATGTGGTACACGCAGATCGAGACCGATGGATTGGATGGAAGCGAGGCGCTGGGAATCGGAGAGGGACACGCGGACATCGTGGCGTCATTGGTGGAGTTTTACTTGTTGGCTTCTCGCGGACAGGGGACGGTGTTGCCGGACGTGGAGGCGCCGTGGAACTTCCGGGCGCGGATGGTGGATCCGGGGCGAGTGGGGGGATTGCGGGAGTGGGACGCGACGGCGGGGAGCCGCGTGGAGCATGCGGTGGGAACGATCTATGGACGGCTCTTCGTGTTGCTGGCGCGCGGGGCTTCGGCGGACCGCACGAGCGCGACGTACAGCCGGTTCTTTCCGGTGGGGATGGCGGGACTGGGATTGCAGGAGGCAGCCCAGCTTTGGTACCTGGCAACGAGCGGTTACTTGCCGGATGAGCCGAACTTCTTTGAGCTGAGGCAGGCGTTTCTGAGAGCGGCGGAGCTGCTGTTCGGAGCGGAGTCGCCCGGAGTGCGGATCACGCAGAACGCGTTCGCGGCGGTGGGGCTGGGAGCGCCGGTGGTGGACATGTCGGCTCCGGTGGTAAGCGGGCTGAGCGTTTCCGAATTGGATGAGGGAGAGGGAAGCGTGCGTGTGTCGGCGGGCGCAGCGGATGATACCGGGGTGCTGCGAGTGGAGTTTCTGGTCAACAACGAGTTGGCGGTGAGCCGCACGCGGGCTCCGTACGCGGGGTATGTGAGCATCGCGAAACTGACCCCGGGGACGCACACACTGCTTGCGCGGGCGCTTGACTACGGGGCGCGGACGGGGATCTCGACAACGACATTCGCGGTGCGCGGGGTGAACCAGCTGATCCAGGACGGGGGATTGGAAGACGGGGGTTCGGCGTGGACGGCGACGAGCGGGGTGATCCGCTCGGGGGCGGCGGATTCGTTCCTGGGGACGCGGCATGCGGCTTTTTCCGGGAATGCGAGCCTGTCGCAACGGGTGCGGATTTCCGATGCGGCGACGAGCGCGGCGTTGAGTTTCCGGCTGCGGGTGGAGACGGGAGGAGCTTTGGCGGGAGACCGGCTGGAGGCGCAGATCCGGGACGAGCGGGGCGCGGTGCTGGAGACGCTGGCGACGGTGTTTGATTCGGTGACGACGCGCGATGAAGTTGCCAATCATTATTTAAAGCGGACATTCGATTTGCTGGCCTATCGCGGGCGGACGGTGGAGGTTCGTTTTGCAAGCACGGCGCCGGCGGGCGCGCCGCGTTTTCGCGTGGACAACGTGAGCCTGGTGGTGGAGGAGCCGGTTTCGGTGACGGCGGAGGCGGATGCGGATAACGGCGAGCGTAGCGTGACTTTCCGGGTGAGGAACCTGGCGGGTTTGCGGCCGGGGCAGGCGGCGAGAGTGGAGTACGCGGTGAACGGGGAGGTTGTGGCGTCGAGCACGTTGAGCCCGTACGCGGTTGTGCTGCCGACGCAAAGCCTGGCGTTGCGGGCGCACACGATGGTGGCAACGGTCTTCGACGGGAGCGGGGCGAAGCTGGCCGATTCGGCCGCGGTGACGTTCACGGTGGCGGCGGCGAATCAGCTGGTGGTGAACGGCGGATTCGAAACGGGCGGATTCGGATGGCTGACGACGGGGCAGACGACGTTCGGGCGGGATACCGATACGGTGCAGCGGTCGTTCATGGGACTCCGGTATGCGCAGCTGGGAGGATCGGGAGTGGCGCATACGGACGAGCTGTTGCAGCGGTTTGTGGTTCCGGCGACGGCGACGGCAGCGGCGCTGAGCTTCCGGCTGCGGATCGATACGCAGGAGACGACGGCGGCCGATACGATGGTGGTGAGATTGCTGGACGAGAACGGGCTGAGGCTGGCGGAGGCGGGTTCGTTCACGAGTCTGACGAACACGAAAGGGACCGACAGCGTGAGGGGGTACGTGAAGCGGACGTTCGATTTGAAGCCGTACATCGGGCGATCGATCCTGGTGCAATTTCAGGCGCGGGAAAACACGGGGAGACCGACCGGATTCATCGTGGATAATGTGAGCGCGACGTTCGTGGCGGGACCTGAGTCGCCATCGGAGCCGGAGTGAGATGGGTGAGGATCGACTGGAGAAGCTGGCGCAAAAACTGGACCGCCTGGCGGCGGCCGATGAACTGCGCGTGCAGCGGGCGCAAGAGATTGAGGTTCTGCGGCGGCAGGCCTCGGGAAGACTGCACCAGCTGTGCGCGGCGTTTGTGGCCGGAGTGAACCGGCATCTGCGGCATAACGCGATTCAGCTGACGCCGGAGACGTTTCAGGAAGAGGAGTTCCGGCAAGGCGGACTGAACCTGATCCAGATGAACGCGGCGGGACGGGTGATCCAGCTGCGATACCAGGGGACGGAGCCGCTGATCACGAAGGAGAACTGGAAGACGCCGTATACGCTGGAGGGCGGAATCCAGTGGTTCAACCAGGAGATGCTGGAGAGGGACGACGTGCGTGAGCACCGGATTTACTTTTGCCTGGAGGGCAAGACGAACGGCTGGCGCTACTTTGACCAGCAGTCAAGCAAGAGCGGCGAGTTGGATCAGGAGTATCTTGTGTCGCTATTCGAGAAAATCCTCTAGCTGGGTCGCGCGTTGGATGGTTTTTTGGAGCAGTTGGAGGCGATCGATGGGAATTGCGGGGTCGGGATCGGGGAGAATTGGGTTTGTTTTGTAATTTGCGGTATTGGGCTGAGCGGGTTGGGGTTGCGCGGCTTGAACGGACTCTTCCTGGCGCAGCTTGCGGCGGGTGGCCTGGAGCTTGAGGAGCTGATTAAGGGCCTGGTGGTAAGCGCGGCGGGCGGCAGACTCATAGCGGGCGAACTTGAGGAAAATCTGGGAATTAGAGCAGTCGCTGGCATAAATGGCAGCGTTGACTTCGTCGGGGTTGCCGTCCTTGGGGAACTGATCGGCGTAGTCCGGGTGTGGTGTGAATTCGCAGGCTTCGATGCGGGCGATGCGCATGAGCTTCCACTGGGCTTGGGCGATTTGATCGACGAGGAAGTTTTCGGTGACGCCGGAAGGATGGAGGTCGAGAGCGAGTTCGTTCCGCAAAGCGTCGTATTGTGCGGGATCTTCGCCGTGGAGGACGATGTGGGCCCCGGAGAGGCCGTGTCTGGTCGCGTTGGCAGCGACTTTGTGTTTGCCTTCGGCGGTGCGCGGGCCGGTGGAGAGGGCCGCGTTTTTGCGGTTTGCGCTGATCTGAGCGGTTGTAGCCATGATAAGGGTCCTTTCGAGGACGATTCTGCGGGACGGGGTCAAAAGTCCGTCAGATTGAAATGGGGAAGTTGTTGAGGGGAGGGGAGAAATATTTTCTCGGGGATGGGGAATGCGAGGCTGAAGCCTCGCGCGGGTTAAAGCCCACCCCACATTTAGGGGCGTGGGCCAGCGGAGGTGATATCGGGGGAGATGGAACCGAACTTTTGGAAGTTGTCGCGGAACTGGGCGCTTAGGTTGGAAGAGGCTTTGTCGTAGGCGGCGGTGTCTTTCCACTGGCCGCGGGCGTCGAGGAGATGGGCGGGGACGCCGGGGCAGGACCTGGGGACAAGGACCTGGAAGACGGGGTGGGGGCAGGTTTCGATGTCGTCGAGGCGGCCTTCAATGGCGGCGTTGACCATGGCGCGCGTGTAGGGGAGCTTCATGCGGGAGCCTGTGCCGAAAGCGCCGCCGACCCAGCCGGTGTTGACTAACCAGCAATTGGCGGAGTGCTTGCGGAGCCTGTCGCCGAGCATCTTGGCGTAGACCTCGGGGTGACGGGGGAGGAAGGGTGCGCCGAAACAGGCACTGAAGTTGGGGACGGGCTCCTTGCCGAGTCCGCGCTCCGTGCCGGCGAGCTTGGCGGTGTAGCCGCTCAAGAAGTGATACATGGCCATCTCGGGGGTGAGGCGAGAGATGGGCGGTAGAACTCCGAAAGCGTCGGCGGTGAGGAAGACGACGTTTCGGGGGTGGCCGGCGACGCCGGGGATGACGGCGTTAGAGATGTGCTCAATGGGGTAGCCGGCGCGGGAGTTTTCGGTGAGTTCGTCGGAATCGTAGTCCGGGACGCGGGTGTTTTCGTCAAGGAGGACGTTTTCGAGCACGCTGCCGAAGCGGATGGCGTCCCAGATTTGAGGTTCGTTTTCGCGGGAGAGACGGATGCACTTGGCGTAGCAGCCGCCTTCGAAGTTGAAGACGCCGTGATCGCTCCAGCCATGCTCGTCATCGCCGATGAGGCCGCGGACGGGATCGGCGGAGAGTGTGGTTTTGCCTGTGCCGGAGAGGCCGAAGAAGAGGGCGACATCGCCGCCCTGGCCGACATTGGCGGAGCAGTGCATGGGGAAGACGCCGCGGTCTGGGAGGAGATAGTTAAGGATGGTGAAGACGCTTTTCTTGAGCTCGCCGGCGTAAAAGGTGCCGAGGATGAGGACCATGCGGCGGGTGAAGCTGATGGCGATGGCGGTGGAGGAGTTTGTTCCGTCCTGGGCGGGGTCGGCGTTGCAGCCAGGAGCGAAGAGAAGGTGGAACTGGGGTTTGTGGGTGGCCAGCGCTTCGGCGGAGGGACGGAGTAGCAACTGGCGGCCGAAGAGGTTGTGCCAGGCGAGCTCGCTGACGACGCGTACGGGGAGTGTGTAGGCGGAGTCGGCTCCTCCGTTGAGGTCCTGGACGAAGAGTTCCATGCCGCGGAAGTATGTCTGGACGCGGGCCAGGAGGCGGTCGAATTGATCGCCGGAGATGGCTTGGTTGACGGGACCCCAGTGAACGGTGGATTCCGAGGACGGGTCGCGGACGATGAACTTGTCTTTTGGGGAGCGGCCGGTGAACTTGCCGGTGCGGACGACGAAGGCGCCGTTGCTGGCGAGCTGGCCTTCGCCGCGGGTGAGAGCGGCTTCGACGAGCTGCGCGGCTCCGAGGTTCCAAAGGGCGATGCTGGCATCGGCCAGGTCCAGATCGCGCAAATCAAAATTACCCGGGTTGATACCGCGAGAATCCATAGAGATAAGGAAAATGTCAGTTTATCATGGAGGCATGAGGACAGCCGCTCTGCTTTTCGGCATAGGCGCGTGTATGGCAATGCCGGCGCAGGTGATCGAGTTTGAATCGGGCGGGCTGAAATACCTGACGCAGACGCGGAACGGGGTTACGGTGATGTTCGCGCACCTGCCGGTGCATGTACGGGAGTATGCGGTGATCCAGGTGGCGATTTCTAACGGATCGCAGGAGACGTGGCAGGTGAAGCCGGAGGATTTCCGGTTCTTGCGGGAGGACGGGGGGACGGTGCGGGCGGAGGGGGCGCGGAGCGTGGTGACCGGATTCGTGAACCGCGGAGGGCGTGACGACGTGGTGAAGCTGGTGTCGGCGTACGAGATGGGGCTGTATGGAATGAACCGCGTGCACGCGGCGAATGGGTATGAGGCGCGCAGGCAGGCGGCGATCGCGGAGGTGAGCTCGCCGAGGCTGAAGGCGGCCGCGGCGGCGGCGGCGATCGTGATGCCGACGATCAGGCTGAAGCCGGGGGAGTCAACCGACGGGGCGGTGTTTTATCCGAACGCGGGCAGGCCGCTAGGAACGGGGAAGGTGGTGTTTCATGCGGCGGATACGGTGTTTGAGTTCGATACGGTTCCGGTGGCGGGCAGCAACGTGCGCTAAGCTTTGCGCAGCGTCTTGAGTACGGGTTGAAGCTCGGATTCGAGCATGGCGAAGTCTCCGTCGACGAAAGCGGCCTGATCGGAGCCGGCAAAGGCGGCCCAGGTGTTGACGCCCATCTGGTTGCCGACGGGCTTACCGTGCATGGAGGCTTTTCGACCGATGGAGAGTTTGTACATGCCGTCGTTGACCTGTCCCTTGACGCCGAGGATGGTGTCGATGGCGGCGGCGGTGATGTTGTTGGTTTCGGGGACGGCGGGTCCGGGGAAGCGTGATGCAGGTTGCGGACTGACGGGTAGACATCTTCGCCGGGGGTGTAGGCGCCCTTTGCGGCGGTGATGCGGTCAATGGTGGTTCGTTGGGATTGTGGGATCTCGGCTGCAAGAAGCAGAGGGAGTGTGAGGATCGGAAGCAGGCGGTTCATGGGTTCATTATGTAGGAAGGATGGGGAAGTGGTTGGCGCCCGAGACAGAACCGCTTGCTCACGCGCGCGGCTCGGTCTGTGGGTGGAGGCGGGTGTGGCGAGGCGGCTCAGGCGGGCATGCGTACGGGGATTACTTTGTTGCCGTGGCGGCGGTAAATCCGGAAGTCGGAGTCCAGGGTAAGAACTTCGGCGGAAGCGTGGATCTCGGAGAGGCGGACAAGGCAGGCATCGGCGAGGGACATGGGTCTGTTGCGATAGCGATGCATGAGGGCGCGGAGGTCAGCCTGTTCCTGTTGGATGGATATTGCGAGGCGGATGACGCCGCGCTCCAAGAGAGCAAAGATGGAGTCGGCGCCACGGCCCTCGCGCTCAAGCAGGAAGGCGGCTTCGGTGAGAACCGGTTCACAAGTGAGCAGAGGCGGGCTTGCACGCTTCCATTGTTCGACGGTCCAGGAGTGATGCTTGAGCCCGGCGCCGAGGAAGCTGAGGAGCGGTCCGGTATCGAGCAGGCAGATGGCCTGTTTCACTCGCCGAAGCCTTCCATGTAATCGCTATTCTCGGCGAGATCCCTGGGAAGGCCTTTTATGATGCCGGCGAGGTCGCGGGCACGGTCGTAGCAGGAGAGCTTGCCGGTGGGGGGCTTTTTGCGCAAGGCGATCTTGAGGCTCTCGCGCACAATCGAGGATTTGCTCACGCGACGGGCGTTGGCTTCGCGTTCGAGGTCTGCGAGGAGGTCGTCCGGGAGCTTGAGGGAAATCGTCTGCATGCCTCCATGGTAATACTCTTGGTAACTGTGGGCAATACCAATGCCGCAAACTGAAGTTTGTTCCCGCGAGGCTATTGCTGGAGGCGGGTGAGGTAGAGGGTGGTGAGGCCGAAGAGGAGGCCGGAGGAGAGCAGGATTGTGCCGATGAGGCGCTCGTGGTGGTGGGCGAACCAGAGGTAGATGCCGGTGGCGCCGAGCAGGAGGAGGCCGATGGAGGCGAGTAGGGAGAGTGCGGCCCAGAGGTTGGAGGGGAGATAGTCGTGCCAGAGACCGTGATTAGTGTGAAGTTGGACGAGGGTTTCGAGAGCGCCGTGGCGGCGCATTTTGATCTTCGCTTCGCCCGTGGAGGGGGTGTAGACGACTTCGGCGTTTTCGCCGGGGCGAACGATGCGGAAGCGGACGGTGTCACCTTTCTCCTGGATTTGGCGTAGTTCGCCTTTGAGTGCGTGAGCGGACATGAGCTGGCGGGCGGCATCGCGGGGAGTGGCTTGGGCCGATAGCGGGACGGTGAGTTCGATGTCGGTGGGTTTGGTGTTGAGGTAGGGGCGGTAGATGATGACGAGCGAGCTGAGGGCGAAGACGAGCGCCATGAGGACGAAGATGAGTCCCAGGCCGAGGTGGATGTTGCGCATCAGTCGGAACATAGGGTCACCGGATGGAGAGCCAAAGCGCGAGCGTGAAGGCGGCGCTAGCGAGCAGGGAGAGTTGCGCCCAACGCAGGCGCGGGCGAGTGGCGAGCCACATGTAGAGGCCGGAGCCGGTCATGAAGAGAAAAGCCCAAGTGGAGAACTCGTTGAAATAGCCCCAGGCGATGACATAGGCGGTGAGGCGGTGGCGGCGGGAGTGGGCGGTGTGCATGGAGGAGAGGTAGGAGAGGAGGCTGTTGGCGCGGTGAGCGACGCGGACGATGCCTGCTTGTTCGAGATAGGTGACCTCGCGGCCGCCGTTGATGGTGAAGATGTTGAAGGCGAGGTTGGAATCGGAATCGCGATGGATGTTGTAGCGGCCGCCGGCGAGGGGGACGGCGATCACATCCGAGATCGCCTTGGCGAGTTGCTGGTCGTCGAGCGAGCCTGGGGTTTTGAAGGGGAGTTCGCGGACGGAGGAGACGGGCGGAGGCAGGTACTGGCCGGGCGAGGGGAGGAAGACGCCGTGGACGCCGGTGATGCCCCAGATGAGGAAGGCGGTGAAGGTGAGTAGGCCGGAGTACATGTGGATTTTCTTGGTCCACTCGTAGAGGCGCCCGTTGGACATCCTATGAGTCTACTTGAGCGCCGCCTGGATGGCGTGTTCAGTGAGGGGGGCGAGGGAGGCGTAGCCGGCGGCGGTGGGGATCTGGCCGTCCAACGTGCCCGGTTCGGTGAGGGCGGAGTAGAAGTCGAGATAAACGAGACCCTGTTTGGCGGCGTAGTCCTTGAGCCAGCTGTTCATGCCGAGGATGCGGCCGCGGGCGATGTGCGGGCCGGCGGGAGTGAGCGAGGCGAGGATGACGCGGATGTGATTGGCCCGTGCGAGCTCGGCCATGGACATGATGTTTTCCGAGATGGTGCCGACAGTGGCGGGACCGGCGAAGCCGGCAAAGTCGTTGAGGCCGCCCTGAATGATGACCGCGGCGGGTTTCAAGGAGATGACATCCTGACGGAAGCGGACGAGCATTTGCGCGGTGGCCTGGCGGGCGATGCCGCGGTTGAGGTAGGGCGAGCCGGGGAAGAAGGGTTTCCAGTTTAGGGTGATCTCATCGCCGAGGAAGACGACGCGGCCGGGAGCGGGCTTGAGTTCGGTGTTGAGGCTGCCGTAGACGGTGAGGCCGCCCCAGTCGGTGAGCAGGCGGATGTGGGCGGCGAGTTCCTTTTCCAGTTCTGCGATGCGGTGAGTGGGATCGTTCTGGGCCTGCGCGAGGGAGAGCGCGAGCAGGCCAAGCAGCAGCCTCATTTGGCGATGCCGAAACAGTAGAGCGTGCCGTCGTGGGTGTTGATGTAGACCTTGCCGTTGGCGACGGCGAGCCCGGACCAGTGGTTCCATGTGGCGATCTGCTTGCCGGAGGACCAGAGTTCCTTGCCGGTCTGTGCGTCGAGGGCATAGAGGACGGCGTGGGTGGATTTCTCGACGCGGCGCTCCATGCGGAAATCGAGGCCGACGTCGGGGAAGGCCTGGGCGGTGTTTTCCCCGCTGCCGTAGGCGAAGACGACGCCATTGGCGACGATGGGCGGTTCTGCCTGATCCATGTCGCGGGAAAGCCAGGCGGGGGAAAGTTGCATCTTGCCGTTTTTGGGTTCGACCTTGAAGGCGGCGATGGCGCCCTTGCGGATGGCGCCGTGTTCGATGGGCGCTTTGAAGGCGGAGTGCTTGGGCCCCCAGAAGGGAGTGAGGACCCAGCGGGTTCCGTTGGAGTCTTCCCAGCTGGCCATGGAGCCCCAGATGCCGGCTTCGGCGAAGTCGACAATTTCGTTGCAAATGAGCGGGGAGCGGAAGAGCGGGGTGCGGTGGTCATCGCCGCCGATGGATTCGGTCTCCATGAGGTAGAGGACGCATTCCTTGCCCGCGTTGACCATGTACTCCTTGCCCTTGTAGTCGAAAATGACGGGGGTGACCTGCATGTCGAGGTCGCGCTTGAAGAGCCATTCGGCGTTGGAGGGGCCGTAGTAGTCGACCAGTTCGACGGCCTTGGTTTCCGGGTTCTGCTTGACGCCGATAATGCCGTTGCCGTAGACGCCTTCCTCCGGCGCCCAGGGACCGTCGCCGGTGCCGGTGTACATGGTGCCGTCGGTGGAGATGGCGGGGCCGGAGCGTCCCCACATGCCGCCGCCGGCGGGGCCCCAGCTGCCGACCTTTTCGGTGGCGAGGTCGTAGGTGTAGACCATGTTGGGATTGCCGCCGCAGCCTTGCGCGGAGTGAGTGTAGATGACGTTGTTAAAGAGGTTGAGTGCGTAGGGCTTGCCGTTGGGGGGCATGAAGAGGGCAGGCGGGGCGAGGTCTTCGCCATCGGCGGCGTTGATGCGGCGGAGGCGTCCGTCCCAGGTAGCGGCGTAGATGGTGTACTTGCCGGGGCCGGCGCCGGGGCCGACGGTGACGTTGGCGGTCATGCCGCCGGGACAAAGGACGCTGGTGCCGCGGCCGCCGGGACGGTCCTGAAATGTACTGTCGAACTTGCGCTTCCACAGGAGCTGGCCGCTTGCGGCGTCGATGGCATAGACCTCATCGGATACGCCGGCCTGGATGGCGATCTCCTTGGGGCCGGCCGTGGTTTCCACGCGGCCGATGGCTAGCGGTGGCAGCAGGGAATGCATGACGCGCGGGACATTGTCGAGCTTGATCTTCCACAACAGCTTCATGTCCTTGACGGTGGAGGTGGAGAGAGTTTTCTCGTCAGGCTGGAAGTTGGTGCGCTTGACGTCACCGCCGTCAGAGAGCCAGTCGGCGGCGGGCGCGGCGACGGCGCAAGAGAAAAGGACGGACGATAGCAGAATTGGTTTCATGGCGAGGACTTTACTTTACCCTGTCGACGCACATAATATACAACAAAAGTGCTGAACCACAGGAGTCAATCGATGCCCCACATGTTTCGTGCCGCCGCCTTTGTGTGCGCTCTCACCCCGCTATCGGCCCAGTTCGGGCCGGCGATCGGCGACTGGATGACGATCGGTCATGACGCGCAAAGGTCGCATTGGGCGCGGAACGACGGGAAGATCTCGCCGGAAGAGATGAAGAAACCGGGCTTCGGGCTGGTTTGGAAGGTGAAGCTGAAAGGGGAGGCGCGGCAGACGAGCTCGGTGACGCCGCCGGCGCTGCTGGATTTCTATATCGGCTACCGCGGGTTCCGGACGCTGGGATTCTCAGGAAGCGCGTCAGGGAACATCACGGCGATCGACACCGATCTGTCGCGCGTGGAGTGGGAGAAGAATCTGGGGCCGGTAGCCGCCGGTGCGGGAACGGCGGCCTGTCCAGGTGGAATGACGGCGAATCTGGCGCGGCATACCGCATCCGGCTATCCGGCGGCGGGAATCCCGAGAGGCCAGGGACGACGGACGCCGGCGCAATCGGGCGTGGGGCAGCCCAATCAAGGAGCAGTGACGCTGCAACAGCAGCAGCAGCGCCAGTTCACGCCACCGCCGGTGGCGGCGGCCAAGCCGGGGCGCACGGCGCCGCCGGGGAGTCCGTTCGCGCGGCTGCCGCAGTATGTGCATGCGATCGGGCCGGACGGGAAGTTCCATTCGCTGTACGCGTCGAACGGGGATGAGCCCAATGAGGCGGTGGATTTCCTGCCCGCCGGGGCTCATGCGCGCGGGTTGATTGTGTTCGGGAACGTGGCCTATGCGGCGACGGTGAACGGATGCGGCGGAGTTCCCGACGGAATCTGGTCGCTCGACATCCGGGAAAAAAAGGTGACGAGTTGGAAGGCGCCGGCCGGAATTACCGGAACGGCGGGTTTTGCGGCGGCTCCGGACGGGACGCTGTATGTGTCCTCCGGGAGCGAGTTGTTTGCCTTGGAGGCCGGTACTTTGAAGCAGAAGTCGTCCTACAGCGCAGGGGCAAAATTTACGACCTCGCCATTGGTGTTTGAATTCAAGGGGAAGGATGTGGTGGCGGCGGGGTTGGAAGACGGCACGGTGCACCTGGTGGACGGTGCGGGGCTGAATCTGCTGGGGAAATCGGCGGCCTCGGCATCCGGACCGGCCAGTGGCGCGTTGGCCAGCTGGCAGGAGGCGGGCGGGCAGCGCTGGCTGCTGGCTCCGCTGAAGAGCGAAGTGGCGGCGATGAAGGTAGTGGAGCGTGACGGAGCGCTTGCCGTGGAGGCGGGCTGGAGTTCGCCGAAGATGGTATCGCCACGGACGCCGATGGTCTTTCATGGAGTGGTTTTCGCGCTGGACGGCGGTGACGGGCGCAACCGGGCAGTGCTGCATGCGGTGGATGGGGCGAGCGGCAAGACGATGTGGATGAGCAAGGATGCGATCGCGGGGCAAGTGACCACGGGCGGGCTGGCCGGGGGCGGGGGACGCGTTTACGTGGGAGCGCACGACGGGACGCAGTACGCATTCGGGTTCCCGATGGAGCATTGAGGGCGGCTGGGGTGAATTGCAAGAAATCGTGGTGAGTTACTTGGGTTAGTAAGTTACCCAATTTAAACATCACCACCGCCCCCGCTGGGCAGTTCCTCCAACCGCAGGTCGCCGACGGCGGCGGACGCGTAGTGCGGTATCAGGTGCGGCTGGTTTTCTAAACGGCATTTACTCTGCATCGGATGGGCCCCGCTTTCCCCGGGGCCTTTCTTTTTCAGGCGCTCTCCTCCCTAGTGGTCGGCTATGCCGCCGTCAGGGAAGCGGAGCTGTTGGCGGGTGTGAGGATTGTAGGGGCGCCTGGCCGCCACCGCTTCATCCAGGCCGACCCCGAGCCCGGGATAGGCGGGCGGAAGCGCGAACCCCTTTTCATAGCTGATGCCGCCGCCCTGAAACAGATCAATCCAGTATTGTTCTCTCCCGCGGTGGGTGATCTCCTGGATGGCGAAGTTGGGCGTGGAGATGTCGACGTGGAGCGAGGCGAGCGTGCTGACATCGCTTTGCGGATTGTGCGGCGCCAGCTCGATGCGGTGCGCTTCGGCGATCGTGGCGATTTTCTTCATTTCAAGAATGCCGCCGCAGTGAACGACGTCGGGCTGAACATAGTTGACCAGGTGACGCTCGCAGATCTGGGCGAACCCGTACTTGGTGAAGAGTCGCTCGCCGGTGGCAAGCGGGATGCGGGTCTGGCGGCGCAGCTCGGCCAGTTCGTCGAGGTCTTCGATTTGCGTGGCCTCCTCGACGAAGAAAGGCGCGTACTCTTCGGCGCGGCGGCAGAAGTCGACGGCCATGACGGGCGTCGCCTTGCCGTGCAGGTCGATGCAAATGCGGAAGTCCTCGCCGACGGCTTGGCGGACGGCCTTGAGATTGGCGATGCCTTCGCGGACGGAGCGGACCGGGTCAATGACGTCGCCCTGGGTGGTGATGAAGGCGGCCTTGCAACCGGTCCAGCCTTCCTCCTTGGCCTTGAGCCAGTTCTCAGCGTATTGCTGGGGTGAGCTGCCGCCGGCGTGAACGTACATCTGGACGCGGTCGCGCGCCTTGCCGCCGAGCATGCGCCAGATGGGCTGGCCGACGGCCTGGCCGAGGATGTCCCAGAGCGCGATTTCCACCGCGCTGATGGCGGAGTTGAGAATCGGACCGCCGCGCCAACGCGGCCAGCGGTACATGGCTTGCCAGTGCATCTCGATATCGGTGGGGTCGCGGCCGACGAGATAGCGCTTATGCTCTTCGATGGCGGCGGCCATGGTGAGGGCCTTCGAGGTAACCGAGCCTTCGCCGAGCCCGGTGATGCCCTGGTTGGTGTAGATCTTCACGAAGACGTAGTTGACGCCGTTGTCGCCGCCGCGATTGACGATGAAGGTTTTCAGATCGGTGACCTTGAGGTTGAGCGGGGCGGCCTGCCTGCGGGCCTGTGCGTAGGCGCTGCCGGGCGCCGTGACGGCGGCGATGCCCGCGGCGGCAGTGCGGGAAGCGCACTGGAAGAATTGGCGGCGAGTGAGTGAGTCTTGTGTGTCCATAGGCACCAGACAGATTATCAGGTACCGGGGACAATGATTTTTCTTGGTGAGCCGGGCGGGACTCGAACCCGCGACCCTTTGATTAAAAGTCAAATGCTCTACCGACTGAGCTACCGGCCCTTTGGGGGAATAATCGGGGGATTTCTAGCGTGTCTAAAGCTAGAGTACCACAGCGGCGATGAGGCGAGCCGCGAGGGTGCGCGGCCCGCCACGGAGTAATTATCTGGCGCTTAGAATTCCAGACGCAAGTTGAACTGGATCACGCGGGGGAGGCCGCGCTGGCCTGTGACGCGGCCGAAGTTGCCGCTGGATGGGTCGGTGACCGGGGCGGAGAAGTTGGTGTGGTTGGTGGCGTTGAGCAGGTCCACGGAGAAGCGCGCCTGGACGCCGCGTTCCAGGCTGATGGGGAAGAGGCGCTCGATCTTGAGGTCCCAGTTGCGGATGCCGTCGGCGCGGATCGAGTTGAGGCGCTGCGGGAATACGCGCATGTGGTAGGAACCGGGCTGATTGGCAGCGCGGCCTTCAAAGCCGACGAAGCCATCGGGGATGGCGCCGGCGCCGCGATAGGCGATGGAGCCGTCAAACCACTGGCGGATGTTGCTGGCGCGCATCTCGCTGGACTTGGCGAGGCTCTCCAGCTGATTGAGGTCGCCGTAGAAGAAGCGGTTACCCCAGTCGGTGGCCGGACCGGTCTGACGCTGGTAGATCCAGCTCAGGTTCCAGTTGCCGACCAGGTGGCCGAGGAAGCCGCTGCGCAACATGCTGCGGCCTTTTCCGAACGGGGTTTCCCAAACCGTGGTCCAGGCGAAGCGGTGGGGCATGACGTTGTTGTTGATACGCTCGCTGGGACGCTCGTCAAACTCCTGAAGGTAGAAGTCGGCCACGTAGGAGGAGGCCCAGGTGTACATGAAGCTGCTGGTGAGGCCCTTGGCGTAGCGGCGCTCGATGAGCACCTGCATGTCGTGGTACTTGTTGTAGCCCTGGAAGTCGCGCCAGTTGAGGCCGGGGCGGATGCCGGTGACGTTGGACATGTGGCCGAACTGGCGGAGGAGCTGATTGAGAGGCATGACGGTGCGCGTGAAGAAGCCCTGGCCTGCGAGGTAGTTGTAGATGACGGGGTCAGAGGTGTGAAGGGCTTGAAGATTATTGATGTTGTAAGGGTTGGTGACGTTGCCGTTCAGGAGATTGTCGTTGGCCTGAACGCGGACGTTGCCGGTGCTCCAGTATTGCTGTGGCAGGAAGTCGATGCGCTGGTTGACGGGCACATCGGTGTAGGCGCCGTTGTAGGAGACGTCGAGCAGGGTCTGGCTTATCAGCTCGCGCTGGATGCCGATGCGCCAGCGGTGCTGGAGCGGAGGCCGGAAATCATAGGGGAGGCCGGTGAAGCCGCGGCCCACGCGGGGAATGGCTCCGAGCTGGTTCTGCAAGGGCTCGTCGAAGCGGGTGCCGTTGGCGCGCACGGGGAACGGATCGTGCAGGGCGGTGCGGTTGGCGGCGAGGCTTCCGGCGGCGCCGATGTTGCAGCAGAAGGTGAGGCCGGCGTCATTGCTGATGGGCGTGGAGGTGGACTGGTTGTAGCCGAAGGTGTCGGGCCGCGTGTTGTTGGAGTTGAGGGTATCCATATACATGCCCCAGCCGGAGCGGAGCACGGTTTTGTTGTTGAGGTTCACGACGACGCCGATCTTGGGGAGCAGGATGTGGGTGCCCTTGGTGGCGGTGTTGAAGCCGTTCTGGCCCAGGTAGGTGGTTCCGCCGACGGGGTTGAATTGAGCGGCCGGGAGTTGCGAAACGGGGTTGGCGGCATAGGCGGCCTTGACAGCGTCGGTGAAGGGGAGTTTGAGGTCGGGCAGGAAGAAGCCGCCAATCGCGCGGTTGAAGCGCTCCGAGATGCCGCCTTCGCGTTCATAGCGGAGGCCGAGGGAGAGGCGCAGACGGCGGCTGACGCGCCAATCATCCTGGAAATAGAAGGAGCGGCGCGGGGTGCGGTAGAAGGTGGAGTCGTTGGTATCGATGGAGATGGAATTGGGAACGCCGAGCATGAAGGCGGCCCAATCGTGGGCGTGGTTGGCGGCGAAGTTATCGACGTTGGAAGAGCGGGTCCATTGGTTGCGGAAGGTGAAGGCTCCGGAGGAAGTGCCGGGCCCCTGACCGGTCCAGAAGTGGCGGCGCTCCTGCCAGCCGTACTTGAAGCTGTGGTTACCGCGGACATTGGTCAATTGCAGGCGCAGCTCGCCGGTGGTGCCGATGGCGCCGACGACGGGGTAGCCGCCGGAGACGTCGGAGATGGTGTCAAAATCGACCAGCGGCAGGACGCGGTTGGCGCCGGCGCGGGCTTCCAGGTAGTCGGGAAGGCCGACATCCTTGGGTCCGAAGCCGATGCGCGACTGGTTGCGGCTGCCTTCCTCAAAACGGGAGAGGCCGAAGTTGAAGTCGAGGATGTCGGAGGAGGAGAGGGTCCACAGCCAGCCGACATTGCCGCCCTTGTTGATGCGGGTAAGGCCGTTGGAGTGCAGGCCGCGGGCGGTTTCATAGGTCCAGTCGTATTCGTCGGCAAGACGGTCGTTCCACTGATAGCGGACATTAAGGCGGTGCCTGTCACTGGCGACGAAGTCAAAGCGGGTGACGACGGAGTTGAACTTCTCATCCTTGGGCATGGCGAAGGCAAGGTAGTTGAGAGTTTGCTCCGGGGTGACGAGGCCGGGGACGTTGTTCGGGGTGGGGAAAAGCTTGAGGTAGAAAGAGTACATCGGGTTGAGCACGGGGATGCCGCGGTTGCCCGGGAAGGGAGTGCGCACGACGTTGTTTCCATCGCGGCGGGCGCTGCGGGGATCGTAAATGGTGAAGCGGCGCGCGCCGTCGGGTGCGTTGAGGAGCTGGGAGAAATCGCCCTCGCGCATCTGCAGAGTGGGCATGGTGCGGTTGAGGTCACCGGCGGTGGTTTCGGCCTTGGACTGGCGGATGCCGTTCCAGTTGAAGGTCCAGAAGACTTTGTCCTTGCCGTTAAAAACCTTGGGAATCCAGAGTGGACCGGAAGCGGTGACGCCGTAGTTGTTGGAGCGGCCGGTTGCCTGCTTCTGCGTGTCGGGGGAAATGCGTCCGGCGGCGACGGCCTGGTTCCAGTTTTCCCGGGCGAAGTGGCCGGTGGCGTTCCAGCGCTGCTGCCAGTGCTGATTGAAGAGGCTGCCGGAGAGCTTGTTGGAACCGGAGCGGGAGACGACGTTGATGGCGGCTCCGGAGGTGAAGCCCTGGGAAGCGTCGAAGTTGGAGGTTTCGAGTTTGAATTCGGTGATGGAGTCGGCGGGGGGAACGAAGCCGACACGGCGGTTGGTGCCGGTGACGGTCATGCCGTCGATGGTGTATTCGTTCTGGCCGACGCCGCCCATGGTGTTGAAGGCGGAGGTGCCGCCGTTATCAAAGGGGCGGCGGTACTCGGGCTGGCCGGTCCACTGCATGCCCGGCGCGAGGGCGGTGAGAGCGAAGGGGTTCAAGTCCGAGAAGGGGAGGTTGACGAGGTTCTTCTGGTCAAGGACGCGGCCGCCGCTGGCGGTAGTGGTTTCCAGCAGGGGGATTTCGGAGGTGACTTGAACGGTTTCGGCGATCTGGCCGACCTCCACGGTGAAATCGAGTTCGAGGCGGCTGCCGACATTGACGGTGACGTTGCCGCGGACGATCTTTTTGAAGCCCTCCATCTCGACGGTGACATTGTAGGAGGACGGTTCCAGGTAATTGAACTCGTAGTAGCCGGTGGCGTTGGTTTCCCCGCGCCTGGTTTCATTGGTGGCGGCATTGGTAACGGCGACGCGGGCGCCGGGGACCAGCGCCCCCTGCGAATCCAAGACACGTCCGGTAATGGCGCCGCGCGCTTCTTGCGCCGAGGCAAGGCTGGCGGACAGAATGACTCCGAGAATCAGGAAAGCCCAAGTGGCAAGCTTCCGTTGCATATGAATTGTCCCTTTCCGCGCACAACTCAGTCCTTGGACTGAGACGAATAGACCCTGTGCGTCTTCTATCTAGAAGGGGACCACAGCGGAGAGGCAGAGTCAACGGCTGCGTAGCCTAGGGTCAGCTTAAGTTTTATTCATGCGGCGGCGTCATCGGAGTCGGCCATGCCCCGAGTGGTGGCCGCGATCCGGCGCAGCATGCCGCGGAAGATGACTTGATGGACGGGCCAGAGCAGATACCAGTAGAGCAGTCCGGCGAAGCCGCGGGGCTCAAACTGCGCGGTCTGGTGGAGGGTGGTGGATGCGCCATCGGAGTTGGCCAGGAACTCGAGCCAGGCGCGGCCGGGCATTTTCATCTCGGCGCGGAGGAGGAGCCTCTTGTGGGGGATGTATTGTTCGACGCGCCAGAAGTCGAGGGTTGAGCCGGGCATGGGGATTTCCGGATCGGGGCGGCCGCGGCGCATACCGACGCCGCCGAGCAGCAGATCGATCAGGCCGCGAATTCTCCAAAGGAGGTTGGCGAAGTACCAGAAAGCCCGGCGATGCTGAGCAAGCTGGAGCGGGACGTGATGCACCCGACGCTGCCGACGCTGTTGCGGATCGCGATGGTGTTCAGCGTTGGGCTGGACTACTTTTTCGAGGCGGAGCCGAAGCCGGTGCTGGAGATCGTGCGGAAGAAGGAACGGCTGCGGTTTCCCGATACGGCGGATGCGAAGCAGGCGGCGTACCATTTTGAAAGTCTCGATTTTCCGGTGGCGAACCGGGCCTGGAAGGGCCGTTGTCTTAATGCCGCGTAATTCTCCTGGATCGCGTCCGCAAACGCGATGGAAAAGCGGGTTGCTGGGGGCTGCTCTTCGATACACCAAACTGGCCCCTTCCCTCCGCGACGACATCTGCGCGCAATGTCACCTTACGGGCGCCGTTCGGGTCGTGCGTGCCGGCCGCGGCGACACTGCCTTCATCCCCGGCCAGCCTCTGGCGGTTGAATCCTGCAAGCAGCCGCCCGCCGCCCGCCGCGCCTCCTCCGACAAATGCGCCGCCTGCCACATGCCCAAGCAGCCCGCCGCCGATGCCGAACATGTTGTCTACACCGACCATTCCATCCCCCGAAAGCCCGTTCCGCAGCGCGAACCCTCTCCCGGCCCGCTGAAGCCCTTCCAACCCGGCATGTCCGCGGCCGACCGCGAACTCGGACTCGCCTACGCCATCGCGGCGCAACGCGCCGAAAACCAGAACTACGCCGCCACTGCCCTGAAGAAACCGGTTTGCGCAATGGTCTATTCCTATGGAGGCTCAGTAGTCAATTCGGGTCATTTGCGTACGGTTGCACGCGGAGCGCCCAGAGTGAGGCCGGTACGGTACCATGAACACTGATGACTCGCGAGGAGATTCTTCTAGCTGACCGGGAGTTTATCTTTCCAGCCGTATTTCACTACTACCAGGAACCGCTGGTGGTCTCCCATGCCAAAGATCAATTTGTCTACGACACAGCCGGCGTTGAATACCTGGATTTCTTCGCCGGAATCCTGTCGATCAGCGTCGGGCACTGCAATGAGTTCGTGAACCGGCGGCTGCATGAGCAGATCGACAAATTGCAGCATGTGTCGACGGTGTACGTGACGCAGCCGGCGGTGGAGCTGGCGAAGAAACTCGCTTCGATTTCGCCGGATGGGAAGCTGACGAAATCGATATTCACGAATTCGGGGACGGAGGCCAACGAGGCGGCGATCGTGGCGGCGCGGTGCTACACGGGATCGAGCGAGATGATCGCGCTGCGGCACGCCTATCACGGGCGGTCGAACCTGGCGATGGGGGTGACCGGGCATGCGCCGTGGAAGGCGGCGGGTTCGCCGCAGGCGGGGATCGTGTTCGCGCACAATGCGTATTGCTATCGGTGTCCGTTCGGGCTGACGTATCCGGATTGCGAAGTGAAATGCGCGCGCGACGTGGAGGATTTGATCCGGACCACGACAAGCGGACGGATTGCGGGATTTCTGGCGGAACCGATTCAGGGGGTGGGCGGGTTCATCACGCCACCGAAAGAATACTTTTCGATCGTCGCCGATATTGTGCGCAAGTATGGCGGGCTGTTCATCAGCGACGAGGTGCAGACGGCATGGGGGCGCACGGGGAACCGGTGGTTCGGGATCGAGCAGTATGGAGTTGTGCCGGACATCATGACCTCGGCAAAGGGCTTGGCGAATGGAGCGCCGATCGGGGTGACGGTGGCGCGGGCGGAGATTGCGGATGCGATGCCTTCGCCGACGATTTCGACATTCGGAGGGAATCCGGTGTCGACGGCGGCGGCGCTGGCGGTGCTGGAGTTTATCGAGCAGAACGATCTGAGGCGGAACGCGGCCGAGACGGGGGCATATCTGCGGCAGGGTCTGGAGGGGTTGAAGGAGAAGCACCGGCTGATCGGCGAGGTCCGTGGGATGGGGCTGATGCAGGCGCTGGAGCTGGTGGAGGACCAGGAGACGCGGAAGCCGGCGGCGCAGCACGCGGGCTGCATCCTGGAGGCGGCGCGGCGGCACCGGCTGCTGATCGGGAAGGGTGGGCTGTACGGCAACGTGCTGCGGATCACGCCGCCGATGAATATTGGGAAGTCGGATGTGGACGAGTTCCTGGCGCGGCTGGACCGGAGCTTCCAGGACACGCCGTTGCATTGATATGGATGAACGCGCTTTTTATACCGAGGCACAGACGACGAAGCCGGCGCAGTTGAACTGCCCATACTGCCGGCAGGTGGGGGAGCACAAGCTGCGGTGGCTGGTGCGGAAGAAGAAGGACAAGATACCGGGCGGGGCGGATGAGCGGGACCGTGCGCGGTTTGCGAAGGCGGCCAGTTACATGGTGCTGATGGACGATAAGACGTCGTGCCCGAATATGCGGTGCCGGAAGCAGTTCGATATTAGCGGGATCAAGACGATGGCGTTTATTTAGGGGGCAGCTCGTCCAGAGTCCGGCGGAGCACGGGGAGCACGGCGCGGTCTTTGTCGGAGCCAGCCGCTTCTTTGCTTTCGATGATGGCACTGAGGCCGAGGATCTGAACGTCCAGGCCATCTTCGATGCTGAGAGTCACCGATTTTGGCAAGAGATCATCGTATCCGTATCCGGGTGCAATGGAACCGAGGAGGTCCACGGGGCCGTGGTCGGTGATCAGCAGATGGTGGCCCGGTGATAGCAGGTGCTCGGTATCGGGGTGCAGATTTCTTTCCGGCTGGAGCCTATAGCGGGCATTAAGATCGCGGAGCGCGGCCAGAATCGCTTCGATGTTGGCGCCAGTTCGCTGGTGGACGATATCGAGATCGAATGTGTGGATGGGGGCGCCGTGCAGAACGGCTCCCACTCCGCCTACCACGACAAATTGAGCGCCGTGGCGGGAGAGGATTCTCAGGATAGCGCGGAAATCAGTGGCGGGCATTGCGGGCGCGGATGGCGAGGATCGCGTCGTTATGGTTTTGGAGGTAATCGAGGCGCTGGGCGGGGGTGAGACTGAGGAACCAGCGGATTAGAGTTATGTCGACACCGGAGGAATCCGCTTCCTGACGGTCGCGGCCCGGTTCGGAGGTGATGAGGCGCTGGTCGGCCATCGCCGACATGATAGCAGAGGGATCAGCTGGATTTGACGATGGTCCAGATGCGGTCGCGGAGGCGCTGGGCGGCGGGGGGGAGTGCTTGGAGCCATTCGCCGCGGTTCATCACTTCGGGGGATGGATAGAGGACGGGGTCATCGCGGAGCGAGGGGGGAAGGAGGCGTTGGGCAGCGGCGTTGGCGGTGGCGGTGAGGCATTCGGTAACGACGGCAGCGGCGGTTTCCGGCTCGAGCAGGTAATTCATGAAGCGGTGAGCAAGTTCGTGGCGGCGGCTTTCCTTGAGGACGACGGCGCAGTCGGCATAGAGGGAGAAGCCTTCCTCGGGGTAGGCGAAGGCGAGATGGGGCGCGGCGTCCATGGCCTGGCGTGCGGTGGTTGCCCACATCTGGGCGGCGAGCAGGTCGCCGCTGACCACCTGGTCGCGGGCTTCGGCGTTCAGGTAGGCGCGGACAAGGGGCTTCTGTTTGAGGAGTTCGGCGCGGGCGGCGTCGAGCTCGGCGGGGTTGGTGGAGTTGAGAGGGAAGCCGAGTTTTTTGAGGGCTGCGCCGATGGCGTCGGGAGGATCGTCGAGCATGGTGATGCGGCCGCCGAGGCGGGGGTCCCAAAGATCGGCCCAGCGGCGCGGGGGCGGGTTGAGTTTGCGTGTATAGAGGATGCCGGAGGCGCCCCACATGTAGGGGACGCACCATTCCAGTTGTGGGTCCCAGGGCGGGTGCCGGAAGCGCGGGTCGAGGTTGGCGAGGTTGGGGAGCTGGCTTCTGTCGATGGGGGAGAGGAGGCCGTTTTCGCGCATCGGACCGATCAGGCTGGATGCGGGAAAGACGATGTCCCAGCCGGAATTGCCGCTGAAGACTTTGGCGAGCATCTCCTCGTTGCTTTCATAGACGGCGTAGCGGAGCTCGACGCCGTGGCGGCGTTCGAAGGCAGGGACGGTGTCGCGGGCGGCATAGTCGGACCAGTTGAAGACATTGAGGCGGGGCTTTAAGGAGCGGCGGCACGCGGCGAGGGAGGCGAAGGCGGCGAGCAGGTGGCGGCGCTTCATGGTTCCCTCAGGCGTTCGGCGGCGAGGATGAAGAAGCCGAGGCCGACGACGATCAATGCAGAGATGGCGTTGACAGCGGGGTTGACGCCGCGGCGGGCCATGGCGTAGATGACCATGGGGAGAGTTTCCGAATCGACGCCGGCGACGAGGCTGGTGATGACGTAGTCGTCAAAGGAGAGAGTGAAGACGAGCAGGGCGGAGGCGGCGACGGCAGGGAGCAGAGCGGGGAGAGTGACGCGGAAGAATGCGCCCCATTCGGTTGCGCCGAGATCCATGGCGGCTTCCTCAAGAGTGGCGTCCATGGTGCGGAGGCGGGCCAGCACGACGACGACCACGAAGGCGACCGAGAAAGTTACGTGGGCGAGGATGACGGTGTGCATGCCGAGTCGGATGTCGAGATAGCGGAACAGGAACTGATAGAAGGCGAGCAGGGAGACACCTGTGACGATTTCGGGAGTGACAAGGGAGAGGTAGAGAGTGCCGGTGAGCAGCGGGGCGCGGCGCTTCCAGAGGCCGTAGGCGCAGAGGGTTCCGGCCGCGGTGGCGAAGATGGTGGCGGCGGCGGCGATGAGGAGGCTGTTCCATGCTCCTTCGATGAGCCGGGTGTCCTGAGCGAGCGCGGCGTACCACTTGAAAGAGAAGCCCTCCCAGACGGTGAAGCGCGAGGCGTTGAAGCTGAAGACGGTGAGCACGGCGAGAGGAAGATGGAGGAAGGCGAGAACGGCGGCGGCGGTGAGAGCGAGCGCGCGGCTCACAGCAGGTCGCCTTTCTGGCGGCGGGCGAGCCAGGCGAGAGCGAGCATGACCATGGCCATGAGGGTGAGAGATGCGGCCGAGCCGAAGGGCCAATCGCGGGCGTTGGTGAACTGGTTCTGGACGAGATTGCCGGCCATCATGCTCTTGCCGCCGCCGAGCAGGTCGGGAGTGAGGTATGCGCCGAGGCAGGGGATGAAGACGAGAACGCAACCGGCGACGATGCCAGGCATGGCGAGCGGGACGATGATGCGGAAGAGCGTGTCGGTGTCGCGTGCGCCGAGGTCGGCGGCGGCTTCGAGCAGATTGGGGTCAATGCGTTCGAGCGTGGCGAAGAGCGGGAGGACCATGAACGGGAGATAGCCGTAGACGAGGCCGACGACAACGGCCCATTCGTTGTAGAGGAGAGGGAGGGGTTCACGGATTAGGCCGAGGGATTGGAGGATGGTGTTGATGAGGCCGGTGTCGCGGAGGAGGAACATCCAAGCGTAGGTGCGGACGAGGAAGCTGGTCCAGAAGGGGAGCATGACGAGCTGCAGGTAGAGGTTCTTGCGTTTTGCGGAACGGGAGATGAAGAGAGCGAGCGGGAAGCCGAGCAGGAGGCAGAGGGCGGTGGAGAGAGCGGCGATCCAGAGGGATCGGAAGAGAATGGCGGCGTAGAGGGGGTCGAGCAGGCGGGCGTAGCTTTCGAAGGTCCAGGGCGGGCTTTGGCCGCCGTAAGCGCCGCGGGTGAGTAGGCTGTAGGCGGCGACGATGCAGAGAGGCGCGGCGAAGAGGAGGCCCATCAGCAGGCGGGAGGGGGCGAGGGTCCAGAAGCGGACTTTAGTCCACATGGAGTTCGTCCTCGGGGCGCCATGTGACGTTGACCTGATCTCCGGCGGTGTGGCGGGCGCCGGGGTTTGTTTCGGCGAGCAGAGTTTCGCCGGATTCGAGTTGGAGTTCGAGGCGCAGGCAGTTGCCGAGGTAGACGGCGCTGCGGACGGTGGCGGGCCTGCCGTCGGCGGAGAGGATGATGGATTCCGGGCGCAGGCCGAAGCCGTTGAGCCAGCTGACTTCGCCAAGGAAGCCGGCGACGAATCGCGTGGCGGGGCGCGAGTAGATTTCGCGCGGCGGACCGATTTGTTCCAGGCGGCCTTTGTTCATGACGGCGATGGAGTCGGCCATGGACATGGCTTCTTCCTGGTCGTGGGTGACCATGAGGAAGGTGACGCCAACGCGGCGCTGAATGGATTTGAGCTCGACGCGTACCTGGCGGCGGAGCTTGGGGTCAAGCGCGGCGAGGGGTTCATCGAGCAGGAGAAGGTCGGGTTCGAGGACGAGGCTGCGGGCGAGCGCGACGCGCTGCTTTTCGCCGCCGGAGAGCTGCGCGGGCTTACGATGCTCCTTGCCGGCGAGCTGGACGAGATCGAGGACGTCGCGGACGCGGCGATCCAGATCGGAGGCTTTTCGGCGGCGGAGGCCGAATTCGATGTTTTGGCGCGCGGTGAGATGGGGGAAGAGGGCGTAGTTTTGGAAGACCGTGCTGACGTTGCGCTGGTAGGGCGGGAGTCCGGCGACGTCGGCGCCGCTGAGCAGGACCTGGCCTGTGGTCGGGATTTCAAAGCCGGCGATCATGCGCAGAACGGTGGTCTTGCCGCAGCCGCTGGGTCCGACGAGGGCGAACAGGGAGCCGCGGGGAACGGCGAGTGAGACGTCGTCTACTGCGCGGTGCCCGTGGAACTGCTTGGATACGCCGCGGAGTTCGAGGACCGCGTCCATGGGGGATTCGACTAGTTGCCGGTTGGCTCGGCCGGGGGGCGGCGATTCTCGGGACGGTCAGGAGTGCGGTCGATCATCTGGTTGGCGCGGCCGCGGCGCTTGCGGAGCTGGAAGGCGTCATAGAGATCGCCGCGGGCGGTGCGGGATTCGTAATCGAGGCGTTCGCCGTTGATGCGGATGATTTGGTAGAGCTGCGTGTCTTCGGCCTTGCGCTGCATCCAGGGAGCGGGAGTGACGTTGTACATCTTAGGACCGGAGACGCTGACGACGTAGACGGTGCCGCCTTCGCGGCGGTTTTCGCCGGTCATGACGTTGCTGCGGCCGTAGGAGTGATCGTGGCCGGTGAGGACAATGTCGACGCGGTGCTTGTCGAAGACGGGCTTGAAGATAGCGCGGAGGTCCTTGTTATCGCGGCCGCGGGCGGTGGAGAAGATGGGGTGGTGGAATGTGACCACGGTCCAGCGGTTGCGGTTGGAGGAAAGGAGTTTGTCGAGCCAGGCGGCCTGTTCGGCGTGCTTGAGGTTGGAGTTGAGAGCGACGACGCGGACGCCATGGATGTCGACGTAGTAGTTGGTTTCAGGAAGCTCGGGGAGACCGTTTTCCGGAAGGGTAAATTGGGGTCGCCAGTGGCGGTTGAGTTCGCGCGTGCCGGCTTCGCTCTTACCGTATTCGTGGTTGCCGGGGACGGGGAAGCTGACGACGGACTGATTGATCCAACCGGCGGCGCGGTGCCATTCGCCCCATTGTTCGTCACGGTCGGCGGTGTTGATGAGGTCGCCGGCGTGGATGATGAAGCGGGAGCGGGGCGCGTCGGCGAAGCTGGAGCGGATGACGCGGGACCAGAGTTCGAGGATATTGTTCTGGGCGTCGCCGACGTAGACGAACTCGACGGGGGCTTCGGAGAGGGAGGCGGTCTGGAAATGAGACCATTCGCTCCAGTTGAAGCCGTCGCCGACGCGGTAGACGTACTTGGTGGCGGGCTTGAGGTTCTCAAAGCGGACAGAATGGTAGAGGGCTTCTCCGAGGTTGGATTTGAAAGGTTCGGACTTGGCGATGTGTTCGACGGCTTTTGGCTTGAAAAGCGGACCGTCTTCGGCCTCGGCGATCTGCGCGGCGGCGCGCAGCACATCGGTGGAGGTTCGCCAGGTGACGGCCTGGGTGGTGGCCGGGTCGCCGGCCCAGGTAAGGATGACGCGGTCCGGAGAGCGCGAGGGGGCGTGAAGGATCTTGGGATCGAGGGTGGGGTCCTTGTCGGCGATTGAGGTTCGCACCCAGGCAAGGGCGAGCAAGGCAAGACAGACTCCCACGGACCACTTTCTCATTTGCGGACCATTGTAACGCAGGCGGGGCCTATCCACGATAGTTGGGCGCCCTATCCGGGAGGATAGAGGTGGAAGGATCGGCGGAGCGTAGATTCAAGGCGTTAGCAAATGGCAACACAGATGCATCGTGAAGGGCATGCAACCCCGGTGCAAAGGACGAGCGCGGCAGATCAGCCGGCTGATCCTTGAGCCGAGCCAGCGGCGCGAGGCGGTGCTGGAGATGATCGGCTCGGCCCGGCGGCATCTGGCGATCTCATTGTTCCGGTGCTCGGACTTCCGGGTGCTGGAGGAGATTGCGGCGGCAGTGCGGCGCGGCGTGGAAGTGGAAGTGATGCTGACGGCGCGCGCGCGGCACTGGCGTAAGAAGCTGCAGGTGCTGGCGAAGCTGCTGGAGAGCGCCGGGGCAAAAGTGCATCGCAACGGACCGGAACAGACCAAGTACCACGCCAAGTACATCGTGGCGGATGGGGAAAGGGCGCTGATCAGCTCAATAAACTACACGCGGAAATGCTACACGGAGACATGTGACTTCCTGTACCTGACGCGTGAGGGGGAGGTGGTGGGCGTCCTGCTGCAACTGTTCCGGTCCGATGTGGAAGGTGCGCCGATGCCGGAAGAGGGGAAGCGAGAGCTGGTGTTGGGACGCGAAGGAATGGCCGGTTTGATCCAGGCTGCGCGCAAGAGCATACGGATCATCGACCACAAGCTGACGGACCCGCGAATGCTGGCCTTGTTGGAGGCGAGGCGGCAGGAAGGGTTGTCGGTGGAGGTGGTGGACAAAAGGGCGCTCGGCGGAATGCAGGCGCACGGGAAGCTGATGTTGATTGATGACCGTGCGGCGGTAATCGGAAGCATGGCGCTATCGGCGCGCAGCCTGGACGGCAGGCGAGAGCTGGCGGTAGTAATCCGTGATTCGGGCCAGGTGGCCGAGTTAAGGAGGTTCTACAGGAGGGTACGGCGATGAAGCGGCTTGCTGTAGGACTGCTGGCCGCGGGCCTGGTGATGGGGCAGAGCGCCGATGCGTTGTTTGATGCGGCGGTGCTGCACGATATCCAGATCACGATTCACCCTACGGACTGGCAGCGGCTGAAAGACAACTACCTCGAGAACACCTATTACTTGTGCGATCTGCAGTGGCGGAGCCTGAAGGTGGAGAATATCGGGATCCGGTCGCGCGGGCTGGGCAGCCGGAGCGGGCTGAAGCCCGGGTTGCGAGTGGATTTTGACCGGTTCCAGACGACGCAGAGTTTTTTGGGATTGAAGTCGCTGGTGCTGGATAACTTCACGCAAGACCCGTCGATGCTGCATGAGCGGCTGACGATGCGGATGTTTGAGCGGATGGGTTTGCCGGCGCCGCGGGAGGCGCATGCGCGGCTGTACGTGAATGGCGTGTATGTGGGGCTTTACGGCGTGGTGGAAGCGGTGGACAAGCGGATGCTGTCCCGCGTGTTTGGAGAGAATGACGGGTACTTGTACGAGTACAAGTGGGTGGAGGATTACCGTTTTGAGGACCGCGGGAGCGATCCGGCGCGCTACGCACCTGTACCGTTCAAGCCGGTGACGCACGAGAAAGATCCGGACCACAAGCCGCTGGTGGAGATGATCCGCGCGATGCATGACGCCGGCACTGGTGAGTTCCGGAAAGCGATGGAGCCGTACCTGGACTTGAAGGTGCTGATGCGGCACGTGGCGGTGGAAAATTTTCTGTCGGACTTCGACGGGGTTCTGGGCGAGTGGGGGATGAACAACTTCTACCTGTACCGGTTCGAGGGGAAGAAGAAGTGGCAGCTGATCGCCTGGGACAAGGATGTGTCGTTTTACTGGGAGCATTATCCGATCTGGACGAACGTGTACACCAACCCGGTGATGCGGCGGAGCCTGGAGGACCCTGAGTTGCGTGATGCGTACCTGGAGTCGCTGCTGAAGCTGGCGGCGCTGGCTGGTGAGGAGAACGGGTGGCTGGAGAGGGAGATCGTGGCGGGTTACCGGCAGATCCGAACAGCGGCGTGGCTGGACAAGCAGAAGCCGTACACGAATGAACAGTTCGAGGAAGCGGTGGAGAAGCTGGTGGAATTTGTAAGAGCGCGAGGGCGGTTCGTCAGGGAGGAGGTAGCCTCGTCAGGGATCTCGCGGGCAGAGAGGCCGAACCTGACAAAGGCGATTCTGGAGCCGTCCTCGCCGGTGGTCGCCGTGTACGCTAACGGGATGATGTCGGAGGCGGTGCAGGTTTATATCAGCGGGTACCTCGCCGAGCTGATCTCGGTTGAGCCGGGACTGGTGCGGGTGAAGCTGCCGCTGATGGTGCCGCCGGAGTCGGCAGCGATTACGGTGTTCGTGGATGGAGTTCCGGGGAACACCGTTCCGCTGGAGTTGAGCGCGCCGTAGATTGAGAATTCGCAGGCCTGCAAGAGAATGCGGAGTCACGGTTTGGAGGTGGAGGCAGTCTCCTTCTCGGAGACGATTTCTTCGGCGGCGAGGCGGATCAGGTACTTGAGGTAGAGGGTCATGGCTTACCTCGGCTCGATCACCAGAAAGAGAGTGTTACCGCCGCGGTTTACCAGCAGGACAACGGAGCCGCCGCCGGCCTTGGCGATGACCTGACGGAAGGCTGCCACGTTGCGACGCGGGAGCGGTTGACCTCCTGGACAGCATCGCCGCGGCGAAGACCGGCTTCGGCGGCCGGGGTACCGGGCTTGACGCTGGAAATGACGACACCGAAGGCGTCAGGAGGGAGTGAGAGCTGGCGGGCGAGTTCGGGAGTGAGATCCTGCGCCTGGACGCCGTCCATCATCTCGACGCCGGAGCCGGAGAGGGTTGCGCGCTGCTGGGATTCCGGCAGCTCGCCGAGGGTGACGCGGATATCAGAGGCCTGGCGGACGACGTGATCATTGGTGAGGATGTAGCCCTCGGGGTTGACGATGACGCCGGAGCCTTCGCCACGTTCGCGCCGGACGGGTTGACGAGCGTGGGTGGGTATCCGGGGGATGAGGATAAGGCGAGGGGCGGCCGGGATGTGGTTGAAGGGGCGCGCGGATTGCACGGGGAAGCTGGGGGTGGTTGGGTTCTGTTTCGGCGGAGGGATTTCGAACCGGCTGGCGGTGCGGATGGGGCCGGATCTGGCGGCGGCGGTTCCGTTTTATGGATCGCAGGCTCCGGTAGCGGATGCGGGGAAGATCAAGGCGGCGCTGTTGCTGCACTATGCGCAGAACGACGAGCGGATCAACCAGGGGTGGCCGGCGTACGAGGAGGCGCTGAAGGCGAACAAAGTGAGCTACGCGGCGCATATGTATGAGGGGACCAATCACGGGTTCCATAACGATACGACGCCAAGGTACAACGAGGCGGCGGCGAAGCTGGCCTGGGAGAGGACGCTGGAGCACTTCAACAGGTATCTGCGGGGGTGATGGGGCTAGCGGCAGGCGTCAAATTGCTACGCTCACTGCACCACATCGCCCACTTCCACATCGTAGACCAGCTTCCAGTTGCTGCCCGCCTTCATCTCCACAGGTGTCCGCGCCGGCCATGACGAGCCGAGAAAGCCGTAAAAGCGCAGGCACCACGGGTTGGGCTCGCCGGGATTGGATGGGTCGGGCGTAATCCGCAACCGCGCGCGGCGGCCCTGGTAGGTAGCCTCAAACTCCGCCCAGGCATGCGGTGTCAGGTCTTCGTCTTTCCTCACCTCCCCCTCGCTTGACCGCATCGCGGTACCCTCCCGCGCAGCGAACCGTGTGCTCAGGCCGCCGTAACCCTTGCCCGCTTCCGGTGCGCCCACCAGTTTCAGGTCAACCAGCGGCGTCAGTTCCAACTCCAGCCGGAAGTGGCCTGTCTTCAGATGGCGGATTGTGACCATCTCGCGCAGCAGTTTCCGGTCGCCCATCATCCACGCGTTTTCCACCTGCAACTCGGCGCCCTCCGCCTTATGCAGCTTCACGAAGGCCGGCGCTACGCCGCGCAGCATCCAGGAATCCAGCCGCTTGCCATCCACCACGATCTGCGGCCAGGCCCAGAACAGGCCCCGGTGATGGTAATGATCGGCGGGGAAATCGTCGGTCACAACCACGCCTGCCGGCGACCAGACCGGGTGAATGTAGCAGCACCTCGCACGGTCGTCCGGCGCGCCTGCGGCCAGTTGCACGCCCGCGTTGTAGCTCAGCACGGGACTGCCGTTTTCGAGCAGCTGTATCCGCCCGCCGCTCAGCTCCTTCCATTCCACCTGCGCCGCCAACGGCAACAGGCTAACCAGCCACAGCGCCGCGTACCGCATTCTCATCCACCTCCACTCCTAATCCTGGGCCCGCCGGGACGCGCAGGGCGCCGTCTTCCAGCGCAAAGGGCTTCTTCAGAAAACTGCGTGTCAGAAACTGCAGCCCGTTCAGAGCCGCCGGATATTTCAGCCGCGCCGCGCCGTACAAATCGAGCGCCGCCGCCAGCGCCACATCGGGATCTGTGAGGCCGCTGCCCAGCACCATCAAGCCCTCGCGCTCGCAGATCTCCAGCTGCCGGTAAGAGTCCCACAGTCCCGCCGTCCGCGCCGGCTTGAACGCCACGCCGTCCAGCAGCTTCAGCTTCACAAACTCCTCCAGTTCCACGTGCGAGACCAGACCTTCATCCATCAGCACGGGCAGCGCCTTCTGCTTCTTCAGCGCCGCGAAGCCGGACAGCAGGTTCGGCGGCACCGGCTGCTCGAACACGTTCACGCCGGCATCGGCCAGCTTGGGGGCCACCGCCAGCGCGGTCCCGGTGTCGTAGCCGCCGTTGGCATCGGCCCACAGGAAACTTTCCGGCGCCAACTTGCGCACCATCCGCGCCAGTTCCAAATCGAACTTCGGGTCGGGCGCCACCTTGATGTTGAAGTGGCGGTAGCCGAGCTTGCGGCCATGCTCCATCAGCGGCGCGGTCTCATCCAGCGTGCGCGGATTCAAAGTCCAGCTGAGCGTGATCTTCTCCTGCGGCTTGCGGCCCCATACGCCGTTTATGTTCTTCCGCGCCAGCCGCCCGATCAGATCATGGAGGGCCAGATCGATACCGGCCTTCGCAATCGGCATGCCGGTGGAAAAGGAAGAAGCGATGGCGCGCCGCATCGCCTGGTGCGCGCCCTCTAAATCACGCGGGTCGCGCCCAATGAGTGCCGGCGCCAAGTAGTGCTTCAGCGTGTGCAGCGCCGACTCGGGCGTCTCGTAGCTCCAGGTCGGGATCGGCACGCTTTGGCCCCACCCGGCCAAGCCATCCTCCAGCGCGATCTTCACAAAGATGGCCGGCCGCACCGGCCGAGGGAAGAAGCGAAAGTGGCCGGTGACCGGATACTCTACCGGAAACAGCTCGATCGTCCGGATTCTCGGCGTCTCGGCGGCGGCCGCGCCCAGCGGAAGGCTCAAAAACAAGCGGCGGTCCATCTCAGGCGAAGTCAAGCGTCCCGGTGTTGAACCGCACCTTGCGTCCGGCGCGCAGCGCCTCGGCCGCCATGCATCCGGCAACGGCATGCGAGAAGCCCGATTGGATATCGGCCCGAGGCGTCTGCCGCGACCGCAGGCAGCGCAGCCAGTTGGCCATGTGCGACTCGACGCCTGCGACAGGCTGTATCTTGCGCTCCTCGGTGACGCGGTCCGGCGCGCGGCTGCCGCGCGGCATGATCACCAGCCGGTCGCCGTCGAGCGTTCCCTTAGTGCCGTACCACTCGTTGCGCGAGCCGGCGCTGTTGGTCAGGCTCATCCCGAACCCGTACAGGCAATCGGTGTACTCAAGCAATGCGTGAAACACGTCGCAGGTATCGCGGCCGTCCTTCCACAGGTAGACGCCGCCGGATGCTACTGCGCTCTTCGGATAGGGCTCGTTCAGGAACCACGAGGCCAGGTCCACCAGGTGCGACATCCACAATCCCGGAATGCCGTTCGTTGTCTCCGGGAACAGCTGCCATTCGCGGAACAGCCGCGCGTCGAACGGCTTTTGGAACCGCCCCATCGTGAAGGCGTCCCAATCCACTTCCGAGGGCTGGATCATGTGGTGATCGCGCCGCCAGCGCGGCTCCTGGAAATGCACTTGCGTGTCGACGCGGGTGATCTTGCCGATCGCGCCCGCCTGGATCTCGCGCGCGCAGGCGATCAGCCCCGGTTCCGAGCGCCGCTGCGTCCCGATCTGCACCACGCGCTTCGGTTCGCGCTTGACGGCAAGGTAGGCTTTGCGAGCATCGGCAAGGTTGGTGCCCATCGGCTTTTCGCAATAGGCGTCTTTGCCGGCTTGCATGGCGCGCTCCAGCATCGGCGAGTGAGTAAAATCGGGTGCGGATAAGATGACTGCGTCGATATCTTTACGATGAAGAACTTCCTCGAAGCGGGAGCTAAGAAATGCGTCGATGTTGTAGGTCTTTTTGACGGCCGCCGCGCCCTGCTCGCGGGCTTTCGAGTAGACGTCGCAAATCGCCGCCACTTCCATGCCCGGCTCATTCGCGCGCCGGATTTCATTGAACAGGTAGGCGCCACGGCTGCCGAATCCGATAATGCCCAGGCGGATCTTGTCGCTGGGCTGGAAAGAAAAAACGGCGGGAGCTGAAGCCCCCGCCGCCAAAAATGATCTGCGTTTCATCCTTGTCACATAACTAGAACTGGATCCGAGCCTGGACTTGAAACCAGCGGTTGACGGCCGATGTCTGCGAAACGATGCGGCCGAAGTTGGTGTTGAACGGATCCACGTTCGGACCCGCCATTTGCGAGCGGTTCTGCACGTTGAGCACGTCCATGCGCAGTTGCAACGTCGTGCCCTCTGTCAGCTTAAAGTTCTTGGCCGCGTTGGCGTTCCACTGGCTGGTGGAATCGGCACGCAGGCCGCCGATGCGGGTGGGGAATTGACGGGTGTGGAAGCCGGCCGGGCCGAGCGCCGCAACGCGCTCGAACCCATTGGTGTTGAACCAGGTTTCCCACGTGCGGTCAACATTCTTGATGTTCTCGACATCGCCGCTGTAGAACAGGTTGCCCCAGTTCAGCAGCGGGCCGGGCTGCCACTCATAGGTCGCGCTAAACTGCCAGCCGCCCACCACGCCGTCCAACAGCCGGTTGGTGCTGCCCAGGTACCTGCGCCCTTTGCCCACCGGGACGGTGTAGATGCCGGTGCCGGTGAACCGGTGCGGGCGCCCGTCGTTGGACGTCTGCTCGAAGCGCTGCCTGTCGAACTCGTTCAGGAAGATGTCGGCGTCGCGCAGCCGCATCGCCGTGTAGGAGAGGTTCAGGTTCCAGCCTTGCTTGAAGCGCTTCTCAAACGAAGCCTGGAACTCGTGCGTTCTCGTGGTTGCACTGGCTTCGCTGTTGTTGGTCAGGCCGTTGATGTGCGGGAAAGCTCGCAGCAGACGGTGCCGAGGAATGATCCGCGCCGTGAAGAAGGAGTTGGCGTTCAAATCGGCCCACACCAGCGGCGAGAAGTCGGCTTGGCGGAAGTTGCCGATGAAGAACGGATTGGTGACGTTCTCGTTCAGCAGCCGCTGTGCCGATTCGTCGCGCGCGTTTCCGGAGACCCAGTACTGCGCCGCCAGCGGCTGCAACGGTAGGCCCGGAACGTTGCCGCCGGAGGAAAACTGCGAGATGCGGGAAGCCCGCGTGCCGACGTAGGAGGTGGTCAGCACCATGGTGGAGCCGAACTGCCGCTGAATGCCGGCCTGCCAGCGGTGCTGGCGCGGGTGCACTGTGTTGAAGTCCGTAAAGCCGAGTCCGCGGCCGGCATAAGCCATCGCTCCCAGCGCGTCGCGCGTGGGCACGTCAAAGCGCGTGCCGTCGGCGCGGACCGGGAACGGATCGTTCAAAATACTGCGGTTGTTATTCGGGTTGGCGTTGGCCGGGTACGGCGCCGATGCCGCGCCCCAGGTCTGGCCGAAGTCGTTCGAGATGATCGCGTTGGTCGCGCGCGAGTAGCCAAACTGGTTCGGGCCGTAATTCAGCACATTGAGCGTGTCGTAGAAAATGCCGTAGCCGGTGCGCAGCACGGTCTTCGAGTCCAGCTGGTAGGCGATGCCGAGCCGGGGCAGCCACATCATTTCGTCCTGGTAGAGCTCACGAGGAGCGCCGCCGACGCCGACGTAGGTGTTGCCGCCGCGGATCTGGAATTGCGAGGCGGGCAGCTGCGGAATTGGGCTGGCCGCGTAGGCCGCTTGGGCGCCGGCGGCGATCGGCACGTCGATGTTGGGGTTAAAATTGCCCACCATGCGGTTGAACCGTTCGGTGGCGCCGCGTTCATACTCCATGCGCAGACCGAGATTCAGCGTCAGTTTCGGCGTGACGCGCCAGGTGTCCTGCACGAAGCTGGCGTAATAGGGCGTGTAGGTGGCGAAGCTGTCGTTGGTGGCCACGCTGGCGCTGGAGGGAATCCCCAGGATAAAAGCCGCCCAGCCCAGGCCGCGGTTGTTGGCCGGCGTCAGGCCGTCGTCGTTGCGGCGAAGGTAGTTCTGGTTGAAGGTGAAGTTGCCGCTAGTGTTGCCGCCGCCGCCGCCTGTTCGGAACTGGTTGCGGTGGTCAATCGCGCTCGAGATGGTGTGCTTGCCCCGGATAAAAGTGCCTTGCAGCTTCACGGTCGCCATCCGGTAACGCGTCCAGACGTTGAAGCCTCCCGGGCTGACGGTGGAGTAATCGGTGATGGTCATCTGGGGCAGCAGCGCCTGCGCCCCGGCCTTCGCGTCCATGTAGGCCGGCAGCCCGACGCTGGACGGTTTGAACTCGAGCGCTTTCGGCTGGATGTTGCCTTCGCGGAACTGGTTGATGGCGATGTTGAAGTTCCACAGCGTGGTCGGGTTCTGCGTGTAGACAATGTCAAGATTGCCGCCCTTGTTGTTCCGCACCAGGCCGTTCAGGTTCAGGCCGCGCGCGGTTTCATACACCCAGTCACCGCGGTCTTCCGGACCGAAGTTGTTCACCGACCAGCGGCCGAAGGCGCGCCACTTGTCGCTGATCTGATAGTCGATGCGGTTGGAATAGGCGTAGTAGTCCCAATTGTACGGAGTCTGGTTCGCCAGGTAGTTGTTGATGGGGTCCTCGCTCTCCGGCATCGCGACGTTTGGCACCGGGTAGATGTTCTTGTAGGCGTCGTAGGCGGGGTTCGCGAACCGGCTGCGCGGGACGATGTTGCCCGGGAATGGCGTGCGGATGAAGTTGTTCGGCCGTGCCGGATCGCGCACGATGGAGGTGGGGTCGTGAATAATGTACCGCGCCGGATTGTTCCGAACCAGCAGAAGATCGCTGAAGTCGCCGTCGCGGTTTTTCAACGTAGGCACGGTGCGGTTGAAGTTGGCCGCGTCTTCCACCTTCACGTCCTTGAACCCGTTGTAGGTGAAGAACCAGAACATCTTGTTACGGCCGTTGAACAGCTTGGGTATCACCACGGGCCCGCCGGCAGAAGCGCCCCAGTTATTCGAGCGGCCGGTGGGCTGCTTCGGTGTGTCGCGCAACCGGTGGGCGAGAGCGCTGTTGCCTGCCGCTTCGGCAGCTGCGATGCGGCGGTAGTATTGCTGCTTGACGAAGAATGGCGTACCCTGCCAGCGCTGCTGCCAGTGCTGCCATGTGCCGGTTCCGTGCATACTGTTGGTGCCCGATTTCGAGATCATCGTGATCGCGGCGCCGGTGCTCTGGCCGATTTCGGCGTTGAAGTTGTTGGTCTCCACCTTGAACTCATCGATGGCGTCGGTGTAGGGCAGATAGGCGGTGCGGCGGCTGGGGCCCTGGTTGGGCGAGCCGTCCAGCGTCCAGGCGTTGCCGCCGATGTTGCCGCTCACGTTGTAGTCGGAGCCACCCACGTTGGAATGCAACGCCAGGTAGTTGTTCACGCCGCCGGTCTGCACGCCGGGAGCCAGCTTCACCAAAAGCAGGGCGCTGTTGCCCATCACCGGCAGTTCCATGAGCGACTTGTTGTCGATGACGCGGCCTGTGCTGACCGCGTTGGTTTCCAGCAGCGGCGCTTCCGCGGTCACCGAAACGGTCTCCGTCACGCCGCCGATTTCCAGGTGCAAGGCTACTTCAATTCGCGAGGAAACAGGCAGCGAAATGCCCTTGCGGACCAGTTTCTTGAAGCCGGCCATCTCGGCCGAGATTTCATATTGGCCGGGCATTAACAGGTTGCCTTCGTAGTAGCCGGTGTCGTTGGTGCGCATGGTCTGCGTGACGCCGGTTTCCGCATTGCGGATCACCACCGTGGCGCCGACGACGGCGGAACCTTGCGGATCCAGCACGCGGCCGAACAGCATCGAACGGGTTTCCTGGCCCAATGCGGCAAAGGACAGGGCAAGCATCAGTGCGCCGAAGCGCAGTAAGGGGTTGTTCATCAAAATAGACTCCTGTTAAGGAAACTTGAGCTAGTATAGCTCGGGCTGTGGAATCTGGCCAGAGCCGAAGAGGCATATTTTCAATAAAAGAGATTGACAGGTCCTAAACTCTTGTTTAGAATGATAACGCGGATATGTATTGTCCGCGTTGAAGGAATTTGGAGCGGTTCGAGAGTTTATGATCCAAAAAACCTCCATCTCCGCCATCCGTGGCCTCGTCTTCCTGGCCAAACTCGATCCCGTCCGCCTCTTCTCCCCTCGCAAACTCGCCGAAGCCATTGATGAATCACCTACTTATATGGCAAAAATCTCCCGGCTCCTGGTCAAGGCCGGAATCCTGCGCTCTCACAAAGGCTCCAAAGGCGGGGTCGAGATCAGCCGCTCGCCGGAACAGATCTCGCTACTGGAAATCGTCGAGGCCTGCCAGGGAACCATTGTCGGCGACTATTGCAGCGTGGTCTGCGACCCGGACGACACTTGCGCCTATCACCAAGCCGCCGCGGAGCTCCGGCAGGCCATCATCTTTGTTCTGTCGCGCTGGAACCTGGCACAACTGGTGGCGCGGCCGGCGCCTCGGCTGCCACTGGAAACCAGCGTCACTTGTGTTTTGCAGGGCAGCCTCCCGATGAGCCACCTGAGGCATTAACTGATGCAATTGAAGGTCGAAATCCCGGCGAACGGCTACCACCAGGGGCTGATCTCGTGCCAGCGCGCCTGTCCTGTGCATACCGACGCCCGCGGCTATGTCCGGGCCATCGCCGAAGGCCGCTTCGAAGAAGCCTATCTCATCGCGCGCGGGCCGAATCCGTTCGCCTCCATCTGCGGCCGCATCTGCGGCGCCCCGTGTGAAGTGGCTTGCCGCCGCGGTAAAGTGCCGCGCGTGGATGATGACGGCCGCTTTGTCGCCGTCGACCGCCCGATCGCGATTCGCGCGCTCAAGCGTTTCGTCTGTGACCTCGCCGATCCGGTCAAGCTGGACTCCCTGCAATCCTATGTGCCCCAGGTCGCCGCCGATGCCGAAGAGATGGCGGCGCTGATCCAGAGCAGTCTGCAAGGCCGCTTTGAAAAGGCTGGAGGCCAGCCGGTGGCGATCATCGGCGCCGGCCCGGCCGGACTTTCCGCCGCGCATGACCTGGCGCTGATGGGATTCCGTCCGGTTGTCTTCGAACTGGAGCCGGTCGCCGCCGGCATGCTTACGGTCGGCGTCCCAGCCTACCGGCTGCCGCGCGAGGTGATTGAGCGCGAGGTGGCGGTAATCCAGGCACTGGGGGTTGAGATCCGCTGCGGGGTTACGGTGGGCCAGGACGTCAGCTTTGCCGATCTTCGCCGCGACTTCGCCGCCGTGATTATCGCCGTCGGTGCCAAGGCGTCGCGCGGTCTCGGGCTGCCCGGCGAAAACGGACCCCGTGTGTTCGGCGGCGTCGATCTGTTGCGCGCCGTATCGCTTGGCAAGCCGGTCGACATCGGGCGCGATGTGGTGGTCATCGGCGGCGGCAACGTTGCTTACGATGTCGCGCGCACGGTAGTGCGCCAGATCGCGCTCGACACGGCGCGCACCGCCGCGCGCCTGCGCTCGACCTCCGCGGTGCGCCTCGTATCGCTCGAATCGCTGGAGGAGATGCCGGCCGATACGGTGGAAATCATCGAAGGCGATGAAGAGGGCATTGAGCGGCTAAACGGGTGGGGTCCGGTGGAGATCCAGCGCGGCCCTGACGGGATGCCGGGCGGTGTCCTGTTCCAGCGCTGCCGGCGGGTCTACGATGACCAACGCCGCTTTGCCCCCGTCTTCGACGACACCGACAGGGTCAGCGTGCCCTGCGATACGGTGCTCCTGGCGGTCGGCCAGTCGCCCAACGTGAGCTTCCTCGACGGCGCCGGCATCGAGTTCTTCCGCCCCGGCTGGCCCAAGGTGGACCCGGCTACTCTTTCCACCACCGAATCCGGCGTGTTTGTCGCCGGCGACCTTGCCCACGGCACGCGCCTGCTGATCGACGCCGTGGCCAGCGGCAAGGCCGCTGCCCGCTCCGTGTACCAGTACATCACCGGGCGGGAACTGCATGCCGCCTCCACGCACGCGCACCTGGTGCTGGACAACTACCGGCGGGAACGCGGCTATGAATCGCTGCGGCGCGTGCCGGTTCCCGCCGCCGAGCCCGGCGAGCGGCTGGCGGGAATGGACCACCCGGTGGAAATCGGCTATAGCGCCGAGGAGGCGATGCGCGAAGCCAGCCGGTGCCTGGACTGCGGCGTCACCCCGGTCTTTGACGGCCTGCGTTGCGTGCTCTGCGGCGGCTGCGCCGACGTCTGCCCGACGCAGTGCCTGAAGCTGGTGAGCCTGGACCGGCTGCTGCCGGACGCCCCGATCGCCGAGGCCATCGGCCGCCTGCTTGGCCCGGAGGCCGCGCCCGAGGAAAACACCGCGATCCTCAAGGACGAGGACCGCTGCATCCGGTGTGCGCTATGCGCGATGCGCTGCCCAGTGGACGCCATCAGCATGGAACGCGTCACCTTCCACACATTCTGGAGGACCGTATGACTCTCCACCCTGGACCCACCCGATCGCGGCTTGATCCGGAGCCCGTGCCGCGGCGGGACATGCTCGGGCTGGCCTCACTCTGGTCAACCGCGCTGGCGATGCTGTTTGGAATGTTCGGTATCGCCCGGCTGCCGAAAGCCGCCGTGCTTAGTTCGCCATCCAAGAAGTTCCGCGTCACTCTGCCGGAGACGCTCGGCCCCGGCGAGGTGTTCATGCCCGCCGGGCGCAAGGTGGCGCTGTTCCGCGACGCCGAGGGCGTCTACGCGGTATCCACCGTCTGCACGCACCTGGGCTGCCTGGTGAAGCAGGCTGAAGGCGGTTTTGAATGCCCCTGCCACGGCTCGAAGTTTTCCGCCGACGGCACGGTGACCAAAGGCCCGGCCCCGCAGCCGCTGCCGTGGCTGAAGGTGACCGCCGCCGGCGGAGCCTTCACGGTGGATGAGGGCGAAATGGTGCCGCCGGGAACGAAGGTGAACGCATGAACCCGGCCACCACCAACACGGCGATGCAGGAGTTCTGGCAGAACCTGCGCGCGGCGCCGCGGCGCATTTACGAGACGGCGTTCCGCTCCGGCAAGCCGGTGACGGACCGCACGCGCTCCTCCTTCGTGTTCGGCAACCTTTTCCTCCACCTGCATTCGGTGCGCACGCACCTGTGGAGCCTCCGCTGGTCGACGACGATGGGCCTGGGCATCGCTTCGACGGCGGCCTTTCTGATCACGCTGGTCACCGGCATTCTGCTGATGTTTTATTACAAGCCCTATCCCGACGTTGCCTACGACTCGATCAAGGACATCCACTTCGTCGTTCCCACCGGCCGATTCATGCGCAACATTCACCGCTGGGCGGCCAACGTCATGGTGGTCACCGTGATTCTGCACATGGCGCGCGCCTTCTACACCGCCGCTTATCGGCGTCCGCGCGAATTCAACTGGCTGATCGGACTCGGATTGCTGATCACCACGCTCGGGCTGTCCTTCACCGGATACCTGCTGCCGTGGGATCAGCTGGCTTATTGGGCCATCACGATCGGCGCCAACATCGCGCAATCGCCGCGCGAGGTGACCGATGCGGTCGGCATCACCGAATACTTCGATCCCGGCGGTTTGCAGCGGCTGCTGCTGCTCGGCTCCGATGAAGTGGGCTCGGAATCGCTCATCCGCTTCTACCTGCTGCACGTGATGATTTTGCCGCTGGTGCTGGCGGCGCTGATGGGCGTGCACTTCTGGCGCATCCGCAAGGACGGCGGCCTGGCGAAGCCCGAGGATGCCGATGCGCGGCTGAGCGGGCGCGAGCGCGACACCTATCCGGTATTCACTGAGCAGCCGGCGAAAACCTACCAGCTGGCGGCGATCGTGCGCGGCAAGACGGAAGTGGTCAACCGCGGTCCGGAAAATACGGTGCCTTCGATGCCGCATCTGTTCTATGCGGAACTGGCCGTGCTGATGCTGACGATGCTGGTCTGCCTGGCGCTGGCGCTGGTTTCCGACGCGCCGCTGAAGGACATCGCGAATCCCAACATTCCCGAAAATCCGGCCAAGGCGCCGTGGTACTTCCTGGGCCTCCAGGAGCTGGTTTCGTTTTCCGCCTTCATGGGCGGCATCGGCATTCCGACGATCGTGATCATCGGGCTTGGCTTGATTCCCTATCTGGACCGCGAGCGCACCGGCACCGGCGTCTGGTTCGGCGGACCGGGCGGCTGGAAGCTGGTGCGCCAGGCCGTCGCCTACGGATTGGGCGCATGCCTGGCGGTGGAGGCGCTTGTGATTCGTTTCGGCTGGCTGCGGGAATGGTTCCCGAATGTGCCGCAGCTGATCGTCACCCTGATCAATCCGGCCACGCTGATCACGCTGCTCTACGGCGCCTATTCGGTGTGGCTGGTGAAGCGCTATCAATCGGCGCGCGCGGGCGCGCTGGGACTGTTCACCTGCTTCCTGTGCGGATTCCTGGTGCTGACAATCATCGGCACCTGGTTCCGCGGCCCGAACTGGGTCTTTTACTGGTCGCCATCGGACTGGCCGAGGCATTGATGCCATGAAAAAGAACAAATACTTGTTGCTCGCATCCAGCCTGGGGGTCTTCGTCCTGCTGGCCGTTGCCGCCGTGCAGGAAAACTTTCTGAAGGATTGGCGCAAGATTCAGGCGACGGCGAAGACCGAGGAAGGGCCTGTCGCGGTGCAGTTGCGTCAAGTCATCAATCGCGGACTCAACCTGAGCGACCGCTGCACCTCCTGTCACGTGAGCATGGGCCCCGGCGAGCAGAATGCCGCCGGTCCCGGCGTGCTCACCGCGCACAAGCCCGTGGTGCATGACCCGGCGGAATACGGCTGCACCGTCTGTCACGGCGGACAAGGTCATGCCACCGAAAAGGACGACGCGCACGGCGACGTGCACTTCTGGCCGGAGCCGATGATTCCGGTCCGCCTCTCCTACGCCGGCTGCGGGACCTGCCACATCGCGCTGAACGCGCCCGGGCGCGACGGGTTCCGCCGCGCACGCGGAGCCTATGAGCGGCTGGACTGCGCCGCCTGCCACAGCATGGACGGGCGCGGTGGACTACTGCGGCCCGATGGCGGCGGCATGGAGGGCGGTGATCTGTCGCGCACAGGCATCTCAGGGTATGACCGCGAATGGTACGGGAAGCACCTGCGCCAGTCCCAGCAGGCCGCGCGCGGGCCGTGGAAAACCTCCTTCGCGCCCATCACGCAGGCCGACCTGGAGCTGCTCGCTACTTTCCTCGACACCCGCGTCGGAGCGCCGAAGCTGGTGGAAGCCAAGTCTGTCTTTCTTTCCTCCGGCTGCCTGGGTTGCCACAAGACCGGCGCCATCGGCGGCGATGACGGGCCGGAGCTGTCGCTCGCCGGCCTGAAGGATCCGGCGCTGATGGACTTCACTCACGTGCCGGGGAAGGAGTCTGTCGAAAACTGGTTCACCGAACATTTCCGATCTCCCTCAGGGACGGTGACCGGATCGCTGATGCCGGCCCTGCACGTGCCGCCGGAGGAGATGGAGCTTCTCAACTTCTACCTGTTCAGCCTGCGCCGCCGCGACGTTCCCGTCAGCTTCGCGCCGAAGGATCGCGTGCGCGCGCTGCAATTCGGCGAGCGCGAGTTCGCAACCGACGGCGCTACCATCTACGGCGCGTTCTGTTCCGGTTGCCACGGAGCGGACGGCAAAGGCTTCCGCTCGCCCGGCATGCCGGCCTTTCCGTCGATCTCCAACCCCGACCTGCTTGAGTTGGTCTCCGATGAATTCCTGATCGAAACCATCCGCAAGGGCCGTCCCGGACGCCGCATGCCGGGTTGGGACAGGGACGGCGGATTGCGCCAGCCGGAAATCCTGGCCGTTGTCGGCTACTTGCGCCAGATGAGCGGCGTGCAGGCGCGGCCTCAGCCTGCGCCCACGCAAGCGCTGCCGGGCGCTTCCGCGGCCGGTTCGCGGATTTATGCTTCGGCCTGCGCCGGCTGCCACGGCCCCAAGGGCGAAGGCGCCGCCGGTCCGTCGCTCAACAACAAGGTTTTTCTTTCCATCGCCACCAACGCCTTCCTGATGGAGACCATCGGGCGGGGCCGCCGCGGTACCACCATGGAGGGCTTCCGCACTCCAAGCCCGGCGCGCCAGGCGCTTTCCGATAACGAGATCGCCTCGGTGGTGTCCTTCATACGCTCCTGGGAGGGGAGCAAGCCATGAAACTTTCCCGCAGAGATTTCGCCGCCATGATGACCGCCGCCGGCTTCGGCGGGCTGGCCACATCCGTGAAGGATGCCTGGGGATTGGAGGCCGTTTCCAATCCGCTGGCGGCCTACCCGGACCGCGGCTGGGAACGCGTCTATCGCGACTTGTTCAAACATGATTCGCTGTTCACGTTCCTGTGCGCTCCCAACGATACGCACAACTGCCTGCTCAATGCCTACGTCCGCAACGGCGTGATCACGCGCATCGGCCCAACGATGAAGTACGGCGAGGCGGCCGACTTGGCCGGCAACCGGACCTCCTCGCGCTGGGACCCGCGCGTCTGCCAGAAGGGTCTGGCGCTGACACGCCGCTTCTACGGCGACCGCAGAATCAACCAGTGCATGGTGCGCGCGGGATTCAAGCAGTGGGTGGAGGAAGGCTTCCCGCGCGGCAACGACGGACGGCCGCCGGAGAAATACTTCAACCGCGCGCGCGACCAGTGGGTGCGCGTGTCGCATGACGAGGCGGCCAGGATTGTGGCCACCTCGCTCAAGAACATCGCCGAAACCTACAGCGGCGAGGAAGGAAAGCGGCGGCTGAAGGAACAGCACTACGAGCAGGAGACGATCGATGCGATGCAGGGCGCCGGGACGCAGACGCTGAAGTTCCGCGGCGGCATGCCGCTGCTCGGGCTGACGCGCGTGTTCGGGCTCTACCGGATGGCCAACTGCATGGCGCTGCTGGATGCCAAGATCCGCGGCGTGGGGCCGGACAAGGCGCTCGGCGCGCGCGGCTTCGACAACTACTCCTGGCACACCGATCTGCCACCGGGCCATCCGATGGTGACCGGCCAGCAGACGGTGGAATGGGATCTGAACTCGGCCGAGCATGCCCGCGTGCTGGTGGTCTGGGGCATGAATTGGATCACGACGAAGATGCCGGATTCGCACTGGCTGACCGAGGCGCGGCTGAAGGGGACCAAGGTGGTGGTGATCGCCTGCGAATATTCTGCGACCTCTTCGAAGGCCGATCAGGCGATTGTCGTGCGGCCCGGAACCACGCCGGCGCTGGCGCTCGGCCTTTCCAACGTCATTCTCAAGGAGAAGCTGTACGACGAAGCCTACGTCAAGCAATGGACCGACCTGCCGCTGCTGGTTCGCATGGACACGCTGAAGATGCTGCGCGCCGAGGAGACGCTCGGGCTGAAGCCCGCGGCGCTCAGCGCCACGCGCGTGCTGAAGGACGGCGAACGCGAACCTCCGCCTGCCGCGCACACCGACATGATCGTTCCGGAGAAGATGCGGCTGGAGTGGGGCGACTACGTCTGGTGGGACCGCGCCACCAAGTCGGCCAAGATGCTCACCCGCGACATGGTGGGCAAAAACTCCGGCATCGGCGATGCGTTGCTGGAGGGTTCGGTGGAGGTGACGCTTGCCGATGGCAAGAAGGTCCGCTGCCGGCCTGTGTTCGACCTGGTGAAGGAATACGCCGCGCATTTTGATCCGAAGACGACCGAGGAGATGACGTGGGCTCCTGCGGCGGCGGTCGAGCAACTGGCGCGTGAGATCGCCCGCGTGCCGGGCACGACCTTGTTTGCCGTCGGCATGGGGCCCAACCAGTTCTTCAACAACGACAACAAAGACCGCGACATCTTCCTGTTGGCGGCGCTTACGGGCAACGTCGGAAAGATCGGCGGCAACGTCGGCTCCTATGCCGGCAACTACCGTGTCGCGCTGTTTAACGGCGTGCCGCAGTACATCAATGAGAATCCGTTCGACCTGGAACTCGATCCCGCCAAGCCGGCTCGGCCTCGCCAGTACTGGCGGCCGGAATCGGCGCACTACTACAACCACGAAGATCATCCGCTGCGCGTCGGCAAGAAGCTGCTCACCGGCGCGACGCACATGCCCGCTCCTACCAAGGCGATGTGGTTCGCCAACGCCAACTCGATTCTCGGCAACGTGAAGTGGCACTACAACACCGTCATCAACGTGCTGCCGCGGATTGAAATGATCGCCGTGCAGGAGTGGTGGTGGACGGCTTCCTGCGAATGGGCCGATGTCGTCTTCGGCGTCGACTCCTGGGCCGAGTTGAAGCATCCCGACGTGACCGCCTCGGTCACCAATCCGTTCCTCCAGGTTTTCCCGCGCACGCCGCTCCAGCGCATCTTCAACACCATCGGCGATATCGATGTGCTGGCGCTGGTTGGCAAGCACATGGCCAAACTCACCGGCGACCGCCGCTTTGCCGATGCCTGGAAGTTCGTCGAGGAGAACAACGTCACTGCCTACCTGCAGCGCATCGTCGATTTCTCCACCAACACCAAGGGCTACAAGTTCACCGAGCTGGAGGCCAAGGCGCTGCGTGGAGTGCCGGCGCTGATGAACAGCCGCACCACCCCGAAGAATGTCGGCTATGAGCAGGTAGTGGACTCGCGGCCCTGGTACACCAAGACCGGGCGGCTGGAGTTCT
>VFZE01000014.1 GCA_016871315.1 Acidimicrobiia bacterium | reverse complement strand
ATCAAATCGATCAGTCATCGTTCATTCGGATTCCGCAGCGCCGACCTCTTCATCGCCCTCATCTATCACTGCTGCGCTCGGCTGCCGCTGCCCGCCGAACGCTAATTACACTTTTCGGAGACGAGCCTGATTATCTTTCTATTGATCCTCGCATTTCTGGCCAACGCTCAGCCACCGTCCACGGATTCCCGAAACTCTCAAATTCCGAATACCGACACCCATTTCCGCATGCCCGCCTACGCTTCACTTGAGCAATGGGAGGCCCGAAAACAGCAGCTGCGCGCGCAAATCCTGTTTGCCGCCGGACTGGATCCGCTGCCGGATAGGAACCCCCTGAAACCGGTCGTCTCCGCCGTTGCCAATCAACCCGAATACACGATTCAAAAGGTGTTACTAGAAACCTTACCCGGCTATTACTTGGGCGGGAATCTCTATAAGCCTGCCAAGGCTTCCGGCAAGCTCCCCGCCATTGCTACTCCGCATGGTCACTGGACGTACGGCCGCCTGGAACATCAACCCCTGGGGTCGGTACCCGCCCGCTGCATCAATCTCGCCCGCCAAGGGTACATCGTGTTCGCCTACGACATGGTCGGCTACAACGACACGATTCAAACTCCGCACTCCTTCGCCGGCCCGCGCGAGCGCTTGTGGGCCTTCGGTCCGCTCGGCCTCCAGTTGTGGAACTCCATCCGTGTCGTCGATTTCCTGGCCTCGCTTCCGGAAACCGACCCCTCCCGCATCGGCGCAACCGGCGCCAGCGGCGGCGGAACGCAGACGTTCCTGCTGGCGGCCGTCGATGAGCGAGTACAGTTCTCCGCGCCGGTGAACATGGTGTCGGCCATCATGCAGGGTGGCTCGCCATGCGAAAACCAGGCCGGGTTGCGCATTGACGCCTTCAACGTGGAGTTCGCCGCGATGATGGCTCCGCGCCCGATGTTGCTGGTTGCCGCCACCGGCGACTGGACCCGCAACACGATGAAGGAAGAGTACCCTGCCATACGCCGCATATACGAACTTCACGGTAAGCAGGACTTGGTGGAAGCAGTCCAGTTCGACGCGCCACACAACTACCATCAGGAGAGCCGCGAAGCCGTCTATCAGTTCTTTGCGCGCCGGATGCTGGGCGCGGAGGACGCGGCTTCCTTCCGCGAGAAATCGGTGCGATTGGAGCGCTTGAACGACATGCTCGCGCTGCATAACCGCAGGCTGCCGGAAGGCGCGCTCAGCTACGATGCCCTCTTTGCGCAATGGCGCGACAATGCCGCCCGCCAGGTGGCCTCCATCCGGGACAAGGCCGGACTGCGCCGTCTGCTCCAGGCCGCCATCGGCGCATCGATGCCGGAAAAAGTCGACCAGATCCCGCAAGGAGAAACGATCATCCTCACCCGCTCCGGTATCGGCGACCGCATTCCGGCCCTGTGGCGGGAGGGCAAGGGCAAACCCGCCCTGATCGTGCATGAACAGGGGGCTGCCGCCGCCGCAGCTTCGGCCGAAGCCGCCGCCCTCCGCCAGCAGGGCCGCCCCATCCTGGCCATCGACGCCTTTCAAACCGGTTCGGCCAAAGCCGAACGCAACCGTTCCCACGCGCACTTTCTGACCTTCAACCGCCCAGACGATGCCCTGCGCGTGCAGGATATTCTTACCGCCGCCGCCTGGCTTCGCGCCCGCACCGGCCAGGCGCCGGAGTTGATCGGCCTTGAGGCCGGCGCCGTCTGGTGCCGGTTCGCCGCCGCGCTGCTGCCAACGCCGGTTGAGCTGCGCGCCGAGACCGCTTTCCAGGGTACCGAGCAAGAGTTGTTGCGCTTGTTCAACGTGCCGGGCATCCAGCGCGCTGGGGGCTGGCAAACCGCCCTGGCGCTAACCCGTTAGTTGCACTCGGCCGCTTCCGCAATCTCTTCATGATAGAGTGGCCCCCATGCAGAGACGCGATTTCCTGGAAACCTCCCTTCTTGCCGCCGCGCAAGCACCGCCGGCGCGCGAAACACAGGGCGGCGGCACCGGCTCCACCTCCTATCAGCTGCCCGTCACCATTGAGCGGCCTGTCAGCGGCAAGCCGCACCAGGGCAAGGTGATCGCCGCCATCCAGCCGCACTGCGACGACATCGCTATCTTCTCCGCCGGCACGCTGCTCAAGCTGATCGATGAAGGCTACACCGCCTACCTCATCACGCTCTCCGATGATTCGATGGCCGGCTCCGGCGACACCTACGGCGACATCATTCTCAAAAACGAGCGCGACACCATCGAGGTCGCCAAGCGCATGGGCTGCAAGGATTCGATCTTTCTCAACTACCCCAATCACAACATGGACGCCTGGCCGGTCATCGAAATCCGAGCGCGGCTGGTTTTCCTGTTCCGCGCCTTGAAGGTGGACACCGTGATGGTCTACGATCCTTCCGCGCTGTATGAGCGCAATCCCGACCACTACGTCACCGCGCGGGCTGTCGAATGGGCCGCCGCCATCTCGGCGACCAAGTGGGACTACCCCGAGCATTCCCTCGCCGGCTTGAAACCGCACGCCGTGCGCGAGCGCTACTATTTTGCCCGTGGCCCGCAGTTGGTCAACCGCGTCGTCGACATTACCACTCAGATGGACCGCAAGGTCTACGCCAATCTCGCCAACGTCACGCAGGGTCCGGCCGGCAACACGGGCGCCCGCCTTCGCCAGCGCCTGGCGTCGCAGGGCAAGCGGCTGGATCTGCTGGGCAACGACGACGATACGGCCAACCGCCAGTACACCAAGCACTTCGCGCTGGCCCGCGACCGCGCCCGCGGCCAGGCGCATAAACTGGAATACGCGGAGTATTTCCACTACATCGGCCCCGACGAATCCGACGTGGAGGCGTTTATCGAAAAGCACGCCAAGCCGCTCTAAGTCTAGCCCTCTAAGGTACAGTCGCCGGACGGTTCCGCCGATTAGCATAGTAGTTAAGATGACGCGGCGTGCGTTTTGGGGTATGGCGCTGGGAGCGCCGACCCTCGGAGGGGCCTTCCTGTGGCGCCACTCCACAACCATTCAGCTTTCCCGGCGCGAGTGCCGCCTGGCGGGCCTGCGTCCCCCGCGGCCCATCCGCCTCCTGCATCTCTCCGACCTGCATGCCTCGCCGGTTGTTCCCGACATTCTAATCGAGCAGGCAATCGACCAAGCCGTCGCCTTGAAGCCCGATCTATTCTGCCTTACCGGCGATTACGTCACCGCGCGGGCAGAGTTTGATTTCGGCTGGTACCAATCCCAGCTCCGGCGCCTTTCGGCCATTGCCCCGAGCTTTGCCGTAATGGGCAATCATGACGGAGGCGTCTGGGCCGCGCGCACCGGAGGCTTTGAGAGTCTGCGTCAGCTCAACGATCTGCTGCAATCGTCGGGGATCCAGCTTCTCCCGAACGCGAACACGGTGGTCGAGGCTGCCGGCGCCAGGCTGCAGCTGGCCGGCGTGGGGGATCTATGGGCACAGGAAGTCGATGGGCAGTCGGCCTTCCACGGCCTGGACCCGCGCCTGCCCTCGATCCTGCTGGCGCATAATCCCGACACCAAGGCCATCCTTCGCGATTACCCGTGGCAGTTGATGCTCTCCGGTCACACCCATGGCGGCCAGATTGTCGTTCCCGGTTTGGGCGCTCCGCTTGCCCCGGTAAAGGATCACCGCTACCTGTCCGGGGTGAAGCCCTGGGGCGAACGCTGGATTCACGTGACCACCGGCATCGGCAACGTCGGCGGGCTGCGCTTTAATTGCGCCCCGGAAATCGCCTTGCTTTCCATCGATGGGGCGTGAGCGGCGGTGCTAAAATGAAGAGGAAAGGGGGCGTAACGGATTCGACGGGATTGAATCGACGTGATGAAGGCGTGCCGGGTTCCGAGCTCCCGTTAAACGATCGGAAAACCAAAACTGCCAACACGCAGTTTGCTTACGCTGCCTAATTAATTAGGTAGCCGCTCCGGGTCACAGGCCCGCATGGGATCTAGTGAGCGTCATCTGGCGGGATAGGCCGCAGGCTTCTGCTCGTAGCCGAGGGCCGAGATCAATCGGGCTGGACCGCCGTGGTCTTGCCGGTTCCGTACCGGCGGTTAAGATTTAAGAACCGGACACGCACGTAGGCTTCTCATCTCGGGCTTTCTCGGACGCGGGTTCGACTCCCGCCGCCTCCACCAACTTTATCTCATTAACGATAAAGCACTTATCGGCAAGTGCTTCCATTGCGTGACTGATGCGTGACCTGTTCAATGCTATGATCGGGTCCTCGCCATCTCCCGCCGCCCGATGGCTGAATACCGGTAGAGGATCTCTTGCAGTACCTCGGTGCTCGTTACAGCATCCACCGCGCAGTCCCTCACCCTCTCCAGAAACCGCAGCGCCGGCTGCCGGTTCGGATGCTCAGCCCCCGCAACATACATAGGAATGTTGGAGTCGATGAAAACCTTCACCCGCGCCCTGCTTCAATCTCCGCCAGCACCTGGTCGATGTCCCCCGTAGGCGCGCCCAGCCTCGCCAGTTGCTGCAAAGGATCGTCGGCTGGCCTGTCCAACGCCTTCTCTATGGCCTGCCGAACCCATTCCCCCTTGGAAACCCGCCTCCGCTGCGCCGCCTTGCTCAGGCGCTCTTCTAACTCTTTGGGGATCAACACCTGGAGTCGATGACTCATATGAGCATATTAGCATATGAGCGCAGCCACGCTCCACGCTTCTCCCATACGTAACGTCCTTACTGGTCAGGAGCACCAGCCATGAACCACACCCGCCGCCGCGGCTTTACCCTGATGGAACTCCTCATCGTCGTCTCCATCATCCTTATCCTGGCCGCCATCGCCATCCCTAACGTGCAATCCGCACGCATCCACACTCTCGAAACAGCAGCCACCCGCCACATCGGCGTCATGCACACCGCTCAAACACAGTACTTCTCCCAGTACGGCCGCTTCGCCGCCTCCCTGGCCGAACTCGGCCCGCCCTCCACCGCCGAGTCCGGACCCTCCGGCGCGAGCCTCATCCCCCCTGACCTCGCCCAAGGTGAAAAGGGTGGCTTCCGGTTCCACTTGCAGGCCACGCCCACCGGCTACTCCATTTCTGTCGCCCCCGTCACTTTCGATGTCACCGGCCGCCGGACTTTCTTCTCCGATCAAACCCTCATCATCCGTCAAAACCCCGGCCGTGAACCCGCCGGTCCGCAGAGCAAGGTGATCGGCTAGCGCCCGGCTCCGCTACAGCTTCACCGGGTGTCCGAGGTGGGTTTCGATGGCCTCCCCCATCAATTGCCGGAGGCTTTGCCCGGTGGAACCGAGGACGAACTCCCCTCGAGCATCCTCCCAGTCCAGCTTGTAACTCTTCACGTTGGCCGACACCCAGATCTGGCGCACCGGTGCGTTCGGGCTGACGACGAAGCGGCCCTCGGGCTCCTCGAACTGAATACTCAAGGCGCCGGCGTTGAAGTCGGCTTCGAAATCATGCTCTTCCCCGGCGTCACCCAGGACGCGATAGAGTTGCTGCAACTCCTCGTCGGCTCTTCTTCTGAATTCCTGTTCGTCCATTGCGTTAGGCCAGAAGTCCACACTAGCAGAATCGGAGGTGAGGAAAAATGTCGCGTTCTCCAGCCGGAATCCGCAAGAACAGGTTATGGAACTGCCCGGTGGCCACAACGGAGGCGGATTCTTTTACCCCCTGGAAACCATCGGCGATCCAGCGCCGGAACCGGCAACTGTGCTTCTGATGGGACCGGTTCTTGGCTGGCTTGCCTGGAAGCGCCGCCGGAGCGGGCAAACTGTTCCCAACTCGTAACCCGGTTGCCGGAATCCTCCGGGCCGTTGGAATCATCTGCTACTCTTGTGAGTGCCAGTCCGCCCTCACCTGACCGCTCATGAAGCCCGGTTGTCTACGTCAGACTGAACTTCCGAACACCTCGCCGCTGTTTGCCGACCTCGTCTATCACTTTGACCGCGTTGCCCCTTTTTACGAATACTGCCACCTCGATAAGGCATCCTACGCGCGGGCAGCGGCGAAGCTGCAGTTTCCCGATTCCCGCCGCCATGCATTGGTCGCGGCCCTGCGGGAGCAGAACGCGCCGAGCGGTGAGTTGGACCGCTTGGCGCAGCCGGGCACCGTGGCGGTGGTCACCGGTCAGCAGGTCGGGCTCTTTTCCGGGCCCTGCTACACCATCTACAAGGCCCTAACCGCCGCGCGGCTCACCGAGCAGCTGAACGCCCAGGGAATTCCCGCGGTGACGATCTTCTGGCTGGCGACCGAAGATCACGATTTTGACGAGATCAATCACGCCTGGGTCTTCGACGCCGCCAAGCAGCCCCACGGGTTGTGCGTCGATAGTCCGGTTGGCGACCACACCCCGGTCGGCGGGATTCAGGTTCCGCAGTACCCGGTGGAGCAGTTGCGCGCGGCGCTTAGCGGACACCCGTTCGGCGGCGAGATCGCCGCGATGGTCGAGCAGAGTTACCAGCCGGGGCAGACGCTGGGCCGCGCCTTCGCGGACTTATTGAAGCTTCTGCTGCCGAACCTCGGCCTGCTCTTCCTGGATCCCATGGCCCCGCCCGTGCGCAGTCTGGCCGCTCCGCTCATGCGGGAAGCGGTGAGTGGTGCGGGGCTGCTGACCGAAAAGTTGCTCGAGCGCAATCTTCAGCTGGAGCAGGCCGGCTATCACGCGCAGGTGCACGTGGAGGCGAGAACATCCCTGTTCTTTCTGCTGGAAAACGGCACGCGGCAGACCCTGCGCCGCGACGGCGATGTTTATGCGAATGGCAAGAAGCGCTACGCCGCGGCGGAGTTGGCCGCGCGCGCCGAGCATCTCTCCCCAAACGCACTGCTGCGGCCCGTCGTTCAGGATTATCTCCTGCCGACCGTGGCGCAAATCGGCGGCCCGGCGGAGCTGGCCTACCTGGCGCAGTCCCAAGTGATCTATCACACGCTGGGCCAGCCGGCGCCGGTTGTGCTGCCCCGCAACGGCTTCACGCTCCTAGACGCGCGCGCAGTGAAGCTGATTGAGCGCTACCTGCTGGCCCACCACGACTTCTTCGGCGGCCTGGACGGATTGCGTTCCCGGATCTCCGAATCACTCGTTCCCCCGTCGCTGAAGGAAAAGCTAACGTCGGCTCACCGGCAAGCGGAGCAGCTGCTCGATTCTCTGCAAGGCGAGCTGACAGGCTTCGACGCCACGCTCGGCCAGGCGGCCAGAAAAAGCCGCGCCAAGATCCTTTATCAGCTATCGAAGATCGAGGCCAAGACCGCGCGCCAGAGCATCCGCCGCGATCAGCGCGCCGGCGCCGAAGCCGACTACCTGTTCCACTTGATCTATCCGAACAAGCATTTGCAGGAGCGCCTGTACACCATCCTGCCTTTCCTCGCCCAGCACGGCCCCGGCGTCATTGATACGATACGCGAGTCGGTTCACTTGGACTGTCCCGACCACATCATCCTCGGCCTCTAACGAAACATGCGCATCAATCCCGTCAAACAAGCCCTCAAAGAGGGCAAGGTGCAATACGGCACCAACTTCGGCCAGCTGCGTTCCCAGGACGTCGTGAAGATCCTCGCCGCGGCCGGTTTCCACTGGGCCTTCGTCGATTGTGAGCACGGCGGCTTCGATCTGGAGACGGTGCAGGATATCTGCCGCATCGCCCCATCGGTGAACTTCGCGCCGCTTGTACGCGTGGCCGACTTGCAGTACTCCCTCGCGGCCCGCGCGCTTGATTGTGGAGCCGCCGGCATCATCTTCCCGCGCGTCGAATCGGTGGAGCTGCTGGAGCGCGCCATTAGCTGGACAAAGTTCCCGCCGCTCGGCGTGCGCGGCTTCGGTCTGACTACGTTCCATTACGATCACCGTCCGCTGAAGATGCCGGAGATGATCGAAGAGGGCAACAACTACTCGATGGTCGTCTTGCAGATCGAGACCAGGCGCGCCTTTGAGATGCGCGAGGAGCTGCTGTCGGTGCCGCACATCGACGCGGTGATGGTCGGCCCTGCGGATCTTTCGATTTCCCTCGGCGTGCCAGGCGAATTTCAGCACCCGAAGATGGTGGAGGCGATGGAAGCAATTCGCGACACCTGTGACCGCAGGGGCATCGCGCCGGGCACGCAGGCGCGCACGCCGGAACTGGCTAAGTTCTGGCGCGGGCGCGGGATGCGCTTCCTGGGTTGTTCGGGCGACGTAGCGATGCTGTACGAGCGGGCAAAGGAAATCATCCTAGGGCTGGAAACCTAGGAAAGTAAAGATTTTACCTACTTTTAACACTCCTTAGCGCACATTTAATTCTGCTTCCGGTATTCTGGCGTCAGACCAGCATATGAGCGCATTCCCGCTGGACACGGAACTGATGCTTCGGGTGAAGGCAGGCGAGCATGATTGCCTCGGCGACCTGCTGCACCGCCACCGCACCCCGGTGGTGAACTACCTGTACCGAATGGTGCAGAACGAAGCCATCGCCGAGGAGCTGGCGCAGGAGGCGTTCATCCGGGTCTACCAGGCGCGGGCGCGCTATGAGCCGGCGGCCAAGTTTTCCACCTGGCTCTACCGGATCGCGACGCACCTGGCGTTGAATTATCTGCGTGACACGCGGCGGGAACAACTGCACGAGAGTCTCGATGCAGTTCCCTCGGAGGGTCCGCGGCGCGAGATTGCCGATTCCACGGCGGGCGTGGATCAGGATCTCATCCACGAAGAAATGCTGGTCCGGCTGCGCGCCACGATCGCGGAATTGCCGGACCGTCAGCGCGCAGTAGTGCTGATGCACAAGTACCAGGACATGGACTACCGCCAGATCGCCGATGCGCTGGGCACGACGGTCTCATCGGTGAAGGCGCTGATGTTCCGCGCCTGCGCTTCCCTCCGCGCGCGCATGCTTCCCGGCGCAGCACCGGGACCGCCGGAGCAGGCGGTGTAGGCTTTATCGGCGCCGGGCCCGACGATGCGCACATCGTCGATGTCGAGGCCGCCAACCGGGGCAAGTCCCTCTATGCGGCCGAATGCATCACCTGCCACGGTCCGAAAGGCCGAGGCGGCGATCAGGGCGCCGACCTCGTACGCTCCCTTGTCGTGCTGGAAGACCGCTACGGCGCCACCATCGGCGACTTTCCTCAAGCGCGGCCACCCGACTCAAAGCGGCAAGCGCAGCGCCGGGATCACCTCTTCGATACTGACGACAAGCCGGAAGGCTGGGGCGGCAACGACACCCTGTACGGGTTCGTGATGAACACAAAGCCGTAAGGCTCGACAAGGGCTGCTTCACACGAAATCGATCTGGAAAATCCAGCCCGCGGTCGGACTGTCGTAGTTCGGCCAGCCGGGATGGATCCCCGCATCGCAGCTGATCAGCTTCCCCTCGTGAACCGCCAGCCCGTGCGGATCACTCGAGCCGGGCAGGAACTCCACTATTTCCAGAACCCGCCCCGTTTTCAGATCGTGCCGCACCAGGCCCGGCTTGAAGTCCTTGTGCCCCGTGCTGTTGTTGCCGATCACCTGCCACATCGCTCCGTCCTGAATGGCGATCCCGTGATACCGGATCCAGTCCGGGTGCGACTGGTAGAACGGGATCATGTATTCCGGCTGCCACGTCTTGGGATCGACGCGCAGATTCCCGCGCAACCGCAACGAGGAAATCCACAGCTTACCGTCATGCCACAGGCCGCCGTGTGATCCGCCGCCGTCTCCCCCCGCCGGCCCCAGCGGAATCTGGCGGTGGCTGATCAGCTTCGAATTCATGTCCACCTGGAACACCCCTTGCGGCGCCGCGTTGGCGATCATCCACACATAACCCCCGCCCACCGCCATGCCGCTGGTATTGCGCGACGGCGTCTTCACGGTCTTTAACAGCTTGCCGTTCCAATCCACCAGCCAGGCGCACTCCTCCAACGACTCCGGCTCCGGCAGCTTGTAAGCCTTGGCCTGATCGCCGGATAGCTTCTGCTCGCCGATCCACAGCCCTTCCGGCGTCACCGAGATCGCGTTCGGGAAACCCTGCGGGCTCTTGAACAGTTTCGTCGTCTTCGCCTTGCGTACCGGGACCCTTCCTCCCTGCGCGAAGGCAACGCCGCCATAGTTGAGAGCCAGACCGGCGCCAATCCCCGCGCCTAGGAATTCACGTTTCGTCATGAAACCTCCTTGTCGATGAGCAGCCGCCGCCATGGCGAGCGTCACCTTGCCAGAGATTAGCCTATCGCAACCGGGACCACCCGGAAGCAACCGGTGTTGCTGAAGTTCCCGATGAACAGCGTCCCGTCCCACCGCGCCCGGTAGTTGTCCTGCAGCCGCCGCCGTCACGCGATAGACGCCCGCCGGCAACGGTGCAACATAGCCGCACTTACTAAAACCCGGCAGGTGTTCAAGCCGGTCATAGACGCCCCCCTTTGGGTGTCCATTGTGCACCCGATGCGAAGGTGCTGTCCCAACCTCCTGCTACCATATCTTTATCCACTGAAAACTTCATGGCACTGCGCTTCTACAATACCCTCAGCCAGCAGGTTGAACCCTTCGAACCCCAGGACGGCAAAACCGTCCGCATGTACACCTGCGGCCCCACCGTTTACCACTACGTCCACATCGGCAACCTCCGCACCTTCACGTTTCAGGACCTGCTGCGCCGCTGGCTCCTCTACCGGGGCTTCGAGCTCCAGCACGTCATGAACATCACCGACGTGGAAGACAAAATCATCCGCAAGGCGATGGAGGAGGGCAAGACCATCCAGCAGTACACCTCCCAATACGAAACCGCCTTCCTCGAAGACATGGACCGTCTGCGCATGCAGCGCCCCGAGCGCCTTGTCCGCGCCACCGAGCACATTCCCGAAATGGTTGAAGCCATTGAGAAGCTCGCCGCCGGCGGCTACACCTACACAAGCGATGGCTCCGTCTACTACCGCATCTCGAAGTTCCCCGATTACGGCAAGCTCTCCCACATCGACGTCTCCGGCCAGCGCGCCGGCGCACGCGTCGACGTCGACGAATACGACAAGGCCGATGCCCGCGACTTCGTCCTATGGAAAGGCCGCCGGGACGGCGAGCCTTACTGGGACTCCTCCCTCGGCGCCGGGCGCCCCGGCTGGCACATCGAGTGCTCCGCCATGGCGATGAAGTATCTCGGCGATACGCTCGACATCCACGCCGGCGGCATCGATCTCACTTTTCCCCATCACGAAAACGAAATCGCCCAAGCCGAGGCTGTCTCCGGCAAACCCTTCGCCCGCTATTGGCTCCACGCCGAGCACCTCATGGTCGAATCGCAGAAAATGGCCAAGTCTCTCGGCAATTTCTACACCCTCCGCGATCTGCTCGAAGGAGGCTATGAGCCGGAGGTCATCCGCTACCTCCTCGCCTCCGTGCCCTACCGCAAGAAGCTCAACTTTACCTTCGACGGCCTCCGCGCCGCCGCCACCGCGCTCGAGCGTCTGCGCAACTACAAGCTGCGCCTGGAAACGGGCAAGTTCTCTGGCGACGCCAATTCCGCGGCTCTTGATGCCACGCAAAAGGCCCGCGCTGCCTTTGATGAAGCTCTCGACGACGACCTGAACACCGCCGAAGCCCTTGGCGCCATCTTCGAGTTCGTCCGCGAAACCAACACCGCCATGGACGAAGGCAAGTTCGGCGCTGGGAACGCTAAGCCGGCCCAGGAGCTGCTCGACCACTTCGACTCCATCTTCGATGTCCTCCGCCCGAAGCAAAAGGAAGGAGCCATCTGCGACGCCGAAGTCGAAGCCCTCATCGCCGAACGCACCCAGGCCAAGAAGACCCGCAATTTCGCCCGCTCCGATGAAATCCGCGGCCTGCTCGCCGGGAAAGGAATTGTTCTGGAGGACACCAAGGACGGCGTCCGCTGGAAGCGGAAATAACAAGATGAAACTGCACACCAAAGCTGTTCACGCGGGAGACCGCAAGAAGCCGCCGCAGGCGATTCCGATGACCACCCCGATCGTCACCGCCTCCAGCTACCTCTACGAAAACACCGAGATGCTGGACCGCGTCTTCGCCGGTGAGATCGACGACTTCGCCTACGCCCGCTACGGTACCCCTACCGCGACCGCTCTCGAGGAGCTAGTCACCGCGCTGGAAAACGGCCATGGCTCCCTCGCCACCTCCTCCGGCATGGGCGCCCTGCAGATCGCCCTCCAGACCGCGCTCACCGACCGCCGCCACTCCGTCGTCGCCGCCACCGCCCTGTACGGCGCAACATTCCGGATGCTTACGAGCGTCTTCGAGCCAATGGGCGTTGAGGTGCGCTACGCCGATGTCTGCGACCTCGATGGCCTCAAACAGGCCATCGATGAGGCCAAGCCCGGCTGCGTGCTGATGGAAACCATCTCCAACCCCCTGCTCCGCGTCGGCCAGATCGACCGCATCGCCGAGATGAGCCGCGCCGCGGGCGCCGTCCTGCTCGTCGACAATACCTTCGCCACTCCGCTGCTGGTCCGCCCGATCGAACTCGGCGCGCACATGGTCGTCCATTCGCTCACCAAATACCTCGCCGGCCACGGCGACGTCCTCGGCGGCGCCGTCACCACCGATGAAGCCAACTTCCCCACGCTCCGCGCGCTGTCGAAAACCTGCGGCCCCAACCTCGGCGCCTTTGAGTCTTACCTCTCCATGCGCGGCATCAAGACCTTCCCCCTGCGCATGGAGCGCCAATGCGCCAACGCCTGCCGCATCGCCACCTCGCTTGCCTCGCACCCGAAAGTGGCCAAGGTCTACTTCCCCTCCGATCCCAACCACCCCGATGCGGAAACCATCCGCCGCCTCCTGCCGGAAGGCCTCTACGGCGCCATGGTCAGTTTCGAAATCAAGGACGCCGCGCGCCCGGAAGTCTTCGCCTTCATGGACAAGCTCAAGCTGGTCCTGAAAGGGACATCGCTCGGCGACGTCCAGTCTCTGCTGCTCTATCCGGCCATCAGTTCCCACCGCGACCTGTCGCCCAAGCAGCGCGAGCGGATGGGCATCCGCGACAGCCTCGTCCGCCTTTCGGCCGGCATCGAAGCCGCCGAGGACATCCTCGCCGACCTCGAACAGGCTCTCGGCTAATCCGTCGCCGGCTGCAGCCGCAACGAGTGCAGCCGCAGCGTCCCCTCCGCGCGGGTCGTGCCGGGCTCGGCCAGGGTGACCAGCTCCAGGTTCAGCGCGCTCGCCTCCGCCGGAGCAAGGAATTCCAGCTCGCCCTCCGGCTCAGCCAGCGCCGCGGTCCGATCGCCGATCCGCCAGCGCGGCGCGGCGCCGCTCAGCTCCGCCTCCGCCTTCCATCGCAGGCAATAGCGGCGGCCGCCCATGACAGGCAGAGTCTGTGAGGCCAGGACCGATTCCGCCGGCTGGCGCCCGCTGAACCGGATCTCCAATCCCGGACGGTAGCCGGGCCCCAGCCTCACCCCCTCGATCTCACGCAGCCGCCAATCAAAGGCCATGCCCGAAGGCTGAACCTGAAAGTCGGCGTTGGTTAGCGAGCGCCCACGCGGCGGATCAAGCTCTGCGTGGGGGATCAGCGAGGCGTGCGCAAGGCGGTTCCACAGATCCAGCGCCGCTTCGGTCTGGCCGATGGCCAGCAGACGGTCCGAAAGGTTAAGGATGAAGCGTGTGTCGCCGGCCCGGTGATGGGACAGCAACGCCAGCGCGGCAGGAATCGCATCGGGGTAGCGTTTGTCTTCGGTGAATACCACCAGCAGTTCGCGGTGCGCCTTTGGCCGGTCCGGGGCAACCTTGTCTAAGATCTCCTGCGCACTGCCGCCCGCTCGCACGCACACTTGATACAACGCGGTCAGATCCCCATGGTAAATCCGCGCCGCCCGGGCGGCCCACTCCCAGAAGGAATCCCATTTCTGTTGGCGGAAGTAGAAGTTCACCAGTGACCAGCGCGGAAGAAAGGAAGCGTCCAGACGTGCGGCGTGCAACAGATGGGACTCGGCTTCCTCGATCCTGCCCCTGCTCTCGGCCAGTAGCGCCAGCCCCACCCACGGCGCCGCATCCCGCGGCCTGAGTTCGGCGGCGCGACGGAGATCGGAGGAAGCCGTTTCCAGGGATAGTTCCGCGCGGCGCAGGTAGTATCCCGCATGGTCCGGGACGAGGGAGATTGCCCGGTTTAGCGAACCGAGATCGCCGCGCCGCGCCAGGTAATCGGCCAGCGACAGCCGCAACGTGACGAAAAGAGCGAGACCTAGTAGCGGAATCGATAAGACAGCAAGGATGCGAAATAGAACCGCAGGCGGGCCGGACATACCACTTAAGGGCAAACGGGGCCGGATTTTTCTCATACGAAAAAGCCATCACAAACCGCCCGACTCCGCCGATAAACAATTAGTGAAAGAGAAATGGGCGAGCCAGCACTAAGATAAGCGGGCGCGTGCAAGATCGCGCCGCGAACTCGCCAGGGATAAAGAATTTAGGAGGTTAACAGGCAAGGAATGAAACTACAGATGATGATGGCGCTGATGTTGGCGCTTCAGCTTTCGATGGGGATGGCCGCCAGCCCTGTAATCGGTGTGGTGACAGCCAAGGGCAGCTTCCGTTTGGACAATGCCGCCACCAAAGGCAACGGTACTTTATTTGAAGGTTCGTCCATTGAGACGGGCCAGAACTCCGGGCAACTTCAGCTTACTGGCGGCGTGCAGATGCAGCTGGGCGCCGACACCAAGGGCAAAGTCTATCGTGACCGCCTCGTGCTGGAACGCGGCAGCGGCGAAATCCGCAACGCCAGCAGATTCGGCGTGGAAGCCAGCACCTTGCGGGTGGTCAGCGACGATCACAACGCGGTCACTCGCATTGAAGTCAGGGAACCGCACCGCATCCAGGTCGCAGCCATGCGCGGCAATCTGCGCGTTGTCAATTCCAATGGCATTCTCATCGCCGCGCTCGCCGCGGGCCGTGCCCTGGAGTTTGAGACCAAGGGCGCAGGCGCCTCCGCACCCACCACCCTGTCCGGCTGTCTTACCAAGACCGACGGCCACTACTATCTCACCGATGACGTCTCCGGCGTTACCGTCGAGCTCAAGGGTTCATCGCTGGACAAGTACATCGGTTACAAAATCGAGGTCACAGGTGGGCATGTTCCTACCGCTAAGCCTGCCGGCAATGCCACCCAGGTCATCCAGGTGAGCAACCTCAAGGAGATCTCGAAGCGCTGCTCCAGCGGGGCTGCCGCAGCTGCCGCCGGTGGAGCGGCTGCCGGTGGGGCGGCTGCAGGCGGAGCTGCTGCCGGTGGAACTGCGGCTGGCGCCGCCGCCGGTACCGCGGTTGCCACTAAAGCTGTCATCGCCGGGGTTGTCGTTGCCGCCGCTGCCACCACTACGGCGGTTGCAGTCACCACCGACGAAGACAATATCAGCAAGTAAAAAGGGGAAAGCTGCGAGCCTATGGAATCAAGGCTCTCCTGTGCCGGCGGTGAATCGCAATCGATTCGCCGCCGGCTTTTTCTAATCACAAGCGGGGCTCAGCCCTGCAGTACAACAACTCCATAGTACAGTCCGCCGAACACCAGGATGGAAATCACCCCCACCGAGATCCATACCAGAATCCGTTCCCGCGGACTGGAAGCCTCTTTCGCATCTTGCTTGATTTGATCGTCGAGGCTATCAAACATGCTCGCACCTCCCGTCAAAGGTCAAAGACTACAAAACAAAAATAAAGCTGTACCAGCCCCATGTTACGCCCCCCGCGGTATTTTTGTCCAGGAGAATCCCTGCCCCCAACCGTTTGAGCACGATACGGGCCCTCTGCTATACTCCAAGTGGATGTCAGCGACCTTACCGCCTGCGCGGATTTTGTTGCGCCGGCTCTCGGTGCGGCTTGTCTGTGGCCCGGTTTTTCACGCTCGACGGATTCCAGCCGTAGGATGAAACTGAGCGTTAGAATCAGCCGCGGCATCGAATCTCTGTTTGGCACCAGAGACGAGAATATCAAGCTGCTTGAACAGACCCTCCGGATCACGACGCGCCTGCGTGAAGATTCCCTCGAGCTAGACGGAGAAGAAACCAACGTCCGCCGGGCCGAAAGCATCCTGCGCGATTACGTCGATCTGGTCAGTCAGGGGCAGCAGTTCTCCAACGGCGACCTGCACAACTACCTGCGTGTCGTCACCGGCGACGAGAGCTTGAGTCTGCGCGGCCTGGTGGAAAGCGGCCGTCAGCGCAGCTTCGGGAAGAAAGCCGTCACACCGAAGACGATGAACCAGCGCATCTATCTCGATGCCATTGAGAAGCACGATCTGGTCTTCGGCATCGGTCCGGCTGGCACAGGTAAGACTTATCTCGCCGTGGCCATGGCCGTCGCCGCCCTCCTCAACAAGGCCGTCATGCGGATCGTCTTGACACGGCCCGCCGTCGAGGCGGGTGAGCGGCTTGGCTTTCTTCCCGGCACGCTCCAGGAAAAGGTCGACCCGTACCTGCGCCCTCTCTACGATGCCTTGTTTGAGATGCTGGAAGCCGAAAAGGTGGAAAAACTGCTGGAGAGAAACGTCATTGAAGTGGCGCCGATCGCCTTCATGCGGGGCCGCACTCTCAATGACAGCTTTATCATTCTCGATGAAGCGCAGAACTCCACCCCGGAACAGATGATGATGGTCCTGACAAGGCAGGGATTCAACTCGAAAATGGTCGTCACCGGCGACATCACCCAGATCGATCTGCCCGCCGGCCGCTTGTCCGGACTGCTCAACGCGCGCGAGGTGCTGCGCGATATTCACGAAATCAAGTTCGTCACCTTCGACGAACGTGATGTCGTGCGCCACAGCCTGGTCCAGAAGATTATTAAGGCCTATGAAAAGCACCAGGAGACCACCGGCATCGGCCGCCAGCTGAGCTTGGGCTGGAGCGAAGCCGTGGAGAAACCCGAATCGGCCGCGGCTGATCTGCCCAATGGTCCGGCCGGCAAGGCCTGAGATTCAGAATGCATGTCTGACCCGGAACATTCCCTGATTTTCCAGCGTGCAGGCTTTGTCCGCCGGGCGAGAATCCGCGCCTTCTTTCGCCAGATGATGGCGGAAGTCGCCGAGGGCAGGCCGTTTGGCTGCCTCGTCACCGGAGACGAAAAGCTCCGCACCCTGAACCGCGATTTCCTCGGCAAGGACGATCCCACCGACGTGCTGTCGTTCCCCTCCGGTTCCAACCGCGGCTTTCTCGGCGATGTGGCGATTTCCGCGGACCGCGCCCGCGAACAGGCATCCCGCTACGGCCACGATCTGGAGGACGAAATCTGCGTCCTGATGCTCCACGGCTTGCTCCATCTGCTCGGCATGGATCATCAGCGGGACCGAGGCCGCATGCGCAGGGCGGAAACCGCCTGGCGCAAGCGCCTGAACCTGCCCGTCGGGGTGATGGAAAGGGTCCACGCATGAGCACCGCGCTGTTCGGCATCGGTTTCCTGCTGGGTCTGCTGCTGGTCCCTGTCTGCTTCCTTCAACTGCTTTATCTCGAAGCACTGCGCCTTCGCTCCCGCGAGATGCCCGCGCTGGAACTATTCAAGGACTCCCTGGAAGCCCGCTTCGGATACAAGCTGGAGCATGGCGCAATGGGCTTTTCCCTCATCAAGCAGGCCATGCTGCTCGCCATGGCCATCCTCATCTTCGCCGGGATGGAAACAAGCGGCATGAAGATCCTCGGCGCCGGCCTCCCCTTGTGGCAAGTGATGCTGGAGTCCATCGTCGTCTCTTTTGTCTGCATGCTCGCCGTCGCTCACCTTGCGCCTCAGCTCCTCTACCGCCGCACGAGCGGCCGCTGGATGCTCCCGTTTCTTCCGCTGATGAGAGTCCTGTTTGCCGTCATCCGTCCCCTGTTGGCTCTCTTCCTGTTCCTGCAGTCGCTGGCCGATATCGGCGCGCCGGAGGAGGCGGCCGAGGAAAACGGCGGCCAGAACGAGAACATCGACGCCCTCATCGCCGCCGGCGCCGAAGAAGGCCTCATCGAAGAAGAAGACCGCAAGCTCATTCACTCCGTTGTCGCCTTCGGTGACAAGACCGTGCGCGAAGTGATGACAGCGCGCCCGCAAATGGTCACCGTCCAGGCCGAAGCAACCTTGGAAGATCTGCGCAGGCTCGTACTGAGGGAACAATACAGCCGCATCCCCGTCTACGATAACGACATTGACCGCATCACCGGCTTTGTCCACGTCCGCGACATGTTTGAGCTGGAGGAGGGAGAGCGCTCGCGCCGCACCGTCGACGAGCTCAAGCGCCGTATTGAATTTGTGCCCGAGACCAAGCCCGTCGATGACCTGCTCCGGCTGATGCAGTCCCAGAGCATGCACATGGTGATCGTCGTTGACGAATACGGGCAGACCGCCGGACTCGCCACCATGGAAGACCTCGTCGAAGAGATCGTCGGCGAAATCCACGATGAGCACGATCCCGGCAAGGATGTCAGCCAGGACTCCGAAGGCGGCTACATCGTCTCCGGCAACCTTGACCTCGACCGCCTCGAGGAGCTGCTCGAATTCCGCCCCGATGAGGAGACCCAGTCCACCACCGTCGGCGGCCTGGTCACCGAATGGCTCGGCCACGTGCCCGCCGCCGGCGAGGTCATCACCAGAAACGGCATCCGCATCGAGGTGCTCTCGGCCGACGATCGCCGCGTTTCCCAGGTCCGGCTTACCAGGGCCGAAATCAAAACTCATGCCTTCGAACAAAACTGAGAAGTCTGTCTCCGGTTTCGTCTCCATCCTCGGCCGCCCCAATGCGGGTAAATCCACGCTTCTGAATTCGCTAGTCGGCTCCAAAGTCGCCATCGTCTCCAGCAAGCCGCAGACAACGCAGCAGGCCATTCAAGCTGTCGTCACGCTCGGCCACGCCCAGGTGGTTTTCCTCGATACCCCCGGCATTCATCAGGGCGATCTGCTGATTCATAAGCGGATGATGATGGCCGTCCACGCCGCCCTCGATCAGCGCGACCTGCTTCTCTGGATCGCCGACGCCACGCAAAACATCGACGAAGAGGAAAAGCGCGCGTTGCAGTTGCTCAAGGACCGCGACGCCCCGGCCTTCCTGCTCCTCAATAAGGTCGACCGGCTGAGGAACAAGCAGCAGCTCCTTCCGTTGATGGAAGGTTTCACCCAGGAGATTCCCTTCCGGGAATGCCTCCCCGTCTCCGCCCTCACCGGCGAGGGGCTGGATGAACTCCTGGGGCTCATCGTCGCCGCCATGCCCGAAGGCCCCCGCTATTTCCCCGAGGACTATCTCACCGACCAGCCAGAACGCCATCTGGCGGCCGAGCTGATCCGCGAAAAGATCCTCGATGCTACGCACCAGGAAGTGCCACACTCGGTCGCCGTGCTCATCGAAAACTGGGAAGAAGCGGGGGGGCTGACCCGAATACATGCGCAAATCGTGGTCGAGCGTGAAGGGCACAAGAAGATCATCATCGGTTCCCGGGGCGCCATGCTGAAACAGATCGGCACGCTCGCCCGCCAGGAGATGGAATCCATCCTCGGCCGCAAGCTCTTTCTCCAACTCTTCGTGAAGACTCGCTCCAAGTGGCGGCAGAGTGCGGAATTCCTCAATGAGTTAGACTGGCGGTATATGGCAGGAGGTTCGCAATCTTGAGACGAACGCTGTTGCGATGGCTGTTGGCTTCGCTGGCGCTGGCCGCCGTGCCGGCCCTCGCTCAGGAAATCTCCGACGACGAGATTCACGATCAGGTCTTGCTCAAGCTGGCCCGCGACACCACCGTGCAAGGCGGCGCCATCGAAGTGGAAGTGAAAATGGGAGCGGTCACGCTCCGCGGCAAGGTCCGCACCACCAAAGCCCGGGACAAGGCCGAAAAGCTCGCCAAAAGCGTCAAGGGCGTCAAGTCGGTGGACAACAAGCTGACCATATCGCCCTCGGCTCATTAGCCGCCTCTTCTCCCGCCCGTCGCTTGCCAGCCCCCTCCAGGCCCTTAGATAATCACTGCATGTTCCGCTATCTCCTTCTGCTCGCCCTCGCCGCAGCTCTCCCCGCGCAAGAGTGGCCGTACTACGGCGGCGACGCCGGCGGCATGAAGTATTCCTCCCTCAAACAAATCACCCCCGCCAACGTCTCCAAACTCCGCGTCGCATGGACCTTCAACACCGGCGAAATCAGCGACGGCTCCAAATACCCCGTCCGCAGCACCTTTGAATGCACGCCGCTCATCGAAGACGGTGTCATGTACGTCACCACCCCCTTCGGCCGCCTTGTCGCGCTCGACCCGGAGACCGGCCGCCAGATCTGGTCCTTCGATCCCAAGATCGATCTCAACCGCCCTTCCAATCTCTTCATCAATCGCGGCGCAGCTATATGGAAGGACGGCGCAAAGAAGCGCCTGTTCCTGGGCACGCTCGATGGCCGCCTCTTCCAAATCGACGCCGTCACCGGCGAGCCCGTCAAGGAGTTCGGCGCAGGAGGCTACATCGATCTTAAAGATGGCGTCGCCGACAAGTTCCCCGGCAAGGCCTACGGGATCACTTCTCCCGTCGCCGTCTACAAGAACATCGTCATCACCGGCTCGATGGTCGCCGACGGCGAGCCGCAAGGTCCTTCCGGCGATGTCCGCGGATTCGACGCGCGCACCGGCAAGCTGCTCTGGCGCTTCCACGTCGTGCCGCACGCGGGCGAGTTCGGCAACGACACCTGGCAGGGCGATTCCTGGAAGGACCGCGGCGGAGCAAACGCATGGTCCATCCTCAGCGTCGATCAGCAGCGGGGCATTGTTTACCTGCCGCTCACCTCGCCAGCCACCGACTACTTCGGCGGCGACCGTCCCGGCGCCAACCTCTTCGGCGATTCGCTCGTCGCGCTCGACGCAACCACCGGCAAGCGGCTCTGGCATTTCCAAACCATTCACCACAACATCTGGGACTACGACCTGCCCGCCCAGCCCAATCTTGTCAGCGTGCTCCGCGTTGGCAAGCCCGTCGACGCCGTCGTCCAGATCACCAAGACCGGCTTCACTTACTTATTTGACCGCGTCACCGGCAAGCCGCTGTTCGATATCGAAGAACGTCCCGTCCCAAAAAGCGAAGTCCCCGGCGAGTACACTCACCCCACGCAACCCTACCCGCTCAAACCGGCGCCCTTCACCCGCCAGAGCTTCTCGCGCAATGATCTGACGGAGGTTACGCCCGAATCCCGCGCCTACTGTGAAAAACTGATCGAGGGCGCAGTATTCGGCAATCTCTACACCCCCATCGGCCTCAACAAAACCGTCCTTTTCCCCTCCACCAACGGCGGCGCCAACTGGGGCGGCGCTTCGTTCGATCCAGAGACACACACTCTCTACGTCAACTCCATGGAGATCGGCTTCATCGTGCAGATGCAAGAGCGGCCGGAGGGCTCCATCATTCCCTACCGCATGCGCGGCTTCGGTTCGCCCAGCTCGCGCTTCTGGGACCCCAAGCTCAACCCCTGCCAGAAACCGCCATGGGGCTTTCTCACCGCCATTGATTTGAACACCGGCGAATTCCGCTGGCGCTCCGTCCTTGGCGTCGTCGATGAACTTCTCGCCAAGGGCATCGCGCCCACCGGCACCTCCAATCTCGGCGGCAGCATCGTTACCGCCGGCGGCCTGATCTTCATAGGCGCCACCAACGACAGCCGCTTCCGCGCCTTCGATAAGAAGACCGGAAAGGAGGTGTGGGTGACGCGCCTGCCGGCCAGCGCACACGCCACCCCGGCGACATATATTGGCAAGAGGACGAAGAAGCAGTTCGTCGTCATCGCCGCGGGAGGCGGAAACAAATACAACGACACCTACTCGGATGCCTTGGTTGCCTACTCGCTGCCCTGATGATCGCCTTTCTTAGAGCACGAACAAACTCGTCAACTTAGCCGTCACGGGCACATCAGACGGAATTTTCTGGCTTCGTGGAGAGGATTATTCGATGGCGTAGGGGCCGGGCTTGTCGACGCGGAGGTAGCGGCCGTCCTTGTCCTCGGCTTCGACGCGGATGTGGACGGCGCGGGCTTGATCGGGGGTTTGGGTGATGAACTCGGTGTCATCGCCGGGAGCCATGGGGTTGGAGGTGACCAGCGTGTTCTTGCGCGAGATCATCTTGCCGTCGGATTCCAGGAATTCGAAGAACAGGACGAGGCCCTTGAAGCTTCTATCGGAGTTGTTGCGGACCCGTCCCTCGACCGCTACAATCCGTGGCTCGCGGTGAACCCTGATCTCGACTAGCTGGACTTCCGGCGGCTTGGGGCCGGGGACCGGCCTGGGCCGGCCCTTCTGAGCGGGTATGGCAATGGCCAGCAGCAGAGCGGCCAGAAACAGCTTCATCCAGGCATAGTGTATCGAATGGCGGGCCCGGCTGGTTATTTCTTGCGCCGGAAGATGCCCTTAAGCTTGTCGACGGTCTGGCCGAGGTCCTGGGTGTTGGTGGCGCCGGGGGCGACGCCGCTGACGGGGTTGGCGGCGGTGAGATCGGGGAAGTTGAGGCTGTACTCGCGCAGGGTGCGGAGCTGGTTGCCGGGGAGAGGCTCAAACTGCTCGACGGCAACGTCCCAAGTGAAGCCGGTGCCGATCTGCGTCCTGGCGATGACGCGCATGACTTCAAAGGAGGCATCGCGGGATTGGCCGGGCTGGACGATGAATTCCGCGCTGATCTGGCCGTGGCCGGAGACGCCGATGCCGCGGGCGTAGTTGGTGCGGGTTTGAGAGTATCGATTGCCGAGATTGTCGATGGCGACGCTGGTTCCGTTCTTGTAGGCGAGGATAAGCGGCTGCGCGCTGACGTTCTGAAAACGGACACGGAAGGAGAGCACGTGGAAGCTGGTGACCTGCGAGGTGGTGACCTGCTGGACCTGGGCGGTGAAGGTTCCGGCGTTATAGCAGCGCTGGAGGCCCTGGCAGTGATCGACAGGGGCAACGACGGCAACGGCGGGCTCGGCGGCGGGAGCAACGGCGGCGGGGGCGGGCGCGGCGGAGACTTCCGGGCGGCCGAGTTCGGTCCAGCGGAGAGGGTGCTCGAGGCCGACTCTGAACTGCGTTGGGGAGACGGGGACGATTTCGCGGACGGAGAACTCCATGTTGTATTCGGTGCCGAAGATCTCATTGGCGCGGGGGTACCAGGTGAATTCGACGCGGGCGTCGGCGGTCTGGCCGGCGGCGAGGATGAACTTGGGATCGACCTGGTTGGCGCGGAGGAAGCCCATGCCGCGGAGGCCGGTGTTCTCATTCATGGTGAAGCGGTTGCCGCGATCGTCGGTGGCGACACCGGAGCCGGACAGATAACCGAGAATGAGCGGGCGCGCGAGTTTGTTCTGGAAGCGGATGGTGGCGGTGACGAGGCGGTAGCCGCCGGTAGTGGAGGTGCGGAAATCGGTGATGGTGGAGGCGAAAGAGTTCACCTCCGTGCAGCCGGGCGCTCCGTTGCAGACGGGGGGCGGGGGAGGCGGCGCAGGCGGCCGGGCCGCGGCTTGGGCCGAGGGAGCTTGGGAAGCGGCGGGGCGCTGGCTGATCTTGAGCGGTCCGGGGCAGAGGACTTCCCATTGCTGGGAAAGGCTGAGGCCGTCGCTGGCATTATCGCGGCCCACCACCTTGCCCGTTGACAGGTCGAGCCACTTGGTGCGGCCGCCGCCGATGTCGTCATTGGACCAGATGCCGGCGAAGCGGTACTGTTTGCCGTCGATGGGGGAGAGGGTTCCCGCGAAGCAATCGGCCTGGGCGCGGTAGATCTTGTTTGTCGCCGTTTGTTCCCTGATGCAATTGGCGAGGGCCGCGCCCGTATTTCCCAATTCTTCACATTCGCTCCGGATGGCGGAAGGGGTCATTCTGGCTTCGGCGACGGAGTTGGCGGTGCCGGTTCCGGTTTTGCGGAAAACGGTGGGGGAGGCGCAACGGCTGCAAATGGCGAGTAATTCGCGCTCCTGGGCTTGAAGCATGCAGAGCAGAAATCCGAAAGCAAGGATTCGAGTGGTCATGGCAGTCCTCGACTGTTAGAGTGTGGCGACGCTCGTTTCGCGTACCCACTTCGCATTGCGCGGATTGCCGCCGAAAACCGTCATCGGCGGTTTTCCTCCAACCTCACCCGAGAGCCCCCGCTCCCTTACACAACATAAACAGTTGTGATGAGTCTTCCCAAACTGCTCACGCCGCGTCTGGTAAAACGATACGATAACGACGGTATCCTTACCATCCCCTTACCCCCATCCCTCCGTAAGCTCCAAAGTGCTTATTTTCAGGAGGTTGCAGACTGGCTTAAGCTCGTCGCCAACATCTCCGTCTCCCCCAATACGATCCCCGAAACTCTCCCACAAATCGCCGCCGCCAACAGGCCCCTCATCGCGAAGCTCTACAAAATCTCCCGCCGCTTCCCTTCTGTGAAGCGAATGTCCGTCGACCCCTGGCTCACCAAGGTCTCCATGCAGCTCATGCGAACCCGCCTTGCCTCGGCCTGCCACTTCGTCAACATCCGCATTGATCTCCCCGGCGAGGAGAAATACCTCCTTCCGCCCCACCAGGACTTCCCCTACATACAGGGCAGCCTCAACGCCCTTACCTGGTGGATCCCCTTTCTGGACACGAGCTTGGAAATGGGTCCGCCCTCATGGATTCCAGGGAGCCACCGCCACGGCGTCCAAAAGGTGAAGTATCTCGACTACGAAGCCACAGGCCAAAGCGGCGGCCGCTCCTTTGAAATCGTCGATCTCGCCCAATACCGCGACAACGAGTACACCCGCAAGCCCGTTCGCAGGGGCCACGCGCTTGTCTTTCACACTCTGCTCATTCACCGCTCCGAGCACAACCACACCGACAAGGCCCGTATCAATATTCAGATCCGCTTCGATGACTCCACTGCGCGCGAGTCATTCGACCGCAACTACCCCGAAGGCCTCTACCTCGGCGACGCCTTCTCGAAATCCTATCCGGAGTACATCGCATGACCGTAGCCAACCCCTATCAAGCCGACCCCACCCGCATCGGGCTCGGCCACTGCTTTGACCAGCAAATATGGGAGGAGACCGTTCAAGTCATCCGCGACGGTGGCATCAGCCAGCATGACGTCATCGAGAACTTCATGCTCTTCCTCCGGCGAGTCAATTTCGCCAAATTCCTTACTCACATGGAGCTGTTCAAGCACACCATCACCCTGCCCGGCTCCATTGTCGAATGCGGCGTCTTCAAGGGAATGTCCCTGCTCACCTTTGCCAAGCTGATGGAGATCTACTGCCCAGGCGACACTCTCAAGCGCGTCATCGGCTTTGATACGTTTTCCGGCTTCGTCTCGCTCGACCCCAGCGACGGCCTGCCCGACACACGCCGCGGCAAGGTCGCCGGCGGCTGGAACTCCGGTCAGTTCAAACCCAGCCTGGAGCAGCTCATCTCCATCACCAAACGCGACAGCATGATTCCACGCTTCCACCGCGTCGAACTGGTTGAAGGCGACGTCTCGAAAACAGTCCCCGAATACGTCGCCGCCAACCCCGGCCTCCGCATCTCCCTGCTCCACCTCGATCTCGATCTCTATCAGCCCACCCTGGACGCCTTGCGAGCCCTATACCCGCTGGTCGTCTCCGGCGGCGTCATTCTGCTCGACGAATACGGAATGGAAGGCTTCCCCGGAGAAACGAAGGCCTTCGATGAATACTTCGCCGGCAAGCGTCCCAAGCTAACCAAGTTCCCCTTCATCTCCACCCCCGGCGGCTACTTCATCAAGGACGAGTAGCCGGAGCTGCCAGGAGGGCTTCTCTCCGCTCCGACTGTTAGAATGTGTCGACCAGGAGAGAATACTGATGCGCTGGCTGATTTGGATCGCGATGGCAGCGGCGATGTGGGGCCAGGGGACGGCAAAGAAGGTCTACATTTCCGTGGACATGGAAGGCGTGGCGGGGGTGGTGACGGGAGATCAGCTATCGCCTTCGGGATTTGAGTACGCGCGGTTCCGCGAGTTCATGACGGACGAGGCGGTGTCGGCGGTGAGGGCGGCCAAGCGTGCGGGGGCGACGGAGGTGCTGGTGAGCGATTCGCACGGCAATGGGGAGAATCTGTTGATCGAGAAGTTCCCCGACGATGTGCGGGTGATCCGGTCATGGCCGCGGCGGCAGGGGATGATGGCAGGCATCGACGGGAGCTTCGCGGCGGCAGTGTTCATTGCGTACCACTCCTCGGCGAGTAATTCGCAAGGAGTGCGGGCGCATACGATATCGAGCGCGCTGCTGACGCGTGTTGCGCTGAACGGAAAGCCCGTGTCGGAAGGCGTGCTGAACGCGGCGATCGCGGGCCATTACGGGGTTCCGGTGATTTTTATTTCGGGCGATGATGCGGTGATCGCGGAGGTTCGCGGGGAGATCGGGCCGGTGGAAGCGGTGGAGACGAAGAAGAGCCTGGGGTTTCATGCGGCGAACAGCTTGACGCCGGTGGAGGCGCAGAAGCGGATTCACGATGGGGTGGGGGCGGCGATGGCCAAGATCGGGCAGGGGAAGCCGTATCGTGTGCAGACGCCGGTGACGGTGGAACTGGACATGAAGCATTACACGGCGGTGGAGATGCTGAGCTACTTGCGGGTGATCGAGAGGCCGGGTCCGCATACGGTGCGGTTTCAGGCACGGGATGTGCTGGAGGCATCTGATTTTATCCAGTTTGTGACGAAGTACAGCGCGGACATGCAGCCGTAATTGCTATATTTGGCGCATGGTGAACCGTAGAAACTGGCTTTTGGGAACAGGTGCGCTTGCGGCGCAGGCGGCCTTGGCGCAGGGCTCGGGCAAGACGATCGCGATTGCGAGCTCGAACGGCGGACGCGCGGTGACGCGTGCGGTGGAGTTGATGAAGGGCGGCGGCGATACCTTGGACGCGGTGGTTGCCGGGGTGAACATCAACGAAGAGGATCCGGAAGATAGTTCGGTGGGCTACGGCGGGCTGCCGAACGAGGAAGGCGTGGTGGAGCTGGACGCGAGCGTGATGCACGGGCCGACGCGGCGCGCCGGGTCGGTGGCGAGCCTGCGCGGGATCAAGTATCCCTCCAAGGTGGCGAAGGTGGTGATGGAAGAGACCGACCACATTATGCTGGTCGGCGAGGGTGCGCTGAAGTTCGCGCGCGCGCACGGGTTCCGGGAAGAGAATCTGCTGAGCGAAAAGTCGCGGCTGGCGTGGCTGACCTGGAAGCGCGGACTGCGCGATCGCAACGGGCACAGTAATTGGAGCGATGGACTGGATGCGCCTCCGGGGAAGGCGGAGGCGGCCAAGCCAACGGCCGATCTGCGGCGGCTGTTCCCTGGTGTGGACGAGGAGACGCTGGCCTGGGCGCTGGAGGTGGCGACGCATCCGCCGACGGGCACCATCAACTGCCTGAGTTTGAACGCGAAGGGCGAGATGTCGGGCGTGACGACGACGAGCGGCCTGGGCTGGAAGATCGCCGGGCGCGTCGGCGATTCCCCGATTATCGGCGCCGGGCTGTACGTGGATCAGGAGGTGGGCGCGGCCGGCTCGACCGGGCGCGGCGAGGAGAACATCCGGGTGGCCGGGGCGCACACGATCGTCGAGAACATGCGGCACGGGATGGCGCCGAAGGAAGCGGTGCTCGATTGCCTGAAGCGGATCGCGCGGAATTACGATAACGATCAGGCGCGGCTGGCGAAGTTCGACATCAAGTTCTATGCGCTGCGCAAGGACGGCGTCTATGCGGGCGGCGCGTTTGTGGAACGGCGCAGTGCGGCAGGGGAAGGTGGCGCGGTCGCAGTTCGCGGTAAGCGATGGGGGGAAGGGGCGGCTGGAGGATTGCGTGTATTTGCTGGAACGGAAGGTGTGATTACTGCTGCTCAACTAGATCGAGTCGTACTTCTAAACAAGTATCCGGGAGAGGCAGCTGAGCGGAACCTGCTCAGTTGAGCTTAACATGGAGTTTCGTTTCGCCTGCATGGCACTGCCGGCCAAAAGTAACGGTACGTTGCGGCCGGCCGCCTCACAATCCGTTGCGTTTTCCCCGGTAATGCGCCAACCCCTGCTCAAACAACCCCTTGGCCCGCGCGCGATCGGCCGGCTTGGAGAAGTTGTCGCGTTCTTCCAAATAGGCCCACAGCCGTTCCAGCCAGCGGATCATCAAATCCACGTCCTGCTTGACCAACACCGGCTCGCCGCCCAGCTCGACATAGACGGGAGCCGAATGCGCTTGGGGGATTCCGCCCACAACGCCGCGGGCCGCGGGGCCGGAGACACGGACGGCAAACCAGGCGCTGCGGCTTACGGTGACCTCGCGTTCCAGGCGCGGCCCTGAGCCCGCGGCAATCACCTCGCCATTTTGAATCAGCTCCAGTTTGTCGACGGGCATCCGCCCCCACACTTCCGCCGCGATCCTCGCCGTGTACGGCGTGCCCTTCGCCGCGCGGATCACGGTACCCATCGGGTTGCCATTCACCGTGAAGCTTAGCAACGGCCCGTTGGTAACAAAGGCGCGGCCTTCGCGGTAGCGCTCAATCCACCGCTGCCAGCTCATCCCGGGTCCGGTCTCGACATATTGGCGCGACCCGCCGGGAATGTTGTTAATGCCGCGCCAGTTGGTGAACACGTCGGTCCCGGCGCCTGGCGCGATGCGGAAGCCGGAATTCAGCAGCCGGTACCACATCTCGTACGCGGTTCCGCCGCGCGGCAGAATATCGATCGCGTCCATGCCACCGAGGGCTGCCGTCAGCGGAGCCTCCTTGGCTCCGAGGTTGGTGTCGAACACGTCCGCCGAGGCGCCCATCGGATGGACATAACTCACCACGCCGCCCTGCTTACGGGCCTCCAGCGCGGCCATGCTGTTCAGCGGAAAATCGTAGGGGGAATCGCTGCCGATGACGCTGGTATAGGAAGGGGGCACCTGCTTCTTTATGTTCAGGAACGCCATGTGGCCCAGGGGGTCCGAGTTGCGGAACTCCTGCCCCCAATACAGCACGTAGCGCGGCTTCGAGAGTGTGCTGACGCTACCGGTAAAGAACTCCTTGTCGTGGATAAACGATCCCTCCGCATTGGCGACGATCATGTTCGCGGCGTTGAGATCCTCCGCTTCCAGCCAGGCGAGCGAATCCGGCGGCCGCTGATAGTAGCTGCCGTTATAGTTGGCATGAAAGTGATTCTCGCCGGTGTGCCAGCCGCGCTGATTCCAATTGGCCCACCGCTCCAGTTGCACGGTTACTTCGCTGGTCTGGCCCGCTGCCACCTCCACCGATCGATCACTGATGCGGTATTCGAACCCTTTCAGTAACGCTAGCCGCATCCGTCCGGCCGGCGCGGGGAACTCATCGTCTCCGGACCCAATAAAGAAACCCTCGCGTCCCGCGCCCGGCTCCAATGTCTGGTAGAAGACGGGCGCTCCCTGCGGCGTGTAGGCCTTTCCGTCGGCGGCGGTGACAAAAACCCGCGCCGCCGTTGGCTGGCCCGTCTCATCCACTACCTTAAGCCGCACGCGTCCGGAAGGCGTTCGGAACTTCAACCCGCTGATACGCACATGCCGCTTCTCTCCGCCCGCCACCGGCATCACGAACAGATCGATGTTACCCAGGTGATTGGAGACATGCGCGATCAGCCGCCCATCGGGCGATACCGCCGGCGAGAACTCGTCGCGAGCAGTATTGGTCAACGCGCGCGCCTGACCTCCTGAGGCGCCGATGAGGTACAGCTCATGATCGCCCTTTCCGTTAACATGCACGCCGGAATAGATCACGCCGCTGCCATCCGGAAGCGCGGCGAGGGAGGTGATTTGGAAAATATCCTCGCGGCGGTAGCGAGTAAGCGGCATTTGGACGAGGATCGGTTTCTTCACCGAAGGCATGGACCAGATTTGCGGAGGCGCATTGCGGGTGGCGGCCAGAAACAGCGTCTCGCCCGCGAGCGTGGCGCCGGTCCAAGGCCCCGACGTTCCGCGTTGCATTCCTACCTGCAGCGCACGAGCCGCGCCGCCGGCGGGCTCCAACTCAAACACTTGCGAGCCCTGGTGCGTCTCCAGAGCACACAGCAGCCGCCGGCCATCCGGCGACCACACCGGATTCCCGGCCGTGGGAAACGGCGTTCGGATTTCGCGCTCCGCCCCCGTAGCTGTGTCCGCCACCATCAGCCGTCCGGTAATGAAGGGCAGACGGCCGGCCGGCATGTTGCCGGAAATGTAGCTGATGCGAGTGCCGTCGGGCGACCAGGCCGGATGCGCGTGATAGCCGGCGCCGCTGGTCACCTGCCGCGCCTCGCCGCCGGAAGCATCCACTTCCCAAATGCTGCCAAATAGCGAAAACGCCAGCCGGCGGCCGTCCGGGTGCCAGGCGGGATCCGTCGCGCCCCAGGCGGTGCGGTCGCCGTCGGCAGCGCCGCTACTCCAATCATGCAATGCAGCCACCAACACCACGGCTGCCACGGCCACTGCTGCTCGCTTTCCCATGTCCGGCATTGTACTTCCTACGGGCTTGGTCAGTGAAGCGTCGAGGGCCAGGTTAGTGGTGATCCAGCCGGTTTCTTTGGGTTTGCTCGTGGTAGCTTGGAGCGGACATGCTGCAAGTCTTCTGTTCCCCTAGCCGCTACACCCAAGGCAAGAACGCCACAGAGCACCTCGGGCAGGAGATGAAGACACTTGGCCTTCAAGGCCCGGCGCTGATCGTCGCTGGAGGCAGCGCGCAGCGATTGCTGGAGCCCGTCTGGAGCCGCACGCTCAAGGAAGCCGGAATTGTCCCGCATCTCCATGCCTTCGGCGGCGAATGCTCGAAAGCGGAGATCGAACGCGTGAAAGAGAGCGCCGTCTCGGCGGGCGCGCGCGTGCTGATCGGCGCCGGCGGAGGCAAAGTGCTTGACACCACCCGCGCCGCCGCCGCGGACCTGGAGTTGCCCATTGTCAGCTGCCCCACCGTCGCCTCCAGCGACGCCCCTTGCAGCGCGCTATCGGTGGTCTACACAGAAGACGGCGCTTTTGAGGAATACCGCATCTACCGGCGCAATCCTGACCTTGTCCTGGTCGACACGCAGGTGATCGCGCACAGTCCGCCGCGCCTGCTGGTGGCCGGCATGGGGGACGCGCTGGCCACCTGGTTTGAAGCCAAAACCTGTGCCGAGGGCAATGTCCGCAACATGCGCGGCGGAGCCTCCACGCGAAGCGCATTGGCGCTGGCAGAGCTATGCTACCGCACGCTTCTCGAAGACGGCTTCACCGCCCTGCTGTCTCTCAAGCAACACAGCGTCACGCCTTCCCTGGAACGTCTCGTCGAGGCTAACACGCTGCTTTCCGGGCTCGGATTCGAGTCCTCCGGTCTGGCCGCCGCGCATGCCGTCCACAACGGCCTCACCGCCGCGCCCGCTACTCACCACTACCTTCACGGGGAGAAAGTCGCCTTCGGCGTGTTGGTGCAACTTGTGTTGGAAGGCAAACCGCGCGGACTCATCGAAGAAGTTCTCCGTTTCGCCAACGAGGTCGGTCTGCCCATCACCCTGGCCGGGGTCGGCTTGGCGAACATCTCCCCCGACACCTTGAACCAAGTCGCCTCTCGAACCTGCGCGGAAGGCGAAACTATACATAACGAACCCTTCCCCGTCACTGCACCCATGGTGGCGGACGCGATTCGCACCGCCGATGCCACCGGCCGCAACTGGGAACCCTAGCGCAACCCCGCAATCACCGCCGCCGAGAAAAGCATGGAAACCGCCAGCGCCCGCAGGCCGACCTTGGTCAACGGAGTGTCGAGGGCGCGGCCTCCCCGGAGCTGAGCAAGCGTCCCAAAACCGGTGATCCAACTGACCGCGAAAGCGGCCGCCAGCAGCCATTTGCCCTGCATCGCCAGCCATGCGCAGCCGGCAACCAGGAAGAGCTGCGCCATCAAGGCCTGCCTAAGCAGCTGTTCGGCGGTCTCCTTCTTCCCGGTCCGCGCCGCAATCTTCGCCTCGATGCGCGCATGCACCGTCAAGACGCCCGCGGTTGCGTGCGCCGTATGCATTGCCCACAACCACCATCCCCACGGAGCAATTTGGCCAAGTGCTGTGAGCGAGCCGGCCAAAGCCGACGCGCTCAAGCCCGCCGCACCGACAATCTGGAACCACACCTCCCGCTGCCTGTTCCGCACGGTCATCCACGCCGCAAGGAAAGTGAAGGCGAGGGCGATCGCGCCGAACGAGGTGAGCATTGCCCATCCCCAGCGCGGACCCAGCAACAGCCCACTCAAAGCCATCGCCGCCGCTTCCACCCATAACGACCGCACCGCCAGTGACGTCTCCTCGTGCCGGTCTTTCCAGACCAGCCACTGCCGCCCGACGACAATCAGCGGCGCTCGGGCAAGGAAAAGCGCCGCGACCGCCACCATCGAGGGAACGAACTGCCACGGCAGCGCGTCTGCCACAACGAACGCCGACAGGAAGGGCATGCTGACCATGCCCCAGGCGCCGTGTTCGCGCGGCCAAAGTAACCACGGTGAATCGCTCTTCATGCTCGACTTATAATTGTCCTCGAATGCAACGCCGCCAATGGTTCCTTCTTGCCTGCCTGCTGCTGCCCTGCCTCGGCCGATCCGCCTCGCCCGATGTCTGGAGCGGTGTCGACCGCATCGTCGCGATCGGCGATGTTCACGGCGACTACACCCGGTTTGTCAAGATCCTCAAGGCAACCGGGTTGGTGGATGAAAGGCTGCGCTGGTCTGGCGGCAAGACACATCTCGTGCAGACCGGCGACGTTACCGACCGCGGCCCGGATTCCCGCAAGGCGATGGACCTGCTGATGAAGCTGGAGCGCGAAGCACAACGCGCCGGCGGCCGCGTACACGCTCTCATCGGCAACCATGAGGCGATGAACGTCTACGGCGACCTCCGCTACGTTTCCGAAGAAGAGTATGCCGCCTTCCGTACGAAAGAATCCGAACGGCTTCGCAACCGATACTACGAACATCACGTCGAGGAGGCCAAGTCCGCCGGCAAGGAGCCGGAGCCGCGCGCGGCATGGGAGCAGAAGAATCCCCTTGGTTTCATTGAGCACCGCCTGGCCTTCAATTCCTCAGGCGACTATGGCCGCTGGATCCGCAACCTCAACGCGATTGTCCAGATTAACGACACCGTTTTTCTCCATGGCGGAATCAGTCCGAAGTTCGCCGGTGAAACCATACGTTCCCTCAACGACCGCATCCGCGCGGAGCTGAAAGATTTCTCGAAACTCGAAAAAGGCGTCACCACGGATCAGGAAGGCCCGCTCTGGTACCGTGGCTGGGCCGACGGCCAGGAGAATGAGATGGCGGAATCGCTCGTCAAGGTGCTCGGCGCTCTCTCCGTGCGCCGCATGGTCATCGGCCACACGATTACGCCCACCCGCGCCGTGATGTCCCGCTTCGGCGGACGCGTCATCATGATCGATGTCGGGCTCAGCGCGGTCTACAATGGGCGGATCGGCTATCTCGTCTACGAGGACAAAAAGTGGCAGGCTTTCGACGAACAGACGCGGCTCCCCATCCCCGCCCTGGCGGATGCGCCCTGATATGAAGCTTTCCCGCGGACTTCTTTGGCGATGCGCGGCGCTTGCCGCCATTTCCCTGCTCGCACTGGTCTTCCAAACCTATGTGGCCATCGATCTGGTTCGCAATTGGGATAAGGGTCAGGTTTTCTATTCCTTTCCGCTGCGCTTTGCAAAGGATTCCCGGCTTGTTCAATCACTGGCAAAGGAAGCGGAAGGATCCGGCATCCGGCCAGGCGATGAGGTTATAGCGATTGACGACATGGAAATGCGGGGTCTATCGACCCTGGCGCGTTTGGGCCCCAAGCAAGCTACCCTCACCCTCCGGCGTGAGGAGCCAGGCAAACCACCTGTGCGGTTCCAGGCTACGCTTCCTACGAAAAAGGAGGGGTTTCCTTTTTCAGCCCTGGAACAGAAGCTTCTCTCCGCCGTATTGATGGGCGCGATGCCGTGGCTGTGCCTTGGACTGGGAGTTTGGGCCTGCGCAATCCGGATACGTGATTCGCAAGCGTGGCTTCTGCTGGCTTTGATGACCAGTTTCCCGCATATGGTCAATGCCGGCGTCATGCACTGGCCGGATGGCCTGCGGCAGGCTGCCATTGCCTACAAGACCGCAAATATCACGCTGCTGGCCGTTGCCATGCCGCTGTTCGCGCTCTACTTCGCGGAGCGCTCCTCCATTGACCGCCGCTTGCCGTGGCTGAAGTGGCTCCTGATTGTGCCGGCCGTGGTTTCCGGACTGGCCATTGCCGGGCGCGGAGTGCTGCTCAGTGATTACGTTTCCGCTGCTCCCCGGCTGCTTGCCCTGCTGGAGCCTCCCGCCGACATTTTCGGCGCCGTCCTTTTCATCTCCATCGGGTTCTTCTTTTTCGCGATGGGATTGAAGTTCGGGTTCTGTCAGAAGCCCGATGCAAGGCGCCGGCTCAAGCTTCTGCTGTACGGTACGCAGGTAGCGATGACGCCGATGTTCGTGCTCATCCTGATTTCGCTTTTCACCGGCAAGAACGTCGTGAATGTTGTCCCGGCCTGGGTCTTGACGGGCGCGCTGCTGCTCATCATACTGTTCCCTCTCACCATCACCTACGTCATCGTCGTCCACCGCGCGCTGGACGTCCGCGTCGTGCTGCGGCAGGGAATCCAGTACACGCTTGCCCGCGGCGGAGCGCGCATCCTGATCGGCTTGATCGTCGTCGCGTTGATCGTGTTCCTCAGTTTCGCCATCGACGAGCAGACCTCGACGGCGCGCCGCATGGGCATCATTGGCCAGGGTGTGTTGATCGTTGTCCTGCTTCAGCGCGTGCGCGTCCGGCTTGCCTCCTGGATCGACCGCAGGTTCTTCCGCGAGGCATACGATGCCGAGCGCATCCTGAACGAGTTGAGCGAAGAAGTCCGGACCATGGTCGACACCGACACGCTGCTCAAGCGCGTCGGCCACTCCATCGCCGGCTCACTCTTCGTCTCCCGCATCAGCTTCCTCCTCGCCGATGGGCAAGTCTACCGGCCCGCGTATGCGCTTGGCTTCGATGCGCCGCCAGACATCCACTTCCCCGAAACCGCCGCCACCATTCAGTGGCTGAAGCGCGAAAGTGAGCCCGCCAAGGTCTACTTCGACGACGCCGCCAGTTGGGTCTATCAGACCCCCGACATGACGGACGCTGAGCGGGAGAACCTACGCCGGCTGGAATCCCAGCTCATTCTTCCGCTTGCCGTTAAGGAGAAACTGCTCGGCTTCCTCTGCCTCGGGCAAAAGAAAAGCGAGGAGCCCTATTCCGGCTCCGACCTCCGCCTTCTACGCTCGCTTGCCACGCAAACCGGACTGGCGCTCGAAAACAGCCGCCTCACCGCCGCCATCGCCACCGAGGCTGCCCAGCGCGAGCGCCTGAACCGCGAACTGGAAATCGCGCGCGAAGTGCAAGAGCGGCTCTTCCCGCAAAAGACCCCTTCCATCCCGGGCATCGATTGCGCCGGCGGTTGCCGTCCCGCGCTCGGCGTCGGCGGCGACTATTACGACTTCCTGCAACTCCCCGAGGACCGCCTTGGCCTCGTCATCGGCGACGTTTCCGGCAAAGGCATCGCCGCCGCGCTGCTCATGGCCAGTCTACAGGCCTCCGTCCGAGGGCAGATGATGCATGGGCTGGACGGGCTGGCCACCATCGTCACCCACGTCAATACGCTGATCTACGAGGCGTCCTCCTCCAGCCGTTACGCCACGCTGTTCTACGCGCAGCTTGACGCGCACACGCGGCAGCTCGATTACGTCAACGCTGGCCATAATCCGCCGCTGTTAATGCGCGCCTCTGGTCAAGTGGAATCGCTGAATCTCGGCGGCACGGTGGTCGGCCTGCTCCCGCGCTTCCCCTATCAGCAGGGCAGCGTCACGCTGCATCCCGGCGACCTGCTCGTTTGTTTCACCGACGGAATCAGTGAAGCGCAGAACGCCGCTGAGGAGGAGTTCGGGGAGGATCGCTTGATCGACGCCATCCGCCGCGCCGGCAATCTGCCTGCCGCTGAATTGATCCCGTTCCTCATCCGGGAAACCGACACGTTCGTCGACGGCGCGCCGCAGCACGACGACATGACGCTGGTTGTGCTGCGCATGCTTCCTCAATCATCAAGGAGCGTTCCGCATGGAACTGACCATCACGGAACTGTCCAAAAGCTACCCTAACGGAGTCCAGGCGCTTGACCATGTCTCGCTCCGCATCGGGCGGGGCATGTATGGGCTGCTCGGCCCCAACGGCGCCGGCAAGTCCACCTTGATGCGGATTCTGGCCACGCTGCTTGAGCCGGACTCCGGGCAGGCGCGGCTCGGCGATACGGACATGCTGCGTGAGAAGGATTCCGTCCGAAGGTTACTTGGCTACCTGCCCCAGGACTTCGGCGTTTACCCGAAAGTCTCCGCCCAGGAAATGCTCGATCATCTTGCGCTGCTCAAAGGCATCACCCGCACAACGGAACGCAAGCAAGTGGTGGAAGCGCTGCTGGAACGCGTCAACCTGCAGGACCAGCGCAAGAAGGCCCTTGCCGGCTTTTCCGGCGGCATGCGCCAGCGCTTCGGCATCGCGCAGGCCCTGATCGGCGATCCGAAGCTGATCATTGTCGATGAGCCCACGGCCGGCCTCGACCCCGGCGAGCGCAACCGCTTCTACAACCTGCTATCGGAAATCGGCGAGAACGTCATCGTCATCCTCTCCACCCACATCGTCGAGGACGTCAAGGAACTCTGCCCCAACATGGCCATTCTCCATCAAGGCAGGCTCCGCTACGCCGGGCCCACCGCCGATGGCATCGCCTCCATTCAAGGCCGCATCTGGCAGCGCTCCATCGACAAGGGCCTCGTGAACGACTACGAACAGCGCCACCGCGTTATTTCGAGCAAACTCATCGCCGGCCGTCCGCTCATTCACGTCTACAGCGACACCGACCCCGGCGATGGTTTCACCGCCGTCGAGCCGGATCTTGAGGATCTGTTCTTCAGCACCATTCACGGAGTGCGTGAATGCTGACCCGCATCCTCGCCTTTGAGCTGAAGTTCTGGTTGCGCGGCTGGATGGTTTGGATCTTCCTGTTCGTCATCGCCGCGATGCTGTTCGGCGCCGCCACATCGGACAACGTGCGGGTGGGCGGCGCGCTGGAAAACACAAACCGCAACGCGCCGTTCGTCATCCTCAACTACTACTCGATGATCTGCATCATCACCCTGCTGATGACCACTGCGTTCATCAACGGCGCCGCCACGCGGGACTCTCATCACCGCACGCACGAAATCATCTTTTCCACTCCATTGCGCAAATGGGATTACCTTGTGGGCCGCTTCTCGGGAGCGACACTCGTCTCCCTCCTCCCACCGGCCGGCGTCACCACCGGCATGCTGGCCGGGTTTGCAGCTCCCTGGCTCGACGCCAGCCGCTGGGGGCCCGTCTACTGGGGCGCCCACGTGGCCGGCTTTCTCCTCTTCGCCGTTCCCAACACGATCTTTTCCGGTGCGGTGATGTTCGCTGTGGCGTCGCTTACTCGAAGCACCGTCGCCTCCTTCCTCGGTGCGCTGCTCCTGCTGGTTGCCTATGAAGTATCGGGCGCCTTCACCAACAAGCTCGAAACCGAATCGATTGCCGCCATGCTCGATCCCTTCGGCATCCAGGCATTCACGCTGATGACCAAGTACTGGACCGTGGCCGAGAAAAACACGCTGGCCGCGGAAGCCTCCGCGCTGCTTCTCTGGAACCGTCTGTTGTGGACGTCGGCGGGCCTCGCGGTTTTCCTCCTCACCGGTTGGCGTTTCCGGACTCAGGAACGCTCTGGCCGCCGCAAGAAGTTTTTCATCGAAACCATCAAGGCGCCCAGCAAGGCCGTCGCGCTGCCGGAGGTCAAGCGTAGCTTCACCTCCGCGGCGCGGTGGAGCCAGTTTCGAGGGCTGCTGAAAACCGAGGTCCGCGGCGTCATCCGCACCACTTCCTTCCTGGTTCTTCTTGCCGCCGCCCTGCTCAATACCATCCCCAGCCTGATCTTCAACGCCAGTGAGGGCTACGGCGTCTCCACTTTTCCGGTCACCTACCAGGTGCTTTCCATCCTGCGCGGCAATCTTTATGTGTTCCTGGTCGTCATCGTCACCTACTTCGCCGGCGTGCTGGTCTGGCGCGAACGCGACGCGCGTTGCGATGAAATCCATGACGCCCTGCCCGTCCCCGCCTGGCTCTATTACGCCGCTAAACTCTGCGCACTGGCCGCGGTGATTGCGGCTATTCAAATGGTGGCGATCGCATCCGGTATTGGTGTGCAGCTCTACAAGGATTACTCCCGTATCCAGCTTGACCTCTACGCCAAGGAGCTGCTCCTGGCAGACTACGCCGCTTTCTTTTATCTCGCCGTCCTCGCGTTCTTTATCCACTGCGTTTCTCCCAACAAGTACCTCGGCTACTTCGGCTACGTCTCTTTTCTGTTGCTCAACTTTTTCCTGTGGATTCCGCTCGACGTGGAAACACGCATGGTGAAGTTCGCTTCCCTGCCGAATTACACGCTTTCGGACTTTTATGGGTACGCGCCGTTCCTCGGCGGGCTCCTCTGGTTCGGGCTCTATTGGGGTGGGGTCAGTGTGTTGCTCGCACTGGCCACCGTCGTGTTCTGGCCGCGCGGGCAAGGCCAGGGAGTCCGGCATGCTCTCCATGAGGCACGCTTGCGTTTCCGTGGCCGCCTCGCCGCCGGCGCCGCGTTTGTCTCAGTAGCATGGCTGCCGATCGCCGGGTGGGTCTTCTACAACACCAAGGTGGAGAATCGTCTCATCACGCGCGACCAAGGCGAGCAACTGCAGGCCGACTACGAAAAACAGTACAAGAAATACGAGGGGCTTCTCCAGCCCCGCGTTGCCGCCGTAAAGTACGGGATCGCGCTTTATCCGGAGCGCCGCGCCTTCACCATTCGCGGGGAGGAGGTGCTGGAGAACCGTGGCTCGGCGCCCATCCCCCAACTTCACTTCAGCCTCCAGCGTCTCTACGACTACGAGATTGATTTACCCGGCGCGCGCCTGATCCACAACGACACGCGGCTGCTGTACCGCATCTATGAGCTTGCCTCCCCGCTTCCCCCTGGCGCACGTATGAACTTGCGCTACAAGGTCGGCTACGAGGCTCGCGGCTTTGAAAACGACGTCTCGCTCATCCAAGTCGTACAGAACGGCACCTTCTTTAACGTACGCGTCGTACCGCAGCTGGGTTATCAGCCCGATTCCGAACTGACCGATAGAGGGGACCGCAGGAAACTCGGACTCCCCTGGCGTCCGCCCATGCCTTATCTCCTGGGCAGGTGCATAGCTGCCTGCGGGAACAGCTATCTCAGCAATCACTCCGACCTGGTCAGCGTCGATACCGTCGTCAGCACCAGCGCGGATCAGATCGCCATCGCTCCCGGTTCGCTGCTCCGCGAATGGAATCAGGACGGCCGCCGCTATTTCCACTACAAGCTTGACCGCGATTCGCTTAACTTCTACTCCTTCATCTCCGCGGATTATGCCGTGGCGCGCCAGAACTGGAACGGCGTGAAGCTGGAGGTCTACTATCACCCGGAGCACAAATGGAACGTGGACAAGATGCTGAACGGCATGGCTCGAACACTCGATTACTGCACGCGGAACTTCTCGCCCTACCACCACCGCCAGGCGCGGATCTTGGAATTCCCGCGCCATTCCACTTTCGCGCAGGCCTACCCTGGCACCATGCCTTACTCGGAGGCGATCGGCTTTATCGCCAATCTCGAGGACCCCGAAGACATCGATCATGTCTTCTACATCACCGCCCATGAAGTGGCGCATCAGTGGTGGGCGTATCAGGTGATCGGGGCGCGGATGGAAGGCGCCACGCTGCTTTCCGAGACCATGGCGCAGTACACCGCCCTCATGGTGATGGAAAGGCAGCACGGCCGCGACATGATGCGCAAGTTCCTCGCCTACGAGATGGATAAATACCTGAGCAGCCGGGGGCAGGAGAAGTTCAACGAGCAGCCTCTACAGAAGGTGCACTCCGAACAAGGCTACGTGCACTACCGCAAAGGCAGCGTCGTCATGTACTACCTGAAGGAGATGATCGGCGAAGAGGCCGTCAACCACGCGCTCGCGAGGTTCCTGGCGCGGTTCGCGCATAAGGGCCCGCCTTATCCCACTTCAAACCACCTGCTCGACGAACTGCGCGCGGAAACCCCGCGCCATCTTCCATACCTGATCCGCGATCTGTTTGAGGAGATCACCCTCTTTGCCAACCGCGCCATCGAGGCGAAAGCGCGAAAGCTCGCCTCCGGCAAGTACGAAGTCACCCTCGACCTGGAAAGCAAGAAGCTGAAAGCCGATCCGAACGGCAACGAAAGAGAAGTCGCGTTAAACGACTGGATCGAGATTGGCGCCTTCGCCAAGCCCGCCGAAGGCAAGAAGTACGGCCGGACACTCTATCGGCAACGCATTCTGATGAACCAGAACAGGAGCCGGCACACATTCCTCGTCGATCGGGAACCCGACCAGGCCGGCATTGACCCATTTGCTTTGTTGATCGACCGTGTCCCCAAGGACAATCTGAAAAAGGTGGAGCTGGTTCAGTGAGCTGCGGTCTTGCCCGGTTCGGCCTGCCCGCCGGTCTTGTTCAGCAACACAATGTCGACACGCCGGTTTCGTTTGCGCCCTTCCTCGGAGGCGTTATCGGCCAACGGCGCGTTCTCCGCGTACCCGGCCACCGACATCCGCTCCGGAGGAACCCCGCAGCACTGTGTCAACGCCTCCATCATGGCGATGCTCCGCGCCGCCGACAATTCCCAGTTGCTGCGGAACATCCCGCCGCGGATCGGCACCGAGTCGGTGTGACCCTCCAGCCGCACCGGGTTGGGCAGCTTCAGGATCACGTTGGCTACTTTCTCCACCGTCGGTAACGTTTCCCTCGGGATCTCATCGGTCCCGGAGGGAAAGAACGCTGCCTGCTGAAAACTCACCACCAGCCCGCGTGGCTGCATGCTCACTTGCATCGTCCCCTTGGCGATTTCCTGCTCCAGTTCCTTGGTGAGAAACTCCATCGCCGGCAGCAGCTCCGCGAATCGGGCTCCTTCGTTCTCCTCCAGGCTCGATAGCGGCTTCGCCCCGCCCGGGCCCTTCATCTGCGCGTTTCCCTTCCCTTTATCGTCCACGACACCGCCGAGGATCCCCGCGATCGCCGAGGCGATTTGCCCTTTTTCGAGGGCCCGCCTCACCGACTCCTGCATTTGATGCGTTTTGCCTTTGTCTGTTTGCGAGGTCGCGAACATCACCACAAAGAAGGCAAACAGCAACGTGATGAAGTCGGCATAGGAAACCAGCCACCGCTCGTGGTTCTCATGCGTGGCATGTTTCTTGCGCCTGGCCATCCCGCTATGCCTCCGCCTGTACGGGCGCGCCTTTGCCCCGTGTCGTTGGTGGCAGATAGGCGGAGAGTTTCGCGCGGATCAGCTTCGGGTTCATCCCTTCCACGATCCCGGTGATTCCCTCCAGGATGAGCTCCTTCAACTGAGCCTCCTGAGCCGCGCGCGCCTTGATCTTGTTTGCCATCGGCAGGAACAGGATGTTGGCGATCGCCACCCCGTATACCGTCGCCACAAACGCCACCGCGATCCCGTGCCCCACCTTGTCGATGTCTGACAGGTTTTTCATCACCTGGATCAGTCCCATCACAGCGCCAATGATGCCGATCGTTGGTGCATACCCGCCGGCCGACTCAAACACCTTCGCGCACTGCTCGGCGTACTGCTCCTCCATCGCGATTTCCAACTCCAGCATTTTCCTGATCTCTTGCAAGTCCGTCCCGTCCACGGCCAGAATCAACGCCTTTTTCATGAACGGGTCTTGCACCCCGTTGGCGTCGTTCTCCAGGCTCACCACCCCGTTCTTGCGAGCCTTGGTCGCGTACTCGATCAATTCGTCCGCAACCCCGCCGGATCCATCCGCCCGCTCGAAAAACACCTGCCCCATGTACTTCATCGCGCCCTTCACGATACCCATCGGCGTGTTGATCAGAACCGCCCCCAGCGTACCTCCCAATACGATCACCGCCGCCGTGTACTGCGAGATGTCCTTCATCTCGCCCCCTTCCAGCAGCAGCCCGCCCACAATCCCCAATAGGGCTAACGCCAGCCCACCGAGGGTGGCAAAATCCGGCTTCTTTTTTGGTCCCTTCGCCTTGGCCATCGTTTTTTCTAGTCACACTCCGCTTCCAGACTCTGCTCCACCAAGGCCTTTCCCACAGCCGCCGGACCGCTCATCCCACTCAGTCCAATCGCTCTGCGGAACGCGATCACACGCTCCACTACCTCATCGGCTGATTCGCTCACGATTAACTTTTGTCCCGTGATCAGAGTCACAATCGTGTCCGGCATCGCTTCCACCTGCTCAATCAGGTCGGAATTCAACACGAAGGGCTTGTGATTGAGGCGTGTCAGCCAGATCATCGAGGGAGTCTCCCCTCCCTTATCGGCCCACCCCGCACCGGCTTGAATTAAAACAGCTTTGCCGCTTTCCTTCTTATTCCCCCACTCCCGCACCGATAAGCCTTTTGGTGCCTCTCACTGGCTGCCCTCGGGCACAACAACTGTCGGCTTACCTGGCCAGCCTCCTGCTGGAGGCTCTCCAGACCGGCGACGCTCATCTGCTTGATTCCGCGTTGCGGAAGACCGACTCCCTGCTCCTTCAGCAAACGGCCCTCGACCCGGTGTCCGCTGAGCGTCTGGAGCTGCTGGAAGCTCTCTCCTCCGTCCTGCGTGCCCGCGCTAACACCGCAGTCCACACACGCCTTCTCGAACACCTCGCCCAGCCGCTTCTCCAGTTCCAGCCGCTTTCTAGGTGAACTTATACACGCCTGGCACCGGCACCGGCGTCACCTCGAATTTCTCGTCATAGCCGGACTTCTTCGGCTGCAGGTCCAGCTTCGAATTCATGATCATGTCCCAGGTGACCTCCATCCCGGAATAGGCCGACTCCCGCGCCATGATGCACGTCATCGTTGATTCGGCCACCGCCATCGCGTGGTTGATGTATGGCCCGTCTCCTCGGATACTGTTCACCAACGCCGTGTGCTCGGCCACGTAGTCGCGCTCTCCCTTGCTCCCCAGATCATGGCAATTGCTGCGCCCGCGCTGACCCACAACAAGCTCGCTCACGTTCCGGTACAACGCGCCCGGATACTGCCGGCAGTAGCTCGACATGCGCATTCCATTTGCATAAACGAAATCCGAGCTCACATGGTCATAGATGTTGCCGTGGATCTCGTCCTTCGGCCTCCAGGCCACGCCTCCGGTCGCCACCACGCTGATCGGATGTGTCCCCATCACCCAGTTGATCACGTCGATATTATGCAAATGCTGCTCCACGATCTGGTCCCCGCAGATCCACACATGCGAATACCAGGCCCGGTGCTGCCACGTCATGTCGCCCCACTGCGGATTGCGCGAACGCTGCTGGATCACCGGCGTGCCGACCCAATAGGCATAAGCCGCCACCACTTCCCCGATCACACCCTTCTTGATCTTCTCAATTGTCTCCACGTATTCCCGGTTGAACCGGCGCTGCGCTCCGCTCACCACCGTGAGTTTCTTTTCCTCTGACTTCTTCGCCGCCTCCATGAACCGCCTCACCCCCACCGGGTCGGTCCCGAACGGCTTCTCGCAAAACACATGCTTGCCGGCCTCGATCGCCGCTTCGAAATGCTCCGGCCGGTAGCCCGGCGGCGTGCACAGCATTACGATATCGAGATCGGAGGCGACCAGTTTCTTATAGGCGTCAAAGCCGACAAAGCGATGCTCCGGCCCCACCTTCACGCGTTCGGCGATCCGCGCATTTCTCTGATCGTTCTTGAGCCAGGCCAGGTTCTTCTCCAACTGGTCTTCGAACACATCGGCCATCGCCACCACTTCCACGTTTTCTGAGCCGGTCAGCAGATCGTTCACCGCCTGCCGGCCACGTCCGCCTACGCCAATGAGACCCGCCTTCAGCTTCGTCTTTACTTGGCCGCGCAACACTTCGGGCCGCACGATGGTGAACGCCGCCGCACCTCCCGTACCCGCCGACGCTGTCAGGAATGACCGCCGCGAGACGGCATCTTGCGATATGTTATTCGTGGAATTGCTCATGTCAGGCTCCTTATCCGCTCCTCATTCTATATCCGCCCGCGGGCCCGTCGCCGGCCTGTTTGCCGCCGCCGTCACCGCCCGCGTACCCGGCGCCCGGCGCATCGATTTTCAAGCCACTCTCGAACTGGCCGCAGCCTTTCCCCCATCCTGTATCAGAGGAATCACTTTGCTCGGCGCCACCGGCGAGTTCCCCCACTTCTCGATCGAAGACCGCCAGCGGCTGGCCGAAACCATCATCGCCGGCACACGGCTTCCCGTGATGGTCAATGTCTCCCATTCCTCGCTGGATGGCGCGCTGGAGCTTGCGCAAGCCGCCAAACAGGCCGGCGCCGCCGCTCTGCTGCTGATGCCGCCCTATTTTTACCGTTATGGCGAGCCCGAAACCGGTGAGTTCCTCCGCCGGTTTGCCGCGGCCGCGCCCGCCGGTATTCCACGATTCCTCTACAACATCCCCTTCTTCACCTCCCCCATCCCTATAGAACTGGCTCTCGACCTGCTCCGATCGCAAGCCTACGCCGGCATCAAGGACTCCAGCGGTGACTGGCAATCCATGAGCCGGTTGCTTGAAGTCCGCGAAACAGCCACCATCGTTGTAGGCAACGACTCCATTTTCACCCGCGCCCGCAGCGACGGTGCGCACGGCTCCATCTCCGGCGTCGCCTGCGCTCTGCCGGAACTGGTCGGGGCCCTGGATGCCGCCATCTGCTCCGGCGACACGGCCCGGCAGCAGACCCTCGACGCACGGCTACATGAGTTCATCGCCTGGATCGACACTATGCCTGTTCCGGTGGGCATAAGGCTTGCTCTCGCCGCACGGGGCGCCGCTCCAGGCGAGCACCCCGTACCTTTTTCCCGGGAAACTGCGGCTCGCGCCGCGGCTTTCCGCGCCTGGTTTTCTTCCTGGTGGCCGGCGGTCCAGCTTGAAATTGACCAACATTAACGCCGCCCTTGGAAGAAAGCGGCCGTTTCGCCCGTCATCTCAGGCAGGAAGGGGAGTATGGCGAGCCCGGCAACTGGAACACCCTCAGATCAGGTGATGCTGCCACCAGGATTTCACGACCTTTACGAGCAGTACTCGGACGCGGTCTTCCGCGCCGCTCTCCGTGTCACCGGCAATCCAGCCGATGCCGAAGATGTGCTTCAAACGGTATTCCTGAAACTGCTCGACAGCAGGCTTCCTCTCGATCCGATACGCTCCCCGGAACCTTACCTCCGCCGCGCCGCCACCAACGCCTCCATTGATTTGCTCCGCAAACGCTCCTCCCAGGCCGAAACCGCCATCGAGGAGGCCAGGGATTACGGCGGCCGCGAAGCCGACCTGCTCGAAAAGGAGCGCGTCCGGCGTGCCCTGGCAAAGCTGGCTCAGGAAGACGCCGAGTTGTTCGTGCTCTGCTACCTGGAAGGCTACTCCTACGACGAGCTGGCCGAACAGTTCGGTATCGCCAAAGGCACCGTCGCCAGCCGCTTGTACCGGATCCGGGAAGAGCTTCAGAAATCTTTCAGACGATGAAGGGAGAATCGCAAATGCAAGAAGACCGCCTCGATACCCTGCTTCAGCAAATGCGCGAGGAGACCGTATCCCCCGGCCAGTTGGCCGAAGCAAAGGAGCGTGTCTGGAACAAGATCGCCGGCCCGGCCTCGGCCGCTTGCGCCTCCTTCCTTCCTGACTTCCCCGCCTACCACGCCGGCCAGTTGGCCGGACCGCGCCGCTTGCTTGTCGAAGACCATCTCAGCCGCTGCGCCTCCTGCCGCCGCCAGCTCGCCGAATCCACCGGGGAGCGCAAAGTCATCCCCCTTCCACAGGCCCGCCGCTCCCGCTTCGCCGGATGGACCAAGTGGGCCGTCGCCGCCGGGGTAGCCGCCGCCGCGCTCTACCTTGGCGCGGACCGCATCGATACGGCGCTGGCGCCCTCCGGCCCACGGGCCACCGTTGCCAGCACCAGCGGGCAGCTCTACCTGGTCTCCGGCGGCGCTCTCGCCAAGGGCGCCGAAATCGGCGAAGGGCAGCTTGTCCGCACCGCCGCCGGGTCGCGCGCCGTTCTTCGCCTTGCCGACGGCTCGCTCATGGAAATGAATGAGCGCACCGAGCTCGCCATACACTCCGCCTGGAGCGGGCAGACCGTCGCGCTCGGCACCGGCGATCTGGTCATTGAGGCCGCCAAACAACGCAATGGCCGCCTCCGCGTCCGCACCCGCGATTCTCTCGCCTCGGTCAAGGGCACCGTGTTTGCCGTTTCCAGCGGCGCCGCCGGATCGCTGGTGGCCGTCGTCGAAGGCTCCGTCGAAGTCTCCCAGCCCGGCGCAACCAAGCTGCTCTCAGCCGGCCAGATCGCCTCCACCGATTCCAGGCTCGAATCAGTTTCCGCACGCAATGCCGTCAGCTGGAGTTCGAACGCCGACAAGTACTACGCCCTGCTCGCCGAGTTCATGCAAATCGAGAAGCAGCTGGCCGCACTGCCCGCTCCCGCCCTCCGCACGCAGTCCGCGCTGCTACGCCAGCTTCCCGAAGGCGCTTTCGTCTACGCCGCCATTCCCAACCTGAACGGAACGATCCGCGAGGCGCTTCGCATGATCGATTCCCGCGCACAGGACAGCCCCGTGCTCAAGGAGTGGTGGACTTCGCGCTCCGGCCAAGAGGCCAAGAAGCTGTTTGAAGGTCTCCAGGATGTCACTCCGCTGCTCGGCGACGAACTCGTCATGACCGCCGTGCACCTGCCCGGCGGCCGCCAGATCCCGGCCTTCCTCGCCACCGTACAGCCTGGCCGCCGCGCCAACCTCGATCAGGCGCTCCAGCGCCTCCAGCAGTCCTCACAGGAGACCTTTCCGTACCGGCTGACGGAAGATCTGCTCCTCATCTCCCACTCGGCGCCCAACCTCGCCTCCATCGCCGCCTTGCTCGGCCGCGGAACAGCGACGCCGTTCGCCGCCGAGATTCAGAGCCGCTACTCCCGCGGCGTCGGCTGGATGCTTGGGCTGGACATACAGGCCATCGGCCTCAGCCCCAATGCCGCCTCGGAAGTTTCCCTCCTCGGCTTCTCCAACATGAAGCACCTGTTCTTTGAGTGGCGCAACGTCCACGGAGCCGACGACAACCGCGCCTCGCTCACCTTCTCCGGAGCCCGCACCGGCCTCGCCTCCTGGCTCGCCACGCCCGGCCCGGCCGCCTCCGCCGAATACATCTCCGCGGAAGCTGCCGCCGTTCTTTCCGCCTCCACGCGCGACCCGCGCCAGGCCTTCACCGAGCTGCTCGCCTCGCTTGGCAATCTCGCCGGCGGAATCAGCCAATTCGAGCAGAAGTCCGGCATCAGTATCGCCTCCGACATTGCTCCCGCTTTCGGCACCAACTTCACGCTCGCCATGGAACGGCCCGCGATTCCGCTACCCGGCTGGGTAGCCGCGCTCGAGGTGCATCATCCGGCTATGCTCGACGCCGCCGTCCGCCGCCTCGCCGACAGCTTCAACCGCGAAGCCGCCAACAGCGGCATACAGGTCTCCTACAGCACGGAAACCGTGAACGGCAGAATCTGGATGTCGCTTAAGACCAACTCCAGCCCGATCACCCTCTTCTGGACTTATGACCGCGGCTACATGATCGCCTCCACCGACCGCGCCTTGGCCGCCCGCGCCATCACCGTCAGGGATACCGGCCCGCAACTGGTCCGGTCCGCCCGCTTCCGCAGCCAGCAGCCCTCCACCGGCGGCCTGCATTATTCCGGCTTCTTCTGGCTCAACACCGAGGGAGCCATCGCCGACGTCGCCGCTTTCTTCACCAGCGGGGCGTTGAAAAACCTGCTTGCCAACCGCGAGCCAACACTTGTGGTTTTCGACGGCGAAACGGAACGAATTCACGCCGCAAGCCGTACCCGCTTAACGAGCCTGATAATGGACTTGATGCTCTTCGCCGGACCGGATATCCATCCTTCCACGGCAGCCGCCGGAAAAGCCGCCGGCGCGCGGGTCCAGAAAAGCGTCGCGAAACGGGTTCGGAAAAGGTGAATGAGCGCAGTCATCGAACTTGACGATCTCCGGGTAAGGCTGGGCCGCCGCGAAGTGCTGGAGGGAATCTCCTGCCGCCTTGGCGTCGCCGGAGCCGGCAAGGCCATCGGCCTGCTCGGACCCAACGGCGCCGGTAAGTCCACCCTCATCCAAACTCTGCTCGGCTTTCACCAGCCGTCGGCGGGCCGCGCCCGCGTGCTTGGCGTCGATTGCCACAGCCAATCCCGCCAAGTCAAAGCCCGCATCGGGTACATGCCGGAAAACGACGCCTTCATCGCCGACCTCACCGCCGTCTCTTTCCTGCGCCTGATGGGCGAAATCACCGGCCTGCCGCGCGATGTCGCGCTGGAAAAGGCCCACGAGGTCCTCTTTCACGTCGGCCTCGGTGAGGCGCGATACCGCGCCATCGGCACCTACTCGCTCGGCATGAAGCAGATGGCCAAGCTCGCCCAGGCCATTCTCCACGGCCCCGAGCTCGTCATCCTCGACGAACCCACCAACGGCCTCGACCCCGCCGCCCGCTCCCGCATGCTTAAACTCATCCGCGAAATGAAGGACAACCACGGCATGAGCGTCGTGCTCTGCTCTCACCTGCTCCGCGATGTCGAAGAGGTTTGCGACGAAGCCGTCATTCTCAAGGCCGGCAAGATCGTTCACCATGCCGATCTGGAAGCCGAGCGCAGAACCAACCGCCGGTTCGTCGAACTCGAAGTCACCGGCGACGACTCCGGCCTTTTCGAAGTGCTCCGGGAACATGGCGCCGAAGGCGTCAACGAAGGCGGCGGCCACTGGCGCATCGTCCTGCCGCCGGGCGTCGAGATCGATTCCCTCTGGCGTCTCATTGCACGCCTGGACTTGAGCGTTCACCGCCTCACGCATCGCCGCGATTCGCTCGAGGAGATCTTCCTGAAGGCCGTCGGCCACCTGCAAGCATCCCCGGGCCAGGAGCCCGCCGTCCAGGAGGTTGCCGCCGATGGCCGTCTATAAACGCGGATACCGCCGTTACCAAGGTCACCTCACCGGCTACTGGTCGCGCCTTCTCGCACTCCCGCGATTTGCCTGGAGCCGCCTCATGGCACAGCGCCTGGTTGTCATCGTCATGATGGTCTCCCTGTTCTGGCCGCTGGCGTGCGGCGTTTTTATCTACGTCTCCAACCACACCGAACTTTGGCAGGGTTTGGACAGGGGCTTCACCCGTTTCCTCGAGATCAACCCGCGCTTCTTTGTCATCTTCATGAACTTCCAGGCGGTCTTCGCCGTCCTGCTGGCCGCCTTCGCCGGTCCCAGCCTCATCGCTCCGGATCTCGCCAACAACGCTCTCCCGCTCTATTTCAGCCGCCCCATGTCCCGCGCCGACTATGTCCTTGCGCGCATGCTCGTGCTGCTCGGCCTGCTCTCCCCCGTCACCTGGGTCCCCGGCGTCCTGCTGTTCGGCATGCAGACCGGCATGGCCGGCTGGGACTGGTTCCAGCTCAACTGGAAGATCGGCCTCGGCATTCTCGGCGGCTTCCTGCTCTGGATCACCTTCGTCAGCATGGTCGCCATGGCCAGCTCCGCTTATGTGAAATGGCGCATCGTCGCCGGCGGCCTTGTGCTCGCTTTCTTTTTCGTGCTCGCCGGAGCGGGCGCCATGATCGACAACATCCTTCGCGTCGAGTGGGGTTCGCTTCTCAACCCCACTCTCGCCGTCAATAAGATCTGGCGCTGGCTGCTGGGCGCGGAAGCCCTGCCCGGACCCGAGGCCTATGAGCACGCCATCGCTCTGGCCGTGATGGCCGCCGGCCTGCTGTGGGTTCTCAACCGCAAGTTGCGCCCCGTCGAGGTGGTCTCATGATTACTCCGGAAATCCGCCTCGACGAAGTCTCCAAGTTCTACGGCGAAGTGCTCGGCGTCAACCGGGTCACCCTTCGCATCCCGCCAGGCATCACCAGCCTCGTCGGCCCCAATGGCTCCGGTAAAACCACGCTCATGAACCTGATCACCGGCCTCGTTCACCCCGACCGAGGCACGATCGAGGTTCGCGGCATCTCCCCGCGCAATCCAGAACAGCTCATGCGCTTCACTGGCTACGCCACGCAGTACGACGCCGCCCCGCGTGGTGCCACCGGCTACGAGTTTGTCTCGGCCGGCCTCCTGCTTTATGGCTACTCATCCGAGGAAGCCCGCCGCATGGCCTGGAAAGCGCTCGAGCGCGTCAGCCTTACCGATGCCGCCAACCGCAAAGTCGCCGCCTACTCCAAGGGCATGCGTCAGCGTGTCCGCCTTGCCCAAGCCATCGCTCACGATCCCGAGGTGCTGGTGCTCGATGAGCCCTTGAACGGCCTCGATCCGCTGGTGCGCGCCGAGACCATCGCCCTGTTCCGCGAGTTCGCCAACCGCGGCCGCCACGTCGTTCTCTCCAGCCACGTACTCCAGGAGGTGGACGTCATCTCCGACCAAGTCATCCTGATCGCCAACGGCATGATCATCGCCGAAGGCCAGATCCGTGGTGTCCGCGACGAGATGCATGAGCATCCCAGCCAGTTCCTCATCCGCTGCCGCGACGCCTCCCGCATCGCCTCCATCCTGTTTGAAATGGATCACGTCACTGAAATCAAGCTCCACGAGGACCGCCTCGGCATGCTCGTCTGGACACGCAGCCGCCAGGAATTCTCCCGCGCCCTCACCCGCATCGCCGGCAACGGCTCGCCCATCGACAGCGTCATGGCCGCCGATGAAAACGTCGATGCCCTCTATGAATATCTGATCGGAGGCGGCCGATGATTAACAATTCCTTCCGTCTGCGCCAGGTCTGGATGATCGCCCGCCTACAGCTGCGCCGCGTCTTTTTCGCCCGCCGCTCCCTGTGGGTCTACCTGCTCGCCTTCTTCCCCGCCATTATCTTCATCGGCCACGGCATTGAGGTGAAGATCAAGCGCGAGCGCTGGGGCGGGCACGCCGTGACCACACCCGCCAAGCTGGACTCCGTCCGCGAGGGCGACACCGAAGAAGAAGTGATCGCCAAAGCCGGCACCCCCATTACCGACCAGCGCTTCCGCCGCAGGGACGAAGAGGAACCCGAGCGCCGCTACATGCGGTACTACGACGGCACACGTCAGGTGAACCTATGGTTCCGCTCCGGCTTGCTGGTTCAGAAAAGCACTTCCAACCTCATCGATTTCGAAGAGGACCGCCAGGTCTACGCCGGCGTCTTTCAATATTTCTACCTGCGCCTCGCCATCTTCTTCGGTTGCCTCGGCATTTTCATGAACCTGTTCCGGGGCGAGATGATGGATAAAACCCTCCACTTCTGGATGCTCACGCCCGTCCGCCGCGAAGTGCTGCTGGCCGGCAAATACCTGGCCGGCCTCATTGCCGCCGTGGTCATCTTCACTGGCGGCGCGCTCTTCTGTTTCGCCGCCATGCTGTGGCCCCAGGAGACCGCCGAAGTCCAGGCCTTCTGGCGCGACGGCGGCGCCTCCCACGCTTTCTGGTACGCCGCCGCCGCGGCTCTAGCCTCGCTCGGCTACGGCAGCGTCTTCCTCGCCGCTGGCCTGCTGGTCCGCAACCCCATCATCCCCGCCGCCGTGCTATTGCTTTGGGAAGGCATCAACGGCTTCCTGCCCGCCGTTCTGCAAAAACTGAGCGTCCTGTACTACGTCCAGTCGCTCTGCCCCGTTCCCGCCCCGATGGACTCCGACACCCCAGCCTTGGCCCGCATGCTGCTTGCCCCCGCCGAGCCGGCCCCCGCCGCCACCGCCGTGCTCGGCCTGCTCGCCGTCACCGCCTTGGTTCTGTGGTTCGCCTCCCGCGCCGTCACGCGCCTGGAGATAAATTACAGCACCGATTAACGCTGCTGACCGATAATAGCGGCTAGGGGCGCATCCCAAATTGCAGAAAACCATCCGCCTTGCATCCGGTATCGGCCTGTCCATTCTGGGCGTCATTGGGCTCATCCTGCCCATCATGCCGGGCTGGATCTTCCTCATCCCTGGCCTCATCATCCTTGCCGATTTCTTCCCCCCCGTGAAGCGGCTCCTCGAGTGGGCCAAAAGCAAGGACCCGCGCAAGCAGTAGGCTTCCCTAAGGCAGCTGATACAACTCCAGACCTTTCATCGGAAAATCCTTGACGTTATCGGTCATCAGAGTCAACCGGTTGGTAATCGCCACGGCGGCGATGACGGCATCGGCCAGGTGGAGCGTCGTCCCGGACTTCCGGTGGTCACGCTTCCACTCCCCGGCCAGCCGCGCCGCTTCGCGGCTGATGGCATGGTACTCCAGGCTCTCCAGGAGTCGTTTCGTCGGCTCCTCTTCCTGAGGCCGCATCCCGGCATAAACCTCGGCCACGTTGATCGGACAGCAGCCAAGCACGTGTCCCGCCTCAAGCAGGCTCCGCAACAGTTCCGCCCGGCCGCGCTTGCCGTTCAGCACGTCCACAATCACGCTTGTATCCAGCAGGAAACGGGCCATCGAAACCTAATTGTTCACCCGGTCCAAGTGCTGCTCGTATTCCCGGCGCATTTTCCGAACCCACTTGTCGGCCCCCTGCTTGAGTTCCGGGTGATCCTTATCTTTCCAGGCTCCCGTGGCAGCCTCCAGCGCCTGTATCTGCTTGAGCCGTAACAATTCTTTCTCGGCAGCCTGAACCAGAAAAGCGCTCCTGCCTCTCTTGCCGACAAGGGCATCGATCTCGGTGGCAAGCGTCTCGGGGATCACGATATGGGTACGGCGTGTGCTCATATAGGCCCACTTAAATTTTAACAGACTGTGGGATTTATTAACTCTTCCCGACACAACTCGGCATTCCTCGACACGATACCGCAAAGGGGCGCGGCTTCCCGACTCGCCAACAAAATTCCCTATTGACTCCCTCCTGGGTTAAAGTACAATTTGATAGGTCCCGATATTTAAACGGAAGCGGTGGTTCATGTTCAAAACAAAAAGAGGCAGGCCTGATCCCGTCCCCCAAGAGCGGACCTGCTCCAGTAGCGAAGTTGCCCGCATCGCCGGCGTCAGTTTGCGGCAGCTCCAGTGGTGGGACGAACAAAAAGTGGTGTCCCCGCGGCATGAGGGCCACAAACGCGTCTATTCTCCGGCCGAGGTGCTGGAGATTACCGTGATTGCCGAATTGCGGCGCAAGGGCTTCTCGTTGCAGAAGATCCGCCGCGTGCTGAGGTTCCTTCAGCGCGAAATGGGCAAACGCATCGGCGAGGTCCTCTCCGGAGCTTCCGACATGCACCTGCTTACCGACGGCAAGTCGATCTACCTGGAAGACAGCCAATCCCGGGTGATCGATGTCCTGAAGAACGCGCACCAGCCCATGTTCCTGGTCTGTGTCAGCGATCAGGCCAAGCGCCTGAACCTGGCCCAGAAAAAGCCCGCCCGCGCCGAAACCAGCACCGCTTTGGCCAAACGCTCCCGGGCCCTCTAGGAAACGGTTTGCCCGGTTCGCGCGTCTGTTTAGGCTATACTGGTTAAAGCCTGGGAGGTGCGGGCCATTGCGTAAAAATTGGCGACTGTTTCTTTTCACTCCAGCCGTGATCGTGCTGTGTGCGTTGCTTGGCGGAGTGTTCGGTCCCGGCCTGAGCGATGTCGAAGCCGCCACCCAGGAAGAAGACTACAAGCTCTCCGTAAAGTCCTTCTCCAGCGTCTACGATCTGGTCGAAAAGAACTTCGCCGACAAGGTCAACCCTGACCGCACCATCTACCGCGGCGCCATTCCCGGCATGTTGCGGACCCTGGATCCCCACTCCAGCTTCCTTGATCCGCGTGACTTCCAGCTCATGCGCGAGGATCAGAAGGGCCATTACTACGGCGTCGGCATGACCGTCGCCCCCAAGAACAACAAAACGATGGTGATCGCGCCCTTCCCGGGCTCGCCCGCCTACAAGGCCGGCATCCGCCCCGGCGACGTCATCATCTCGGTCAACGACAAGCCAACGGACAATCTCCGCAGCGACGAAGTCGCCGACATGCTGAAGGGGCCCAAGGGTACCCCGGTGCAGGTCGTAGTCGCTCGCGAGGGCAGCCCGCTGCCGCTCACCTTCAACATCGTCCGCGACGAGATTTCCCGCAAGAGCGTCAAGGATGCCTCCTGGCTGAAGCCCGGCATCGCCTATCTCGACATTGAGCTATTTAACGAAAACACTTCCCGCGAAGTGGAGGAAACCCTCAAGAAGCTCGGTGAGAACAACGTCAAGGGTCTCGTTCTCGACCTTCGCGACAATCCCGGTGGCCTGCTGAATGAGGGCGTCGCCGTCGCCGACCGCTTCCTCCAACGCGGCCAGACCGTCGTCAAGCACAGTGGCCGGGCCGCTCCGGAGAAACCCTACGTCGCGCGCAATGGCAGCGGCGGCCGCGAATACCCTATCGTCGTGCTGGTCAACCGCTTCTCGGCCTCCGCCGCCGAAATCGTGGCCGGCGCTCTCCAGGATCACGACCGGGCCTGGATTTACGGCGAGAACACCTTCGGCAAGGGCTTGGTGCAGACCGTCTACCACCTGGCCGAAAACACGGGCCTCGCCCTCACAACCGCCCGATACTACACACCCAGCGGCAGGCTCATCCAGCGCGACTACGCCAACACGAGCTTCTTCGACTACTACTACCGCAAGAACCTGGAAGCAAAGAATCCCCAGGACGTCAAAATGACAGACAGCGGCCGCACCGTCTACGGCGGCGGCGGCATCGCCCCGGACGAGAAGTACGAAACGCCCAAGGGCAACCGTATGCAGGCTGTCATGTTCCGCAACTACGCCTTCCTCAACTTCACCGCCCAGTACTTCAGCTCCCATGACCGGTCCAAAATCAGCAAGGACTGGCAGCCGGACCAGGGCGTCATGGCCGAATTCCGCCAGTACCTGTCCAGGGAAGGCATCCAGTTCACCGAGGTCGAGTTCACGGAAAACGAAGAGTGGATCAAGCAGCAGCTCCGGCGCGAAGTCTTCATCAATGTGTTCAACATTGAAGACTCCCAGCGCATCATGGTCGAATCCGACCCGATGGTCCTGAAGGCCATCGAGTCGCTCCCCAAGGCCAAGGAACTGATCGAGAACGCCAAAAAGATGATTGTGCAACGCCTGAACCGCGGCGGAAGGGACTAGCCGCGGACGGACCGGGGGAATGAGGGAAGACGCCCCGCCGCCACAAATCACCGTTCTCGACGCCGGCGGCCAATACTGCCATCTCATCGCCAGACGCGTGCGCCAGTTGGGCGTCTACGCGGAAGTCAGGCCCTCGGACGCCACGGCGGAAACCCTGACCGGCCGCAAGGGCATCATCATCTCCGGAGGCCCCAATAGCGTCTACGAACCGGGCAGCCCCTCGGTCGACAAGGCGCTGTTCGATCTGGGCGCCGGCGTCCTTGGAATCTGTTACGGCCAGCAGTTGATGGCCTACCTGCTGAACGGCTCTGTCCGAAAAGGCGACAAGGGCGAATATGGCCATGCCACGCTGCAAGTCTCCGTCCGCGACGGGCTGTTCCAGGGCCTCGGCGCCGATGAGCCTGTCTGGATGAGCCATCGCGACCAGGTGGAGAAGCCACCGCCCGGCTTCGACGTGCTGGCCAGCACCGACACGTGTGCCATCGCCGCCATCGGCGACCCGGCCCGCCGGCTTTATGGAGTCCAGTTCCATCCTGAGGTTGTCCACACCCCGCGCGGCATGCAGGTGCTCGAGAATTTCCTCTTCTCGATTTGCGAATGCAGGAAGGACTGGGACCCGCGCGGCAGACTCGACTTGCTGGAGGAGAAAATCCGCGAGACCACGGGCGCCCGCAACGTCTTCTTTTTCGTCAGCGGTGGCGTCGACTCCTCGGTCGCCTACCGCCTCTGCCTCCGCGCCCTCGGTCCCGAGCGTGTCCGCGGCGCTTACGTCGACACCGGGCTTATGCGCGAGGCCGAGACCGAGTTTGTGCGCGACTCGCTTGGTGTCGAAATCGTCGACGCCGGCGCCCAATTCCTCGACGCCCTGCAAGGCGTCTGGGACCCGGAACAGAAGCGCCACATCATCGGCGAGCAGTTTGTCCGCGTCCAGGAGACCGTGCTGCAGTCAGGTCATTACCTGGACGGCGACTGGATACTCGGGCAGGGAACCATCTATCCCGATACCATCGAATCCGGCGGCACCGCGCAGGCCGACCTCATCAAGACTCATCACAACCGCGTCGCCGGCATTCAGAAGCTCATCGAATCCAACCGTATCATTGAGCCTCTTACCTCTTTCTACAAGGACGAAGTGCGCGAAATCGGCCGCGAACTCGGCCTGCCCGACGAACTGCTGGACCGCCATCCCTTCCCCGGCCCGGCGCTCGCCATCCGCCTTCTCTGCGCCGAACAGACCGCCCCGGTCGAGAAACTCCCAGAAGGCTGGATGATCCCGGTCCAGACCGTGGGCGTGCAGGGCGACTCGCGCACCTACCGCGCCGTTCTCGTGCTCGATAACCCCGGATGGAACGAGGAGATGTTTGCGCGAGCTACGGTCACCGTCAACCGCCTCCAGAACATCAACCGCGTAGTCGCTCAATCGGGCGCCCATGCGCCGATCCAGCGGATGAGCGTCGTTGCGGCCGGCCTGACTCCGGAGCGGCTTCACCGCCTGCGCCGCGCCGACGCCATCGTGCGCCGCCTCAGTCACGAGGCCGGCTTCGACTCCAAAGTCTGGCAATTCCCCGTGATCCTGATTCCCTGCGGCACGCTCGACCGGCCTGACTCCGTTGTCCTGCGCCCTATACACTCCGTCGATGGAATGACCGCGCAGGCGGTCAAGATGGAGGAGCCTTTGCGTAGCCGCATGACCTCCGAGCTTCTGAACGCGGAAGGCCTTTGCGCCGTCTTCCATGACCTCACGCACAAGCCGCCCGCCACCATCGAATGGGAATAAGTCAGATGCGGTGGAACGCCTTCAGAATCTCCCTCGTCGCATAGCGCAGCGCGATCGGCCGCCCATGCGGGCAGCTCATCGGAAACTGGCATGCCGACAGCGCATCCACCAGCCATTGCATCTTATGTGCATCGAGCGGCGTATTGATCTTGATTGCCGCCCGGCATGCAATGGAGGCCGCCATCTGCTGCCGGACCTCCTCAAAGCTGGCGTTGCGCAGCTCCTTATCGGCGATCTCGAGGATCTCGAACAGCACCCGTTCAATCTCGCCCAGGCTCACATCGGCCGGAGCTGCCTTCACCGCGATCGTCCGCGGCCCGTACGGCTCCACTTCAAAGCCCGCCGCCGCCAGCTCCGCGGCGATCCGTGAGAACTCCACCTGCTGCGGGGCCGTCAGCTCCACCAGGATCGGCATCAGCAGCTGCTGCCGCTCCACCATCCCCGCAGCCATCTGGCGCAGCACCTTCTCGAACAGGATGCGCTCATGCGCCACATGCTGATCGATAATCCACAGCCCGTCGCGCCCGGCCGCCACGATGAAGCTGTCATGCAGTTGGCCGATCGGCCGCAGGTCCTGGAGAACTTCCAGGCTCGGCGATGGCTCCTCGGCCAGCCCTGGAGGCAATGGCCCGTGCGTGTCGGGAATCCTAGTCTGCCGCACCGGCGGCGGCACGGGCTCTACCAGCGGCGCGCCGAAATCGAGGCGGGGATTGTGCGGGGCAGGCTGACGCAGCGTGAACTGCGGCAGCTGTTCCACCGGCGCCTCCCGGGGCGCCTCCGCATCTGATTGCCGGAAGTGAAGATTCTCAATCCCCTGCGTGAATTCCGAATACGGCAACCCGGCGCCCGGCTGCGCCGGCGCGCGCGCCGCGGATGAGGTTGGAACCGCCGCCACCGGCCGTTGCCTCATCAGAACGTCGCGGATGGAATCGCGGACAAAATCGTGGACCCAGGAGCCGCGCCGGAACCGGACCTCCGTCTTCGACGGATGCACGTTCACGTCCACCTCTTCGCAGGGGCATTCGACAAACAGCAGGGCGAATGGATAGGCGCTCGGCGGGATCAGGTTGTGGTAGGCGGCATTCAGCGCGTGCTGCAGCAGCCGGTCCTTGATCAGCCGTCCGTTGACGAAAAGGAAGATGGCATTGCGGTTGTTCTTTTGCACTTGCGGACCAGAAACAAAGCCACGCAAAATGATGCGACGGTTCCCGGCATCATCATCGGACGGCATTTCTCTCCTCAGCTCGCCCAGTTCCACCAACTCATCGAGCGTCTGCGAGCCGAACACCTGAAATACACGCTCCCGCATCGTGCCCGCCGGGGTAACGCTGATCAGCTCATTGTCGTTATGCCGCAACTCAAAGGCCTTGTCCGGATAGGCCAGACTATAGTGCGTGGCCAGCGAGGCGATATGCGCCAGCTCGGTCTGTTCCGATCGCAGGAACTTCTTCCGCGCCGGAACGTTGAAGAAAAGGTCGCGCACGGTGATGATGGTGCCGTTTGCCAGTGCCGCCTCATCGCAGCGCAGGATCTTCCCGCCGGCGATCTCGACGCGCGAGCCGGTGGTCTCCTCAGGCGCCCTCGTCTCCAGCGTGAGCCGCGACACGGAGGCGATCGACGGCAGCGCCTCGCCGCGAAACCCGAGTGTCGAAATCGACAGCAGGTCCTTGACGTCGCTCAGCTTGCTGGTGGCGTGCCTCTCAAATGCCAGCAGCGCGTCATCGCGCAGCATTCCGCAGCCGTTGTCGGTGATGCGGATCAGGCGGCGTCCGCCTGCTTCCGCCTCAATGCGCACACTCGTCGCGCCGGCATCAAGGGAATTTTCCAATAGCTCCTTGACGACGGAGGCGGGACGTTCGACGACTTCCCCGGCTGCGATCTTGTTGGCGACTACGTCGGAAAGGACACGGATACGGCCCATCGGCGGGAGACCACTCCCATTATCGCCTAAGAGCGGGCTTTACTCGATCACCACGCCGCGCTCTTCCAGCAGCTGTCCGGTCGTGCGAAGCAGATTGAGGAGGTTGCGGCGGTACTGCACCGATTGGGTAACCAGATTCGATTCGGAGTTGGTCAGCGCCGTCTGCGCGTCCAGCAGGAAGAAGATCGTCGTGACGCCCAGGTCATACCGCTTCTGTTCGGCCTCTTCGTTCTTCTTCGAGAAATCAAGCGCCACCTGCGCCAGCCGTACGCTGGCCCGGCTGTTCTCCACCTGAGTGACCGCGTTCAGAACTTCCTGCCGGATCTGTTGCTCCACGCTCCGCGCGCGCAGGCTGTTTAGCCGCTTGCTAATTTGTGCGTCGGCCAGGTCCGCGGCCGCGCGCCGGTCGCGCAAGGGCAGCCGCAGCGTGAGGCTGAAACCGTAGATCGGAAAGTCAAACCCGAACACCTGGCTCAGCGCATCTCCGAAACCGCCGGGGATAATGCTCGTCACCGTGCTACGCGAACCGTCACCGGCAAACACGTTGGTCCGCTGGGTGAACACGCCGCCGCGGCCCGTGGCCGTGTAATTCCCGGTCAGCGACAGGTCCGGTTGGTAGGCGTTCTTCGCCTGCTTGTAGTTAAGGTCGTCGATGTCGAGAGCCTGCAACGTGGACCTCAAATCCGGCCGGCTGCGGTAGGCAGTCTCTACCTGACTTTCCTTGTCGATGGGACGGTCATCCGCGGGCGGCAGCACGGTCTCTGTCAGCTGCAACGGCATATTCCGGGAATCGGGATTCAAGTCCGCGCCCATCTGCCTGCGCAGCACGTCCTCGGCCTGCTGCAACCGATAGCGGGCCTGCGTCACTTGAATCTCTGAGCTCGCATAGCTCTGCTGCGGACGATAGATTTCCAATGCGGATATGGCGCCCAATTGCAGTTCGCGCTGCGACCGCTCCAGCAGCGCCTGCTGCAATGCCAGACCTTTCTCCTGAACCACCAACGCCTCACGCGCCTCGATCACGCTCCAATACGCAAGCTCGGCCTGCTGCAAAAGGCGCATTACCTGGTCCTGCATCTGGTACTGGCTCTGCCGGAAGCGGCTGCGCGCCACCATCACCGGCAGCTTCTGGATGTACCCTCCGCGGTCCCGCAGCAGCGGCTGCGTGAAGTTGAAAGCGAAGTTGCCCGTCAGCGACGGGTTGAATGTGGCGAACGAGTTGTTCGTGGTCTGCCGCACGCCGTTGAAACCGACGTTTACCGTGGTCCCGTTTTCCAGAATCTGCTGGTAGCCCAGGTTGTAGGGCTGCGTCAACTGGCTCAGCGTGGCCGCTCCGGCCAGCACGTCGTTGGTCGGCGTCGTCGTGCGCGTGGCGCGAAAGCCGGCGGTAAGGACCGGATCGAACCGCGCAAAAGCACGCGTGATCGCGTTCCGTTGAATCTCAATGGAAAGCTTCTGGATTTGGATTTCGGTGTTATTGGCAAGAACCAGTTCCAGGTAGGAACGCAGCGAGATTTCCAGCTTGCCGTCCACCACGAAGTCAGAGAGGCGGACCGGTGGCTGCAACTCCACTCTCGGCGTGGAAGGGCCGGAAAAACCCGCCCGGAAATAGTCGCCCTTGGGAAAACTGGGCACTGGCAATAGCTGCTGAGCCGCCAGTGGCGCGCACGCCAAGGCAAGGATGGCAAAATGTCGGTTACGCATGGTTGATTTGATTACTCGTAGCGAATCGCTTCGATGGGATCGAGTTTAGCAGCCTGAACGGCGGGGTAGATGCCGAACATCAGCCCGATTCCGACCGAGACTGTAAAGGCGACCGCGATGGATGAGGTGGTTACCACCGTCGACCATCCCGCGGCGGCGGCAATCACCCAGGAAAGGCTGAATCCGAAGGCGATTCCGATGGAGCCGCCGAGAATCGAAATCAGCACCGCTTCGGTCAGGAACTGCCGGACAATGTCGGCCTGCCGCGCGCCGATGGCGCGGCGGATTCCGATCTCGCGAGTCCGCTCCAGCACGGTGGCCAGCATGATGTTCATGATACCGATGCCTCCCACCAGCAGCGAAATACCCGCGATACAAATCATGACGACGTTGAAGATGTTCAAGGTCCGGCGTTTTTGTTCCAGGAGTCCGGCCGGAACCACCACGGTGAAATCGCCGGCATCCTTATGCGTGGCGGCCAGAATCGCCGTTACCACGCCCGCTGTCTCCACCGAATCGGTCCCGTTGTTGACCTTGATATAGATGCCGTCGATCTCGTCCTTGAGGTAGCTGTTGTTGTCCTCAAACCGCCGCATCACGGTGTTCAGAGGGCTGATCACCAGGTTGTTCCGGTTCACCACCTCCAGGCCTTCCACCTCCGAGTCGGCCGTTGCCTGGGGCGCCAGAACCCCGATCACTTCCAGCCACGTGTCGTTGACCTTGACGAATTTTCCCACCGCCGGGTCGTAGCCCAGCAGGTTCACCTTTGCCGTTTCACCCAGCACGCAGACCGGAATCGAATCCCGGTTCTCCTGTTCGGTAAAAAATCGGCCTTCCACAATCTTCAAACTCTGGATCTCCAGGTAAGAAGGTTCGACGCCGATCAGCGTCGGCGCCTCATTCGCGGTCTTCGGGATCACCTTCAGCGGCTTGAACCGCTTGCGTGGTGTCAGCGCCGCCAAGCCCGGAACGTTCTCCGCAATCGCGCGGAAGTCGCGGAAGGTCAGCCCCGGGGAAATCGTGCGCCGCGCCTGCAGTTCATTACGGTCCACGGCCTCCTTGGCTTCGATCAGAATATTGTTGACACCTAGCAGATCGATGGAAGCGATGATGTCCTTCTGCGCGCCCGCGGTGATCGACAACATGGCCACCACGGCGCCGACGCCGAAGATCATTCCCAGCATCGTCAGCAGGCTGCGGAGCTTATGCACCAGCAGGCTGGTGAGCCCCATGTAAATTTCAGGCAGTACGCCGGACAGTCCACCCGCCATTGGTCAGCCTCCCTTCCTTCCGCCGCCGGGCATGCTCATCGGCATTCCGCCGCCACCGCCACCGCTGCTTCCGCCCTTTTCGCCGCCCTTCTTGTCGCCGGGTTTGGCGTCGGGATCCATCAGCGCCACCTCTTCTCCCGGTTTTACCCCTTCGGAGACGATCATCACCGACTCACTCCGCTTCACCGGCTTGATGGTTCTGGCCGCCAGCCGCGTACCTTCTTTGACGTACACAATGCTCTTTCCGTCTTTTTCGAACACGGCCTGGACAGGCACGTGAATGGCGTTCGGTATTTTCTCGACGATGATCTCGACATCGGCGAGAAGGCCTGGCCGCAACAGCACTTCCAGTTGATCGTCCTCTTCCGGAGGGGGAGGCAGTTTGGCGTTTTCGATGTCCTTCGACGTAAACTGTTGGCCGCCGCCGCCCATACCCATCAACATGCCAGGGCCGCCCATGCCGGGGCCGCCGCCCTGCGGACCCTCACCACCACCGCGACGCCCTCCACCTTCTCCGGCGAATTCACCTTTCTGCTGGCCTTCACCGCGTTGGCGCCGGCCTTCTCCGCCTTCACCGCCTCTGCCTTCACCGGCCTTGCCTTCGCCGCCCTTACGCTCGCCGCGCCCGGGCATCGTGATGCCGGCCTTCTGCAATTCCGCCTGCATCTTCGTGAAAACGTCCTGCCGCTCTTCCGGTGACAGGTCTTGCATGTTCTTGCCGCCGAGGGCTTTCTGCATGGCTTCACGCATTTTGGTGCGCTGCTCGTCGGTCATCCCGCCGAAACCGCCTCCGGCTCCGCCTTGGCCACCGCCTCCCATCCGGAAGCCGCCGCCACCACCGGGGCCGCCTTGGCCACCACCTTGACCGCCCTGACCGCCGCCTTCACCGCCGCCGGGACCGCCGCGAAACTGAATCATCGCGCCAGCTGCTCCACTGCCGCCACCGGCGCCACCCATCGCCATCATGGCGGCGCCACCCGGCAATCCGCCGCCCATCGCTCCCATCATCGCCATCGCCGGATTAGCCCCGGCGATGGGCCCGCGTTTGCGGTTGGCTTCCGCGGTGGCGAGAACTCTTGCAATCTGCACCTCGCTGGCGCCCAGTGCGCTCAACAATTGCTTCATGTCGATCGAAAAGACGACGTCAAATTTTTTCGCCGGATCCGAAGAGAAAATGTTGGCGCTGGCAGTGCCGCTCATCGACTTGATCTTGCCTTGCAAGGTCTTGTCAGCCATCGCGTCCAACGAGATCACCACGTCCTGGCCTTCGGTCAGATTCGCGCGGTCCAACTCACCCACGCGGGCCACAACCTCCAGCTCCGACAGGTCCAGAATATCGGCCACAGGCATGCCCGGCTGCAGCTGATCACCTTCCCGGATGTCGGGCTGCTGCTGGCCCATCATCATGAAGCCAGACCCGCGGTTCTGGCGGATCGCCACCAGCCCGCTCATCGGGGAGAGCAGCTTCACCTGGCTCAGCCGCTGCTTTTCCCGGTTCAACTCCTGCACGGCTTTGTTGCGCCGCTCCTGCAATACGGCCAGTTCAGCCTCGGCAGACTGCCGGCGGCTGATGATGTCGCTTTCCAGCTGCTTCAGCCTCCGCTGCGACTCCTCGAGCGTCAGCAGGTTGCGCTTGGCATCGATCGCCGAGATCAGCTCATTGCGCTTCACCTCGAGCTCCGCTCTCCGGACCGAGTACTTCGTCGTCATCAGCTCCACCTGGTCCTGGTTGTTGCGGATAGCCAGGTCGGCGCGTGCCTTCTTGATCTGCTCGTCGATCTGCTCGATCTCGAGCTCCTTCTCCTCCAGCCGGCTGAGCAGCTCGGAATCGTCGAATTCGGCCACCAGGTCCTTCTCCCGCGCGAAGGAGCCCAGCGAGGCCAGCTTGGTCACTTGCACGGTGCCGAACAGGTTGGGAGCAAACAGCGACGCCGAACGCACGGCGCGCAGTTCGCCGCGCGCGAATGTCTTGACGATCACGTCGCCCTGCCGGACCTTGGTGGTGGGAATCTGCTGCTGGCGCGCCTGAGGGATTTTCTTGTAGGCCGTGTAGCCTCCCCAGGCCACCGCGGCGATGACCAGCACGATGGAAATGCGGAGAAGTATCTTCTTCATGGGATTCTCAACTCTGATGCCGGGCCCGTATGCCGAGCCCTGTTTTCACTAAATCTTCTTGGCGCGCTTGGCTGCCTCGACAGGATTCTCCATCGCAACCGCGTCGCCTTCCTTTAATCCTTTGACCACAACCAGATCGTTTTCGTTACGCTTGCCCACTTCAATTTCGATCATTTGGAATTGAGCGCCGCGTTGGATATATACGGCCGGCTTGCCCCGATTCACGACACTGGCCCGCACCGGAATCAGCAGCACGTTCGGCTGCGTCTCGATCAGTATCTCCACGCTCGCGCTCATACCGGGCCGCAGCCGTGGGTCCAGATTCTTCAGGGTGGCGCGGGCCGGAAACGTCTTTTCCGTAAGGCCCATGCCGCGCCAGCTGATGGCCGCGATTGGGCTGATCCAATCCAGCTCGGCGATCAGTTCCTTTTCCGGCAGCGCATCGACACGTACGCGCACCTGCTGGCCGATCTGGAGCTTGCCGCGGTCCACCTCATCCAGTTTCAGCTCGACGCGCATCTGCGTCAGGTCCGGAATCTCCGCGATGGCGGCGCCGGTCCATGCGCGGTCGCCTTCCTTGAACGGAGGCGGCGAGGAACCGAAGCTGCCGGAAGCGCGGAAATTCGGCAGGATATTCACGATCCCGTCAATCGGTGCGCGGATCACCATCTTCGACAGATAGTCTTTGGCCCGATCCAGGTCTCGCACCGTCTTGTCCTTCTTTTGCTGCAGGCGTTCCAGATCTGCGCCCTGGGAAACCTTGTGCGAGTCGATCGTGGTCTTCACCAGTCCCAACTCACCTTCCCTCACGCCGACGTCGATGCGGCTCTTTTCCCCTTCAATCTCGCTGACCACCTCGGCCTTGCTCGCCTCCAGCTGTGCGCGCTGCACGTTGTACTGCGAGGTCATCAGGTTCATGCCGTCCATCTCGTCGGTGATCTTGTGCGACGCCTTCATCTGCACCATTTCGCTGTCCACCGTGCGCACGCTGGTGGAACGTTCCAAGTAGTACTGATCCTGCTGCGCGGCGTCGAACTCCACCACCACGTCGCCCTTCTTCACCGGCTTGCCGGATTCGGCCAGCTTCGTGATCTTCTGCTCGGGCACCTGGGGTGCGGCCAGAACCACGGAATTGGAGCTGCGTATCTCTCCGCGCGTCTTGACGCTGATCACAAACTCGCCTTTGCGCACGCGCACCACGGGCACTTCCACCGTTGTGGTCCCCGTATAGCGATAAGCCGCCCAGGCGCCGCCGCCGGCCAGCGCCACAAGCACCGCCCAGCCTATGATCTTCCGCACGCGGCTGGCCGGAACCTGCCCCAGCCGCTGTTTCGGTTTAATATCCTTCGACATACTGCATCCACTCCGTAATGAATTACGTGCCGGCCGGGACCGGTTTGCTACTGCGGGGCAGTTCCAATGCCACGCGCTCATTCTCCTTCAAGCCACTGGCAATGGCCGCGCCGATGTTGTTGGAAAGACCCAATTCCACGTAGCGCTTCTCCCAGCCGCCCTTGTTGGCGACGTGCACATAGGTGCGTCCGGGCTTGCCCTCAGAGGGACTTTCCTGATGCACGGCCTCCAACGGTACCGTTACCGCTTCTTCAGCCGACTCGAGAATCACATCGGCTGCCACCGACAAGTCCGGAATCACTCGCGGGTCCATCTTGTCCAGCTTCAGTACCACCGCCATTTCCTTCACCCAATCCGGACGATACCGGCTGGACTTGGCCACCGTGCCGATGGCGAAAACATGCGCCGGCAACTCCAGATCCGCGAACGCGTCAAATTTCACCCGCGCCTTTTGCCCGATCCGCAGCTTCTCGGCATCCACCTGGTTCACCGTCGCGTTCACCACCATCGAGCCGGACTCGACAATTTGCATGAACATCTGGCCGGAAAACAACTGGTCTCCCACCTTGATCTGGTCGAACTCCGTGCCCCGGAACGTGTTTTGCATCACCACGATCCCATCGAGGGGAGCCTTGATCAGCATCCGGTCCGCGTTCGCTTCGGCGCGCTTCAACTCCACTCGCGCCTGCTGCAGTTCCAGATCCGCCCGCCGCGTATCCGCCTTGATCCCCACTTCGACGAACTGAACCTCCTGCTTCAGCTGTTTCAGCCGCGCCTCGGCTTCTTCCAGCGTCAGCCGCAGCCTTTCGGCGTCGATATCGGATCGCACCGGAGTGGTTCGCATATCCAGCTTCGCCTTTTCGTAATCGGCCTCCGCGGAACGGATGGTCTGCTGATGATTCTTCCGGCTGACTTCCAGGTCCGCCAGCATCTTCTTATAACTGGATTCGGTCTGCGTAACGCTGGCCCGGTAGTCGTCCAGCCGTGTGAGCATGTACTGCCGGTCAAACTCGGCAACCACGTCGCCCTTTCTTACCCTGCTGCCCGGCTTTGCCGCGTCTTGCAGCACCAGAGTGAACTCACCCCCGCCGCCACCCGGGCCGCCGCCGCGCCCGCCCATCGACATTCCACCGCCGCCACCACCGCTGAATCCACCGCCGCCACCGCCCGGCAAGCCCGCCGTGTTACCCACACCTTCCGAACCCATCGTGGCGCTCCCGCCGCCGCGGCTGCCGCCGCTGGACCTGCTGGATGAGCGCGAGCTGCTGCTGACGCGGCTGGTTGCCGATCGCATCGCCGACGCGCCTCGTGATTCCGACCCCGCCGTGGCGCCGCCACCAGCGGAAGCCCCACTCGAGCCTCCGGCCATCGCCGCTGCCGTCGTGGAAGATGCGGAGGAACCACCTGAGCTGCTTCGCCCCGATGAACCTGTGGAGCCTCGCGAACCGCCCGCATTGAAGGTCCCGGAAGGGCCGCCACGGCCGGAACTGCCCCGGCTGCCGCGCAATTGCGGCGTCATTACTGTCACGAACTTCTCGGCCGATGTAGAGCCCGTGATGCGAACTGTCCTGTGCAGAGTTCGCTTGGCCGCAGCCGTCGACCGGATTGTGGCGGCCGCCGCCTGATTGGCGTTCCGCGCGACGTTGGAACGGTTCCATTGCCAGCCCGCCACCGTGGCGGCAAGCAGCAGAATGGCTGCGATCAATAGGCCTTTGAGTTTTCGCGGCTCAGCCTGCTTCGGGCTGACCAGTTTCGGTGCAGCATGCTCCTTCTGGGGAGCGGATACCGGTTTCTGGAGCTGCATTTTGGAGTCCTCTTCAAGTTGGTCCCTGACGGGTTGAGGCAAGGTCGGCGACCTGTCGCTCTCTCCCCACGTAACAGACGATATTTTAATCGATTAGGTTATCCTTGCGCATCAACATTTCCCAGGGTTGAACGGCAGGGATACACTGGCCGCTATAATTAGGAGGAAAAAGGGAGTTGCCATGTCAATGACCGACTCAATGCCCGGCCGCCGCAAGTTCCTCCAAACGGGAGCCCTAGCTCTGCAAGCCGGCTTCCCCGCCGTCCTTTCCGCGCAATCCGCCCAGCCCATTAAGGTGGGCTTGGTGGGCTGCGGAGGGCGAGGCACGGGAGCCGCCGCCCAGGCGCTTAAAGCCGATGATTATGCAGAACTTACAGCCGTCGCCGACGTCTATCAGGAGCGCATCGACAGCTCCCTTGAGCGCCTCCGCCGCGCCGCCGGCCCCAAGGTTAAGGTGGAGAAGGAAAAGCAGTTCGTCGGCCTTCACTCCTATCAGGACCTCATTGCCTCCGGCGTCGATGTCGTTCTGCTGGCCACCCCGCCCGGCTTCCGGCCCCAGCATCTCCGCGCCTGCATCGAGGCCGGCAAGCATGTCTTTTGCGAAAAACCAGTCGCTGTGGACTCCCCCGGCGTCCGCAACGTGCTGGAATCGGCCGCCCTGGCCAAACAGAAAAACCTCTCCCTGGTCTCCGGCTTCTGCTGGCGTTACAGCAACCAGATCCGCGCCACCATGGACCAGCTGCGCAACGGCGCCATCGGGGCTATCGTCGGCTACTACGCCACCTACTACACCAGCCCCGTCAAACCCATGCCGCCAGCCGACACCCGGCCCGCCGGCATCAGCGACGTCGAGTGGCAGATCTCCCACTGGTACAACTTCTCCTGGCTTTCCGGGGACGGGCTCGTTGAGCAGGCCGTCCACAGCGTCGACAAGATCGCCTGGGCCTTTCAGGACGCCGACCCCGTCAGCTGCGTCGCCGTTGGTGGCCGCCAGATCCCCGCACACGGCGGCAACATCTTCGACCACTTCGAGGTCAATTACCTGTTCCCCAACGGCGCGCGCGCCTTCATGGGCTGCCGGCAAATCGAAAACTGCTACAACGAAAACGCCGACTACATCATGGGCTCAAAAGGCCAGATCACCATCGGCCGGGGTCCCCTGCCTCGCATCACCGGGGAGAAGACCTGGAGCTTCGAAGGCGCCCGCAACGACATGTACCAGGCCGAGCACGACGCTCTGTTCGCCTCCATCCGCCAGGGCAAGCCGCTGAACGACGGAGTCTGGATGGCCCATTCCACCCTGCTCGCCATCATGGGCCGCATGGCCGCCTACACCGGACAGCAGGTCACCTGGGAGCAGGCTCTCCACAGCAACGAACTCCTTACACCCCTCAGCTTGGCCTGGGACGGCAGTCTCACTGTCCCCGGTTTGCCGCGCCCCGGAGTCACGCAGCTGCTGTGATGCGCGCAGCCATTTTCTTACTCACCCTTGCCGCGGCCTCGCACGCCAGGATCGACTTCGTCCGCCAGATCAAACCGATACTGGAAACGGCATGCCTGGACTGCCACGGCGAAAAGCGCTCCTACGGCGGCCTGCAGATGCATACGCGCAAGCACGTCGAAGAAGGCGCATTCAAGGGCAAGGTGCTCGTGCCGGGCAAGCCCGACTCCAGCCTCCTCTACACGCTCACCCTGCTGCCCTCCAACGTGGCGCGCGCCATGCCGCCCGGCGGTCCCGCCCTCACTCCGGAACAAAAGGGCCTCATCCGCCAGTGGATCATCGAAGGCGCCGACTGGCCGGTCACCCTCGAACTCGGCCCGCCCAAGACCGATTTCAAGGACGACAAGGAGTTGGTGCGCGAACTCCACCGCCGCATCTCCGAGCGCCAGCCGCCTCATCATATGGAGCCGTACCGGGAAACCATCGCCGGAACCAACGTCGGCTTCGACATGGTTCCCATCCCCGGCGGCGAATTCACCATGGGTTCGCCAGCCTCAGAGCCGGGACGCCGCAACGATGAAGGCCCTCGGCACACCGTGAAAATCGCCCCCTTCTGGATGGGCAAGCACGAGGTCACCTGGGATGAGTACCGCCTGTTCCAATTCGCCAAGGCCGGCGTCGACCCCGCTGTCGATGCCGTCGCGCACCCCACGCGCCCATACGTCGAAATGAGCTTCGGCATGGGCATGCATGGCTTCCCCGCGATCTCCATGACTCATCACGCCGCCAGCAAATACGCGCAGTGGCTCAGCGCGCGCACCGGCAGCTTCTACCGTCTGCCCACGGAAGCCGAATGGGAATACGCATGCCGCGCTGGGACCAACACGGCCTACTCCTTCGGCGACGATCCCTCCCAGCTCGGCGAATACGCCTGGTTTGAAGCCAACTCGAACGGCAAATACCAGAAGGTGGGCGCAAAGAAGCCCAATCCTTGGGGCCTGCACGACATGCTAGGCAACGTCATGGAGTGGACGCTCGATCAGTATGCCGCCGATTTCTACGGCCGCCGCGGCCAGCTTGCCTTTGCGCCTTCCACCACACCGTATCCGCACTCGGTTCGCGGCGGCTCCTGGAACGATGATCCGTCGCCGTGCCGCTGCGCCGCCCGCGCCTCCTCTGATCCTTCCTGGAAAATGCAGGACCCGCAGCTGCCGAAAAGCATCTGGTATCACACCGACGCCCAATGGCTGGGCTTCCGCCTGGTCCGCCCCTTGCAAACACCCTCGCCGGAAGAAATGTATGCCTACTGGAACAACGGGGTCGAAAAAGAGTAGATTCAAACTGTCATGACACGTTCCCCGTTTCTCCTGATTCTGTGCGCCGCCTGCCTCCCGGCGCAGGACTTCTCCGACATCAAGATTGAAAAGGTCGCCGGCGGTTACACCTTCACCGAAGGCCCCGTCTGGAGCCGCGAAGGTTTTCTCCTGTTCTCCGACGTGCCCAATCAGAACGTCTGGAAACTGGTGCCCGGCGAAAAGCCCGAACTCTACCGCGGCAATTCCAACCGCACCAACGGCAACACCTTCGATGCCAGGGGCAACCTCTATTCCTGTGAAGGCGGCGCGCGCCGGCTCACACGCATCGACAAAAAGGGAAACCTGGAAGTGGTCGCCGCCGACTATCAGGGCAAACACTTCAACGCGCCCAACGATGTCGTCGTCCGCAAGGACGGCCACATCTATTTCACGGACCCCGCCTTCGGCAATCAGGCCGAGGGACGCCAGCTCGATTTCTACGGCGTCTATCACATCCCCCCCAAAGGACCCGTCGAACTGATCGCCAAACCCGAGGGCCGCCCCAACGGAATCGCCATCTCGCCGGACGGCAAGATTCTCTACGTCGCCAACTCCGACGAGCGCAATATCCGCGCCTATGATCTCGACAGCCGCGGGCGGGCCACGAAGGAACGCGTGCTGATCTCCGGCATCGACGGCCCGCCAGACGGCATCCGCGTCGACGAGAAAGGCAACCTTTGGATCACCTGCAAGGGCGTGGCCGTCTATACCGCCGCTGGAAAATTCCTCCACAGGATCGAATTGCCGGAGACGCCCGCCAATTGCACCTTCGGCGATCCGGACCTGATGACGCTCTACGTCACCGCCCGCACCTCCGTCTATCGCATCCGCCTCGACGTCAAGGGAGCGCTGCAGTATTAGCCGCCGCGATCAGGACGCGCGCCGCTACCCGCTGCGCCCCATCCTCGGCGTCGGCGCGCTGATCTTTCAGCGCGGCTCCATCCTGCTGGTCGAGCGCGGCAAGCAGCCGCTGAAGGGCTACTGGTCGCTGCCCGGTGGCGTGCTCGAAGCCGGCGAGCAGCTCTCCGACGCCATCCGGCGCGAAGTGCTCGAAGAGACCGGTCTCGAAGTAAAGCCCCTCTCCGTCTTCGAAATCTTCGAGCGCATCATGCGCGACAACAACGGCGCGGCCGAATACCACTACGTGTTGATCGATTACCTCTGCAAGATCACCGGCGGCGAAATGAAGGCTTCCGACGATGCCAGCAACGTGCGCTGGGTCAAGCGTCGCGAACTGGCCGGATACAAGCTCACCGACGGCACTCTTGCCGTCATCGAGCGCGCCTTCGACAAGCGCAACAACAAGGGTTGAGCCGATGGAACGCTGGAGCGCCTCGCTGCTGGAGTTCGGTCCACTCAAGTCGCTCATCGCCCGCTACCTCTCCAGCCCCGCCGGCCACACCTTGCTCGAAGACGTGCACCCGGACGACAACCGCGCCGCCATCGAAGCCTCGCTCCGGGAAACCACCGAAGCGATCGCCTACTGGCAGGCCTGCCTGGAACCGCAGACCGCCGCCCGCGGCGCAGCCATCCGTCTCCGCTTCGATGGACTGCCTGATGTCACTCCTCACACCGGCAAGCTGGGCATGGAAGGCGCCGTGCTGGAAGGCAAAGAGATCCTCGATCTGACCGGGTTGCTCGATCGAGCCTCCGGCGTCCGCTCTATTCTCAACGCCGCCTCCACGCGTTACCCTCTGCTCGGCGCCCATGCCTCCCGCATCGGGGAATTCCGTCCCTTGCTGAACGATCTCACCGGAAAGATCCTGCCCGATGGCTCCGTTGCAGATCATGCCAGCGTCGCGCTCGGACGCATCCGCCGGGACCTGGAGCGACAGCAACGCCTCATTCAGGAGTCGCTCGAACGCTTCCTACGCTCTCACCGCGACGACGGTGTACTGCAGGAAGATTTCGTCACTATCCGCAATGAGCGCTTCGTCGTCCCCGTCGTCTCCGGCCAGAAAAAAAAGATCGACGGCGTCATCCACGCCGCCAGCGGCACCGGCCACACCCTATTCATCGAGCCTTTTGAAACTGTCGGCTTGAATAACGACCTGGTCAGGCTGCGCGAACAGGAGCTCCGCGAGGTCCACCGCATTCTGGCCGAAATGACCTCGAAGCTCCGCGAAGCGGCAGCGGAAATCGCCATCGCCCGCGAAGTGCTCGCGCTGCTCGACTTCCTGTTCGCCAAGGCCCGCTTCGCCGCCGATTTCCGCTGTGTCGTCCCTCGCTTCAGCCCGGAGAACTCCCCACGCCTTGCTCTGGCCCGCGCCCGTCACCCGCTTCTTGAAGACGTCCTCCACCGCCAGAGCAAGTCCGTCGTGCCGCTCTCGCTGACGCTCGAATCCTCCACACGCACGCTCCTCATCAGCGGACCCAACACCGGCGGCAAAACCGTCGCCCTGAAGACCATCGGCCTGTTTGCCCTCATGGCCCAGTCTGCACTGCCCGTGCCGTGCGAGGTCGCCGAACTGCCGCTGTTTGAGCAGGTGCTCGCCGACATCGGCGACAACCAATCCATCGAGCACAGCCTCAGCACCTTCTCCGCCCACATCGCCCGCGTCAAGGAGATGCTGGAGCTGGCCGGTCCGCATTCCCTCGTTCTCCTCGACGAGCTCGGCCGCGCCACCGATCCCGACGAAGGCGGAGCGCTGGGCGTGGCCATCGTCGATCACTGCCGTCGCTGGGGCGCCTTTACGCTCGCCTCCACCCACCTGGTCGCTCCCAAGATCTACGGCGCAAACACCGAAGGCGTCCTCAACGGCTCCATGAGCTTCAACGAAGCCACGCTCGAGCCCACCTATCACCTGCGCACCGGCGCTCCTGGCTCCTCCGCCGGACTCGACATCGCCCACCGCTTGGGGCTTCCTTCTGCCTTGATCGACAAGGCGCGCCAGTCGCTCTCCTCCTCCCAGCGCGACCTGGCTCGCTTTCTCCAGTTGATGGAGCAGCGCCTGGATGAGGTGACCGCCCGCGAGCGCGAACTCAGCACCGAAATGGCCGCCCTGGAAACCGAGCGCGCCGGACTGAAACAGCTTTGGGAAAAGCGGGAGAAAGCCAAGCTCGAGGAGTTGGAAACACGCGCCGACAAGCTGCTGGCCGAGTTTCAGAAGCGCGCCGGCGAGACGATCGATGCGCTGGAAACCTCCGCCCGCGCCCGCCAAAAGGCCGCCCGCGAACGCCGCGAATTCAAGGAGGAGTTCCAGCGCGAAATTACCGCCGCCGGCCGTCCCGAACCGCCTCAGCTCAGTATTCGGGAGGGCGCACGCGTGCGCCTGAAAGGCGTCAGCCAGCCCGCAACCGTCCGCCGTCTGCTCGGCGAAGAGGCCGTCGAAGTCGAGGCCGGTTTCATGAAGCTGCAAGTGGAGCGCGCCGATATCGTCGAGGTTCTGCCCGAGACCGCCACACCCTCACGCCTCCCGAAAAACGTCACGCTCAAGGCGGGTCCGGACTGGAATGTGTTGACACGCGAAATCAACATCATCGGCAAACGCGCCGAAGAGGCGTGCGGGGAAGTCGACAAGTTCCTCGACAAGGCAATGCTGGCCGGTGTTGGCCGCGTCCGCATCGTGCACGGCCACGGCATGGGAATCCTCAAGCGCGCCGTTGCGGAACTGCTCTCAGGCCACGCACACGTCGAAAGTTTTCAGGAAGCCGGACCGGAAGAAGGCGGCGCAGGTGCAACCATCGCCCTACTCCGCCAGTAACTACAGCTTCTCCAGAACCTCGGCCGCATGGCCCGCCGGCTTCACCTTCGAAAAGATCTCCTGAACGACTCCGTCAGGCCCGATCACGAACGTCGTCCGCTCCGTCCCCATGTACTTCCTGCCGTAGAGTTTCTTTTCCTTCCAAACCCCGTACGCCTTGGCCACCTTATGGTCCGTGTCGCAGAGCAGCGTGTAGGGAAGACCGTGCTTGCCGCGGAAGCGCGCCTGCGCGGCCTGCTTGTCCGCCGATATCCCGACAACCACCGTCTTTTTCTGCTTGAACGAATCGAGTTCATCCCGGAACTCGCAGGCCTCCTTCGTTCAACCCGGCGTGTCCGCTTTCGGATAAAAGAATAAGACCACTTTGGAGCCGCGCAACTCCGACAGCCGGAACGGCTCCCCGCTATCGGTTCCCACATCGATCTCCGGAGCCGTATCGCCTGATCTCAATCCCATATCTCAGATTCTCCCTCTCTCCAGCCCGCCGCGCAAAGCCTCGCCAAGTCTTCCGGTGAATCCACATCAAACCATACCGGCCCCAACTCCACGCTCAACCCGCACGCCTCAGCCGCTGCCACCGTCTGCTCCAGCGTCCGCCGCGTCGACCATTCCACACCTGCGAACATCCGCTGGTGAATCCGCCGGCACGAGATCGCATAGTAGCCGCCGTCCTCGGCCGGCCCCAGCGCCACATCCGCGCTCAACGCAAGCAACCACTCCAAGTGCCCCAGCGGCAGCGTCGGCGCATCGCTGCCCACGATCATCACCTGCCGGCCCGCCTCCAGCGCCGCCAGCATTCGCGCGCCCAGATCCCCCGCCGCTTGCAGCTTTCGCGGAACGGCGAACTCCGCCCAGGCGTCTGTAGCAACATCGGTGTGCAGCTCCAGCTCCGCATCAAGCGCGCGCAGCATCGCCAGCGTATCGCGCACCATCGCCTCATGCAGACGCGCCGCGCGCGAAGCCTCCAGCCCCAGCCGCGTCTTCACGCGCCCGGCGACGGGAGCTTTCGCGAACAGGATCACCAGTGGGGCCATATAGCGCAACTATGCCGCAAAATTGTAAACTATTTCTTCTGGGAGGTTCACCGTTAACAGTATGAGCATTCGCAACGTTTTCGCATCCGGTCTGTGTTTGGCACTCTTTGTCGCCCTTGCCCCGGCGCCCGCGCAAAAAGCCGGCGACGCCGCCAAAGGCAAGGAAGTATTCGAACAGTGCGGTGTCTGCCATAACGCCGACAGCGAAGAGAAGAAAATGGGCCCCGGCCTCAAGGGACTCTTCAAGAAGGCCACTCTCGCCGACGGCAAGACCAAGATCTCGGAAGCCGCCGTTCGTAAGGTGGTCGACCAAGGCGGCAACGGCATGCCCGCCTACGAAGAGATGCTCGAAAAGAAGGAAAAGGACGACCTCATCGCCTACCTGAAGACCCTCTAGTTCCGTGCTACATTAGAGAAGGTAGTTGGTTCTTCCTGCCTGAAAACGTCCCCATCGTCTAGCCCGGCCTAGGACACCGCCCTTTCACGGCGATAACGCGGGTTCGAATCCCGCTGGGGACGCCATTTCTTTACAATACTTCCTGCCCCGCTGGGCGAGAATTTGCGAGAAGCGGCGGCGCTCGCCGGCGGCGCCTTCGGTGGCGGCCTGGCCGGGACCGCCGACCAGGACGGCGAGCGGGTCGGGCAGGGCGGGTTGGGTGAGCGAGGGCAGGACGACAATGTTGAGCGCGATCCTGCGGCCTTGGCGTGTTGCGCGGTTTTCGAAGACTTCATGGGTACCGCAGAGGTCGGTGGGGGTGTTGGGGCAGGGCTTCAGCTTCTCGTGGATGGCGGAGGCTTGGAGGATGCTGGCGAGGGTGAGGGCACACAGCCAGCGGGTCATGTGGGGGTGACGGATGGGGGGAGAAGTTTCTTCCTATCCCGGCATGTACATTATATGGTACAGTGTTCTGCAGAAGGTTCATGGCGGATGACCCAAAGCAGCAGAAGATACCGCTGCACTTCTACCGCACCGCGGCAGGCAGCGAACCGGTGCTCGGAGAAGGGTTGTGGGAGATCCGTACAGCCTTGCCCGGGAACCCGGCGGCACGAGTACTGATTTGCCTCCATGAGGAAAGGCTTGTGGCCCTGCACGGGTTCATCAAGAAGACGAGGACAACTTTAGTGTCGTTTTCGACGTTGCTGTGCTTGCACCAGCCGTCATGCTCGCCGAGCTTCCAGCCGTGATCGCCCCAAAGCGCGATTACCGTGTTTTGGGCGAGGCCGGTGCGCTCCCGCTCGTCGAGCACGCGGCCGAGCTGGGCGTCCATGTAGCTGATCGAGGCGTAGTAGCCGTGCTTGAGCGTGCGGGCGAAATCGTCGGGGATGCGGCCGGGCGGGACGCCCCAATAGTTGCGCAACTCGCCGCCGGGCTGTACGGCGTAGCTGGGGGCGTCCTTGGGCGGAAACGGATTCCGGGCAAGCTGGATCTCGCGCGGGTCGTACATGTCCCAGTACTTTTTCGGGGCGACGAAGGGTAGGTGGGGCTTGACGAAGCCGACGCCGAGCCAGAAAGGTTTGTCGGGCTGGGCGGCGCGCTCGCGGAGGGCGGCGATGGCGAGGTCGGCGACGGCGCCGTCTGGATAGGAATTGTCGGGGACGTCTGCGCTTTCGTATGCGGGGCCGTTGGTGCGTACTCTGGCGGCTCCTTTCTTCTTGGCGGCGGCGCCGGCTTCGGCCGCGCGCTTGGCGACGATGGCGCGGTTTTGCTCGAGCGCGTAAGGGCGATGGACGGGCTGGCCGGCGGTCCAGGGGACGGACCAGGATGCTTCGTCGTTGAAGCCGCCGTGATAGAGCTTGCCCATGCCTTGCGCGTGATAGCCGTGGTTCTTGAAATGCTGCGGCAAGGTGACGACGCCGGGCAGCGCGGCGCGGAAGTGGGTTTCCAGATCCCAGACCTTGGTGGTGTCGGGGCGCGTGCCGGTGAGGAGGCTGGAGCGCGAGGGCGAGCAGACGGCCTGCTGGCAATAGGCGCGGCGGAAGAGGATGCCGGAGCGGGCCAGCCGGTCGAGGTTCGGGCTGCGGACGATCTTGCTGCCGTAGGCTCCGAACTCGGGACGCAGATCATCGACAGCGAACATCAGGACGTTGAGGCGCTGGGCGGGCTGGGCCTGGAGCGCCAGTGGGGCGGCGAGGAAACTGCGTCTGGTTAGGAGCGGCACCGGGTCAGGCTATCAGTTGGAGGAATGCTGGTGCAAGGAGCGAGGCTTCTCAAAAGCTGAACGTGAACTCCGCGGCGGTGTTGACCCAGCTGTCGGAGGAACGGACGGGCGGAAGGAGGCCGAAGGCGTCGCCGGTGGTGTCGGCGCGGTAGAGGCGCGTGGTGACGCCGAGCCGGAAATGCTGGGCGCGATCGAGGGCGACGCTGCCGCCGATCAGGCCGTAGTAGCCCCAACCGGAGCGGGAGCGGCAGACGGGACATTCAAACCGGAAGCCGGAGTCGCCGAAGGGCTGGCGGATGGATTCCTGGTAGCGGAGGTAGGCGGCGCCGCCGCCGAAGCTGAGCAGAACGCGGTTGGAGGCGATGGGGAGAATGGCGCGTCCGCCAAGGGGGACCATGTACTGGAAGTCGCGAATGCGCAGGTCGCCGATTTCGCTTTGAAAGAAATCGCGGACCTTGGCGGCGTGGAAGACGGCGTCAAAGCCGGCGTCGATTTGGAAGTATTCGTGGAAGCGGTAACCGTAGTGGAAACCGACAACGGGGCTGGCGGAGAAGAAGGGCGAAAGGTCGTTGGCGGGGACGCCGCCACCGCCGCCGGCGGAGATGTAGTGCTTGCGGAAAGCGTACGGTTGCGCGAGTAGGGGCGCGGCGGCCAGCACGAGGATGAGGGCTCGTTTCATCTGTGAACTTGGACGGAGCCCCTGGCGGGGCGGTTACCAGATAAGTTTGAGGGCGAACTGGATTTCGCGCGGGTCGTTAGTGGTCTTGACGGGGCGCGTGGCGGCGAGGTTGGCCCGGCCGGAGGTATCGGTGAAGATGAAGCGGGCCGAGGTCGCGTTCTGGGCGTTACCGGGCAGGTCGAAGTTGGCAAACGGCGGGCCGATCAAAGTGTTGCGGCCAAGATTGCCGAAGAAGCCGGCTTGGGGAAGCTCGAAGGCGTTGGGATCGTACCAGCGGTCCATGTCGCCGGTAACGGGATTGCCGGAGGTCAGGATGGCGACGGGCGCCTGATCGATGGCTTTCGAGAATGTGTAGCCGAGGTCGAGCGTGAAGCTGTTGCGGAAGCGCTGGCGGAAGCTGGTTTGCAGACCGTCGTACCAGGCCTTCGAGTCGGTGGCGAACAGGGTCATGCTGCCGACGGCGGGGTTCCACTTGGGCGCGGTTGTGGGGAAGAATTTGCGGCCGTCGGGCAGGATCTGCGGAATGCGCGCGTTGAGTTCGCGGCGGGAGACGAAAAGGAGGCGCGACGACAGCGGGGTCGATGAGGTCGCCGTTGTAGGGCGTGTCGAAGAAGAGGCCGAAGCCGCCTCGGATGGAAGTTTTGCCAGTGCGGAAGGGATCCCAGGCGAAGCCGAAGCGCGGAGCGAAGTTGGAGGTGGAGGCGTTGTTGAGGAAAAGACCGTCGCTGATTTGATAGGAGGAGGCTCCGGTGGCCTGGTAGGGATTGCGCAGGATGGGCAGCTTGCCGTTGACTTCGGGGCCACTCCTCCAACGGTCAAATATTGCACGTTAAGGAGAAGGGTGCGTTTCTGGCGACCACATAAGCTCATCACCATCAGAGGAGTGACCCTCCGAGAGCGCGCGGCACTGTTTCCTCTACGCTGGGCGACAAGGCAAGGGCTATCCAAGGAACCACTTGGCCAGGTCTGACAGGAGAGGTCATCGTCGCGTGAGACTGCGCACCCACGCCACCATCGTTTCGAGGTACCCCGGCGACAACACAGGCATTAACCCGGTGGTGTCCGCTTTGGGCACGACCAACATGAAATGGTCGGCACCTTTGAACACCTTCACAGTTCGGCGCTCCTTCCCCGGCAGGGAAGCCAGAATCCGCGCGCTCTCATTGGTGGGGACGTCATCATCCAGTGATCCGAAGAGATGCAAACTGGGGCAGGTAAGCCCGGCTGTGAGCTTCGCCGGATCAAATCCCCGCATCCGCATCCACCACGTCAGATCCTTCAACGAGGAAGGCAACTGGACGAACGATGCCCAGCGGGAATTACGGGCTCGCTTTGTTGAAGCTTCCAGCGAATCCCAGCCCGCTTTCTCGTCGACAACGGCGAAGAAAAGCCTCATGTGGTGCTCCGCCGCCGTTACTTCATCTGATGTGAAGCCTTCTTTCCTCAGCCAATTGACAACGCGATAGATCTCCTGCTCACCGGTGCCCACCGCGGGGCCAGAAACGGGAACAATGAACGCCACGTCGCTGGAACGTGATGCCGCGAGCGGCGCTAACCATCCGCCCTGACTGATTCCCCAGAGCCCGATGCGCTTGGAGTCGATGTCGGCTTGTGATTTCAGAAACTCAATCGCCTTCAACCCGTCTCCCGCCAGATCATCAAATGAAGCAGTAGCCCACTCGCCGGTCGACTCACCGACTCCACGCTTGTCGTAGATCAGAGTGGCGATCCCTTGCGCTGCGAAAAAGTTCGCAAGAAGCCTGAAATATGCCACCGGGCCGTTGCGCGACTGGTGCCCGGAGCTGTGGAGGACCACGATCGCCGGGTGTGGCGGGTGACTGGCCGGCTTGATTAGCGTACCTGACAGCACTACACCCTCGCCGGGGAAGCGGACTGCGTGCTCCCGGTAGGGTTCAACGCGGCTTGCCACGGCAACGACCTTACCCTTGTCGATGAGGCGAACCGTATGCGCAGCCGATGATGCGTCCAGTGTGAACTCCACCTGCATGGTTGCCGGAAAGGGGGCGTACCTGGCTGGCATGAACGAGAAACGATTACCCGTCTGGTGCAGCAGCATTCCCCAAGAACCGATCTTCGAGTCAAGCAGCGAAAGCCGTTCGACGTCATCGCCGAATCCGAACTTCGCAACAGATATGAGTCGGCCATCGCCGGCCCGGTAGGTGCCCAAAACATCTGCGAGTCGTCGAAACTGGCGGTCTGCCACCCTCCTCAACTGGAACGCGCCATGCGACGACTGGACTTCAATAGCTCCAACGATCCAGTCGTCGCGCAGCGTTCCCCGGCAATTCAGTTCGGACGAGCCGCGCTGCAAAGTGAACTCCAACACGCCGTTTCCCTGCTTGAAGTTCTTTAGCTCGTGACGTTGCTGGGGCAGATCGATCTTGGCCCGGACTTGAGGGCTTTCCGAGAACTCGGCTTCCATGAAGCGCCACTGCCCGCGAAAGAGTGCGGAGCCTTGCCAATACCCGTCGAGGCAGAGCACCTGCGTCGGCAGCAGGAACGGTATCAGTGGCAGAAGCGCGAGCTTCCGAGATTCAGCCATACGGCTACCCCCAGCCAGCGATACTACCACTCGAGGCCGCTTTGTGCCGATTCTCCTGAGTAACGGCGCAGTGTAGAGTTTCCCTCCCGCCAGGACCTGCGCAAACCCACTCGGTGCCCGCCATGGCCTCAGGCGTTGCCCCTGCGACCCTACGAGAGAGGAGTTCCCCTCTCTCGACTCTCCCCGACTCGCCGTCTGGCAGGGGATCAGGTGTTATTGCCCTACGGGGCGCTCCCGCTGGTCGCTCAAAACGCCTGTTCCCCAGGCCTCCAGTCTATGCGCTCATCCTCGCCGTCAAGGCCAAGCCGCTACGCGGTGCGCCGAAGACGGCGCAGCCTTGACCGCTGCGGTGAGCTTCTCCAGTACGTTGAAATGCGGCTCCCGATTGCAAGCGGATGAGCGGTGATGATAGCATCACTAGTCCGATTCTTTTCCCCTGATGTTCGGGAGATCACACGGTACGGGAGATTGCCCGGTAGTTCGTTGAAAGTTGCGACTCTCGCCCAGAGGCGTGGTAGCCTCTGGGCAATGTTTTCAACCATTGAAAGGAGAGTCGCTAATGAAGAAACCATACCAGATTGCAGCCGGCCGCGCCGTGCAAAGAGTGAGGCAGTGGGCTGAGGAAAACAACCCTACCGTGCCACTCGGTGCCCGCCATGGCCTCAGTCCCTTAACGTGCAATATTTGACCAATGGGGGAGTGACCCCTTTGTTGCGCGGGCGATCCACCGATTGTAGAGTTGCAATAGTGCTCATTTTACTGGTTCTGGCGGCAGGGGCGCTGTACGCGCAGGGTGATGAGTTCGGGCTGCATATCAAGCCTGCGCTGGCGGCCAATTGCATGGCATGCCACAATCCGGCGAACGCGAAGAACCGGTTTGATTTTCTGAGGGCGCAAGAGGCGGCCGACATCGAAACGAAGCGCGGGTTGTGGCGCAGCGTGGCGGCGCAATTGCGCAACCGGACTATGCCGCCGGGCGAATCGAAGCTGAGCGAGGATGACCGGTTCCGGATTGTGAGCTGGGTGGAGGAGCGGCTGCGGCAGACGGCGTGCAGCGGAGGGGATTACGCGGGTCCGGCGATGGCGCGGCGGCTGAACCGGCGCGAGTATCACGCGACATTACGGGATTTGCTGGGTGTGGATTTGCCCGTGTCGGACCTGTTTCCGGTGGACGAGGCGGGCGGGGAGGGGTTCGATACGAATGCGGAGACCTTGTTTATTCCGCCGATGATGATGGAGCGGTATCTGGAGGCCGCGCAGCAGGCGGTGGACAGGGCGATCATCACGCCGCCGTTGAACAAGGTATTCCGGTCGGCGGAGATGGCGCCCGCCGCGCCGCGCGAGAAGGCAGCGCGCGTGCTGGGGCCGAATGAAGAGGTGTCGGCCAGCTTTGCGATATACATCGAGGGCGACTACAGCCTGCGCGTTTCGATTGAACGGCCGCGGGACCGCGAGCGGAAGATGTTCGTGAAGGTGGATGGGGGCGCCGCGGCGGCTTTGCAGTACCAGAAGGATGCCAACGGCGGTGCCACGGCGCGTATTCACCTTGCACGGCTGACACGCGGATCGCATACGGTGACGGTGATGACGGACGATTCGCCGGCCGATTTTTACAGCCTGACGGTGGAGCACCGGCAGGCCGACCCAACGCCGGAAAAGCGCGTGCTGCATTACCGGTTGTTCGGGATGGAGCCGGGGCAAGCGCCGTTCGAGCCGCGCAAGGCAGCAGAGCGGCTGCTGGGGCGGTTTTTGCGGCGTGCGTTCCGCCGGCCGGTACAGACGCAGGAGGTGGCGCGCTACTTAGCCCTTTACGATCAGGCGGCCGAGCGGGGCGATCCGTATGAGGAAAGGATCAAGCTGGCGCTGAAGTCGGCGCTGCTGTCACCACATTTTCTGTTCCGGATTGAGAAGGAGCTGGCGGGGCCGGGGATACATCCGGTGTCAAGTCATGAGCTGGCGTCGCGATTGTCCTATTTCCTGTGGTCGTCGATGCCGGATGAGGAATTGTTGCGGCTGGCCGATGAAGGGCGGCTGCAGGATGAGCTGGTGCTGGCGGCGCAGGTGGAGCGGATGCTGGATGATCCACGGTCGCGCGGTTTCGCCGATAGTTTCGTGGGGCAGTGGCTGGGGACAAAGGATGTCGGCGGACGCGTGGTGCCAATGCTGACGGAACTGCAACATTACTATACGCCGGAGGTGTCGGCGGATCTGCGGCAGGAGCCGGTGCTGCTGTTCCATCACTTGATCGGCGAGAACCGGAGTTTGCTGGAACTGCTGACGGCGAACTACTCGTTCCTGACGGAGCGGCTTGTGCGGTTTTATGAGCTGGAGGGAAAGGTAACGGCGGGGGCGGAGTTTCAAAAGGTGATGTGGCCGGACGCGCGGCGCGGCGGCGTGCTGGGACTGGGTTCGGTTCTGGCGATGACGTCACACTATAAGCAGAGCAGTCCGGTGCTGCGCGGGGCGTGGGTGCTGGAGACGCTGTTCGGGACTCCGGTGCCGTCGCCGCCGCCGGATGTGCCGGGACTCGAGACCGGCGGAAAGCAGGACGCGGGGAAGACGATGCGCGAGAAGCTGGCGCGGCATCGCGCCGATCCGTCCTGCTCGGCGTGCCACAACGTGATGGACCCGATCGGGCTGGGACTGGAGAATTTCGACTGGATGGGGCGTTGGCGGGATAGCGAGAGCGGGCGTCCGGTGGACGCGACGGGGATGCTGCCGTCGGGTGAGAAGTTCGACGGGCCGGCGGAGTTGCGGGAGATTCTGGTGAAGCGGAAAGAGGAGTTTCTCAGGCACATGGCGGGCAAGGTGCTTGGGTATGCGCTGGGGCGCGGGTTGCAGGACGGCGATCATTGCACGGTGCACCGGCTGGTGACGGCGCTTGAAAAAGACGGGTATCGCGCGCGGAGGCTGGTGCGGGATGTGGCGCTGAGCGTGCCGTTCCGCAACAGTCAAAGTGAAGGATTGCAGACTGAACATTCCGCGCCGGCGAAGAAAAGAGAGCGCCAGAAGGCTGTGAGGTAGTGATAGGCTGAGGTAAGGCAGGAAACTGGGATGAAAAAAGAGATATCGCGCAGGACGGTATTGCGGGGATTGGGAGCGGCGATGTCGCTGCCGTGGCTGGAGTCGCTTGGCGCTGCCACTGCGAAGCGGAGTGAGCCGCCGCTGCGTATGGCATTTCTGTTCATGCCGAACGGGGTGCGGCCGGATCACTGGACCCCGGCGGGAGACGGCGAGGATTACGAGTTCACGCCGCACTTGAAGCCGCTCGAGAATTTGAAGAGCGAATTCCTGCTGCTTGAGAATCTTTGGAATAAGAATACGGTCGGGCGCAACGGGCACTGGCCGAAGGTTCCGGCGTGGCTGTCGGGCGGTTACGTGGAGCGGACTTCGGGGAATGATCTCGATTCCGGCGGAACCAGCGCGGATCAGCTGGCGGCGCAGCATATCGGATCGCAGACGCCGCTGCCGTCGTTTGAGTTGGGCATTGATGTGCCGCGGACGGGTATTGATACGGCGGGCGGCGGCTTTGCGCGGATGTACGGTTCGTTCATCTGCTGGCGCGATCCGCACACGCCGGTTCCCAAGGAAGTGAACCCGCAACTGGCCTTTGACCGCTTGTTCCGGACTTCGAAGTCGCCGGTGGAGTCGAGCGTGCTGGACCTCGTGCAGGAAGAGGCGAAGGCGCTGCGGCGCGAGCGCAGCCGCGGCGATCAGAACAGGCTGGACGAATACTTCGAATCGCTACGCGCGGTGGAGAAGCGCCTGGAGGCGGCAAAGCAGCCGCAGAAGCGCTGGGTGAACGAAGGCAAGTTCCCGTTGGAGCGGCCTTCCGGGATTCCGAGCACGCACCAGGAGCACGTGCGGCTGATGATGGATATTCTGCTGCTGGCCTTCTGGACGGACACGACGCGGATCGCGACGTTCATGATGGGCGATGCGCAGACGCAGCAGGATTATTCGTTCCTGCCGGGGGTGAAGGGCGGGTTCCATTCGCTGTCGCACCACAGGAACGAGGAGGAGAAGCGGTCGCAGTACGAGAAGATTGTGACCTGGCACGTGGAGCAGGTGGCCTATTTCCTGAACAAGGCGCGGAGCCTGGATGAAGGCGGACGGTCGCTGCTGGACAATTCGATGATCTTGTTTGGATCGTCGCTGAAGGACGGGAACCGGCATCTGGAGGAGAATCTGCCGCTGATTCTGGCGGGGCGCGGCAAGGGGACGCTGCGGCCCGGCAGGAGGCTGCGGGCTCCGCTAAAGACGCCGCTGTGCAACCTGCACCTGGCGTTGCTGAACCGGATGGGTGTGATGGAGAAGAGCTTCGGCGACAGCACGGGGGCGCTGGAAGGGCTGGCGTGAAGACGAGCCGCAGGATCATGCTTGCGGCGGCGGCAATGCTGCCGTTCGGGAAAGTGGGGGTGGCCGCGCGCAAGCGCGGGAGCATTTACCAAGAGCTGGGTATCCGGCCGCTGATCAACTTCCAGGGGACGCACACGACGATCGGCGCGTCGAAGATCCGCGAGGGGTTGCACGAGGCGATGGAGGAGGCTTCGCGCGAGTACGTTTCGCTCGAGGAGTTGCAGGAGAAGATCGGGGAGCGGCTGTCGCGGCTGTGCGGGACCGAGTCAGCTATGGTGACCACCGGTGCGGCGGGCGCGATTTGCCTGGGAACCTGCGCGTGCCTTACGGGCGAGGATACGGCGAAGGTGCGGCGGCTGCCGGATCTGTTGGGGATGAAGACGCAGGTTGTGATCCAGAAGCGGCATCGCAACGGATATGACCATGCGGTGCGGAACACGGGCGTCAAGATTGTCGAGGTGGAGACGCGCGCGGAACTGGAGGCTGCGGTTCGCGGGCCGGTGGCGATGATGTATTTCCTGGGCGGCTCCAGCCACGACTGGGAATGGGAGACGCCGATTCCGCTGGCCGAGTGCCTGGAGGTGACGAAGAAGGCGGGTGTGCCGCTGATGGTGGATGCGGCGAACATGCTGCCGCCGTGGGGCAACATTCCGAAACTGGGGGCGCAGGGTGTGGAGCTGATCGCAATCAGCGGCGGCAAGCATATGCGGGGGCCGCAGTGTTCCGGGATTCTGGCGGGGCGGAAGGATCTAATCCGGGCGTCGTGGCTGAACTCCAATCCGCATTCGGACTCACTCGGGCGTCCGATGAAGGTGGGCCGTGAGGAGATGGTGGGCGTGTGGCTGGCGTGCGAGCAGTACGCGAAGCTGGATTTCGAGGCGCTGGACCGTGAAAGCGCGCGGCAGGCCGATTTTCTGATCGCGGAGTTCAACAAGTTGAAGGGCGTGAAAGCGGAACGGACGCCGTTTGACCTCACGCGCCGTGTGCATCGTGTGAAGGTGAGCTGGGATGAGACAGGGCGCGGACTGACAGTGGCGGATGTGGAGAAGCAGCTTCGCGCCGGGGAACCGAGGATCTGCGTGATTCGCGGCAAGCAGTGGCTGGAATTCACGGTGTTCATGAACGAGCCGGGCGATGAGAAGCTGGCGGCGAAGCGGATGCGCGAGATCTTCCGCGGGTAGTTATTCGTAGCGCAGCGCTCGCAGAGGATCGACGCGGGCGGCGCGTCGAGCGGGGATGTAGCAAGCCACGAGACAGACGGAGGCGAGCACGGCGGCGGCTCCCAGGAAGCTGGCGGGATCGAGCCCACGGATGCCGTGCAGGAAGCCGGAGACGAGGCGCGCCAGCGGAATGGCGGCGGCGATACCGATGGCAAGTCCGATCATGGTGAGGCGCATGCCTTGCGAGAGCACGAGGCCGAGCGTTTCCCTCCTTCCCGCGCCAAGCGCGATACGGATACCGATTTCGCGCGTGCGGCGGCTCACGGAAAATGCCATAACGCCGTAGAGGCCGATGGCGGCCAGCAGCAGCGCAAGCAGGCTAAAGCCGCCAAGTAGTGAAGCCGCGAGGCGCGCGGGAAGACGCGAGGCAGCCAAGTGCTCATTCATCGTTTTGACGTCGAAGACGGGCACGGTCTTATCTACTTCCGAGAGCCGGCGCCGGAGCGATTCGATCAGAGCGGGCGAGATGGCGGAGGCGGCACGCACGTGGAAGACGCCGATGCCGCCTGCGTTTTGAAGCAGAGGGAGGTAGACGAACGGCGTGGGCGATTCCGACAGGCTGTTGTACTTGGAGTCCCGCGTGACGCCGACAATGGTCATGGGATTCAGGAAATCACGCCCAACGCCGATGCCTTTGCCGAGGGGGTTTTGCGAAGGCCAGAAGCGTGCGGCGAAGGCTTCATTGACAACTGCTACGCGTGGGGCGCCTTCGCGGTCTTGCCCGGTGAAGCCGCGTCCGCGCAGGACGGGGATGGACATGGCCTTGAAGTAGTCGGGCCCGACGATGTTGTAGTAGTGTTCGCTGTCTTCATTGGGCGCGGGCTTGTAATCTTCCATGGTGAAGCTGCGGCGTGAACCGCCGCCCACTCCGAGCGGGAGACTGAGGGAGACATCTACGGAATCGACTCCGGGAACAGCGGCGAGGGCTTGCACGGCTCCCGAAAGGAACTCCAGCTGCCGCGGCCTGGAGTAGCCTTGCGTGTCGAGATCGGTGGAAAGGAGTATGAGTCGGTCGGGCTGAAATCCGAGGTCGATCGCACCGGCATGGATAAGGCTGCGCACGAACAGGCCCGCGCCGGTGAGCAAAAGCATGGAAGCCGCGGCTTGCACAACCACAAGAGATCCACGGAGAGAGAAGCGGCCCGGACGCTTGGAATCGAGACTGCCTGTGTCCTTGAGGCCGCCGACCATATCCACGCGGCGCGCCTGGAGCGCGGGCCCAAGCCCAAAGGCTACGGAGGTGAGCAGGGCGATACAGCCGGTAAAAAGGAGCACGCGCCAGTCGAAGGCGGCATCGAGAGCGACGGAGATTTCCAGTGGCGGCTGGAAGCTCATCAGCAGGTCGACTGTCCAGAGCGCGAAGAGCAGGCCGGCCAAGCCGCCGAGCAGCGACAAGACCAGGTTCTCGGCTAGAAGCTGGCGCAGCAGATGCGCGCGTCCGGCGCCGAGCGCCAGGCGGACGGCGATCTCCCGGCGGCGTTCCATGGCGCGCGCGAGCAGGAGATTGGCGAGGTTGGCGCAGGCGATGAGCAGCACCAATGCGACGACGGCGAGCAGGACGCCGAGGAAGGCGGTCACGGTCAGGCGCATGTCGGGCGGCACGCGGGAATCTTTTTCCGGGACTAGAGAGATTGTCCGGGGCTGCTGGCGGAGGTTGGACCACTCATCGGGGAATTGACTGTAGAGCTGAGAGCCGAGTACGGAATAGCGGGCGCGAGCCTGCTCGACGGTTGCCTCCGGGCGAAGCCGGCCCAGGACGAAATAGCCTCGATTGCCGCGGCTGGCGGCGTCCTCGGCGGAGAGTTCCGACATCGCCGGGAGAAAAACGTCGACGCGGATGACCCGCATGATGCGGGCGGCTTCATCGGGGACCACCCCGGCGATAGGGGAGAGGCTTTTGCCGAGGCGAATGGTCTTGCCCTCGGTGAATGACTCACCGGGAAAGTGGCGGCGGAAGAAGCTTTCACTGACGATGGCGACGGGCGAAACGCCGGGCTTGGAGTCTTCTTCGGGAAGAAAGAGCCTTCCGAGAAGCGGTTTGAAGCCGAGCATGGAGAAGTAGTTGCCGCTGACGACGGCAGAGAGGGTGCGCTCGGTGTGATCGCCGGTTTCCAGCCGCTTCGGCTGAAGAGTGAAGGCGGCGACACCGGCCATGACATCGGTGGTTCTGGAGCGGAAGTCGAGGAAGTCGGCGTAGGAGGATGCGCGGTAGAGAGGGCCGCTGTAATCGCTGGTGTAGATAGAAACGATTTGATGCGGGTCGGCGACGGGCATGGGCCGGAGGAGGATAGCGTTGACGAGGCTGAAGATGGCGGTGTTGGTTCCGATGCCGAGACCTAGGGAGAGCACGGCGGCGGCGAGCAGCCCGGGGCGGCGGGCGATCATGCGCGCGCCATGGCGGACGTCTTGAAGAAAGGAGCGCATGCGGTGGAGAGAGCAATTCCGGGGCCATGGTAAGTGACTGAAAACGGGAGGGGGTGGGGCGGTAGTTGTCCGCTGGCGGGATGGAGGTGTTCGGATTCGGACAGTGAACATCGGCGAGGCTGAAGCCTCGCGCAAACTGAAGTTTGCCCCACACGGGGCGCTAAGCGAGGACGCCCGGGAGCGGGCCGGTGCTGTCGGCGAAACGGTCGACAGGGGTACCGAAAGCCTCCAGCATGGAAACGTAGAGGTTCGAGAGCGGCGAATCGGGGCCGTAGGTGAGGTGCTGGCCGGAGTCGAGGCGCCCGCCGGCGCGGCCCGCGACAACGATGGGCAGGTTGTGCGGGTCGTGCTTGTTGCCGTCGCGGAGGCCGGAGCCGAACAGGATCATCGAATTGTCGAGCACATGGGAGTCGCCTTCGCGCATGGAGCGGAGGAGGCCGAGGAGGTAGGCGTACTGCTGAATATGCCAGCGGTTGATGAGCTGGTACTGGCGCAGCTTGTCGGCGTCGTTTTCGTGGTGCGAAGTATTGTGGTGGCCGCCGCTGACGCCAGGCAGGAACGAGAAGTTCTGGTTGCTGACCTCGTTGCCGAACATGAAGGTGGCGATGCGCGTCGAGTCGGTCTGGAAGGCAAGAGCGATCATGTCGAACATGAGCTTGACGTGATCGGCGTGCTCCTTGGGGATTCCTTCGGGCTTGGCGGCGGGATCCAGCGCGGCGCGGGGCTTCCAGTCGGACGGCTCGGGGCTGGAGGCGCGATCGATGCGGTCTTCGAGCGAACGGACGACGGAGAGGTATTCGTCGAGGCGAATGCGGTCGTTTATGCCCAAGCGGCCGCGGAGCTGGCGGGCGTCTTCCAGAACGCGGTCAAGCAGCGGCTTGTCGTGGCTGACGGTGGAGGCGTTGGGATCGTTGGCGCGGAACAGGCGCTCAAAAACCAGGCGCGGATTGATCTCGCGGGCGAGCGGGGAGGTGGGGCCGCTCCAGGCGACGTGCGCGCCATAGACGCGCGTGTAGCCGACGTTCTTGTCGACGCCGGTGGAGACGGGCGCGATGCCGAGTTCGAGCGAAGGCAGCGGCGTGCGTTTGCCGACGCGCTGCGCGGCCACCTGGTCCATCGAAATGCCGTTGCAGTTGATGTCGACGCCGAGCGTTTTGGTGACGGTGGTGCAGGTGAGGAAGCCGGAGATCTTGACGTAGTGGCCTTCCCCGCCCCGGCTACCCTTGTTCCACAGGTTGGTGAGGACGACGATATCGTCCTTGAAATCGTTGAGAGGTTCGAGCGTGGGCGAGAGCGTGAAGTTGCGGCCCGTGCCTTCCGGGGTCCACATGTTCTCGTGAACACCGTTCGGCATGTAGAGGAAGGCCATGCGGACTGGCCCCTTACCGGCGGCTGCGTGGGCCTTGGGGGTCATCGCCTCCAGCCACGGCAGGCCGAGTGCGGCGCCTGCGCCTCGCAGAAGTGTTCGCCGGGAAATAGGGAATCGGCTCATGGTTGGCCCTCTCGCTTCCTCTCATAATACCTGAACGGGATGCTTAACACGATCTCCCGGATGAGGGTATGGGAGGAGTAGTTTTCGGCCTCGAGCTTGGCGGTGATCTGGTCGACCGAGCAGTAGTCTTCCAGCGTCAGTCCGCGGCCGAGCGCGTAGGCAAGCAGCTTGGCGGTGAGGTTGCGCATGAGCAGCTGCTTGCGTTCGAGCAGCAGTGCTTTGAGCTCGTCAGGGCCGTCGAAAGTTTCCCCGTCAGGCAGCTGGCCCTTAGCGTCGATGGGCTTACCGGCATCTTCGGTGCGCCAGCGGCCGAGCACATCGTAGTTCTCGAGAGCAAAGCCCATGGGATCGATGCGATTGTGGCATGTGGCGCAGCCGGGGTTGCGGCGATGCAGTGTGAGGCGTTCGCGGAGGGTGAGCGAGGCGGTCTCGCCGTGCGCTTCGGGAAGCTCGGGGACGTTGGGCGGAGGCGGAGGCGGCGGAGTGCCGAGCAGCGATTCCAGCACCCACTTGCCGCGCAAGACAGGGCTGGTGCGGGTGGGGTAAGAGGAGACGGCGAGCACGGCGGCCATGGAGAGGAGTCCCCCGCGGCGCGTGCCCTCGGGCAGATCAACTCTAACGGGCTGCTGGCGGAGACGCTCCTTCAATTGGATGCCGTAGTGGCGTTGCAGCTTGTTGTTAAGGACGGTGAACTTGGAATCGATCAGGTTCAGCAGGGAGAGGTTGCCGGCGAGGATCTCCTGAAAGAAAATGATGGGCTCATAGCGAATGGCGGCCTGCGTTTCCGCGTCCCAGTATTCGGGGAAGAGCTTGGCGTCGGGCTTGATATCGCGGCCGAGCTCGCGCGTGCCCAGCCATTGTTCGGTGAAGTTCTCGGCGAACTCGAGCGTGCGGGCGTCCTTGAGCATGCGCTCGATCTGCGCGGTGAGCGCGGCGGGATTCTGCAGCTCGCCCTTGGCGGCCAGCTCGAACAGCGGCTGATCGGGCATGGAGCCCCAGAGGAAATAGGAGAGCCGCTGAGCGATCTCGTAATCGCCGATAAGCTTGGGTTCGGTGGTGGGAGTCTGATCGCCGATGCGGAACAGGAAGTGTGGAGAGATGAGAACGGCCTGCAAGGCGTATTGGACAGAGCGGTCGAAATCCTCGCCACGGCGGGCGGCGCTGTCAAACAGCGCGAGGTAGGAGGCGGTTTCGGCGGGATCGACCGGGCGGCGGAAGGCGCGGGGGAGGAAGGTCTCGAGAATCTTGCGGGCCGCTTGATCTGGAGTGATTTCGGATGACGGCGCGGCGATCATGAAGCGGGAGCGCGAGCGCGGATCGGCAAAGGCATATTCCAGCGCCGTGCGCGCGGCTTCGAGATACTTCTCGGCGTGAATGGGGGAAAGGAACAGCGTCTCGGCGGCATTGTCGAAGCCTTCACCGCCGGCGCCGTCGGCGGGAAGATCGTGTCCGGCGTTGAAATGGATGTTGAGCAGGTCGCGGACTGTGGCGGCATATTCGGCGCGATTAAGACGGCGCATGGGAGCGGGGCCGGGCGTGATGCCATCGGCGCAAGCGGCGGTGCGAAGCCTGTGATCGGCCCAGGAAAGGAACTGATCGCGCATTTCCAGGGGGATGGCAGGCGCGTTGGACGGCGGCATCTCTCCGTTGTTGATGCGGGCGAGCATGCGCGTCCAGGCGCGTGGGTTCTGCTGGATGCTTTGTGGGGAACGGACGCGCGCGATGTCGAAATTGCCGGATGGCGTCTTGCCTTGATGGCAGGCAAGGCAGTACTTCGTGAGCACGGCCTGCGCCTGCGGGAATGAATACTGCTGGGCGGCGGCAAGCCAGGCAACGGCTAGGAGGATGGCGCTGCGCACTACTGACATGGACCCTGGCACCTGGAGGCGATCAGCATGTGCAGCGTCGCCATGTAGTCGAGTGAATTCACGGCACGGCGGCCGGCAGGGTCGGTTTTGTGAGCGATAACCATGTTGAGTTGCGGAAGCACGGTGATGTATTGGCCGATGGCTCCCATGCCGGTGTAGGCGCCGCGGAAGGCGCCGGAGGCATTGGCCGGCGCGTCCCAAACCCACCACATGTAGCCGTAACCCCAGCGTGAGGGTTGGCCTGTCGAACGGAGAGACGGCGGGTTCATGTCGGCGAAGGGAGTGACGAGACTGATGATGCGGCGTGCCCATGCGCGCGGGATCACCTGCTTGCCCCCCCAGTCGCCTTCGCGCTGCATGAGCAAGCCGATGCGAGCCATATCGCGCGTGGAGAGCCACATGTGATAGGCCATGTGCTGGCTGCGCTTGGGGTCGCCGGATTTCTGCTGCTTGGAGCGGTCGAAATCCTGCATCCCGATGGGACGGGCCAGGTCTTTTTCGACCGCATCATGGATGTCGATGCCGGTGAGGTTCTCGAAGGCGGCTCCGGCGGCGTTGAAATCCCAGTTGTTGTAGAGATAGTAAGCGCCGGGGCGCTGGGAGTTGCGTGGTGGAGCGCTGTCGGTGTTATCGCCGGGATTGGAGGCCGGATGGTAGACGCCGGAGCGTGCCGAGATGAGGTGTTCGACGGTGGCTTCCAGCTCGCGCGATTGGAGGCCCTGAATGTCGTTGAGGCCGATCTCCTTGAGCGTTTTATCAAGGTCGATGACGCCACGCTCGACGTAGTTGCCGTAGAGCATGGCGAGGATGGATTTGCGCACCGATGCGAGGTAACTCAGGTGCGAGAGATCGCCGTACTCGAACAGGGACTTGCCGTCGACGGCAACCATCATTGCGGTGGTGGGCAGCGATTGCAGCCAACCGCGGACGGCTTCCAGGCGTTTGGAGGAATAGCCGGCCGCTTCCGGGTTCGGCCAGCGCTCCCATTCCTTTCCAGGGACCGCACTCTGCTGCGCCGGCAGCAGCGCGGCCAAGGCGAGAAGGAGCAGAGTGCGAAGAACGAGTTTCATGAGGTCACTTTCCGGCGCATGATTTTGCGGGTTTTCGATCCCGATAAACTGACGCCAAGCCATGCATCAGCAGCCGCCGCAACCGCCGCGCGCGCCGAAGAGGGTCTCGAAATCGTCCCAGGCTTGCGGGGTAAGCGGGCGCCAGTGAATTTCCGGCGGGACATCCCACTTATCCTATAATGAGTGGCCATGCCTGGACGAGTGATTGAAACGGTGGGGGAGCTGCGCAGCCTTGTCGGCGAAGAGGTGGGCGTCAGCGGCTGGTACGAGATCCCGCAGGAGAAGATCGACGGCTTCGCGGAGCTGACCGAGGACCGGCAGTGGATTCACATCGACCGGGAGCGGGCAAACATGGAGTCGCCGTACCAGACGACGATCGGGCACGGGTTCCTGACGCTATCGATGCTGTCGCACCTGAGCCGGGAGGCGGTGGAGCTGCGGGGGGCGTTCAAGATGCGGATCAACTACGGGCTGAACAAGGTGCGGTTTCCGGCGGCCGTCCCGGCGGGAGCGAAGATCCGCGCGCGATTCGCGGTGGGGGCGGTGGAGGATGTCGAGGGTGGCGTGCAGGTGATCTGGAAAGTGACGGTGGAGACCGAAGGCGGCGGCAAGCCGGTGTGCGCGGCGGAGTGGGTGGTGCGGGCGTACTATTGACACAACCGCTGATGCAACAGGTCAGCGATCAGTCGGTGTCCTTTTTCGTTCGGATGGCCGTCGCCGGGGGCGGTGTTAACGAACCCGCTGAGATACACCTGGTTCTTGACGGCGTAATCGCCCATAGGTTTTGTCAGGCTGAAGTAGTCGATCTTGGCTCGCGAGGTTAGCTCCTCCAAGCGGCGATCAGGGTAGTAGAGATCCGGGACACCCATATGCTCCTGCAAGCGGCGCCGAACTTCCAGATCGGGGTGGATCTGGCCGTTCAACGGAAGCACAATCAGCTGAAACCCGGTTCCGCGCGAGGTAACCTCGCGGTGGAATTCCTCGATGAGGGCCTCGGTCACTGCCCAGGCTTGTTCCATAGCCGGGATCTGTGGCGGCAGGTAAGGATAGATGCTCGGGAAGTTTTTCGGCGGGCCTTCCGATGCCGGCAGGGTTTGGCCGGGTACAGCCTGCTGCGCGCGGACCCGGACCAGCTTGTACAGCATCAGCGCGAGATGTGAACTGTTCATCAAGTTTGCCGCGAAGTTCTTCCGCCGGATGGCCGCCTCCTGGTGGCTGGGCCTCTCCCGGAAAGAGTTGTCCGCGACGAGCTTGCCGTCCTTCAGCAGGAAGTAGGGCGACGAATCGGCATCGGAGACGTTCAGCTCGCGGATGTTGTTGAACATATCATTACCGGCGTAGAACTGAAGAATCACCAGGTCAGGCGAGTAAGCGGCGGCCGTGTGGCGGAACTGAAGCAATTCCTGTGCCGTGCCATAACCTGGCACGCCGAAGTTGAGCACCTCGACCTTGCGGCCGCGATAGGCCGGGCAGTCGTTCAACTTTCTCTCCAGAACCGCGGTAAATACATCTTCGAGGGCAACGCCGCGCCCCTCCGCTATCGAGTCGCCGAGTACCGCAATGCGGTAGGTTCCACTTGGTTTCTGGATTGTCCGCTCACGGTCGCGGAAGCCATGGCTGTTGATGACGTTCCAGGCGATCCCTTCCTCCGCCTCCCAGCACTCCGAGCCGGGACGCAGCGACCATCCCAAAACCGGGTCCTTCTGGTAATTGGAGCCGGAGAAGCGATATCCCCATAGCCGGAGCAGCACCTCAGCCATTCCGATGGAAACAACGATGCTCACGGTGAGCAGAAGCAGGGACCATCTGAACCTTTTCCACATCTCGCTCAAGTATCCGCTAACAGCCGGGCTCTCTGCTCGACTACTTACAGTGGTCGTGCAATGGGCCGGCTGAGGTATAGACACCAGTCGCGGCGTCGACCCTCCCGATGGCGGCCAGGATGTGTTTGCGGATTATGCCCTTCCAGCCGCTGCCCATGAAGTAGCTGATCATGAGAGCCTTGGCGCCCCGGAATCCGGTTTGTTCCAGTCGTAGCTGTGTTCCGGAGGCCACCGGTTCCAGGGTCCAGCGGACGGTGGTGTTGACCGAGCCGTTGCCGCTGTTCCAGGAGTAAACCAGGCGGCGTGGGGGATCGACTTCCAGCACCTCGCAATGCACGATGCCGTCCCAGCCGGGCATGGGTTTGGAAACGAAGCGGAAGCGGTGACCGACCACAGGCTGAAAGTCGTTCGGCATGAGCCAGTCGGCGATGGCCGCGGAATCGGTGATGGCGCGCCAGACGCGCTCGGGCGGGAAGGGGTAAGTTTCTTCGAATTCCAGGTCGCGTGTCATGGGTTCTTGTCCAGATGTTCACCGAGCTTCTTGAGCCTGGCCGGCCAGAACTTTTCGTAGTGGGTCAGCCAGTCGGCCACTTCGCGGAGCGGCGTGGCCTCCAGCCGGTACAGGCGCTGCCGTCCCAGGCGGCGTTCGCTGACCAGGCCGGCTTCACGAAGTACCTTCAGGTGCTGGCTGACGGCGGGTAGGGTCATCTGGAAGGTCTGGGCGAGCTCCATCACGGGAAGCTCGCCCTCCAGAAGACGGTCCATCAGTTGGCGCCTGCTTGGATCGGCCAGTGCTCTGAAGACGTCGCTCAGTGTTTCTTCCTTTCCACCAGGGCGAACGGGTTGCCGTAGAGGTCGGCGAACGTCGCCTGAATGCCATAGGATGCCACGGCGGGTTCGGTTAAGAACTTCACGCCGCGGTTTTTCAGAATGGCATATGCCTTGCGGCAGTCGTCGGTGTCGATGACCCAGGTGGGGTTCTTGCCCACCAGGTGTTGTTTGTCAGAATCGGCCTTCAGAAGGATGAGCTCGGGCAGTGGCTGGCCTTTGGGCGCGACGGTGAGGAAGCGCATGCCATTGGCGGTTTGATCGAAGCGTTTCTCCATGCCGAGCATCTCCGTGTAGAACTTGAGGGCCTCATCCTGATCGTGGACGAGGATGGTGACCTTGGCCAGGGAGGTGGAAAACGGGGCCTCGACGCCCGCGGTGAAGGCGCAGGCGGCAAGCAGAAAACCAGTGAGCAGGCGAATAGATCGCATATAGGGTCCTTTCTTGTCGATAGATGTCGAAAAGTGTCGAACCGCGCGGTTGAGACCATAATACTTAAGTATTCTCTTAAGTGTCAAGAGCTATTTTGAGGTTTTTTCAGACCAGGAACCTTTTGGGCAGATTCGCCGTCCAAGGCGTCATGAGGCTCGTGCGGGTGCTGACGTGTCTTGTGGCGGGACTGGCTTCCGGGCAGGAGCTGCTGGAGCAGGGGCGGGCCAGCTACTTGAAGGGGGAATACGCACGAAGCGCGGAATTGCTGGGGAAGGCGCTGACGGATTGCGAGCAGGATGCAGTTTGCAAGGAGAATCCGTACGAGATTCTGAAGGCGCTGTCGCGGACGATGGGGGTGATGGGCAGGCTGGCGGAAGCGGAGGAGTTTCTGCAGCGGGCGATTGAGGTGCGTGAATCGCGGGGAGAAACGGGGGCAGAACTGGCGGACGATTTGACGGAGTGGGCGATGCTCTGCCGGAAGCAGAAGAAATACGAGCGGGGACTGGAGCGATTGCACCGGGTGATGAGCCTGCAGCACCGGAAAGCGTATGACAGCCTGGAAGGACACGCGGCGCTGGCGGATACTTTCAGCCGGATGGCGCTTTTCCATGTCGACCAGGAGCAGCCGGACCTGGCGGCGAACGCGCTGGGGATGGCAGTGGAGTTCCGGAAACGAGTGCATGGGGAGAATCACGTGGCGCTGCTGCCGGAACTGGACCGTCTGGGAACTGTGCTGATCGCGAAACAAAGATATGAAGACGGGGAACGCGTGTTCCGGCACTCGCTGCGGATCAAGGAACAGTCGATGGGATTGAGCGAAGCGGATTTGATTTCCTCGCTCGACGGGCTGGGTTACGTGCTGTTCGGACAGAAGAAATACGCGGAAGCGGAGCCGGTTTACCTGCGGCTGCTTTCGGTGTGGAAGGACTCCGTGGGCAAGGAGCATCCGATGGTATCGATGATCCTGGACAAGCTGGCGCTTTTTTACCGGGAGCAGGAGGGCCGGCAGGAAGGGGAGGCGGCCAGCGCGGAGGCGAACTCGATCCGGGCGCTGTTTTTCGCAACGGGATTGAGACGGGAGGCGGGTGTGCTGCGCGGCCGCGGCGACAGGGAGGGAGCGGCGAAGCTATACAAAGATGCGCTACAAGTGCTGTCGGTGGATCGTGCCGAGCATGCGGAGCTAAAAACGCAACTGGAGAACCACCTGCGCCAGATGCGGGTGGCGGAGCGGCCGAGCCCCAAGAAAAGCGTCAAGGGTGTGGCTGCGAAGAAGGCGGAGGAGTAGAGTTTTCCGGACCGCCGTTCTTGAGCCGGACAATATCGTCAGCGGATAGATTGGTGTGTCCGTTGGCTTGGAGGCGTTGAATGTCGAAGCTGGTGACGCCGTGCGTCTGGAGTTTGAGCATGTCGGAGACGGAGAGGTTGTCGCGGCCGGAGAGCTTCATCTGGCGGAGCAGGTCGGGCGAGACGTTGTGGAAATGAAGCTGCTGTGCTTCCTCGGAAGAAAGAAGGTAGCCGGACTCCGAGAGGCGGTGCAAATAGCTGGAGGGGACTTGAAACGAGCGCAGCCGGGCGAGGTTTTCCGCGGTGGCGTCGAGCAGCGGCGGCTGCGCGGGATGGCGGAGCAGAATATCGAAGGCGGATTTGGCCTTGTAGCCGGAGGCGTGCAGCGACTTCAAGTAATCGATGGGGACATCGCGCAGGGTCATGGCGAAGAGTCTCTCGTCGTTCCACCAATCGGGCGCGACCAGGCGGAGGGCATCACGAAAGCTGTCGTTACGCTCGAAACGGAAGGTTCCCTGGCCGCGGCGGTCCTTGAGCGCGCCGGTGAAGTGCAATGTGCCGGCGCCGCGGACGAGGCGGAATGAACTCTCTTCCTGGAGCAGATCGCCGGTCTTGACGACGATCCAATCGCGGCCGCCGATGAGGATTTCGCGGCGAAGCTGGATTTGGACGGAGCCGGGATCTTCGGCGGGGTAGGCGGTCCAGGAACCGCCGATGTTTGCCGCGGAAGCGGCGGCAAGAGCCGCCATGACGCAGAATGTGAGTCGCGCAGACACGGCGAAGGCTTTCCGTGCTCAGGATAGCATCAACCGCGGGACAGGAGCCGCTGAAGGTTCTCGCCCAAAATGGCGCGGGCATCGGGCTCGGTGACGCCGAGATTGTGGAGAATCTCCACCTGTTGATCGAAAAGGGGCTTCTGCCAGCCGCGTGGGAAGAAGCTGGAGTCGGAGCCAAACAGAAGACGCTGGGGCCCTGCAATCTCCAGAGAGCGGCGGAAGACGGTGGTGAGATCGCAGCCCGGTTCCTGGTATTTGACCCAGCTATTGGTGGAGGAAGTGTCGAGGTAGGCGTTGGGGCAGAGATCACAGAGCATGAGGGCTTCGCGGAACATGCCGCCGCCGAAATGAGGAATGACAAAGGAGAGAGTGGGAAAGCGGTGGGCGAGATAGGCGATATCGAGCGGGTTGGAGAAGCGCATGTCGAACGGAGAGGGAAGGCCTAGCTTGCGGCGAATGCCGACGGTCAGCACGCCGCAGTGGACAAAGATCACGGTGCCCGGCTTTGAGGAGGCCATCTCGAGCAGCGGCAGCACGCGCTCATCATGCATGGAGTAGCGATGCATGGCGGGGAAGAAACAGATGCCCTGCAGGAAGGGGCCGGCCAGCGCTTTCTCGACGGCGGGCGTGGCTTCGCCGGTCGTCGGGTTGATCATGAAGTAGCCGTAGAAGCGCTTAGGATAGGCGCGGACGGCCGCATCGACGGAGGATTCATCGGTGGGGATGGAGGCGATGATGGCGGCGCGGGCGACGCCGTGGGTGATCATTTCCTGGACCCAGTCATTGGCGAGCTGCTCGGGCTGTTCGGGCGGCATGGTCCAACCGAGGATAGGCTCCAGGTCGGCGAAGGAGCAATTGCGCTGCGCGGCGAGCAAGGAGAAGTAGCGGTGCGAAAAGAAATGGACGTGAGCATCGGAGACGGGAATATCTCCCCAGGGTGTCTGCACGATCAAAGCTCCTTGGGTTCGGTGGCGTGTGACCCGGTTAGACCAGTAGATATAGCGAGCTGCGTGAGGCTGGCGACGTTGTTGACGCCGAGCTTGCGCATCATCGTTTTGCGGTAGCTGCGGATTGTTTCCAGGCCGAGCTGAAGAGTGACGGCGATCTCCTTGCTGCTTTTTCCTTCGGCGACAAGCTTCAGCACCTGGAGCTCGCGCGGGGAGAGCTGGCGCAAGGGCTGGGGGGGTTCGGCAGAATCGTCAAGGTCGCCGACCTGGAAACGGCGGACGAGCTTGGTCGAGACTTCGGGAGAAAAATAGAGGCCGCCGCGGGCGACAGTGCGGAGCGCATCGATGAGGTCAAGCAGGGAGGCTTTCTTGACAAGAAAGCCATGGGCTCCGGCACGGATGGCGGACAACACATGCTTGTCATCGTCGAACGCGGACAGCACGACGACGTGCGTGGACGGGCAGTGGCGCAGCACCTCGGCGGTTGTTTCGATTCCATTCAAACCGGGAAGAGAAAGATCCATGACAACAAGGTCGGGGGGAGTCCGGCGGCAGAAGAGAATGGCTTCGGTACCGGTGTCGACTCCGCCGATTACCTGAAAATCCTCACATCGTTCCAGGATTGCCTTTATTCCGTCACGAACAATTTGATGATCTTCAACCAGCAACACACTAAACGGCATGTGGGTTATCTCTCAGCGGAAATCTGAATCATTGTATCCTGCGAAGCGTCTGCTGGCGAGACAAAAAGCGAGAGTCCCGCCGAGCGCGCCGCCAGCGTCATTCGTGTATGCGCAAGAAGCCAGGCGAGGTCATCGGAGGCGGTGGCCGGCGCGTTAGTGGAAACGGTGAGCCGGGAGCCGTCGAGTTCAACGGAGATGCGCGCATCCTGGCAGCGGCGAAGCGATTCCTCGATGGAGAGCTCGGCGATTGCATAGAATGCGGCGGCACGCGCGGTGTCGAGAGCCGGGCCGGACTCGGCGGCGGTGATCGTGACGCAGGGATGCAGGGCGGCGAGCCGCTCCAGGGCAACCTTCAAGCCCAGCCGCGCGGCGGGAGAAGGCATGACGTCGTAGGAAAGAGAGCGAACCTGTTCGAAGGAGGTTTCCAGCGAGGCGCGCACGGCGGCAAGGCGTTCGGCCAACTGGGGGACGTGGGAGAAATCCATCGCGATCAGATCGAGTTCGATGCCGACGACGTTGAGCGACTGGCAGATGGAATCGTGGAGAATGGCGGCCAGACGAGCGCGCTCCCGGTTGCGGGCCTGGCCTGCGGCCAGCGCCAGCCCTTCCACAACCGGAAGCGGAGGCTCGGGCATAAGAGAGTATCAGCGGGCGCGCTTGCGATCGAGCGCGCGGCGCGCGGCGGCGATGACATCGCGCGCCAGCAGGCCGTACTTGTCGAGCAGGCCTTCCGGCGAACCAGACTCAGCGTACGTGCCGCGAATGCCGACGAACTCCATCAGACAGGGATGCGTTTCGGCGGCGGCTTGAGCAACCTTTACGCCGAGCCCGCCGTCGGTGAGATGCTCTTCGGCAACGACGATGGCGCCGGTTTCCGAGGCCGCCTTGGCGACGGCATCACGGTCGAGCGGCTTGATCGTGTGCATGTCAATGACACGCGCGGAAATGCCTTCGGCCTCCAGCGCTTCGGAGGCGCGGATGGCTTCGGCAACCAGCAAGCCGTGGGCGATGATCGTGAGATCCTTGCCGGGGATGAGTTCGACGGCCTTGCCGATTGCAAATTTCCGGTCGGCGGCGTAGACGATCGGCGCCTTGGCTCGCCCGGCACGGATGAATACCGGGGCCGGGTAAGCGGCGGCGGCGTGGACGAGCGCCTTCATCGAAACCTCATCGCAGGGGCTGAGGACGACAAAGCCGGGAAGCGCGGTGGCGAGGCTGAGATCCTCGATGCTCATCTGCGACGGGCCGTCTTCACCGATGGAGATGCCGCTGTGGGTGCCGACCACCTTGACATTGTTGATCTGCGGGTAGGCGACCGTTACGCGCAACTGCTCGAAACCCTTGTTCAGCACGAAGCAGGAGAAGCTGGAGACAAAGGCGATCTTGCCGGAGGAAGCCAGTCCCGCGCCGATGGCGACCATGTTGGCCTCGGCGATGCCGCAGGAGAAAAAGCGGTCCGGAAACTCCTTGGCGAAGGGAGCGGTGAAGGTGGACTTGGAAAGGTCGGCGTCGCAGGCGACTACGTCCTTGTTGGCGTGGCCGAGATCGACCAGCGCTTTGCCGAAAGCTTCGCGCGTGGCGGCGCCGGGCTTGAGTTCAAATCGTGTCTGTGCCGGCATCAGGCAAGCTCCTTGAGGGCCATAGCGACTTCATCGGGCGACGGGGCGACGCCGTGCCACTTGGGATTGTTTTCCATGAAACTGACGCCCTTGCCTTTGATGGTATGGGCGATGACGGCGGTTGGTTTGCCCTTGGTGGCCCTGGCCTCGTCCCAGGCGGCGCCCAGAGCGGCAAGGTTGTGGCCGTCGATTTCGATGACGTGCCAGCCGAAGGCGCGCCACTTATCGGCGAGCGGCTCCAGCTCCATGATGTCCTTGACGAAGCCGTCGAGCTGAATCTTGTTGTAGTCGACGATGGCGACGACGTTGTCGACCTTGTGATAGGCGCCGAACATGGCGGCCTCCCAGATCTGGCCCTCCTGAATCTCACCGTCGCCGAGCACAACATAGGCGCGCGCGGGAGAGTTGTCGAGGCGCGCCGCCAGTCCCATTCCAATGGCGAGGGAGAGCCCCTGGCCGAGCGAGCCGGTGGAACCTTCCAGCGATGGGATGAAGCGGCGGTCGGGATGGCCCTGATAGATGGAGCCGAGCTTGCGCAGGGTGTTCAGCTGATCAATGGGGGTGTAGCCGCATTCGGCCATGACGGCGTAGAGCACGGGACAGGCGTGGCCCTTGGAGAGGAGAAAACGGTCGCGATCGGCCCTATCAGGTTTGGCGGGATCGTGGCGGAGATGGCCTCCGAAATACAGGCTGACGAGGATTTCCACGGCGGAAAGCGAACCGCCCGGATGCCCCGATTTGGCGGCTCCCGTCATTTCTATGATGTGCCTGCGGATGGTCTTGCAGATGGCCTGGAGCTGCTCCAGCCCAGCTGTCTGAGTCAGTGTTGCCATGTTCACTCCAGGATAGCAATAAGGAGGCTCGGGGCTATGTGGCTGCCGGGCTATCATAAATGGATGCCCAAGTTTGCGCTGCTGGCGCTCGTATTGTCTCTTAGCGCGGGTCCGGCGTGGCCGGCCGGAACCGGAGGCCACGCGGCGGAGATCGTCAACGTGCTGCTGGGCGTGGTTGTGGTGCTGCTGGCGGCAAAGCTGGGCGGCGAGGTGACCGAGCGTATGGGGCAGCCCGCGGTGCTGGGAGAGCTGGCGGCAGGGATGCTACTGGGGAATCTGGACCTGCTGGCGGGGATCACGATCCTGGAGCCGCTGAAGACAAACTCCGGATTGATGCTGATGGCCGAGATCGGCGTGATCCTGCTGCTGTTTGAAGTGGGTCTGGATTCCAACATGCATGAACTGTTCAAGGTGGGCGGCTCGGCGATGCTGGTGGCAGTAATCGGCGTGGCGGCGCCGATGGGGCTGGGTTACGCGACATCGGCGATGTTTCTGCCGCAGGCGGGCTGGTGGGTCCACCTGTTCGCGGGGGCGACGCTGGCGGCCACCAGCGTGGGAATCTCGGCGCGCGTGATGCAGGACCTGGGCAAGACGCACACCAAGGAGGCGAGGATCATCTTGGGCGCGGCGGTGGTGGACGACGTGCTGGGGCTGATCATTCTGGCCGTGGTGACGGGGATGGTGACGTCGATGGGGGCGAGCGGCAGCGCGAAGATCGAGTTTGGGCCGGTGGTGCTGATTATCGGGAAGTCGGTGGCGTTTCTCGTGGGAGCCATCATCATCGGACGCCGCGTTCACTTGAACGCGCTGCGCGTGGCGAAGTACTTCAAGGTTCACGGCCTGCCGTTGGCGCTGGCGATCTGTTACTGCTTCGCGCTGTCGGCGCTTGCGGGCGTGCTGGGACTGGCTCCGATTGTCGGCGCGTTCGCGGCCGGGCTGGTGCTGGAGGAGTCCGACTACGAGGTGTTCCTGCGGCGCGGGCACCCGCCGGTGGGAACGCTGATCAAACCGATCGCGACCGTGTTTGTGCCGATGTTTTTCGTGTTCATGGGGCTGCGGGTGGATTTGCGGGCCTTCGGGTCATGGTCCGTGCTGGGTTTTGCGGCGGCGCTTTCGCTGGTCGCCATCGCGGGCAAACAGGTCTGCTCGTTGGGAGTGACCGAACGGGGATTGAACCGGCTGGCGGTGGGGGTAGGCATGATTCCGCGTGGTGAGGTGGGGCTGATCTTCACGGGCATGGCCTCTTCGCTTCTGGTGAGCGGCAAGCCGGTGTTCGACATGGGCACGGTGTCGGCAATGGTGGTCATGGTGATGCTGACCACGGTGATGACGCCGCCGCTGCTGAAAAAGGTGTTCGAGCGCGAGCCTGCCGCGGTTGCGTAGGCCGCCCGGAAATTGTACGCTCAGGCGGATGAGCGCAAAAAAGCACCAGCCGTACGTACCGATCACGGTACAAATGACCGAGTTCACGTTCCGCGCCGTGGCGGTGGGGATCGTGCTGACGCTGATACTGGGGGCAGCGAATGCGTACCTGGGGCTGCGGGCGGGAATCACGGTGGCCGCCACCTATCCTGCGGCGGTGGTGGGGATGGCGATTCTGCGGCTGTGGCGGGCGTCGATTCTCGAGGAGAACATCTGCCGGACGGCGGGCTCGATCGGCGAATCAGTGGCGGCCGGGGCGATTTTCACGCTGCCGGCCTTCGTGATCGCGCGGGCATGGCCGTCGTTCAGCGTCGCCGACGCGTATTGGAAATCGACGGCGCTGATGATGGTGGGCAGCATCATCGGCGTGCTGTTCATTTCGCTGGTGCGGCGGGTGATGGTGGAGGATCCCGAGCTGCCGTTTCCGGAATCAACCGCGGCGGCGGAGATCCACAAAGCCGGGCGGCGCGGCGCCGAAGCGGTGAAGTTTCTCTTCTACAACATCGCCATCGGCGGCGTCGCGTACCTGGCGGGCAAATTCAACCTCTACGCGCCCGAGCATCGGTTCCAGGACATCGCGATCGGTACGCTGGGAACCAGCCGCGTAAGGCTGAGCGCCACCGACCCCAACCAGGCGGCTTCGGTAGGCGGGTTTACTTCGCTATCCGGACCTGAGGTGAGCCCGGCCTACATCGGCGTCGGCTACATCATTGGGCCGAAGCTGGCGGCGCTGAACTTCGCCGGCGGCGTGATGGCCTGGGGCGTCTTTGTGCCGCTGCTGGTCTATTTCATGGGACCGCAGCTGCAAACGCTGTTCCCGGCCGACACGCCGACGCAGAGCTGGGATCAGATGTCGGGCGCCATCTGGCGCTATATCGTGCGGCCGATTGCGGTAGGCGGCATGCTGGTGGGCGCGGCTTTCACGATGTTCCGGATGCGCAAAAGCCTGAAGGAAGGCTTGCGCAGGGCGGTGGGCGAGGTTCGCGGACAAGGCGGCACGGAGGAGGTTGGGCGAACCGAGCAATACATGAGTTCGAAGGTGGTCTTCGCGCTGATCGGGGTGATGTTCGCGGCGATGATCGCGCTTTATGTCTACCTGTCGGGCAATGTGACGGCGGGGCTGATCGCGGCGCTGGTCATGCTGATTGTCGGGTTCGTGTTCGCGACGGTTTCCGGCAGCCTGGTGGGACTGATTGGCTCGACGAACAACCCGATTTCGGGCATCACGCTATCTACCTTGCTCATCGCGGCGCTGCTGATGGTGGCCTTGGGCGCGACGGGGATGAGCGGTGTAGCGGTGGTGTTGGGCGTGGCGGCAGTGGTCTGCGTGTCGTCGGCGGTGGCAGGCGAACTGCTTCAGGATTTCAAGGTCGGCTACATTCTGGGCGGCACGCCGCGAACGATTCAAATTGTGGAGTTGATCGCCGTGGTCGTGGCGAGCGCGCTGATGTTCTTCCCGCTATGGCTGCTGAATGAAGGGGACCTGCGGGCGGGCGGGACCGGGTTCGGCGGTACGGCGCTGGCGGCGCCGCAGGCGGGGTTGATGGCGATGCTGGCGGAGGGGATCGTGGGCGGCGACATGGCGTGGCCGCTGGTGGTGGCGGGCATGCTGATGGGCGTGGTGATGATCATGGCGCAGGTGCGCAGCCCGATGCTGGTGGCGGTGGGAATGTATTTGCCGTTCCAGACGACGTTTGCGATCTTCGTCGGCGGTATCATCCGCTGGATCGCCGATTCGATGGCGACAAAGCGCCGGTACAACGATGCGCAGAAGGCCCGCGTGGAGAATGCCGGCGTGCTGACCGCGTCAGGTTTAATCGCCGGCGAGGCACTGCTGGGGCTGGTTTGGTCGGGCATGCAGTTTCTGCCGGCTGGCACAATTCCTAATTTCGGGAATGAATCGTACCTGCTGGGGATGGGAGTGATGGGTGTGCTGACACTGGTGCTCATCCTTTTGCCGTTGAGAAATGCCGGCAGTCCGGACGAGCCGGCCCCGCCGACGGCGATGATGTAGTCATGGGGAGGCGTGTGATGAGAAAGATCAGTTGGTTTGCGGCATCCGCAGCGCTTGCCGTAGCGGGATTCCTGCTCTATCCACAGGGCGGCCGTCAGAGCGAACTGACCGTGCCCGCTTCGGTTAGTTTCCGTATACTGCTGGGCATCACCGATGCGGAGCCTGCCAATTGGGACGGGGAGATCAGCGTGACCGGCGGAACCGTACGCAGCATCCAGGGGTGGCGTTTTGCGGGCAACGATTCCACCGACTACCGCTCCAGCTGGAAGATCTCGACACGGCGCGGGCGTGCTGGCAACGCGCAGCAGACCGGGCCGATGGAAGACAACGGGGTGATCGTCACCGTGGCGCTTGAGAATCCGCACGCCGATTTTCAGGTGCGCACGCCGCACGGCAGTTTCAGTTTCACCTCGCTGGAGCTGCCCTATGGAGAAACCAAGACGGTGCTGAGCGGGCGCGCGCGAGTGGACCGGGTGCCAGCGACGACCCAACTGACCACCTCGGCCGAAGAACAGGATTATCCGGCCCTGGCGCAGTCAGGCGACAACGTCTACCTTGTCTATGTCGACTTCACCCATGGAGACCGGTCGAAGGTCGTAACAGGGCAGTTCCGCCAGGAACCCGGCGATTTCGATTTCCTGGCGCGGCCGGTGGGCGGCGATCAGGTGAAGCTGATGCATTATTCCAAGTCCAAGCGGACATGGAGCGCCGGCCAGCCGGTTTCGGCCACGGGCCAGGACGTGATGCGGACGGCGGTTGCCGTGGATGGCGGCAAACGCGTGTGGGTGATCTGGTCGTCGAACCGGGAATCCAATTTCGACCTTTTCGCCAAGTATCAGGCCGACGGGAAGTGGTCATCGGAAATGCGGCTGACCACCGATGCCGGCATGGACGTCAATCCTGTGGCGGTGGCCGATTCCAACGGCCGGGTTTGGGTGGCGTGGCAGGCCTTCCGGAACGGGAACCTGGAAGTGCTGGCGGCGGTGCAGGAGGGCGACCGGTTCAGCCGGGAGCAGCGAGTGAGCGTGTCGGGCGCAAGCGATTGGGACCCGGCGATCGCGGCCGCGGCCTCCGGCGGCGAAGTGGCTGTGGCCTGGGACACCTATGACAAGGGGGACTACGACGTCTTCCTGCGGCGGATGAAGTTCGACCGAGGCTTGAAGATGGAGGCGCCGGAGGCGGTGGCGGCGGCAGAGACGTTTGAGGCACGGCCGAGTGTGGCCTACGATCCCCAGGGGCGGATCTGGGTGGCCTACGAGGCATCGGAGGTGAAGTGGGGGAAGGATTTCGGCGCCTATGAGACCACCGGAATCGGGCTGTACCAGGGCCACAACCTGCAGTTGAAATGTCTGGACCGCGGCACGGTCTTTGTCACCGAGGATGCCGTGACCGACACGCTGCCCGGCGGGCGGACCGACGTGAGGCGCAGGCGCGCGCGGCAGCAGGAAGGGATGACGGGCATGCCGTTTCCCAATCCGCAACTGGCGGCGCGCCGGCAGCCGAACGCGGCGGCGCAGGCGCCGCCTCTTCCACGAAACAGTTTTCCGCGCATCGCGGTGGATTCCACCGGCTTGGTATTTCTTGCCTACCGTGTGGCGACCGGCGTCAGATCGCCCGTGGGCTCCGTTTGGTCGGAGCAGGTGGCCTACTTCGACGGCCAAAGGTGGCACGGTCCGGTGGATGCGCACCACAGCGACGGCCTGCTGGACGTGCGTCCGGCGCTGGCGGCCGTCGCGCCCGGAACGCTCCTGATGGTTTCCACCACCGATCACCGGCAGGCGCTGGTGCCTGGGGGCGGCAGGCGCGGGCTGGAGGGCATCAACTCGGACTTGTACGCCTCCGAGATCGCGATCGAGGCAAAGCCCGGCGTGGCCAGGCTGAAGGCGGCGCCGCTCGAGAAAGCCGGGATGCCGGGCGCAATCGTGAAGGCGGAATGGGAGCAGGTGGCGCGGATGAGGCAGTACCGCGCGCGGGCCGGTGGCAGCGCCGTTCAGCTTTTGCGCGGCGAATTCCACAGGCACACGGAAATGTCCGGCGACGGCGGCAATGACGGACCGCTGATCGATGCCTACCGCTACATGATCGATGCCGCCTACATGGATTGGGGAGGCTGCTGCGATCACGACAACGGCGCCGGCTATGAGTACTACTGGTGGACGCAGCAGAAGCTGACCGACGCCTATCATCTGCACGGCAAATACACGCCGATGTTCAGCTTTGAGCGCAGCGTCCGGTATCCGGAAGGCCACCGCAACACGGTGATGGCGCGCCGCGGCGTCCGGCCGCTGCCGCGTCTTGCGAAGCTGCCCGACGATGCGCCCTTTGCTCCGGCGCCGGACACTCTCATGCTCTATAAGTACCTGCGGAAGTTCGATGGCATCGTCGCCTCGCACACGTCGGGCACGAACATGGGCACCGACTGGCGCGACTCTGACCCCATCGTCGAGCCGGTGGTGGAGATTTACCAGGGCCACCGGCAGAACTACGAGATTCCGGACGGGCCGCGATCCAACAACGAAATGGACTCTATCGGCGGTTGGCGGCCGCTTGGTTTCGTGAGCCTGGCCTTGCAGAAAGGTTACCGGCTGGGCTTCCAGGCATCGAGCGACCACATCTCGACGCACATGTCCTATTGCAACCTGTGGGTGACCGAGCCTACGCGCGCGGCCGTGATGGAAGCATTCAAGAAGCGGCGCGTTTACGGAGCTACGGAGAACATCCTGGCCGATGTGCGCAGCGGGGAGCACTTCATGGGCGAAGAATGGACGCAATCGGAGCCTCCCTCGATCCATGTAAAGCTGTGGGGGACGGCGGAATTCACTAAGGTGCATATCGTAAAGGACAACCAGTATGTATACTCGGGGGAGCCGAAAACCAAGAATGTGGATTTTGTCTGGAAGGATGGCAACGCGGAGAAGGGCAAGACGAGTTATTACTACGTGCGCGGCGAGCAGGCCGATGGGGAATTAGTGTGGGTGAGCCCGATGTGGATCACGCTGCGGTGAAACTCATGCTTAGAGGAGGGCGAAACTTGCACTGGAGCGGTGAAAACGGCTAGAATCAATCCCTTTAGTGGACCAGATGGAGGATCCATGTCGGTTGAACAGAAGATAAAGCAGATCATTGTCGAGCAGTTGGGCGTGGATGAAGCGCAAGTGGATGGCACCGCGTCGTTCGTCGACGACCTTGGCGCCGACTCCCTGGACATTGTGGAGCTTGTGATGGCGTTTGAGGAAGCGTTCGATCTGGACATCCCCGATGAAGACGCCGAGAAGATCGCCACGGTAAAAGACGCGATCGACTACATTAAGGCCAAAAGCGGCAAATAGCGCCGCAGGCGCCCGGGCGCAAGCGCGCGCCCCCGTTGCAGTCTGCTTCACGGAGCTTGAAATTTGTCTCGAAGAGTCGTAGTCACCGGAGTAGGTTTGTTGTCCCCGCTTGCCGTAGGGACCGAAGAGACGTGGGCGTGCCTGAAGGCGGGCCGCAGCGGCATCGGGCCGATCACGCAATTTGACGCTGCGGAATTCAATTCCCGTATCGCCGGGGAAGTGCGCGGCTTTGACCCGCTGAACTGGATCGACAAAAAGGAAGTGCGCAAGATGGCGCGCTTCATCCAGTTCGCCATCGCCGCCTCCGAGTTCGCCATGAAAGCAGCCGATCTGAAGGTCACACCGGAAAACGACGAGCGCACAGGCGTCTACATCGGCAGCGGCATCGGCGGATTCGAGATCATCGAGCGCGAGCATAAGAATTTCCTTGAAAAAGGGCCGGGCCGGATTTCGCCGTTCTTCATTCCGGCGACGATCATCAACCTGGCTTCCGGACATGTCTCCATGCGCATGGGGGCAAAAGGGCCGAACTCGGCGACGGCGACAGCTTGCACCACCAGCGCGCATGCTATCGGCGACTCCTTCAAGATCATTCAGCGCGGCGACGCCGACGTAATGCTTTGCGGCGGCGCTGAGGCTTGCATCACGACGCTGGGCGTAGGCGGCTTTGCGGCGATGCGCGCCCTATCGCAGCGCAACGATGAACCGGTGAAGGCCAGCCGCCCTTGGGACGCGGACCGGGATGGATTTGTGGTGGGAGAAGGCGCGGGAATTCTCGTGCTGGAAGAGCTGGAGACGGCGCGAAATCGGGGCGCGCCGATCCTGGCGGAGCTGGCTGGCTACGGAATGAGCGCCGACGCGTTCCACATCACCTCCCCGCCGGACGACGGCGACGGGGCCTACCGCGTCATGCGCAACTGCCTGCGCGACGCGAATATCGAGCCCGGATCGGTTGATTACATCAATGCCCACGGAACCTCCACCGACGTCGGCGACAAGATCGAGACACTGGCCATCAAGAGAACCTTCGGCGAGCATGCCCACAAGCTGGCGGTCAGTTCCACCAAGTCGATGACCGGCCACCTGCTGGGTGGCGCCGGCGGATTGGAAGCCGGCATCACGGTGCTGGCGGTGCGAGATCAGATTGCGCCGCCGACCATCAACCATGACCAGCCCGGCGAAGGCTGCGATCTGGATTACGTGCCCAATACGGCCCGTCCGATGAAGATTGATCATGCGCTCACGAATTCTTTCGGCTTCGGAGGCACCAACGGCTGCCTCATTTTCAAGCGCATCACAGATTAGCCCGCGGAGAGTGTCATGAAGATCCTGGTTGCCATCAAGCAGGTTCCCTCGCGCGATTCCCAGCTCAAGGTCAGCAGCTCCGGCCGTTGGATGGAAGACGCGGACCTGTCGGCGGAGATCAACGAACCCGATGCCTATGCGCTGGAGGAGGCTCTCCAGCTCAAGGAGAAGCATGGCGGCGAGGTAGTCGCCTTGTGCGCGGGCCCGGCGCGCGCTTCCCAAACCATACGCGAGGCGCTGGCCAAGGGCGCCGATCGAGCCGTTCACGTGGAAGAAGAGGATCTCGGCCGGTTTGACCTGCTGGGTGTGGCGCAGTTGCTGGCAAAGGCTGCCGCCGAGGTGAAGCCGGACCTGATTCTGACAGGCCTGCAATCCGATGATCTTGGCTACGGACAGACGGGCGTGATCCTGGCGGAGCTGCTCGGGCTGCCGCACTCGACCATCATCATGCAAGTGGAGAAGACCGAAGCCGGTATCCGCGTGAAGCGCGAACTGGAGGACGGCTGGTTCCAGCACATGACTATGCCGCTCCCTGCTGTCCTGACGATTCAGAGCGGAATCAACAAATTGCGTTACGCCACGCTGATGGGTATCAAAAAAGCCAAGACGAAGGAAGTGAAGCAGCTTTCGGCGGACGGGCTCGGCGTGACCGCGGCGCCGAAAGTGAGCCTGGAACGGGTTTACATGCCGCAGCGGGCTAAGCAGACCACGCTGCTGCCGGGCACCGCCAAGGAGCAGGCGGCGAAGCTGGCCGAGATTCTCAAGTTCGAAGTGAGGGTGCTATGAGCGTACTTGTGGTGATGGAGCAATCCCGCCTCGCCTGGCACCGGATGAGCTGGGAGGCATTGGCGGCGGGCCAGCAGATGGGCCCCGCGCTGGGAATTCCGGTTGCGGCCGCGGTGCTCGGCCACGGCGCAGCGGCGCTCGCCGGGGAACTGGGTGGCAAGAAGCTCGATAAGGTCTACCACGTCGAACACGAGTTGCTCGACCACTACACCGCCGATGCCTACACGGTGGCGCTGGCCGAACTCGTCGACATGGCCAAGCCGTCGATGGTCCTGTTCCCGCACACGTATCGGGTTCGCGACTTCGCGCCCCGGCTTGCCACCCGGCTGGGCGGCCTGCTGGTAAGCGACGTGCTGCGCATCGAAGTGAAGGACGGCGCGGCGGTGGCGGTGCGCCAGATGTTCCAGGGAAAACTAAACGCGGACTACCGCGCCGCGGGCGGCGGAACGCAGTATATCTCCATACAGGCCGGCGCCTACCGCGCCGAGCACGTGGAGGCCGGTTCGGCGGAGGTGGAGGTTCTTACGCCTGCGCTGGAAGCCGCTCAAATCCGCATCAAGGTGGAAGAACCGTTCCGGGAATCGGCACGCGCGGTTGACCTGACGGCCGCCGACCTGATTGTTTCCGCGGGCCGTGGGATCAAGGAGCAGGAGAACCTTTCGCTCATCCAGGAACTGGCCGCCGCGATGGGCGCGGAAGTGGCCGCCTCGCGGCCGATCTGCGATAACGGCTGGCTTCCCATGGATCGCCAAGTCGGCAGCTCCGGGCAGACCGTGGCGCCGAAGGTCTACTTCGCGGTGGGTATCTCCGGCGCGATTCAGCACTTGGTGGGCATGAAAGGCTCCAAGTGCGTCGTGGCGATCAACAAGGACCCCAACGCGCCGATCTTCGAGGTTGCCGACTACGGCATCGTCGGCGACTTGTTCGAGGTGGTCCCTGCTTTGATCGAGGAAATCAAAAAGGCGAAAGGCTGACCTGGCTCAGCGCACCGCCTCCACTTCCCCGCTGCGTCCGTCGCCGCGGGTGTAGGTTCCCTTCATGCCGGCGCCGGCCATGGCCAGCTTCACGGTGAAGGAACCCTCCTCGGTGCCCACCTTGAAGCTGACGCCGTCGCCTTCCTTGGTAAGGCTTGTCAGCGGCAGCACGGGGCCGTCGGGAACAACCAGCGCGCCGGTGAGCACGCCATCTTTTTCTTCCAGCTTCAGCTTGACCGTGTGCTGCATGCCGTCGCTCATCTTGGCGGTCACATTCCACAGCCCGAGCAGCGAAGGCTTCTCTTTCTCCACCGCGCGGGAAGCGGTGAGCGTTCCCGTGATTCCTTCGGGCGAATCGAAGTCGCCTTTGAGGGTTTCCGCCTCGCGCTTCAGCTTCACCTTAATCAGGCTGGCGCCGGCGGTGAAGGAGTAGCGCAGATCGTCGCCTTCCACCTGAATCTCCTCGAGCGGCATCGAGCCGCGCTCGTTGGACATCGAGCCGCTCCATTTGCCTTCTTTTTCGACGAGCTCCATAACCAGCTTGTATTCGCGCCCATTGGATGCCTGGGCCGTTACATCCCATTTCCCGGCTACGTTGGCCGCCATGGCGGCCGGCAGCAGAGTACACAAAACAACCGTTAGTTTCATACCGGCGAGTAACCTCTTGGTGAATTATCCCGCCGCCGCGGGCCGAAGCGCAAGCGGATCAGCGGCCACGGAAAGCGCGCATCCACTCCATGACGCCATTCCATTTCCGGTGCACCAGCTCGGCCAGGCTCAGCAGAATCGCCAGCGCAAGCAAGCCGGGCCAAAGGTTCATCGAGGTGGGAATGGCCCTGCCGCCGGCATCGAAGACGCCGGCGATGGATGGCTGAAAACGTCCGCCGGTGAACTCCGAAACGCGGCGCAGAAGGGGCTCGTCGGCGCCGAACTCGCTGAGTTCAGGCTCCTGGCGGTAATAGCCGATCTCCGGGAAAGCGCGGGATTCCTCCAGTGGCCGGACGCGGAACAGGCCGCGCCGGTCGCCGATTTCCACCGTGCCGCGGTAGGTTCCCTGCGCCAGCTTGCGCAGTTCAACCGGCTTGCGGAATCCGTCTGGTCCGATAACGAAAATATCCGGGGGCCGGGCCGGCTCCGGAAACTGGCGGCCAAGCTTGTAGCCGGCGATCAATTCGCCGGTGGAGCTGTCGAAGTCGAGCGAAGCCTGCGCGGGTTGCGTATGCGGCAGCAGATCGCGCAACAGGTTTGCCCAGAATTTGTCGTAGCCGGGCCACCCCACCCAGTCGGCCGCCCAGCGGCTTTTGGCGTCCGAGGCAAAGACGGCCGAGCGGCCCAGCCCGAACTGCCAGCGTGTCAGCAGCGGGTCCTTGCCGTCCATCGAAAGCAGCGTCTCGGCCGACGGCTTGGCGATGAAACGAACATAGCCTTTGAGGGGCGGCGCCGTTTCCATCCCGACCTTGTCGAGTATCTCGGCCTGCTTTACCACCTTCGGGGAAATGGGCCTTTCCACCGCGGTTGAGCCGGTATGCTCCAGCACGTCGCGCAGCAGAATCTGTTCCAGCCCCACCGGATCGCTCAGGAAGTAGGATTTTCCCTTCGCGAACGAGGCAACCTTCTCCAAATAAGCACGGTTGACGTCCTGGCCAAGACCGACGGTGGAGATGGTGACCTTCTGGCCGGCCGCTTCCTTGGAGAGGGCGATGCTGTCGCCTTCCTCGGATATGCCGTCAGTGAGCAGCACAATGTGCTTGAAGGTGGCGGGCATGCTGACGATACGGCGGTAGGATTCTGAAAGCGCCGGGGCGATCTGCGTACCGCCATCGGGCGTGATGCCGGCCACCAGGCGCTTCATCTGCCCCTTATCCTCGGTCCTGCGGATGGGAATCGCCCATTGGAACGAGTTGTCGAAGATGAGCACGCCCACCATGTCGATGGGGCGCAGGTTGTCGACGACGCCGATCGCCGCAAGCCTGGCCAACTGCATCTTCTTGCCTTCCATCGAGGAGGACTTGTCGATGATGAGCACGACACAGGTGCCTTCGGGCGATCGGGGCGGCGCGAGCTTGGCAGGCAGCGCGCGATCCAGGGCGTCTTCAATCTGCTTGTTCTCGGCATAGATATTGCGCTCTCCGCCGATGACCAACAGGCCCCCGCCCTGCTGCGTGAAGTTCTCGAGATCGGCTTTGCGCGCCGGCGGAATCGATTCCAGGTCGAGGTTGTTGAGCACCGCAATCTGGAACTCATCCAAACGGCCGTCACCAAGCTGAGTCCTTTGCTGTATCTCGAACTGCGCCGCGGCCAGTGCCCTGATGAGGTGCGTCTCCGTGCCCGGCGGGTCCTGGCTGACGTAGAGTAGCCGGGGCTTGCGCAGGGAAACCGCGCGGGCAAAGCTGGCTTCCCCGTAGCCATCGGCGCGCAGGCTGCCGGAAAGTTCAATCGCCCCTTGCGAGCCGACGCTCGCATGCAGGCGAACCAGGTTCATGCCGGCCTCCAGCGGCGCCTGGCTCTCCCCGAGCATGCGTCCTTCCGCCATCAGGGAAACAGTGGCCGTTACCGGCGCCGGGCTGGCCACCTCCAGATCCATGGCGAAGCGCTCACCGCTGAAGACCAGCGATGGCAGGCGCACGGCCTCCAGCCTCAGCGCCGGGCGCGGCTTGCCTTGCAGAAGAAACGTGTCGATGGGAATGCCGAGAAGGCTGGCCTGGTATGCGGCGCGCACCAGGCTGCCGCGATTCTCGCGGCCATCGGTCGCCAGCACCAGGCGTGGCACCATCCCGGCAGGCAGCGAGCCGGCTGCCTCGCGAACCGCCGCTTCCAGGTCGCTGATGCGTCCCGCTTCACCAGCCGTCGGCTGGAGCATGAGTTCTCCGGCCATTTCCGCGGGCGTCAATTCCCGCGTCTGCCGCGCGAACGGCGCCACGCGCAGCCAGTGCCGGCCGCGCTGATTCTCAAGCGAGCCGGCAATGGCGCTGGCTCGATGGAGATCGGCCTCGGTCAGGCTGGCGGAGGTGTCGGCAAGATAGACCACCGCCACTTTGGTTTCCCAAGTGGGCAGCACGGGTTCGGCCAGCGCCAGCAGTACGCAAAACAGCGCCAGCGCCTTCAGGAGGAAACCGATGCGCAGCCCGTATTTCCTCAGCCCCCAGAACAGCCAAATCAAAGGCGCGGGCGTCAGCAGCAGCACCCACCAGCGTTCGAAGCTCATGAGGCCCTCCGCATGGAGGTCTGCTCCACGCCTTTACCCGGAAACCGCACCGGGAAACCCGGCCACCGCGTTCCGGAAGGGCCGGGCGCGAACAGCAACCACTCGGCCAGCAGAAGCAGGCCGCCCAGCAGGGCCAGCCAGCGCCACAAGTCGCGGCTGGAAGCGCTCGATAGGACGCGGCCGGGCAGGCCGCGCCGGAGCTGGGCCGGGGCGTCCCAGACCTGTTCGGGAATCTCCGGCAGGACCAGCGAATGGATGCTTTCGCGGTTCGCCTCCTTTACCCGCACTTTGCCTGCCCGCGCGGAAAGGAAGCGCACCGCCCCGTTATGGACCGAGAAGGGAAGTGCCGCGCCATCCTCGGCGGTGACAGACAGCCGGGCCGGGTCGGCATCGGAGGAAACTGGCACACTCACGTGGCCGACGCCGGAGGCCACCAACTCAGATGGCGGAAATCCCTGGGGCTGCATCCAGCGTAGGATGTTCGCGAAGATAAGCGGCACCGCCAACTCATAGCGGAGCGACGCGCTCATCGGATGAAAACCCAGGACCACGCGCTTGGGCTGGTCCGCCGGGGAGCAAGCCACCAGCACCGGACCTTGCTCGGTTTCAGCGACCGCGGCGCAGCCGGCCGGCGCTTCAAAGACGCGGGCCGAGTCAAGCAGCAGATCCTGCCGCCGCATCCCCGCGGCGATGGCATGGCCCGCCAGCCATTTTTCCAGGCGGGTATTGGAGACGGAGGCGCGTACAGGCGCCGGAGAGCCGGCCGATGGCGGGTTCAGATAGACGGCGCCGGCCTGAGGAGCAGCGGAAGGAATGAACTGGTCATAGATGACAATGCCGCCCTCCTGTCCGTTGCGGCATTCGAAGGGAGATCGGAATTGCATTTGGAGGTTTGGATGTGCGTCAAGAAGAGGCCGCAGTTGTTGCGGCTGATCCGAGCAGACCTCGACCGGAATCCATGCAAGCGCGGGAAGTTCCAGAACGGCCCGGTCGTCGGATACCAGTCCATTGCCGCCGGAGCGAAGGCGGGCCTCCAGCAGCCCGGCGGCGCGGGTGCGCAACTCAAAGGAGGCTTCACGTTCCTCCCCGGGCGCAAGCGGAATGCGGCGGAATCCGGCGGGCGCCCTGCCAAACTGGATGGCGACTTCAGCCTCCTGCGGCCTGCCGCCGTAGTTGCGCACCGAGACCAGCACGTGCCACAGCTCGGCATCGGTCGCCGAACGGCGCAACCCGATGCGGCGCATTCCGACGTTATCGGGCCGCGTCTTGACGGGCAGCAGGCGAAGATTTGTGGGAGCCGAGAGCGCCTCGGCTGCCTGCGTGCGGCCGGCGCCGGCGTAGATAATCTCGCCCGGCGGCCTGCCGGAGCGCTGCTGTAGCAGGCGGGCGTAGTCCAGCGCTTGCGACAGGTCCAAGCCAGACTCGCCTGGCTGCGCGCTCCGCAAAGCCTGCTCGAGCTTTGCATGATCCGTGTCGAACGAGGTGAGCGGGGTGGCCAGCGCATCGGCGCGGAGGATCAGCAGCCGGTCGGAAGCCGGGATGACTCGCAGATAAGCAAGCGCCTGCGCGCGCGCCTGTTCAAACAGCGGAACGCCATCGGCGCCGCGCGCCGACATCCAGGCCGACGTGTCCAGGATCAGCACATGGTCGCGGCCAACCGCGTCACGGCTTCCCCAGCGCAGCTGCGCGATGGCCAGCAGCAGACAGCCCAGCGCCGCCAACTGCATCAGCAGGCTCGGCCACTGACGGATGCGCCGCTGCGTGGGCGAATTCACCGGACGCCGGGCGGCAGACCAAAAGCGCAGCGTGGCGACGATCACCTTGCGTCGCGAACGGTCCAGCAGGTAGAGCGCGATGACGACGGAGCTGGCGATGGAAAACAGCGCCATGAATTCGGCCAGGCTGAGGTTGAACAGAAACATCTACCGAAGCCCCTGCGCCGAATGAATGGGCCCGAAGATGGCATCCTCCACGGGCATCGAGGTGGGAATGCCGACGTAGCGGCCGCCGTTGCGCAGCGCCACTTTCTGCACCTGATCGCCATGCGTGTCGAACTCCTCGGTGTAGCGCAGGCGGGCCTCGGCGTCGAAATCCAGATTCAGCCGCTGGCCGGTCTCCACATCCAGCAGCTCGAGCTCGCCGTCCCAGGGCGGTGTGCGGTCCTCCTCCGCCCACAGTTGCACCAGGAAAAGTTCATGGCCGAATTCTGCCAGGTACTGAAGCGGCTTCTCGCAATCCTGCGCAGAAAGAAAATCGGAAACAATTACCAGCAGGCCTCGCTGCATATAACGGTTGACGAACTGGCGCGCCACCTGCAAGAAATCGGTCTGGCCATGCGGCGTGAGCGCGGTGAGAAAATCGGCCACCGGAGAGAACCGGTGCCGCCCGCCGGAGCAGGTGTGCGGTTCACCGAGCGTGCCGGAAAAGGGGACGATCACCATCGTGTCCAGCCGCACCAGTCCGACATAGGCGAGCGCCGCGGCCAGACGCCGCGCATAAGCGAATTTGGATGCCGAGCCGGTGGTCATCGAGAGGCTGGTGTCCAGCAGCAGCCGCACCGGCACGCGCGGCTCGATCTGGAACATCTTCAGGAATAGCTTCTCCAGACGCAGATAGGCGCGCCAGTTCACCGCGCGCAAGTCGTCGCCGTGGTGGAAATGGCGGTGATCGAGAAACTCCTGCCCGGGGCCCGCGAAACGGGAGCTGTTATGTCCGCCGACGAGACCCGGAAACGATTTCCGCCAGCGGATCGTCAGCCGTTCCAGTTTTTCAAGAAACTTGCGGTCAATGAGCGCCTGCGTGGCCAAGGTGATGCTTTCTCCGGGCGGGCTTCGCGCCCCTTTTCAGTATATGTTGGCGTTAGGTGGCAACCGGGGTGCGCTCCGCGATCACCTCCGTGAGCAGGTTGTCGGGAGTAAGCCCGTCGGCGTGAGCGTCGAAATTGAGAATGATGCGGTGGCGCAACACGGCCGGAGCCACGGTGCGGATGTCGTCGATGCTGAGCTGGAAGCGCCCGTTCATCAAAGCCAGCACGCGGCCGCACTCCACCAGTGCTTGCGCGCCGCGCGGCGAACTGCCGTAGCGGATGTACTTCTGCGCCAGCTTGTGGGAATGAGGCGACCCGGCTTGCGTGGCCATGACCAGATCAATCGCGTATTCCTGCACGTGCGGAGCAACCAGCACTTGGTGGCAGACGGCGCGCAACTGGAGGATGGAGTCCCGCTCGGCTTGAATCCCCACTTCGGCCTCTTCCAGCTGGATCGTCCGCTCGACGATCCGGTTCAGCTCCTCCCGCGACGGGTAGTTCACCAGCACCTTCATCAGGAAGCGGTCCAGTTGCGCCTCCGGCAATGGATAGGTGCCTTCCATTTCGATGGGATTCTGAGTCGCCATCACCAGGAACGGGGCCTCCAGCTGATGCGTCGTGGTGCCGGAGGTGACCGTCCGCTCCTGCATCGCCTCCAGCAATGCCGATTGCGTCTTCGGCGTGGCGCGGTTGATCTCATCGGCTAGCACCAGATGCGCGAAGATCGGACCCGGCTGAAACCGCAGCGCCTTCGACCCGCGTTCATCGGTCTCCATGATCATGCTGCCGACAATGTCGGCGGGCATCAGGTCCGGCGTGAACTGGATGCGGGAATACTTCAAGTGCAGGACCCGGGACAGCGTGCGTAGCAGCGTGGTCTTGCCCAACCCGGGGACGCCTTCCAGCAGCACGTGGCCGCCGGCCAGCAGGCAGATCAGGACGCCGTCGACGACGTCGCGCTGGCCGACTATGATCTTCGAGATTTCCTGGCGGATGAGATCGAGCAGTTCGATCGACTGTTGCGGGTTCAACTCCTGCGGCACTACACCATTCTATGACGATCCCGAATTGACAGGCGGGATTTTCCGGTGTGGCTTGAGCTCAAGCCCTGGTGGCCGCTGCCCGTTCTGCGAAGGAGTTCGCGAAATGGCCGACGATCAGCGACATTTCCTCCAATGCCCTCTTGGCGGAGGATGGCGCCAGCCGCCTTCCAATCCAGCACCACATTTTGAGACTTTGATAGTCGATACGCAGCATCAATTCCTCCGGAGAGCCGCTGCGCTCCAATGCTTCGCTATGCCGTAACAGGCACTTCACGATCTCGAAATCCCGGTCCAACTTGGATTGCAGCTCACCGAGCTGTTCCTGCGGCGCCTCCGCCAGTTCCTTTCGTACAGACAGGAAACTCAATCGGTTCGCCGCTGCCACCTCCGTGGTGTAGTCTTGGCCCGATTCCGTGCGCAGGATTAGCGAGCAAGTGTAGCGGAACCAGTAGCAAAACATCAAGGCGGATATGCCAATGATGACGATGCTGGTTAGCATTTATGGGTCTCCCATCCGATGAATTCCCAAGTATCCTGGAACCGGATTGCGTTTCAGTTCCTAACTCAGAGTAGCATCAGGAAACCACGTAAACAACTGAATTTTAAGGTACTAAGTGTTTTTACTGAGGGTACTACTAGTGTGGGAAGGGGGGAATGCCATACCCTTTCCCGTCAATTTTCCCGCCTCTTCGCACTGCTCCCCCCAAAGTGTCGCATAAGACTTGGTGATGTAGTCGCTCCGGCGGAATCCTAGGCTCTTTGCGGCCTTATCGATCCAGGATGGACTTCCTTCCAGCTCGAAGAAGACCCCGACTGGCGTCTCGTCCAGTGTCGCCACGCCGGCTTCGCTTGAGCGCCGGTACTCGCTGCGGTACTTTTCATAACGATAGGAGGGGAGGAATCCAAGCTGCTCGAGGATCACCTGCATCGCCTTGCCGTCACCGACGTCGACTTCGATCTCCTGCCGGCTCTTGTGCCGGCCGGACTTGGGGGGGCCTTTGTAAGTAAGGAGACATGCGCCGGCAGTCCACCGCAGCCGGATCAGGCGGCCGTCGCGCCTCAGCCGGCCATCGGAGGTGTCCAGCAGTACGTTGCTTTCCAGAGCCCGTTTCCTGGTGCACGCGAAGCCGGCCGCTTTCAGCAGCTTCCTGCCGATGGCTGCGTCCGCAAGCGCGAGCTTGATCTCCGTTTCTCTGTATCGTGGTGCCGGCATGGGATAACAGATATGATGTTAACAGCGCGCCCGTAGCTCAGTTGGATAGAGCGTCTGGCTTCGAACCAGCAGGTCGGGAGTTCGAGTCTCTCCGGGCGCGCCAGCCACGCACACCTCTAGCAGACTGGCACCACCGCCCTCTTGTGATCGATGTTGCACGACCTTGTCCGTCGAACGATCTCTGGACCAACTGTCCGGCACAAAAGGTCCAGTTTCCAACCGCCCTCGAGGAGCTGCATGTCTGGCCTCTCAGTCTTCAAGGGGCCGGGATGCAATGCGCCGCACCCCGACGCCGGGACGCGCCTTAATCGAGGCAACCCACCGTCACATCGGGACTACAATCCGTCGGCTCACCATTCTACTACGGGAGTGCTTGCAGGAGGGGGACGCAACTCTGGCCTATCTGAAGAGTGCCGCGCCCCTTTTGCACACCAACGCCGCCCCTTCGGGCCGAGGGGACCGAACCTCACTGGTGGCGCCTCCCGGCAGGGTGACCCCGATCCCTTGAGCCGCTTGGTCTGACACAATCCGGCGTCTAAAGATCGGTCGGGAATGGGTCGATACCTCCAGCAGGAGGCCTCCTCATCGGAAGCTGTCTGTCGGACAGCGCGTCGCCTCTAAGCTTAAACGTTCGCGCAGTCCGGGCTCCCTGGTCGAGAGAGCTATGAGGGAGGCGCACTCCTCTTTAGGTGGCGGCGGGATGTCGCGCGAATGTTTGACCTGCCCCCATTGTATGTACCAAATCCAATGAGAGTCGCTGGGGTTGAAAACCATCCAACCAGCCGGAGCGCAGGCGGCCGCAGGCCGCCGAGCACCGGCCAAAAACCATACCACCACCGGACG
>VFZE01000013.1 GCA_016871315.1 Acidimicrobiia bacterium | reverse complement strand
GAAAGGAAGTCGGCCGCGATGCGGCCTCCTCATCTTCATTTTTCAGGATCATCTTGTGTTGGAAACGGCTGCCGCTTTCAGGATCATTCTTGGATTAGAAAATGCTTCGCGGCGGAGTGAGGGTACCGGAGCCGAAGTACGCCCGGTACTGGAACCACTCCGTCAGTTTACGCTCTGGGGAAAGCCATGCTATGTTTGGCTAAGGTTCACCCCATCGGTGGAAGGGCCCTTAACAGTAATGATGAAAATGAAAGTATCGCAATTCTGGGTATATGTTTGTCTTGTTTTCCTCTTCATGGGAACGGACGGGGCCGTCGCGCAGGTTCCGTTGAATCCTTCCGCCAGCCGTGTGATCGGCCATCCGCAGCTGAGACTGGCGACGGCCAGCCCGAATCTTGTAGAAGGAACGGAACTCTTTAATCCGCAGGGAGTGGCGGTGGACGCCACAGGCGGATTTGTCTACGTAGCCGACACAAGCAACAACCGCGTGCTGGCTTGGAGGAATGCCGCCGGGTTCGCCAACGGGGCGAAGGCCGACCTGGTGATCGGGCAGCGGGATTTCTTATCCACTTTCCCGCTGGGGCCCGGCTCGACGTTGAGCAGTGGGTTGAATCAACCGTCGGCCGTGGCAGTCGACAGCAGGGGCAACCTGTACGTGGCTGACGCCGGCAACAACCGGATCATTCGCTATCCTCGTCCCTTCGAGCAGCCAGGCGATGAAGTGCGGCTGGCCGACTTTGCGATCGGACAGACCACGCTGAGTGGATCGCGTGCGATTAACGCGGGCGGGCTTTCCGGGAGCAGCCTCTTTCTGGGGTTCGATTCCGGCGGCGGGACAACGGCATTCCGCACCGCGCTGGTGTTTGACCCACAGGGCAACTTGTACGTTGCCGATGCCGGCAATCACCGCGTGCTGCGGTATCCGGCGGGGGCGCTGGCGGATGGGGCGCCGAACAAGCCGTCGGCGAATCTCGTCCTGGGCCAACGCGAATTCAGCAGCAACGCCACCATCAACATCAATGATCAAAACGCGCGCATCAACAAACAGGTGCTGAACACTCCATCGGGGTTGGCGCTGGATCAGCGCGGGCGCCTGTATGTGGTGGACTCCTTCAGCAGGGTGCTGCTGTATAATGCGCCGCTGACCAGTGGAGGCGATGCGGCGCGAATCATCGGCATCGTGCCGGCGGTGGGACAAGGCCAGCCTGCTCCGGCTTTGATTAATGAGTTCTCCCTGGGCGTGCGCGTCAGCGGCGGGTTCATTCCGCCGGAAGGCGTGTTCACCATCGGAAACACGCCCTTTGTGATCGATTCTCCCGCGCATCGCATCCTTCGTTACGACGATCCCAGCAACTGGCAGCCGGAAAACGTGGCCTTTTCACCGCCGGCACGGGCCTTTATCGGGCAGGACGTGCGGACGCAAGCCGAGCCGGCGCGTAACCGGGGAGGCGCCGAGCCCACGGCGAATTCCTACCTTTTTCCGGTGCATGCCGCATTTTCCAACGGTGAGTTATTTCTTGTGGACTCCGGAAATCACCGAGTACTGGTGTTGCCCAATCCAACCGGTGGACCGGAGCTTTCCGTGGATCACTACTCGGCGCGGCGCGTTCTGGGTCAAAGCGGGTTCGCCTTCCGCTCCCCGAATCAGATCGATGGCCGCGAGTTTCAATTCGGCGGCTCGGCGGGCATGGCCGTTGACACACGCTCCACGCCGCCACGGTTGTACGTGGCCGATACCGGCAATCACCGCATCCTGGGATTCGCCGACGCACGCAGAGTGCGGCCGGGTGACAAAGCCGATCTCGTCATCGGCCAGCCGGATTTCCTGCGCGCGCTGGTGAATTTCCCGTCCAACCAGGCAACGATCCTGAACGATGCGGGATTGAACTCACCAGTTGGTCTGGCCGTGGACAGGGAGGGCAATCTCTGGGTTGCCGATGCAGGAAACAGCCGGGTTCTCCGATTCCCGACTCCATTTACCCGCCAGCAACAGCGGGCCGATCTGGTCCTGGGTCAGGCCAACTTCACGGCCCGGCTTACCGATGCCACCTCGCGAACCATGTCGGCGCCCTACGGGCTGGCCTTCACCGCCGAGGGGCACCTGCTTGTTTCCGATATCAACCACAACCGGGTTGTCCTTTTCACAGGCCCCTTTACCACGGGGATGGCGGCGGCGCGGGTGTTCGGTCAGGATGACTTCGAGGGCGTCAACGCGGGCAACCTCCCCAACCGGCTGAATGGTCCCGCACATATCGCCGTGGATTCCGATGACAGGCTGTATGTGTGCGATCCGGGAAATAACCGCGTGCAGATTTTCAGCCGCGCTCCGAACCTGCTCGGTGGTAATGGGCCGAGCGCAGTATTTACGCTGAGCAGGCTATCCAGGCCGCTGGGAATCGTCGTGAGCCAGCTATCCGGAGAGATCTGGGTGGCCAACTCTGGAGGATCGTCCAACCAGGCCGGCTTGCGTTACCCGAAATTCGACGAGCTGACTTCCGGAGCCGGAGATAATCCGAATTATGCGGTACCGTCGCTTGTGCCCTTGGCTGTGACGCTGGACGGGTTCGGAAACTTGTTCATCGCCGATGCGGCCCATAGGGTTGCGATCCACTTCCCGGTTATCAACGTATCGAATGGGGCAAATTACCTCCCGCGCGCCGCCCCGGGTATGGTTACTACGCTGCTTTCACGAGGGCTGTTCTACACCTTATCGGGAGTGACCAGGGTGTTCAACGAACTGCCCAACCCGATTCCGATGCCCACCGTTCTCGAGGACCTGCAGGTGCTGATCGACGACAAGCCGGCGCCAATCTACTTCGTTTCTCCGGAGCAGATCAACTTTCAGATGCCGAATGACGCGCCCTCTTCCGGAGCGGTGGAACTGCAGGTAGTGCAACCTTCGGTGGGACGCATCGTCGCAAGCACACGGCTGACCATGGATATCTCCTCGCCCGGTTTCTTCACGATCGGCTCTACCGGTACCGGGCAGATTGCCGCGCTCAATCAGGATGACACCGTGAACTCGACGACGAATCGGGCGCGGCGGGGCGATGTGATCCAACTCTTCGCCACGGGAGCAGGGACGATTCCCAACGCTCCGGCTGACGGCTCTCCGGCCACTGGATTGACGCCGACCAACGGGAATCCGCGCGTATTCATTCAAAGCCGGGAAGCGGATATCGTCTACTCGGGTCTGGCTCCTGGTTTGATTGGAGTCTGGCAAATCAACGTCAAGATTCCGGACCAGACGGCGCCCAACGATGCGGCGCTGGTAGTCATGACGATGAATGACCGGCCAAGCAATAATCCGCAGAATCTGAATCAAATTCGCGCAACCATCGCCGTGCAGTAGCTTTACCGCAGCACGATCTGCACGGTATTGCTGGAAGCGCCTTCTGCTTGCAGGATTAGCGGCTGCCGCCCCGCCAAACCGGCCGGGACGCGGGCGTTGACCTGATAGAGTCCGGGGATTCCTGGCGCCTGCCCGCTGAATTGAACCTCAGCGGTCTGGCCGCCGATCAGCACCTGCGGCCTGAGGATGGTCTCCAGCAAACCGGGTATTACTTCCGACGGCCGCAAGGCACCCAACCCGGTGCAGTAGATTTCGACTACATCTCCCGCGGAGGCCGGACGAATGGAAGTGAGTTGTCCTGTGCCGGCAACAAGAACGGCGCCAAGCTGCGTCGCATCCGAGACAAAAATGCCGGGGTCGAACGGTCTCACCAGCGCCTGAATCGGTGTGGTCTGTTGCCTGGTTGCTCCGGATCCGATCCGGACAATCAGCTCGACGGCACCTGTTGCCAGCCCCGCCGGCGCTTGCAGGTTGATCTGCCGGTCGCTCACAAAGAGCAGCCGCGCTGGGAGGTTGTTCATCAAAACCTCTACTCGACCAAGCTGCTCCTGCCAAGGGGGAAGGGAAGAGGCCGTAGCGCCGCCCGCGAGGTTTAATCCGAACAAGGTGGCCAGTGATCCCGGCGACAAGCCCGCGGAAAACGACGCCGCATTGACCACACCGCTTGCCGCCAGCGCCGGTTGTCCCAGCGCGGTGACGCCGGCGCCAAGAGAAGGCTGGCTGGTCAGGAACAGCTGCATGTCATGGAGTTGCCCCGGACCCGGCGTCCAGACGAATCTCGCTTTTCCGTCTTCGTTGGTTAAAGCGGTTATGGGTTGGACCGCACCGCCTGCCGTCACCCGGGCGCTCAGTTCCAGTCCCGGATAGGGCAGATTGTTGTGGTCCACTACTCTCGCTTCCACCGCCTCCGGCAAAGGTGAGCCGGATACGGCACGCTGCTTATCCCCGGCCAGAACTTCCAGGCGCAAACGGGAGAAATCGGCAAGCACCTGGATTCGAGCGTGGGCGCTGAAATAGCGGTTGCCGGAGGGCTCCACCGTGAACTCCTCTACTCCGCTCCGGATGCCCCGGATGGTGAAGCTTGCCTGGCGCTGTCCTGCCGGAATCACGACGGAAGCCGGCGCCTCCGTGACGCCGTTTTGCCTCCGGAGGATCAAGGTGAGTGGAGCCTCAGGGGGAGTTGCCACAGCCACCGTGGCCGTAATGTCGCGATTTGCAAGGATGCCGGCCGCCGGCGCCATGGAAAAGCGGACGTCGCGCTGCATCACCGTCTGTGCGGTGGCTCGCTGGCTGGTCGCTGTGTGGAAAAACTGCTCGAATCGTTGCCGGTAGGTTTCCAGTTGGGAAAGCTCCTCGGGCAGAGGCTCCACGCCGCGTGCGGTGACAAGCAGGAAGGCGAATCGGAAACGCCGCTGAGCCACCGTATGGTCCGGAGTCCGCCGGCCTTCGGCCTGGAGCAGCTCTTGGATCTGGATATCCCGCCGATTCCCGTCAAAGGAAACGCCGGCCTGCGGGGGGCGGTTGGAGGAACCAGTGGTGGCTTCGGTCACAACGAATGTCGGCCCCACTTCTTCCGGCGCACGCAACCCCATCAAGTATTGATCCAGTGCGGAAAAGGCCTCCACCGTGGCGGTGGTCGTAAATCGCGGGGTGGCGCCAGCTCCGTTATCACGGATGCGGTTTCCTTCCAATAGACTGGCGTCGGAATTGAAAGTAAAACTCCAATGAGCGGTCTGGCGGCCCAGCATCGGGCGGCTATTGGGATTGTTCGGATCGCGGACGCTGGCAAAAGCCAGGAACAGATGCCCGGCTTCGTGGCCGAGAATGGTCAACGGTGTGTCGCCGCTCAGGGCGCGCGAAGGAACGACGGCGTCCGGATCTCTCGGATACTGGCTGATCGGACCAAGATTGAGCACGGCTTGGAGGCGGCGCGGGGAGCCGAATTCCTTGCCGCTGTCCACGAGCGTGTCGCCGATTCCAAGACGGTCGCTGCGGACCGTGACCTCAAAGGCGACGGCGCCCGGGCTGGCGGAAATGCCCAAATTGTTGTAGATCACCAGGTAATCGTAGGCGTCGTCGTGGGTTTCATAAAACTTCTGAGCCGCCAGGACGATATCGACTTCCTCGGCTCCGGCGAACCGTTCTGCAAGGGCGCCTGTGAAGTGGAGATTGCTTCCGGCAGAGAAAGATACCACGGAGCTTGATCCCTCCAGGTTGCCCGGCGCGATGCCAACCACCGCGGAATTGGAGGAGATGCCCTGGTAGGAAAACTCAATCCTGCCATTCGGATACATGCGAATTTGGAAAGTGTTGGGTGGACCGAAGCCGAACGGCACATATTCGGGAACGTTGACCCAGTTCACGACGAGACGGCCGGATTCGGAAAGCACGCGAACTCCGGTGGGAGTCATCGAAGGATCCAGGTCCCGGAAGAGACCGGAAATGCGCGGAGCGCCGGCTGTCATCCGCCCCAGGGAGCGCTCGGAGATGGCGTTGTCGCCGCGGCCGAATGTGATGTTGCCGTCGGAGTTGACGAACATCTTCGTATACGTCCGTCCGAAGAAGGGGAAGCTGAAGGGCAGTTCCATCTCGCGGCTGTCGTCGTCGTCAAGACCGGCGATGGGCGTACCGGCCGTGGCTGCGGCGCCATCCCATCCCGCATCCACCACGGTGAACCGGTACTGGCTGGCTTGGGCGTTGCCAGGAGTGAATTCGATCGTCTTGCGGTCCAGGTTGAACTGGTTGCGGCGTGCGACGACGCCGTCGGCATCTTCGATAATGGCGATGCCGCCGATGTCGCGGTTGGCCGATGGCGCCGGTTGCGCTGTGCGCGCTTCCGGGCGCAGCCTGGCGTCACGCATGCTCATCCTGTGCAGGGCCAGCTCTTCCTTAAGCTTGTCGGCGTGAGTGCCGCAGGTCTGGAACTCCTGCCGGGCCGGGGCAGGATGAATGGCAAGGAACAAAATCCCGGCCATGCTCGTAATTCTCTTTAAATCCAAATTGATAGTCCCTGTGACAATCTTGCTAAGATACGAATCTGGAGAATTCTCCCTTTATGCCCTATTGTACCGGTTGTGGAACCCACCTCTCCGAGGAAGCCAAGTTTTGCCATGGATGCGGCCGAGCGGCCGGCGGCGCTGTCACGGCGACGGCCACGGCCATCCCCGTGGCCCAGCCCCTCGAATATGAAATACACGGTGACAACCTCCAAGTTGCGCGTTTGCGTTTGAAACCTGGCCAGGAGGTCTTCGCCGAGGCCGGCAAGATGCTCTACAAGACCCCCACGGTGCAGTGGGAGACGAAGATGTCAGGGGACTCCCTCGGCGCGAAGCTGTTCGGCGCGCTGAAGCGCAAGCTGATGGGTGAATCGCTGTTCCTCACCTATTTCCGAGCTACGTCGGCCGGTGAAGTTGGCTTCGCCGGAGACTACCCGGGCCGGATCCAGGCCTTTACGCTTGAGGCCGGCCGAACGGTGATGGTGCAGCGCGACAGCTTTCTTTGCGCGCAGAGCTCCGTGCAGTTGAATATCGCCTTTGTGAAAAAGCTGGGAACGGGATTCCTGGGAGGAGAGGGTTTTATCCTGCAGAAACTCACTGGTCCGGGCACGGCTTTCATCCATGCCGGCGGCGACCAGATCGAATTCAACCTTCAAGCGGGCGAAAACCTTCAAATCGACACGGGCTGCATCGTTGCGTTCGACGAATCCGTGGATTACGACATCCAGTTTGTGGGCAGCATCAAGACCAGCCTCTTCGGAGGAGAGGGGCTTTTCCTGGCCACGCTCACCGGACCCGGCAGAGTCATCGTCCAGAGCATGACGCTGGAAAAATTGCGGCGCCAGATGTCTCCCATGCGCACCGGCGGCGATGAGCGCGGAGCGCTGGAAGCCATCGGCGGCCTGTTTGGCAGCGAAGACTAGCGTAACGGGCGGGTTGGCCATTACGTCCAGGAAATAGGAAAATGGGGTTAGTGTTACGTTGGCTAAGCGCCTTGAACCTTGCGGCAACCCTTGCCGCCTTTGGGCAGACATCTTTTCCCTTGAAGCCGGCCAAGGCTAGAATTCCGGATGCCGAAATCCTGCGTGTGGACAAGATATGGGACCGGGCTCCTCATAACGCCTTTACCGATCTGATCCGGTTTCGCGAGCGGTGGTTCTGTGCCTTTCGCGAGGGCGGGAAACACGTCTCCGCCGACGGCGCGATTCGCGTACTCAGTTCGGCTGATGCGCAGCGCTGGGAATCCTCGGCCTTGCTCACCTACCCCGTCGCCGACCTCCGCGACCCCAAACTCACCATCACGCCTGACAATCTGCTGATGCTGACCACTGCCGGCGCCATGCATCCGCCGTCGCAGATCAAGCACAAGAGCCTGGTCTGGTTCTCCTCCGATGGGCGCGACTGGACTTCGGCGGAAAAGATCGGCGATCCCGACGTCTGGCTCTGGCGTGTCACCTGGTTCCAAAACCGCGCCTATAGCATGGGCTACAGCACCGCCGGCGAGCGCTTCCTGCGCGCATACGTCAGCCGTGACGCTCACCAGTTTGATACCTGGAATCCGAGAGTCTTCACGGAAGGCTATCCTAACGAAACAGCCATCGTGTTCCAGCCCGATGATTCCGCGGTTTGTTTGCTGCGCCGCGATGGTGATCCGGCTACGGCGCAGGTCGGTTTGAGCCGTCCTCCCTACCGCGGTTGGACTTGGCGCGACCTTGGCGTGCGTATCGGCGGGCCGAATATCCTCAGGCTCCCCGACGGCCGCATCCTGGCGGGGGTACGCCTTTACGACGGCCGCCAACGAACCTCGCTCTGCTGGCTCGACATGGAGCAGCCGGCGCTCAAGGAGTTTCTCACGCTCCCTTCGGGCGGCGATAGCAGCTACGCCGGGCTCGTCTTCCACGACGACATCCTTTACGTCAGCTACTATTCCTCGCACGAAGGCAAGAGCAGTATCTACCTGGCCCAGGTTCGATTGCGCGGTTACTGAATATAATGCTTCCGTGGCCGTCTGGCTGATTATTATCGCCCTACTGGCTGTCGCTTGGGGCCAGGACCGCGAGCCAGCTCGTCTTCCGGAAACCGAGTTCCACTTCCTACGCCTGCAGTACACGGACCAGCCACGCTTCCGGCGCGGCTTCCTCCGTGGCTGGTGGATGCAGGACTGGCCCGCCGCCGAGATCCATTTTGCGCAGGGGATGCGGCGCATGACGCGCATCCAGACTGGGGAAGGCCGCCATCTCCGGCTCCCGGATCCTCACTTGTTCGACTATCCGTGGATCTATGCGACACAAGTCGGTTATTGGGACTTGAGCCGCCAAGAGACCGACAGGCTCCGCGACTATCTGCTCCGCGGCGGCTTTCTTGTCGTCGATGACTTTTACGGGCCGCAGGACTGGGAGCTGTTTCGTGAATCGATGGAGCGCACTCTTCCCGGCAGGCCAATTCTGGAGATCGAACCCGATCATCCGATCATGCATGTGCTGTTTGACATCAACGAGCGAACGCAGATCCCCGGACTTCGCCATTTGCGTAGCGGCCCGGGCGGCCGGACGACGGTGGAAATGGCAACCCCGCCGCTTTGGCGCGCCATTCACGACGACAACGGCCGCATGGTGGTCGCCATCAATTTCAATATGGACGTCGGCGACGCCTGGGAGCACGCCGACATGCCGGAGTACCCGATGGAGATGACCGCGCTGGCCTATCGCTTCGGCATCAACTACATCGTCTACGCGATGACGCATTGACCAGTTCGGATACTATGTTAGGGAGGTACGCTCCCATGAAACGACGAGACTGGATCAAATCCGCCGCCGGACTCACAATCCTCAAAAGCGGCGCCTTGCGCGGACAGAACGCGCCAAGCAACAGACTCAACATCGCCCTCATCGGCGTTTGGGGCCGCGGCACGGCCCATTACAACGCCATGCGCAATGAAAACGTAGTCGCCATCTGCGATATCAATGATCTCCGCACCAAGGAGGCGCTCGAGATCTTCCCCAAGGCGAAGACCTACTGGGACTGGCGCCGCTGCCTGGATCAGAAGGACATCGAAGCCGTCATCATCTGCACAGCAGACCATCATCACGCCTTCATCTCCAATTGGGCGCTCAATCGCGATATGCATGTCTTTTGCGAAAAGCCTCTCGGCATTAGCGTGGAGGAGGTTCGCACGGTTCGCGCCAATTACCTGAAGCGCAAGGCGAAGGTCGCCACGCAGCACGGAACGCAGCGCCATGCTTTCCCCAATTTCGAACGGCTGCGCGAGCTGATTCTCGACGGCGCCATCGGCGAGCTGAAAACGGTGCATAGCTGGGATAGCCGCCAGTTGCCGCGGCCCGGCTATCCGAAGGCGGAAGGGCAACCTCCCTCCTTCTTGCACTACGAACAGTGGATCGGACCTTCGCCCTATCATCCTTACAGCCCGCAGTATTTCGGCGGCTCTTCCGGTCTGAACTGCCTGTTCTGGAACATGTATCGCGATTTCGGAGTCGGCCAGATGGGCGACATGGGCGCGCACACCATGGACCTGGTGTGGAACGTGCTCGACGCCGGTGCACCCACCTCCATCGACATCGACCGCGAGCTCTCCGATAGCTACCATCCCGACATCTGTCCGGTGAAGTTGAAGGCCATCTTCGAGCACCCGCGCAACCAGTGGCGCGGACCCGTCACAGTAGTCTGGTATCAAGGCGGCCTGAAGCCGGAGGCGCCTAAGGGCTTCATCGATGTCTCGCGCATCGGCAACGGCGCCATCTTTGAAGGCACCAAAGGTTCAATCCTGGCCGACTTCACCAGCCGCGTCATCATTCCCAACAACGACGATGGCGACTTCACCTACTACAAACGGCGCGCCGCCGGTGACCTGCTGCCGCTGGTGGGTGGCACAGGCCAGCCGACACAGGCGCAACCAACGGGAAGAGGCGGAGGCCGCCCTGGCGGCGGTGGCGGCGCGCGTCCGCTGCCCGCGGGCTTCAGCGCATTTCCGAACGCGCAGCCCGGTCCCAGTGGCTTCCCCGAGATTCAATTCCTGGAAGGAAACGTACCCGCCGGGCTTGGTCTGCCCAACGATACTGTCAAGGCGATTGCCGCCGCCGAGAAGGCCGGCAACGCCGCCGCGCCGCGAATCGATCCTTTTCAGGTTGACTGGCTCAATGCCTGCAAAGGCAAGAGCAACTCGGTGGTAAACGGCACATCCAGCAAGACTCACTGCGACTTCGATTACTCCGCCACGATGATGGAACAGATGCTGCTCGGCCTGGTTGCCCATCGTGCGGGTAAGAAGCTGGACTACGATCCCGCCACGGGACGAGTCACCAATCACGAGGAAGCCAACGCCTGGCTCAAGCGGCAGTACCGCGCCAACTGGACCCTCAACGGCTAGCGGCCATCTCCCGGTATTCGAGTTTTCGCACCGCGCCGGCCGTCTGGTAGGAAGCTACGCCGAGCGGCGCGGATAGCTTGATCTCGCCATGCCGCAGCCCGATCGTGCGTCCCGCGATCGGCGCGTTGATCACCTGCCGGTCATCGATCCACGCCCTGATTCTTTCTGGCGTCACCTGCAGCCGCAGAGTGTACCAGCGCCCGGCCTCGAACTGAAAATATGTTCGAGTCTCGTTGTCGGAGGCGTCCCAGCCGTCGATGCTCGACAGCCCCACGATATCTCCGCCCCAGCCGCCCGTCACCAACGTGCAAAAGGAGTCCGCCACGGGAAAGGTCAGGCTGGCGAAAAAATCTCCACCGCGCAGCCGCGCCGCTTCCATTCGGATTTCGTAATGGGTGCGCGGAAACCCTTCCGTCCAGGTGATACCCGTCATGGTGGCGCCGGCTTCCATCAGGATGGCCCCGTCCTTTACATGTACGCGGCCGCGTCCGGTGAAAGGCGTCTCGCGCCAGCCTTCCAGCGATGTTCCATCAAACAGCGGACGCCACTCTGCCGCCGCAACCCGCTCCTGAAATGCGTATAGTTTGCTCTGCGTGCGCACGTACAGCCGCCCATCGGCTAGCGCAGGAGTCGCGTAGCATTCCTCCTGCATATCATTCACCGCCAGCACCTCCCACGCGGCGCCTGCCTTGAGCACGGTGAGCTTTCCGGCTTGGCTGAGTGCATAGATCTTGCCGTCGCCGGCCACCGGTGAGGCGTAGTAGTCTCCCGGCGCCTGGCTGCTGCGGCCCTGCTTGAGAATCTCGCCTGTCTCCGGATTCACGCTCGTGATGATGCCGCCGTTCTTCACAAGATAAAGCACATCATGGTAGAGCAAAGGCGCGGCGACATAGGGCAGGTTCCGCTTCAGCCGCCAGCGGACCGATTCCTTTCTCAGTTCCCCCTCCCCACCCAGCCGGATCGCCGAAAGGCCGTACTCGCCCACACCGGCGGTTCGCGCCGCTTCGTACTCCTCTGCCGTGATACGCCCGTCGTGGTTTTCATCGAGGTAGTAGAAGAACTGCTCGAACAGATCATCCTCTTTCATCTCCGCCGCGGTAAGCTCTCCGTTCTTGTCCGCGTCGCGCTTCTCTTTCAGCGCGGCGAATGTCGGCAGCCACGGCTGATCGTAGCCAGGAGCGTTGGTGATGACCGTGTCGCCTCGCAGCACCGGAACGCCGTTGGTTGCATCGGTCGTCACATGGTGCCACCATTGGCGGCGGCCGTCGGAGACGCGAAATCCTTCCAGGCGCCTGATCCCGGCAACCAGCACCTCGGTTTCTCCTTTCCCATTCGCCCGCTGCACCGGAACGGCCCAGCTGATTCCCGCTTCCGGCCGTTCCACCCGCCAGCTTATTTTTCCGGTCGCGGCATCCACGGCAACCAGGAACGATCCTTTCTGTTGGTCGCACACCAAGACCAGCTTCCCGTCCACAAGCACGGGCGAAGAGGCCATCCCGAACGTGTTGTGAAACGGCCCCAGAGGCAACCTCCACCGCTCATTGCCGTCGGCGCCGTAGGAGACCAGCCCGAGATCCGGGAAGAAGACATACACGTTGGTCCCGTCGGTGACCGGCGTTGGTGACGCTGCGTCATTCAGCTTGTGAATCTTCGAGGAGCGGGCCTTCTTCAATTCCCGCTTCCACCGCACACGCCCAGTCGTACGATCCAGGCACATGGTGATCAACTGGTCACCTTCGCTTGCCGTGATCCACAGGTTGTTGCCGCTGATGACAGGCGAGGAGGAGCCGTAAGGAAGCTCTGCCACCCACGCCACATTCTTGCCGGGACCAAATTCCACCGGCAGTCCCTTCACCTCGGAGACTCCGGTTCCATTCGGACCGCGGAAGCGCGTCCAGTCGTCTGCGGCGCTCAGACACATCGTCAGTCCCAGTAGTGAGATAAAATTCCTTTTCATGGCTAATCCCCATTAAGGTTACCCCAACTGCTTCAGCATGAGATTTCTTCTCATCCTCTGCGCCGCCGCCGGCATGTTCGCCGCGCCGGACCCGAAACTGGCCGCCGCGGGCCGCATCGTCTATAACCGCGCTTGCACCATGTGCCATGGTTTGGACGGCGCCGTGGGAGACCGCGCTCCCGCGCTGGGCGCGCAGCGCCGCTATCTCCGCCGTTCCTCGCAGGAGCTGTTCAACGCCATCAAACTTGGCATTCCCGGAACACTCATGCCGCCGACTCCACTATCGGACCTTGAAGTGAATCAGATCGCCGCCTTCATCCAGAGTCTTCGCGCCACAGCCGCCGACGTGGAGGTCCCCGGCAACACGGCTCGCGGCGAAGCGATTTTCCACGGCAAAGGGCAGTGCACCGAATGCCACACCATTCGAGGCCGAGGAGGCATTATTGGTCCGGACCTATCGGACGTCGGCGGCTATCTGCGTCTGGAGGAACTCCGCGCCGCGCTCACTACCCCGAAAGAGAGCATTCCGCGCGGCTTCCGTCCCGTGCGCCTGACCACGGCCTCCGGTGAAGTGATCGATGGCGTCGTGAAAAATGAGAACAACTTCTCTCTCCAGATTCTGACTCGCGATGGCGGTCTTAAGATGATGCTCCGCGAAGAGGCGCGCGAGATCACCTATCCCGAACAATCATTGATGCCCGCCGGCTACGATAAAAAACTCACGTCCGAGGAATTCCAGGATCTCCTTGCCTTCCTCAGCCGGCAATCCAGGAGGCCGCGCCCATGAAGCTGCTGATTCTTGTCTGGACCGCCACGCTGACAGCACAGGTTACCGGCGAACACCTTCTCAAGCCCGACCCCGCCAACTGGCTCCACTACAATGGCCAGTATCACTCCCAGCGCCACAGCGCGCTGAACCAGGTCCACACCGGCAACGTCTCGCGCCTGGCGGCCAAGTGGATCTTTCATGTCCCCAATGCCCGCCAACTCCAGAACGTCCCGATTATCGCCAATGGCATCATGTATGTCAGCCAGCCGAATGAAGTCTATGCCCTCGATGCCCGGACTGGGCGGCAGATTTGGGCATGGTTTCGCCAGCCCGCTCTCCAGAAAGGTCCTAATCGTGGCGTTGCCGTGTATGGCAACCGAGTATTCGTCACGACGCCTGACGCACACCTGGTCGCCCTCGATGCACGGACCGGCAGTGAACTATGGGCTTCGAAGATCGCTGAGGCATCTGACGGCTATTGGAGTCCGGCCGCGCCGCTGATTGTGAAAGGCAAGGTGATCGCAGGAATCGCTCCCGGCGATCATGGCCTCAACGGCTGGCTGGGTGCTTATGACGCAAACACCGGCGAACGGCTCTGGCGGTGGCACTCCATTCCCCGTCCCGGCGAGCCCGGCAACGAAACCTGGGCCGGCGACTCCTGGAAGACCGGCGGCGGCGCAACCTGGCTCACCGGCAGTTACGATCCGGAGCTGAACCTTCTCTATTGGGGCATCGGCAATCCCGCGCCCGATTTCGATGGGGACAAGCGCAAAGGGGACAACCTCTATACCGAATCCATCGTCGCCCTGGACGCCGATACGGGCAAATTGAAATGGTATTTCCAGAACACCCCGCACGACGTGCATGATTGGGACTCGGTGGAAATCCCCGTGCTCGTAGACGCAGAGCTCCGCGGACGCAAGCGCAAGCTCCTGGCCCAAGCCAATCGCAATGGCTTTTACTATGTTCTCGACCGCGAGACCGGCGAGTTCCTTCATGGGACACCGTTCGTCAGGCTGCTCAACTGGGCCAGCGGGCTCACGAAAGAGGGCCGCCCCATTCGTGTTCCAGGGGTTGTCCCGACGCTCCAGGGAACAAAGACCTGCCCAGCCACCTCCGGCGCAACCAATTGGATGTCGCCCGCCTATAACCCAGACACCGGTTACTTTTATGTAGTCGCGCAGGAAGGCTGCGGCATCAACACCAAGTCAGCCGACACGTTCCGCCCCGGCGGCTTCCCCTTCATGGGCACCGGCTACATTGAAAGCCCCGAAGAGCCCTGGCAAATGTACGTTCGTGCTCTTGACTACACCACCGGCAAACTCCAATGGGAGTATAAGCAGATCAACTCGCGACGCTACGGCGCCGGCCTGCTGTCGACCGCGGGAGGCCTGCTGTTCGCAGGCGACGATCAAGGCACCCTTACCGCCCTGGATGCCCGTACAGGTAGGCCGCTGTGGCATTTCAACACTGGCCAGCAGATCAAGGGGCAGCCCGTGACTTACCGCGTCGCCGGCCGCCAGTATGTGGCCATCGCCGCCGGCTCCAACGTCGTAGCTTTCGGATTGTTCGAATAGAATAGGGGATTGGCTTCTTACATGCGTTCACTCGCCCTGTTCGCGATAACCTTGTCCATCGCATCGGCCGCCCCGATGCTTCGGCTCTCCAGCACTGTCGTTGGCCCAGTTTCCATCGCCGCCGGCGCCGCCGGTCCGGTGCAAGAAGTGGAAGCGTTCAACACCGGCGACGGCGCGCTTCATCTCACTTTTACCTCCACCGCCCTCTGGCTGACGGCCACAGCCGGCCAGTCGCGCCGCTGCTCTGGCCGCGAAGGTGACTGTATCCCGATTCGTATCGCCTTTCCTGCGCAATCTCTCGCCACCGGGCTACACTCGGCGACACTCACCGTCTCATCGGCCGGTGCGCTGGATGCTCCGCAGAATATCCTCGTCACCGTCCAGATCGGCGGCGGCGTGCCCGCCCGGCTGGAGTTCTTTGTGCCACCGAACGGCGCTGCCGATGAAATCATCTTCCATACCAACAGCCAGCTGCAAGCGGAAGTCACTACGCAATCCGGCGGCTCCTGGTTGTCGGTTGCCCTGGACGGCTTGGGTAGCTTCCGCTTTGTCCTGCCGTACAAGGTGACGGCGCGACACGTCCCTGGCATGACGGAAGGAACCTACAACGGCGCCATCGTCACCAAGGATTCCCGTTTCGCGGCTGACAACAGGAACGTGCCGGTGAGTCTTCGTGTCACTTCGCAGCCCATCGCCGCTCCCGTTCAAACCAGCCTCCGTTTCCGGATCGCCCAGAATACGGGCGTGCACGTTCAGGCACTGGCGTTCTCCAATCGTGGTCTCGGTACGCTGAACCTCACGGGAGCCTCGTCGGCGGCGAGTTCCGGCGGCGCTTGGCTGAGCGCGGAAACCGTCTCCGGTGCGGTGACAGTCAGGGCCGATTCCGCATCACTGGCTCCCGGCATCTACAAGGGCGAGGTTAACGTCACTTCCAATGGAGCGAACAGTCCGCTCCGCATCCCGGTGGAATGTGAGGTCATTCCCCAGTCTGCTCCGTCCATCTCTTACCAGGGCGTCGTCAATAACGCCGACTTCGATCCGGATGATCCCGTCGCGCAAGGCGGCATTGCCGCCGTCTTCGGGGAGCAACTCGCCTTTGGCCCGCTTCGTCAGGCCAGTTCGCTTCCGCTTCCCACCGAACTCGGCGGCGTGCGTGTCTTTGTCAATGACCGTCCCGCGCCGATATTCTTCACCTCCTGCAACCAGATCAATTTCCAGATTCCCTACGATGCCCAGCCCAGCCTGACGGCGCAAGTCCGCGTCGAACGTGAGGGTCAGAGGGGCAACACAGTCACCAAATGGCTGGTCCCGTCCGCGCCACGCATCCTCCCGCTCACCGGCTTATACGGTGTCGTAGTCAACTCCGACGGCACCTTCCCCGTGCCGCGGAGTCTCGGCATCCCGAATAGCCGCCCCGCCCGTGCCGGCGATGCGCTGACCTTTTACGCGCTCGGTCTCGGCCAAACCTCGCCTCCCATCGCCGACGGAGCCGCCGCGCCGTCTCAAGAACCGCTCGCCCGTGTCCCTTCTCCATTCGCGAAAGTGCTTTTTGGGGCTCTCGCTCTTCCAACAGGCGTTCCCGCGGATGTTCTCTACGTTGGCCTCACGCCGGGTTTTGCCGGGCTCTACCAGTTCAATGTCGTCGTTCCCGAGGGCGTGACGCCGGGCGACGTGCCCGTCCGCCTCCAACTGGAAACCGTGGCCAGCAACTACGTGCTGGTCACCATCGAGTAAACTCTCCCTCGCTCCGCCGCTTTCATCCTCTAGCCATCCCGATGGCGCGTTTTCCACAGTTCTGCGTGAATTGCCGCATCCCGTGGCATGACTCACCGGCTAAACCATTCCATTCAGGCCAGCTCGGATGGCGGCTGAATTGCTCTTCAGTAGGTGAAAGGAGGACAGCTATGTCTACCAGTTGGATTCTCCTTGCCTATGGCGGTTCTTTGTTCCTCTCTATCGCTCTGCTTCTCTGGCTTCATCCGCGCGCTTGGTACTGGCACCTGTTGAGCCTCACGGCCGCCCTCGCGCTAGGCTTCATTCCTATCCCACCCTCCATCGGCTCGGGTCCGGATTTTGACCTCATCGTCGGTTTCGCCTTCACGCTGCTGTTCGTCTGGGGCGCCGGAGGGTTGGCCGCTCCGCTATTCTTGCATCGTCACCATGAGCATGAACATCCGTAACGAAGACGTCCTCGCCTATCACAGAAAACCATCGCCTGGAAAAATATCCGTCGTTCCCACCAAGGCATGCCGGACGCAGCGCGACCTCAGCCTTGCTTATACGCCGGGTGTTGCGCTGCCGTGCCTCGAGATCGAACGCGATCCCTCGCTAGCGTACCAGTACACCTCCAAAGGCAACCTCGTGGCTGTCGTCACCAACGGCTCTGCCGTGCTCGGCCTCGGCAACATCGGTCCCGCAGCGGGCAAGCCTGTTATGGAGGGCAAGGCGGTTCTGTTTAAACGTTTCGCCGATATCGACGTTTTTGATATCGAACTCAACACGCAGGATCCGGAGGAGATCATCCGCGCCTGCCAGCTCCTGGAACCTACCTTTGGCGGGATCAACCTGGAAGATATCAAGGCGCCGGAATGCTTCTATGTAGAAGAGGAACTGCGCCGCACCCTCCGCATCCCTGTTTTCCACGACGACCAGCATGGCACCGCCATCATCTCCGGCGCCGCGCTGCTCAATGCGCTGGAGCTTGCAGGCAAGCGGATCGAGCAGGTCAGGGTCGTCATCAATGGAGCCGGGGCCAGCGGCGTCGCCTGTGCCGCGCATTTCGTCCGCCTCGGCGTTGCCGTGTCCAACATCATCATGTGCGACACCGCCGGCGTCATCTACAAAGGCCGTGAGAAGGGGATGAATCCCTACAAGAACCGCTACGCTTCCGACACCTCTGCCCGGACGCTCGAAGAAGCCCTCGACGGCGCCGACGTCTTCTTCGGCCTCTCCGCCGCCGGATGCCTCAGGCCGGAGATGCTTCGAAAAATGGCCGAACAGCTTATCATCTTTGCCCTCGCCAATCCCGATCCGGAGATTCCCTACGATGTAGCTCTGCAAGCAAGGCCCGACGCCATCGTTGCCACCGGCCGCTCCGACTTCCCCAACCAGGTCAACAACGTTCTCGGCTTCCCGTTCATTTTCCGCGGCGCGCTCGATGTTCGCGCCACCACCATCAATGAAGAGATGATGCTGGCTGCCACGCGAGCCCTTGCCGATCTGGCGCGGGAGGATGTTCCCGACTCGGTACGCAAAGCCTACGGCGTGGAAACACTCGCATTCGGCCGCGACTACATTATTCCCAAGCCATTCGATTCGCGCGTACTGATTCGTGAAGCCTGGGCCGTGGCCCGCGCCGCCATGGAAACCGGAGTGGCCGCCCATCCGATTGACCTCGACGGCTACCGTGAGCAGCTCGAGCAGCGCCTCGGCAAACCGCGTGAAGTGATGCGGATCATGATCAACAAAGCGCAGCGGTCTCCGAAGAGTATCGTCTTTCCTGAGGGTGAGCAGCCCCAAATTCTCCGGGCCTGTCAAATCCTCGCCGATGAGAAAATCGCCACGCCCATCCTGCTGGGCAATGAGGAGCAGATCCGGCGCAAGGCCGCCGAGCTTCGCCTCCAGACTTCCTGGCTCCGCGTGATCGATCCTAGCTCGGCTCCCGACCGTGCACGCTACGCGGATGAACTCTACAGGCTTCGCCAGCGTAAAGGCATCACCCGTTCGGAAGCCGAGCTGGCGCTACACAACCGGACCATGTTCGGTTCCATGATGGTGAGTTGCGGCGACGCCGATGCGCTGATTGCCGGTCTCAGCCAGCACTATCCGGACACGTTGCGCCCGGCTCTTCAGGTCATCCCCGTGCGTGAGGGGCGCCGAGTCTCCGGCTGCTATCTCCTCATCGCCCCCAGTGGCGACATCTACGTCCTGGCGGATGCAACCGTAAATATCGAACCCGATGCCGAGGACTTGGCGGAGACGGCGATCCAGGCCTCAGAAATCGCCCGCCGTTTCGACATTGAACCGCGCGTCGCGATGCTTTCCTTCTCCAACTTCGGCTCCTCCCGGCATCCGCTCTCGGATCGTGTCCGCCGCGCCACGGAGCTCGTCAAGAAGAGAATGCCATCCCTGATGATCGATGGCGAGATGCAGGCTGACACGGCCGTGGTCCCGGAAATCATCGAGACCACTTACCCGTTCAGCTCGCTGAGAGGCGGCGCGAATGTGCTGATCTTTCCCAGCCTGGAAGCCGCCAACGTTGCCTACAAGCTGCTCCGCCGCATCGGAGGCTGCCAGACGATCGGCCCGATTCTGATGGGTCTCACACGCCCCGTCCATGTTCTCCAGCGCGGCGACGAGGTCGACGACATCGTCAACATGGCCGCCATCGCCGTTGTCGAAGCGCAGTCCGTTGCAGAGAACTCGGTTCGAGGCATGTGAACCCGTCTCTACCGGCTTCACTATCACATTCCCGCTTGGGTTATGCCGGTGCCTGCCACTGAGGTACAATTCCTGTTCGACATTTCTTATCCAGGAGACCCTATGTTCGTTCCCCTGACACCGCTGCGCTTTCTTCACCGAGCCATGGACCTGTTCGGTCACAGGGTGGGCATTATCAACGGCGACAAGCAGTTCACTTACGGTCAGTTCGGTGAGCGGTGCCAGAAGCTCGCCTCGGGACTCGCTGCCCTGGGCGTCCAGTCAGGAGACCGCGTCGCCTATATCAGCTTCAACAATCATCAGCTGCTGGAAGGCTACTACGGCGTGATCCAGGCCCGCGGCATTGTCATGCCCCTGAACGTGCGGCTCTCCCCGCCGGAACTCATCTCGATCATCAATCACTCCGGCGCAAAAGTGCTCCTGTTCGAGAATGACTTCGTTCCACTGATTGACGCACTGAAGCCGCACTGCAAGGCAGTCGGGAAATGGGTCACCATTGACGACAAAGTTCCTCAGGCCGACCTGACCTATGAAGAGATCATCGCCCAGGGCAAATCCGAGAAAGCCGATATCTTCTCATATGAGGAAATGTCCATCGCCGAGCTGTTCTATACCTCGGGCAGCACCGGAACCCCCAAAGGCGTCACCCTATCCCATCGCACCCTCTACCTGCACTGTCTCGACGTCCTCTCGATCTTCAAGGATGTCGACACCATGGTTGACCTCCACACCATTCCCCTGTTCCACGCCAACGGCTGGGGCCGTCCTCAGTCATCCGTTCTGCTCGGCATCAAGCAGGTGATGGTGCGCCGCTTCGAACCGGGCTTTGTCTTCCGCATGATCCGAGAGCACAAGGCGACGCACATGAGCCTGGTTCCCACCATGGCCAACGCCATGCTCAACTCGCCGGAGATTTCGCAAACCGACCTCTCCAGCCTCCGGCAGGTAATGGTCGGCGGCGCCGCCGCCTCTCCGGAACTCATTCAGCGCATGGAGACGGCTTTTGGCTGCGAAGTGGTCAGCGGGTACGGCTTGACCGAAACCGCTCCCGTCCTCACCACGGCGCGGCAGAAGCCTACGGTTACTTACACGGACGAGGCTGAGCGCTATCGCCGCCACTCCATGGCCGGATGGGCCGTGCCCGGCGTCGAGGTCCGGGTTGTCGATCACGAGATGAACGACGTCCCGCGCGACATGACCGCCATCGGTGAAGTGGTCGCCCGCGGCGACCATGTCATGGACGGGTACTTCAAGGAACCGGAACAGACCGCCTCCGTCATGACCAATGGCTGGTTCCATACCGGCGACATGGCCATTTGGGATGAGGAAGGCTACATCCACATCGTCGACCGCAAGAAAGAAATCATCATCAGCGGCGGCGAAAACATCTCCTCGATCGAGGTCGAAAAGGCCATCTTTGCTCACCCCGCAGTGTTCGAATGCGCCGTCGTGGCGGCCCCGGATGAAAAATGGGGAGAAGTGCCCGCCGCCATTGTCGTCCTCAAACCGGATCAGGAGCTGACCGAAGCGGAGTTGCTCGAGTTCCTCCAACAGCGCCTGGGTAAGTTCAAGCTCCCGCGCCTGATCGAATTCCATGCCGATCAGCTGCCTAAGACCGGCACCGGTAAGATCCGCAAGCTTGTGCTGAAGGAGAAATTCTGGTCCGGCAAGGAAAAGCGCGTCCAGGGCTGATGTTCTCGCTGTTCCTGAACTGCTCGCCAACGGAACGGGATTCACTCATCGCCGAACTCCATGAACTCGGCACCGAAGGGATCGTGGAGCTTGACGGCGGTTTGCGGGCTTTCTTCCACGCGTCTTTCGACGCCGATACGTTCGCGCCGTTCCAGCCACGCTGGCAGGAGGAGCCCGAGACCGACTGGCTCGCGGAATCCCGAGCCGTCTGGAAGCCCATGGAGGTGGGCGAAAAGCTGTTCCTGGTCCCAGACTGGCGCGACGACCCTGCTCCTCCGGGCCGGCGCCGCTTGAAAATCCATGCCGGCATGGCCAGCGGCAGCGGCTATTCTGAGCCCACGCAGCTTGCGCTGGAAGCTCTGGAGCGTCACCTCCGGCCATCCGATACTGTTCTTGATGTCGGCGCCGGCTCCGGCATCCTTACAGCCGCCGCCGGCCTGCTTGGCGCGGCAAGACTGCTCGCTTGCGAAATTGACCACGAGGCCGCGTGTCAGGCGAAGACCAATCTCAGGGACATTCCGGCGCACCTGTGGGTTGGCTCTCCGAGATCTCTCGCGGCAAATACCATCCATCTCGCGATCGCCAATCTCAACGCGGTTACTCTCATCTTGCTGGCTCCGGAATTGAAACGCATCCTGAGGAAGGACGGCCGCTTGATCCTGTCAGGCTTCCGCGACCGGCGCGTGGAGAGAGTCCTCGGCACGTTCAGCGCCTTCGTGGTAACGCAACATCTCTCCCGGTCTTCCTGGCACTGCCTGGTTCTGAGACCGCGTCAGCCTGAACTAAACGACAACGCCGGAATGCCGCTGTAGGATCTGCACGATATTCTGCGAGAAAGCCGAACGCGCCAGCACCATATCGCAACCCGCTTCATGAGCCGATTGCTTCAATTCTCCCTGCACGTGCGATAAGAACGCAATCAAGTAGATCTTCTTCAGATCCGGATCGCTCTTCATTTTGCGGATGAGCTCCACGGCGTGAATCGAGGCGCAGTTCAGGTCCAGGATGATCAGTTTCGGCTGCTCTTTCGCCTTCTCCAGCAGATCCTCGCCGGTTTTCACAAACTCGATGGGAAGATTGGCTCGTTTGGCCGCCTCCTGGATCTTGACGGTAAACATCAGGTCGCTGAGAGCAGCGACAACCTTTTTCTTTTCTGTGGTTGGCATCAGGTGGGACACCTTGATCATAGCCGGGCCGGGGCTCGTCCATCAAGTGCGCCCATGCTATTTTGGAGGGCATGGCAGCCGCCAATCCCTTCCAGGATCAGGCTCGTTTTCAGCGCCGCGTAAAGCCTTGCGCACTGGTGATCTTCGGGGCCAACGGGGATCTCACCAAGCGGAAACTCATTCCCGCCCTTTATCAATTAGCCTTGGAAAGGCGCCTCCCGCCAGGATTTGCCGTCATCGGAAACTCCCGCACCCACATCAGCGACGATGAGTTCCGCGAGAAAATGCGGCAGAGCGTTCAGAAATACCTGGAAGACAGCCGCTTTGAAGAGGAGGTCTGGCGCGATTTTGCCTCCGGGCTTTCTTACGTCAGCGGGGATCTGAACGATCCGGTTTGCTACCAGACCATCGCCAGCCGCCTCGGCGAACTGGACCGCGAGCGCCAGTTCGGCGGTAACGTCTTGTTCTATCTCTCGACGCAGCCCAGCCATTATGGCGCCGCTATCGGCGGGCTTGGCGCCGCGGGTCTCGCCAACGGCGGCGGCTGGCGGCGGCTCGTGGTGGAGAAACCGTTCGGTCACGACATCGCCAGTTCGCGCATGCTGCACGACACCCTGCACAAGGCCTTCCGGGAGGATCAGGTTTACCGGATCGACCATTACCTCGGCAAGGAGACCGTCCAGAACATTCTCGCCTTCCGATTCGGCAACGGCATTTTTGAGCCGCTCTGGAACCGCCGGTACATCTCGCACATTCAGATCACAGCCGCCGAATCGATCGGAGTGGAAGGCCGTGGCGCTTATTACCAGGAAGCCGGCGCGCTGCGCGACATGATTCAGAATCATCTGCTGCAGATCATGGCCACCATCGCCATGGAGCCGCCCGCCGTGTTTGAATCGGCCGCCGTGCGCGATGAGCGCGCCAAGCTGCTCCGCTCCATCCGGGTCATGAAGGCGGACGATGTCGCCACACACGCCGTCTCGGGCCAGTATGGCCCCGCCAACGTCGGTGGTCAGGAACTGGCCGGTTTCCGCGGCGAGCCGGGCGTCGATCCGGAAGCGCAAACCGACACTTACGCCGCCGTCACGTTTTTCGTGGACAATTGGCGCTGGGCCGGCGTGCCTTTCTACATCCGCAGCGGCAAGCGGATGCCGAAACGCGTCACCGACATCGCCATTCAGTTCAACTCCGCGCCTCATGCGCTGTTCACCGGCGACACGCACGACTCGGCGCCCTGGGCCCGCCCCAACCTTCTCATCCTTCGCGTCCAGCCCGAAGAGGGCATCTCGCTGCGCTTTCTCTCCAAGCATCCCGGCAGCGGCATGCGCCTGCGGCCCGTCTCGATGGACTTCAAGTACGGCTCCTCCTTCGGGGTGCGCTCTCCTTCCGCCTATGAAACGCTGCTGGTTGACGCTCTGATGGGCGATGCCACGCTTTATACGCGGCAGGACATGGTGGAGGCAAGCTGGCAAGTGGTTCAGCCGATCCTCGATTTCTGGGCTGGACGAAAGTTCGATTTCCCGAACTACGCTGCCGGTTCTTGGGGGCCGAAGGAATCCGACGACATGCTCGCCCTGCGCGGCCATGCCTGGAGGACGCCATGACCGCCACCATCAGGCCTGAAAAAATCCTTCGCGAGCTCGATGAGCTGTGGGTCTCGCTCGGCAAGCAGGAAAACGGCGAAACCTCCACCGGTGTGCTCCGCGCCTGTGCCATGACGCTCCTCGTTGCCACCGAGGGCACTCACGATGAAGCCGATGTCGGGGAAACCCTTGCCTCTCTGATGCGCGATCATCCGAGCCGCGCGATCGTTCTCCGGCTGCTCGACGGCGCTGCTCCCGATCTCAAGGCGCGCGTGCTGGCTCAGTGCTGGATGCCCTTCGGCAGCCGCCAGCAGATCTGCTGCGAACAAATTGAGATTGGGATGACCGAGCCCAGCCTCGCCGACGTCCCTCCGGTTCTGTGGAGTCTCACCGCGCCGGATCTGCCCGTTGCCATGTGGTGCCGCAGCCGCCGCCTGCTCGCCTTGCCGCGTTTTGCGCCGCTTGTCGGCCTGGCAAGCAAGATTATCATCGACTCGGCCGGCGTCGCTGATCTCGGGGATCAGCTTGGCCTGATCAACACCATCCGGATCCAGGGACCACGTGTGGGAGACCTAGCCTGGACTCGTCTCACCCGTTGGCGCGAGTCCATCGCCCAGATTTTCGACAATCCTGTCTACCTTGCCCGTCTCTCGGCTCTCGATCATGTGCGCGTCGGATGGGAAGGCGAACATGTGCCCATGTCGGCCCTTTATTTGTCGGCCTGGATCAACCATTGCCTCGGCCGCAACGTCCCGGCCAGTTTCCATCGCGAAGGCTCATGCGAGCGCGCGCGCGTCCAAAGCGTCGCACTCACTGGTGACAACTTGAATGTCTCCATCACCGTCGGCCAGGACCGCGCCATGGAACTCCATGCCGGTGTGCGCGACGCACATTCCGTGTTTCCTTCCCTCACCGATTACCAGCTCCTCCGCGAGGAGCTTTCCATTCTCGGCCGCGACGCCATCTATGAATCCGTACTCGCTCTCGTTCCGCAATCCGCCCAGTCGCTGGAGACCCCTTTGTGAGCATTCACCGCTTCGTGTATCCTCACCCTCAAAAAGCCGCCGAAGCCTGCGCCCGTCACATCCTCATGCGCCTGGAAGAAGCCCTCAGTGGCCAGCCCTGGGCCAGCCTTGCGATCTCCGGCGGCTCAAGCCCCAAGCCGATTTTCGAGATTCTCGCCGCCACGAGATTTGCCTGGGACCGCGTCCACTTATTCTGGGTGGATGAGCGAGCCGTGCCGCCCAACGATCCGCAGTCAAACTACGGCATGGCGGAAAACCTCTTCATCAAGCCCGCCCATATCCCTCATCGCAATGTCCACCGAATCCACGGCGAGCTGCGCCCCGACGAGGCTGCCCGTCAATATAGCGGTGAAATCCGCTCCGTGTTCGAACTCGCGCCGGATCAACTCCCGCACTTCGACGTAATCCACCGCGGCATCGGCGCCGACGGCCACACTGCCAGCTTGTTTCCCGGAGAACCCCTCATCGAGGACCGCGACGGTATTGCCGCCGCCGTCTATGTGGAGAAGATGACTCAGTACAGAATCACGCTCCTTCCCGGCGTGCTTCTTGCGGCCAAACACAGTGTCGTGTTCGCAACCGGCGAGGACAAGGCCGAAGTGATTCATCAGATACTGGAGGGCCCCTACGATCCCGCGCGCCTGCCGGCGCAGATCGTATCTCATCACGGCCGCGGCCTCGCCTGGTTCCTCGATCAGGCAGCCGCCTCCCGCCTGGAGTAGCGGAGGCTTCCCGTGGGATCCCTTCTACGCGATCTGCGTTATTCCAGCCGCTCTCTACTCCGCGATAAACCCTATTCCGCCACCGTCTTGATCACGCTGGCTGCGTGCCTTGCCGCCAACACCGCCATTTTTGGAGTTGTTTACTCCATCCTTCTTCGGCCGCTGCCATTCCCGCAAGCCGAAGATGTTCTCCTGATGGGCAACCGGTATCCCAAGGCAACCGCCGAGGACGCCCGTTTCTCCAGCGGCGGCGACTACTTCGACCGGCTCCGGGATATGACCGTGTTCGAGCAACAGGCGATGTTTCAATTCCGTGATGCAACGGTTGACGTAGGTGGCTCCCCGCGGCGAATCAGGGCCATGGTCATCACTCCTTCCCTTCTGCCTCTGCTTCGTACCGCACCTGCCATCGGAAGAGGCTTTACCCCGGAGGAAGCCGAACTCGGCAACGAACGCAAGGTTATCCTCAGCCACGGCCTTTGGCGCGATCTTTACGGGTCTGACCGCATGGCCGTTGGCAGGCAGTTGCGCGTGAACGGCAGAGCATGCACCATCGTAGGCGTGCTGCCGGCCGGGTTTGATTTCATGGATCCGGAAGTGCGCCTCTGGATGCCGCTGACGATGAGACCGGATCAGAAAACCGGCCGGCACAGCAACAACTGGTTCCATATCGGCAGGCTGAAGCCGGGCGCCACCCTTGACCAGGCGCAAGCTCAGGTGGATTCTATCAACTCCGCCAATTTTGACCGCTTTCCCCAATGGAAACAGGTCCTTATCGATGCCGGTTTCTACACCTCCGTGGAACCGCTGCAGGAGCTTCTTGTCGGGTCCGTTCGCGGCTCTCTGCACCTGTTGTGGGGCGGCGCCTTAGCCGTTCTGCTGCTCGGCGCACTGAATGTCGCCAATCTCGGGCTTGCGCGGATCTCTCTGCGGCGTAGCGAACTGGCCACCAGGCTCGCGCTCGGGGCAGGCCACGGAAGCCTTACACGCCAGGTTGTCGTGGAATCGGTGACGCTGGCGCTCATCAGCGGTTTGGCTGCCGCCGCTGCCGCTGCCGTCATCCTCCGCGTTATGGCGCTTTCTACGATCCCCGGACTTCCCCGCTTGCACGAGATTCGGCTCGATTGGACCGTGTTCTCCATCGGGTTCCTGCTCGCTCTGGCTGCCGGGCTTCTGTTGGGCCTGATAACAGCCGCTTCCGTTCTGCGGGCGAATCTGAGAGACGCGCTTCAGCAAGACGGTAGAGGCGCTGCCGGCGGACGTGGCGGCATGCGGATACGACGCACGCTTGTGGTTGCGCAAATCGCGATAGCCTTTCTCCTGGTGACCGGCGCAGGCCTGCTCGTGGAAAGCCTTCGCCAGTTGCTGCGCGTCGATCCTGGTTATCAGACCGAAGGTGTTGTTACCGCTTCCATCAACCTCCCCTCTTCCCCATATGCCGGTCCGCCCGAATTACGCGATTTCATGCGGCGGTCTCTGACGGAGTTCCTCCGGATTCCCGGTGTCCAGGCCGCCGGCGCAACCACCGGGATCCCCTTGCTAGAGGGTTACCATGATGTCGCCATCGTAGCCGAAGGCTACCAGATGCGGCCCGGGGAATCCTTCGTGGCGCCGAAAAGGCTTGCCGTTTCTCCGGGCTACTTCGAGGCGATGCGCATCAGGCTTGTCCGTGGGCGTTTCTTCGACGATCGTGATGATGGCTCTTTTCCTGTCGTCATTGTCGATCAGCACCTTGCACGCCGTTTCTGGGGCGATGCCGATCCCCTCGGGCGCCGCATGTTCCAGCCAAGCGGTGCCGATATGCTGCGCCCCAATGCCAACACCCGCTGGATCACTGTCGTCGGCGTGGTTGGTTCCATCCGCCTGCAGAGCCTCGCCGAGGCTGTGAGTCCGATGGGCGTCTACTACTTTCCTTACGGCCAAACACCGGTCCGCAATGTCACCCTCGCCGTGCGCACCAGCGCACCGCAATCCACCCTACAGGCCCTTCCCGCAGCCATCTCCGCCATTAATCCTGAGCTTCCCTTATTCGACTTGAAGACGATGAGTCAACGCGTCGATCTTTCGCTCGCCGGCAGAAGAACTTCCCTTCGCCTGGCTGCCATGTTCGGTTTGCTTGCTTTGTTTATTTCCGCGGTCGGCATCTACGGTGTACTGATCTGCCTGGTAAACCAACGGCGCCGCGAGATCGGAATCCGCCTCGCTCTGGGCAGCTCACCCTCAGGAATCGTGACGCAAGTTGTCAAGGAAGGTGGCTCCTTGACCGCTGCCGGGCTTCTGTGCGGCATCCTTGCCGCCGTGCTTCTTCGGAAAACATTGCTCTCGGCGATCTACGGCGTCCACCCGCTCAATCCCTTCCTTCTCGCCCTCGTGATGTGTCTGCTTACCGCCGTGGCGCTTCTGGCTTGTCTTCTCCCGGCACGCCGAGCCGCCCGCGTCGACCCTATCGAAGTGCTCAAACAGTCTTGATTTAATTCCAAAGGCCTGGATATGTACAGGTACCTTCCGGCGATCTCTGTCGCAACGCCGGAGCAGTGGATCTTTCTTCCGGTTGACAACCAGACACCGCGCCGGCTGGAGGTCACGCTGTATTTGACTCTGTTCGGTTACAACAGCAGAGCACAGATTGGACTTACGGGTGACCGGATTGAGGGAGGCGAGATTTGCCGGTTGAGCAACGGCAGCGAAGGCCATGGTCACGCAGCGATCTGTTATGGCCGCCAATGGACTGTGGGGAGGCCACTGCTTCTCCTTGAACATTGGAGCCGCCAGGAGTATCTCGGCCCGTTGAGTGTGGGACTTTCCTACGCAAGTATCCCGGCGTGGTTCCGCTTTTCCCCGATCTCCAAACGGCACCTGTCATCGACGATGTGCTGGCGGTGGCGGTGGAGCGCTCGGCGGGCCTCACCTGCCCACTTCCACTGCATCCGCTGTGCGCAATTTCGACACTTTTCGACAGAAAATCTACATTTCCCCCCACTGTCGAATTTTGCGAAACGAACCCACCGATCGTGGTATCGTGTTGTCCGGAGCCTACTTATGAGATTCGCTCCAGCCCTAGCCGCCCTCTTTCTCCTTTTCCTCGCCGCCCTCCGCCATCCTTCCCCCGCCGGCCAGGGCGCCGTATCCCACTCCCTGCCCGGCCACGAGGAGCTCACCTTTTGGGTCAACCATAACGGCCTCTCCGAGATCGACGTCGAAGGCGAAATCGGCTATGGCGACATGGCCCGCCTCCTTATGCGCCGCCGCTCCAACGCCCCTCTTATCCAGAAACTCCGCGACCGCTTCGTTTTCACGGACCGTGATTTCGCCAAACTCGACACCCCAGACCTCCTCAAGCCCGGCAACCCGCCCTACGTCATCGCCCAGAACCGCGTCTTCAACCTCCTCGCCGTCCGCAACGGGAAAGGCTACGCCCACAAAATTGTCGAAACGAACCCGGGGATTGCAAAACGAACTGTCGCCGGCATCGAGGCGGCCTTCGACGTCCGCCCCCTCGCCCGCCTCCGCGTCCGCATTCTTGACGAAGAGGGCCGCCCAACCCAAGCCCGTGTCTACCTCACCGCCGCCGACGGCCTTGCCTACACGCCCAAAGGCTCCATCGCCCGCTACGCCGCTCTCCCCGCCGAGCCCTTCTTCCACTCCTCCGGCTTCTTTGAAATCGACCTCCCTGCCGGCGAAACCACCATCGAAGCAACACGCGGTATCGAATACGATCTCGCCGCGGAAACCGCCACCCTCATCCCCGATCGCCCTGCCGAAGTCACCCTGCGCCTCCGCCGCTGGACCGGCATGGCCAGCCGAGGCTGGTTCTCCTCCGACGCCCACATCCACGCCAACTACACCGCCGCGCATCACCAGCTCATCACGCGCGACGATGTCCGCCTCTACACCCTCGCCGAAGACCTCCACTACGCCAACATGATGGTCGCCAATTCTTTCGGCGCCTTCCTCCACGACACGGAATTCTTCCGCGGCAAGCCAGACCCGCTCTCCCGCGGCAACCATCTCATCTATTGGAACGAGGAGATGCGCAACGCCGGTGTCTACGGCCACATGTGCTTCTATCAGCTCAAGCGCCTCGTCGAGCCGCTTTACACCGGGTTCCGCGACACCCCGCAGTGGGAAGACTATCCGCCCAACTTCACTCAGGCCAAGGCCGCCCGTGAGCAAGGTGGCGCCGTTACCTACGCCCACCCCGGCTACGCCGCCAGCTTCGACGGAGCCAGCGCGCGCGAGCTGCCCGTCGATCTCGCCCTCGGCGAAGTCGACGCCATGGACGTGCTCAGCAACAACCCCGAAGAGGTCGCGCTAATGATCTGGTACCGTCTCCTCAATTGCGGCTTCCGCCTCGGCGTCTCCGCCGGAACAGACTCCTTTACCAACGTCGCCGATCACTACACGCCCGGTGGCGGCCGCGTCTATGCCCGTCTCGGCGGCAGCCGCATGAAGGACAAGGACTGGATCAAGGCCTACAAGCGCGGCCGCACCTTCGCCACCAACGGCCCCATGCTCTTCCTGGATGTCGAAGGCCGCGGACCCGGCGACGAGATCCGCCTGCCTCGCGGCCCACAAAAGCTCCGCGTCAAAGTCACCCACCAGTCCCGCGTCCCGCTCGACCGCGTCGAACTGGTCGTCAATGGCCGCGCCTTTCCCGCCGCCGACGCCACACTCACCATCGACCGTTCCTCCTGGATCGCCGCCCGCGCCTCAGGCCCACGCCACCGTCTCGTCCTCAACGACACCGCCACCTTCGCCCACACCAGTCCCATCTACGTCACCATGGCGAATCAGCCCATCCGCTCCCCCGAGGACGCCCGTTTCTTCACCGATTGGATCGACCGCCTCATCCAGCGCGTCCACCAGCGCGGCCAGTTCTCCACACCGGCGCGCAAACAGGAAGTCGTCGAGTTGTTCACCCGCGCCCGCGAAATCTATCAAACAAGGATTGGACAATAAGATAATATGACCCGCAGGCATCTGCTTCTCACTCCCATGGCCGCCTTCGCTCAGCAGGCCGCGCCGACTAAATTCCAGCTCGCCTGCATGACGCTGCCCTATGGACCGTTCCCCTTCATACGCGCACTCTCCGGTATTCGCAACGCCGGCTACCAGCACGTCGCCTGGGGCACAACCCATCCCGATTCCTCCGGCAAGCGCGTCCCCTTGCTCGCCGTCGCCGATCTTCCCGATCGTGCTCGCCAACTCAGTTCTATCTGCCGGGACCATGACCTCGCCCCCGTCATGATGTTCTCGATGGTCAATCTCGAATCGCCCGATGCTGCCGACGCCTATGCCCGCCGCATTGACCAGGCCGCCGCCGCCGGCATCCCCTTCATCATCGTCTTCGGCAAGACCGAAGGTGGCAGCTACTCGAGCGTTATCGACACTCTCAAGAAGTCCGGACCTTTTGCCCGTAAGGCCGGCGTCACCCTGGTCGTCAAGCAGCACGGCGGCAACACCGCTACCGGAAACCACATCAGCCGAATCCTTTCCGAGGTCGGCGATGAGGGCGTCAAGATGTGCTACGACGCCGGCAACGTGCTCGACTACGAGAACCAGGACCCTATCCCCGACATCGCCAAATGCTGGCCCGACGTCCGCGCCTTCGCCATCAAGGATCACCGCAACACTCCAAAGGACGAAGACTGCGGCCCCGGCTTCGGAGAGATTGATCACTACAAGCTGCTCGCCCCCGTCATGCGCACCGGTCTCACCATGCCGCTCGCTTGCGAAAACATCTTCGAACCTCTTGTCCCGCGTCCGCGTGAACCTGAAGGCGTCGACGCCCTCGCCCGCCGCGCGCGCGAGTTCCTGGAAACCGTGATCCGCGGGCTTACAGCCCGAGGCTCGCCGCCAGCTTCACCGTCCTGCCCGCGGCCTTGTCCTCAATGGTTAGCACGCCTCCGCTCAAGCGGACATCGTCCACTTTCGTGAACCCGTCCGGTACCCTTGTCAGGAACATCAGAAACCGCGTCGTGATCTTCGACTTCGCCGGCAGCCATCGGAACGCAGGCACGCCGAACAGCTTGCCCATCTCGACAGTCTGCCGCCTGGAAACATCGAACGGCTGCGTGCCGAATTCCAAGCCCCGAGCCAGAGCGCCGTCCTTCTGATAGTTCATCCACTCCTGCAGCCACGGATACTCGGCCCGCCGGAACAGGTAGCCGAACAGCAGCTTCTTATCCACGCGCAGTGCGGTCACGAACACGTGCTCGCGCGCCGGATCCATCAGGCAGCCGGTGTGGTCCATCGAACCCGGATTCGCCGGCACCGCCCGCAAGTTCACCAGCGATCCATGCAGCAGAGGCGCATTCGGATACTGGAACTCCTTCTCCGATGCCAGCCGCCGCGGCGGCTGCCCGTTGTGCGGCCGCGTCTGGCATTGTCCTACGCTCGCATCCACCACCGTGCGTTCTGTCGCCAGAAACGGCGAGCCGATCGTGCCATGCTCGGCCCAATTCGCCGGACGGTCAAACGCCAGCAGGTTCTCCAGTTCACTGTCCACATACACCACCTGCTCGCCCTCCACCATTTGCAGCTTGCGCCGGAACATCTCGTGCAGCAAAGGCAGCTTCGCCTGGAACTGTACTTCCAGCTTGCCCTGCGAGACAATCTCCCAAGGCTGCCGGTGAGCCTCTCCGTGTCCCTGCAAACCCGCCGCCGCTTCCTCCTTCGATATCGGACCGAAGCCGTCCACGCAGACAAAGTGGCCGATGCTGTCGCCGAAGCGCTGCGGGCCACCCGTCTCCCGCGCCGCGCGGACCGGGTTCCACATCGGGTTCAGCTTCTCGGCGTCTTCGTTCAGCGTCATCGACACAAACGCCCCTCCGCGCGTCAGCACGGTCAACTCGGCCTTCCCGCTATCGAGCTGCAATCCCTGCCGCTGCTCAAACTCCACCGGCTTCTGCGCCACCGCAACCGCCGCCGCCAATAGTAAGGCTTGAATCCGCATAGGCTCCTTCCTTAGTAAAACCGTACGTTATCGATTTCCAGCCAGCCGAACTCGCCCGCCGGCCGGGCAATCTCGAATCCAATCGCCAGCGCATCCCTGCCGGTCCATTTCTCAAGCGCCGCAAACGAGATCCGCAGCTTGGTCCACTTCGCCCCCGCCTGAAACTTCGCCGCTGGGTGCTGGTTGTTGCGCACCGAGCGCGCTTGCAACAGGAGCCGGTATTCTCCCTCGCCGCGAGCCTCAAACTCCAAGCCCGAGTAGCCGCTCACGTCCACCGGCTCCACCCCGCCGCGGCTCAGCGGCAGGACCACTTGCGCATACGGCCGGCTCTTGTGGGCCATGCGCGCGTGCACGCTCAGCGCATGGCCGCCCTCGGGCCGCAACTGCGTGCCGAACGTCATCGTCGTGTGGTCCAGTCCGGAATCGGTGGCATTCACACGCAACGTGCCCAGGTTCGTGCGTCCGGATTCGAAGTCATCCACGGTTGGTTCAATCTTCCTTGCCGGAATCGGCGTCATCTCCGTGGAAGCGATGGCGGCGGCAAGGCCGGCGCGATCGAGTTCACGCCCTGCCAGCCAGACTCTCTTCACTTGCTCCACGTGCTGGATCTCCTCGTGCGGCGCGCCTTCCACCAGCACCAGATCGGCCAGCTTCCCAGGCGCGATGGTTCCGCGTTCCGCATCCACCCGGATCGCCTTGGCGCTGTTGCCCGTGGCTGCCGTCAGCGCCTCCAATGGCGTTAATCCGCCCGCCACGAGTAACTGCATTTCCCGCAACGTCGACCACCCATGATGCGTTCCGACGACTCCCGCATCCGTCCCCGTTCCAAAGCGCACGCCGCCTGAATTCAGCGCCGCCGCGTTGGCCATCAGGTTCTTCCAGCGCGCCACGCGGTGCGGGTCCGGCTCTGTTTCGCCACGCCTTCCGCGTAGAACCAGATCCTGCGCGCCCGGCTCCAGCAGAAGCTTCAATAGCGGAGCCCACAAGCCGCGCGGCTTGTTCTCATACACCGCCAGGGTTGGGGCATAGGCGGTCCCTTTGGACTTCATGAGTTGGATCAGCTCCTGGTCGGCCACCTTGTCGCCAATGCCGTGGGCAATCACGTCCACTCCGGCGCGGGCGGCGATCTTGGCGCGCTCCAGCGTCACCGTGTGCGTCAGAACCTCCACACCCTGTGCATGTGCTTCCTCCACGATGGCTGCCAGCGTCTCCGGCTCCATGCTTGTCATGTCCGGCGCGCCGCCATAGCGCCAGCCGTCCGTGAACACCTTGATGGCGTCGGGCTTGTATTCGAGCAACCGCTTCACGGCTGCCCGCGCTTCTCCCGGGGTCTGCACTTGCAGCGAGAAGAAGTCGCCCCGGCCGCCTTCGGCGCCATGGCCGAGCGGCGTTGTCATACGCGCCGCGAGGTGAATCCGCGGGCCGGGAATTACTCCTTCGCGGATCAGCCGGCGCATCGGCTCGAAGGTTTCCGGATAGGTGCCGAAGTCGACGACCGAGGTCACGCCGCAGTACAGGTACGCCTTCAGCACCTTACCCCAGTCGCCGCTCAGTCCCGATACAGCCGAGTAGGGCAGGTGCGTATGCAGATCAAAGAAGCCTGGCGTCAGAGTATGTCCCTTGGCGTCGATCACGGTTGCGCCCTGCGGTGCTCTTCCGCCCACTGACAGAATGCGGTCTCCTTGCACGGCTACCGTACCTATGTACGTTTTGGCTCCCGTTCCGTCGACGATGGTCGCGCCGGTGATGGCCAACGTCTGTTGTCCTCGCGCAAGGAAGCAGCAGAACAGCAGCAGAACTGGAATCCGCATAGAGACAAATGATAGCGTAGACGGGATGAGGCGAGCCGTTCTCCTTGCCGGTGCCGTGATCGCGCTCGCGCAGTCGCTGCTGACCGTCGCCGACACCCCTACTCGCGCGCGCGCCAAGGACGGCCGCTATATCTCCTGGCGCGAGCATCTCATCGATGATCAGCAGTTGAGCGGCGGCGTGAAGCTGCGCGGCGCCGACGGCCTGCAAATGGCCGATTTCGACAAAGACGGGCACCTGGATATCGTCTCTGTCCATGAGGACAGCAATCACATCCGGCTTGCATTTGGCTCGGCCAATCCCGACCGGTGGGAGCTGATCACGCTGGGGGAAGGCAACGAAGCAGCCGCCGCCGAGGATGCCGCCGTCGCGGATCTGAACGGCGACGGCTGGCCCGACATCATCGTCGCCTGCGAACTGGCGCACCTGATCTACTTTCAAAATCCAGGCAAGGAGATCCGCAAGGGACGCTGGCCGCGTGTTATTCCCGAGATCACGCGCAACCGCGGCTCTTTCATCCGCATCTTCTTCGCGGACCTGAATCGCAACGGCCGGCTGGAGGTAGTCTCGCCGAACAAAGGCGAGCAGTTGCCCACGGTGAATCCGCTGCGTGACGAGCCGGGCCGGCATCCTAAGAAGGAGATCTCCTGGTTTGAGCCGCCGAAGAATCCGCTGGACCCTAAGGGCTGGGTGGAACACCTGCTAACGCGCGTAGAGATCCCGATCAATTCGCAGCCGGTGGATATCGACGGCGACGGAGATCTCGACATTATCGCCGGCAGCCGCGGCAAGGCGCGCACGATCCTGTTCGAGAACATCAGTGCCAAGGGCGGGCCGGTTCGTTTCCGTCAGCATCGCATGGAGGTGGATGCGCGCAACACTCCCTGGCAGCCGGGCGCAAAACGCCTCACCGGGTTCATGATGGATTTCGCCGATTTCAACGGCGACGGGCGCAAGGACATCGTGATGAACGAGAGCGTGACGTCGATGGTTTGGCTGGAGCAGCCTTCCTCTTTCGACAAGCCGTGGAAGATCCACCGCATCGGCAGCATCGCACCGGACTCGCCCACGGGCATCACGATTGCCGACATCAATTCCGACGGGCGGCTGGACGTCATCACGGGCGGCTACAGCCAGAACCCGCGCGAGTTGGATGGCGCCGGCATCACCGCGGAAAGCGTCTGCGGCCGCATTGCCTGGTTTGAGAATCCGGGCGACTTGACGAAGCCTTGGATCCGGCACGACATCAACCGGACCAAGCGCGGCATGTACGACGCCTTCATCGCGCGCGACATGGATGGCGACGGCGATCTGGATTTCGTCGCCACGCGCGGCAACACGGGGAACTTCGACGGCGTGTTCTGGCTGGAGCAAGTGCGCACCAGGGAGGCTGTGCGCGCCTTCGTTCCGGCGCGCCAGCGGGACAGCGCACACCTGCCTCTGCCGAAGGCGGATCAGGGCACAAAGAAATGAAACTCCCGGTTGTGGCCGCCACCGCGATCCTGTGCTCCGCGCAGGTGATTCCGGTGGATACGTCCGGCGTCCGGCCGGGTCCGGTTTCAATAACCGCCTCCACGAATTCGGTAATCGTCTCCTGGCAGGATGAGCGGGGGCGTGCTTGTTCCGCTGCCTTTTCCCTCGAAGCCAACCGTCCCTTGGTGGCCGCGATCCGGATCGACGGCAAGGCGATCGTGGAGAATGCCCGGCCGCTCTATTGGGCGGAAACCGGCAAGCGGCGCGGCGGATGGGACCAGTTCTTCGACCTCCCGCCGAGCCATCCCGATGGCACACGGCGCTTCCAGTCGGCGTATCAGCCGCGTGCTGCTCGGGTGAAATCGACAGGAAACCGCGTGGAACTGTATTTCGACGGACTGAAGCTGGGGATCTTTGAAGGCGGGATCGCCTACACCTTCTATCCAGGCACGCGCCTGATTCAGCAGACAGCCGTGGTTTCCACCAGCGAGCCAGACACCGCCTATTTCTACGATGCCGGGTTTCAGTTCGCCGCCGAGACTGACCGCCGCGCCGGCAACAACATGGAATCGCAGGTCAGCTACTTCGACACCGAAGGCAAGCTACGCGCGGAGGCAATGATGGGACCGGAGCGGCAACCGCACGCGGTGCGTTACCGGACATTGGCGGCGCGGACGGCCAACGGCTCTATCGCCGTCTTCCCTGCGCCGCATCAATATTTCTTTGCGCGTGACTTCACCACCAACATGGCTCATCTGTGGAGCAGGGCATGGCGGGGACAGATAGGGCTCGGAATCCGCCAGCTTCCTGATGACAATACGAACTTCTATCCGTGGATGAATGCGCCGCCGGGGACAGAGCAGCGGATGAGCCTCTTTCTCCAGATCTCCGACGCCACGCCGGCCGCGTTGCTTGAGGAAGTGCTGCGCTATACCAGCCGCGACCGTTATCCTGCACTGCCAGGCTACAAGACACTCGCTTCGCACTGGCATGTCGCCTATACGGTGCAGGCGATGGAGAAGGGTTTCGATTGGACGCCGCCGTTCAAGCCCGTGCTGAAGGAGATGGGCGTGGACATGGCGATGATCGCCGATTTCCATGGAGACGGCCATCCGCGCGACACCGGCCAGGTGCGGCTGAAGGAACTGGATGCTTACTATCGCGCATGCGGCGCGCAGTCCGACGGCGCCTTTTTGCTGATCCCCGCCGAGGAGGCCAACGCGCACCTGGGCGGCCATTATTCGGTGACCTTCCCGAAGCCGGTCTACTGGATCATGAGCCGCGCCGACGGGGAACCGTTCCTGAGCCGCATGGAGCCGTTCGGCGAAGTGTACCGGACAAAGGATGCCGCCGATGTCTTCGCGATGGTGAAGAAGGAGAACGGCTTCGTTTACCAGACGCACCCGCGCACGAAGGGATCGATGGGCTTTCCCGATAAGGTGCGCGAGGAGCCGTTCTTCCGCGACGCGAGCTACTTTGGCGCAGGCTTCAAGGCGATGCCCTCGGATTTGTCTACACCGCGGCAGGGGCTGCGCGCCCTGAACCTGCTCGACGATATGAACAATTGGGGATTGCGGAAACGGCTTTTGGGTGAAGTGGACGTGTTCCAGATCGACCACACGCACGAGTTGTACGCGCACATGAACGTGAGCTATGTGCGGCTGCCGGCGCTGCCGCGGTTCGAGGAATACGGCAAGGTGCTGGAGGCGATGCAGCGCGGCGAGTTTTTCGTCACGACCGGTGAAGTGCTGCTGCCGGAGGTAAAAATCACGCGGAGTGAGGTTCGGGCGCGCGTGCGCTGGACCATGCCGCTTCAGCAGGCGGTGCTCGTCTGGGGCGACGGGGAGACGACGCGCAGAGAGGTGATTTCCCTGGAAGCCACCGCGCCGTCCGGGGAGCAGGAGTTCCAGTGGCGCTTTGATGGCAGGACCGCGAAATGGGCGCGCCTGGAAGTGTGGGACGTGGCCGGGAGCGGAGCTTTCGTCAATCCGGTGCGGCTAGAATAGCCGGCCGTCCCAGCGCAACCCGATGCGGTAGAGGCGCGGCGGGCCGATCGCGGGGATCACGGAGAAGCCAACCCAGTATTCGCGGTTAAACAGGTTCTCAAAGACGCAGACCGCGGAGAGGCCCTTGTGCAGCCTCTGCTGCAAGGAGATGTGGGCGGTGGCGAAGCCGGGCAGCAGGAAGCGATTGAGATCGTCCTCAAACTGCAGGCCGGCGGAGCGGACGCCGAAGCTGGCGAGCGTGTCCTTGCGCGAATAGGTGAACTGCGCCGAGCCCTGGTGCTTAGGCACCTGCGGGATGCGCAGGCGGTTGGAAAAGCGCGATTCGACGTAGAGGTAGCCGAGTTCCGCCTGCCAGTTACGCCAGCGGTGGCGGAGGTCGGCCTCCAGGCCGCGGGCGAGGGCGCTGGCGGCGTTCTGGCGCTGGCGGATGATCTGGTTGGGGGAGGTGGACAGCGTCACGTTGGTGATGATGTTGCTCATCGAACTGCGGAAGAAAGTGAAGCTGGCGCGTGTAGCCTCGCCGGAAACGTCGAAACCGGCTTCGGCGCCGAAGACGCCTTCCGGTTTGAGCAGCGGATTGGGCAGCGTGGCGGCGTTGCCGGCGCGGAACTCTCGGTGAAGCTCATTGAGCGTCGGCGCGCGGAAGCTGCGGTAGAGTGAACTGCGCGCGCGCCATCTGCCGCGTCCGGCGGCCAGGCCGGCGCTGGGGGAAAAGAACTGGCGGTCCTGGCCGGTGAAGTGATGGCGGCCGCCGAGGAAGAATTGGGCGGGGCCGGATTTTAAATTGAACTGGGCGAAGTAGCCGCGCTGGAACTGCGTTCCGCCGCCGATGCGTTTACCGGTGGGGACGAGTGAGTCGATGCTGGTTCCTTCGACGCGTTGCATATCGGCGCCAAGCATGGAGTTCCAACCGGGACCGGCATGCTTCCAGAAGCCGGCGGCGCCGAAAGCTTCGGCGGGCACGCTCTGATTGGAGGTGACGCGCTCGGTGGCGCGGTTGGCGGCAATGGTGGTGAAGCTGGAGCGGAACTCCTGGCGGCCATGCCAGGCCGTGACGGAGAGGCCATCACGGTTGATGTCGCGATAGTAGTGCGCGGCGATGTTGCCGAGCGAGGTGGAATTGCGCTGCAAGGCGGTGCCGTTGGCGCGCTCTTCGGCAAGAAGATCGAACTTGAGGAAGAGGCGGTCGCGCGAGCCGAGCAGATCCAGACGCGTGTCGGCGGCGGTGAAGCGGACGCCGGCCTGAGTATCGACGGCGCCGCGGTTGGCCTTGGGCACAATGAAGTAGCCGTCGGTGGAGAAGGCGCGGCCCTGACCGGAGAGAGCGATTTTGGGGCCGCTGGTTGACCAAATGTGCGAGTAGCCCGCGCCCGCCGAGTGCGTGCCGCGGTTGCCGGCTTCGTAGCTGGCATGGAAACGGCCGTTTTCCGGTTGGCGCGAGAAGAGGGCGATGGCTCCGCCCATGGCGCGGTCCCCAAAGATGGAGGTGGAAGCGCCTCGGGAGACCTCGACGCGATCGATTTGTTCGGGGGCGATGCGGGTCCAGTAGACCCAGCCGCCGAAGGGATCGTTCCAGGGTACGCCGTCCCAGAGGACGAGGGTGCGGCTGGCGCCGGTGGAACCCAGGCCGCGCAGGGAAATGCCTTGCGTAGTGGGATGGGCGGCGATGCTGGAACTGCGCCGGAAGAGACTGAAGCCGGGCACCATGCGCAAGCGGTCATCGAGATTCACGCCGGGGATCTGGCTGAGCTCGCGGGATGGAAGGATGGCGACCGAGGCTGGGGCTTCGGTCGAGACTTTCTCGACGACGGTGATGGAGCTATGAACGGGCTCAAGCTTTGGCGCGGCCGGGCTCGGCGACTGAGCCGTAAGCAGGGAAGGCATCCATGCCGTAGAGATGATGGTGATTCCAGCCAGCGGCCAGCACTTTTTCCGGATTGACGCTAAATACCACTTGAAAGCTATCTTCACGACCGGGTCCTGAAACGGCTTTGTATCCCCCTGCATGAACCAAAGCCAGATACTTAAGGATAGTATAGATGTCGCCTTCCGAAGGGACTTGCAGGTCAAAGTCCTGAGTCCGGAAGCGGATGCGCGCGCCGCGGCTGTTCAGCTCCCAGCACAGGAAGGCGCAACAGTCGACGGCCTTCTCAAACCAGGAGGCGCCGGCGGACGGTACGGCAAGGTCCAGGAAGACTTCGACAAGCGGCTCCTGTTCGCGCGCGAACTCGCGCACCTGGAGCTGAGAAGTGTGGGCGGTGGCTTTCCAGTCCACGTGGCGGGCGCTTTCGAGATTCTCGTAGGGACGGATGCGGTAGAAGTCATGGCCGTGGCCGCGGGCGTAGGCGTCGAGCTCTCCTTCGAGCGACATGCGGATCTGCTCGAAGCCCGGCTGCGGATCGATGGAGGGGTAGACAAGCAGTTCGCGGCGCATGGTGACCTGGATGTTGCGCTCGGCAAAACCGAAGGGGAAACGGGAGCGCAGGAAGAAGCTGTTCTCGCTATGGGGACCGCGGCGCTGGAACACGACTTCGACGGTCTCTTCCACGGTTTCGCCTCCGGGGAGCACCGGGAAGTAGATGGCCTGGGTGTAAACACTACCCGTCGCTCCGGCGACAAGGATGGAAAACGATGGCATCCAGCCTTTCTCATTGCGCAGGCGCAAGCGCGTGGGCACGCGGCGGCGGGCGGGGATGTGCTCGGGGAGAATCAGGTCGAGTTCGAGACCGGCGAGCGAAAGGCGGTTGATGAATCCGGAGATGAGCAGGATGGAGAACAGAGAAGCGAGCAAGAGGAAGAGCAGGTTGTTGCCGGAGAGGAAGGCGGCCGAGCCGACGATGGAGATGACGAGGCTGAAAATGAGGCCGCTGCGCGTGATGGTTTGGCGCATGCGGTTGGAGATGGCGGACTTCAACCGCTGGTAGAGGGAATGAAGCATCCCGGCCACCATAGTGGCACAATGGCGTAAGTCATGCTTGGAAACCGGTTTGTTCTCGTTGGGGTCTTTGTCGGATTGGGCTTGGCAGCCAAAAGGCCCGTTACATTGGAGTCCATCACGCAGGCTCCCGCGTCGCGCGGGGCCGGCAGCGTGGCGTGGGCTCCGGACGGGGATCGCTTCCTGCGTATACAGGGGACTCGCGTGAAGCTGTACGAGGTGAAATCGCGTACGGAGAAGGACCTGCTGGACATGAAGGAGATGGAGAGCACGGCGGCGGCTCCGCGGGAAGCGGAGGCATTCGGCTGGGTGAACCGGCGTGTGCGCAGCCAGCGGGCGCAGTGGAGCGGGTCCGGCAAGGAATTGCTGCTGCAGGTGAGGGGCGATTTGTTCTTGTATGAGGTGGGAAGCGGCAAATGGAAGCAGTTGACGAAGACAACGGAGACCGAGCATGACCCGAAGCTGTCGCCGGATGGGAAGAAGGTGGGCTACCGGCTGGCGCATGATCTTTATGTGCTGGAGATTGCCAGCGGGAAGCAGACGCGGTTGACGCATGATGGATCGCCGTCGCGCGGGAACGGAGAGCTGGATTGGGTCTATCCGGAGGAGCTGGATTTGGGCACCGCGCATTGGTGGTCGCCCGATTCGCGCCACATCGCCTATCTTCAGTTCGACACCAGCGCCCTGATGGTCTACCCGCATGGTGACATCACCAAGGTGCGTCCGGTGAGCGAGCCGCAGCGGTATCCACAGGCGGGCACGCCGAACTCCGTAGTGAGGCTGGGCGTGGTGGCGGCCACCGGCGGGAAAACGAAGTGGGCCGAGTGGAACGGGCCGTCTGATGGTTTGATCGGAAGGGTGGAATGGCTGCCGGAGGGCGGTGCGCTGGCGGTACAGCAGTTGACGAGGATTCAGGACAAACTGCGGCTGGTGAGCGTGAAGCCGGAGGGCAAGATGCAACCGATCTTGGAGGAGTCGAGCAGCGCCTGGGTGAATCTAAAAGACGACTCGAGGTTCCTGCGGAAGAGTCCGCAGCTGATTTGGGGCAGCGAAAGGGACGGCTACCGGCATCTGTACCTGCAGCCGCGGAATGGCGGGGAAGGGAAGAGGCTGACGAGTGGGGATTGGGAAGTGACGGATCTAAGCTGTGTGGATGAGGAGCGGGAGAGCATCTACTACGTTTCGACGGAAGTGAGTCCGCTGGAGCGGCATCTGTATCGCGTGGGGTTCGACGGGAAGGGAAAGCAGAGGCTGACGAAGGCGGCGGGCACGCACGCGATCGAGATGGCGCCGGGATGCGGTTATTACCTTGACACGCATTCCAGTTTGAGGGAGCCATCGAAGGTTACGCTCCATTCCCACGATGGAGCGGAGTTGGCTGTGGTGTCGGCGCAGGACCGCAAGGTGATGGATGAGTTTGAGATTCTGCCGACGGAACTGGTTCGTTATCAGGGTGCGGGCGGGGAGTTTCACGCAAGGCTGATCAAGCCTGCGGGGTTTGATGCATCCAGGAAGTACCCAGCGATTGTGATGGTCTACGGCGGACCTCATGCGCAATCGGTGCGGAATAGCTGGCGCGGAGCGGATTGGGACCAGGCGCTGGCGCATCGCGGGTTCGTGGTCTGGCAGGTGGACAATCGCGGATCGGCGGGCCGTGGTCATGTATGGGAGAAGCCGCTGCATAGGAGATTCGGGAAGACAGAGTTGGCCGATCAGCTGGAGGGAGTGAAGCACCTGGTCTCGCTCGGCTTTGTGGATGAGAAGCGGATCGGGATGTACGGTTGGAGCTATGGGGGCTACATGACGCTGTACTCGTTGCTGAATTCGCCCGACACATTTCGCGCCGGAGTGGCGGGCGCGCCGGTGACCGACTGGCGCAACTACGACACGATCTATACGGAACGCTATCTCGGGCTGCCGCAGGAAAACGAAGAAGGCTACAAGCTGAGTTCACCGGTGCATCAGGCCAAGGAGTTGAAGAGCCGGCTGCTGCTTGTGCATAACTTCGAGGACGACAACGTGCTGTTCCAACACACGCTGCGGATGATGGACGCGTTGCAGAGAGCGGGCAAGCCGTTCGATCTGCAGTTATATCCGCAAAAGAGCCACGGAGTGGGCGGCGCGGCGCGCAGGCACATGCTGGAGGCGATTACAGCGTTTTTTGAGCGTCACCTACAGGAGAAGTTGGGCCGGTAGACCTGATGATGACGGCTGCCGGTGGTGCCGCCCTGGCTGGTGCCGCCGCCGGGCAGATAGATGAGGCCATTGACGAAGGCGGCGCCGGTGACGCCGTGAACGGGAATGGGAAGCGGGTCGAGGCTGAGCCAGGTGTTGGTGACGGGGTTGTAGACGTCGTGATCGGGGTGAACGCCGGTGGCGAACTCACCGCCGAAGGTGTGGATGCAGCCGAGAGCTTCGACTCCGTTGAGGCCGCCGCGAGGCTTTGGCAGTGAAGCCCCGCGCGACCAGCTGTTGGTCCTGGGATCGTAGATTTCCACGGCGTCGGCCTGCTGGCTTTGGAAGCCGCCTTCAAAGCGTCCGCCGATGACGAACATCTTGCCGCCGTGGGCAGCGGCGATCAAGTGGTTGCGCTGTGTCGGCAAGTCAGGAAGCGCGGTCCAGGTATCGGTGGCTGGATCGTAGACAGCGAAGTCGGCTCCGCGCGGCGGGCGGCCGCCGGCGACGTAGATTCTTCCTTCGATGACGACAGCGGCGCCGGAGCTGCGCGCGGTGGGCATGTTGGCGAGCCTGCGCCACGTATTGGTGGCGGGGTCGTATTCCTGAACGATGTTGGTGTAGGCAACGTTGGCGTCGGTTTGTCCGCCGATGACGTACAGCTTGTTGTTGAATGTCACGGGCATGAGATGGTTGACAGGAGTGGGGAGCGGGGCAACGAGGGACCAGCGGTCGGTTGCAGTGTCATAGGACTGTACCGTAGCCACAGTGACGCGGCTGGACGGGTAGCCGCCGATGACGTAGATCTTTCCGTTCAGCTCGGCAATTCCCATTTCCGAATTGGCTTCGATGAGGTTGGCGCGGGTGCCCCAGCCGCCGGAAGGCGGAAGCGTGGGGGCGAGCAGGAGTTTGTTGGCGGGCACTCCGTCGACCGTGACGGCAAGCTCAGCCAGCCCCAAGCGGTTGGCGAAGGTGCCGGGCAGCGGACCGAGATTCACCTGGTCAAGTCCGGCGAAGCCGCCTTGGGCTTGTGCGGCCTGGACGGGAACGGGCTGGCCGGCGATGGTGGCCGAGACGGCGGAAAGCGCGGCTCCGCGAATGCCGGTGCCGAACAACATGAGGTAGACCTCGGCATCCTGTGCGCCGGAATCGAACGGGCGCGGCTCCAAGTGTGTCTGGCCGGGGAAGGATTCAAACAGCTCGGCGAGATCGCGGGAGCCGCTGCGGTGAGCGGTTAGGACGAACCCGGCGGGAGCGCCATCGCCGGTGGAGTTGGCGGTGAACAAGCCTGGGGCAACGCGAGCCACGCGAGCCGGGCCGGAAGCAAGTACGCCGGTGGAGTTTCGCAAAGTGATGGTGGCATTACCCACCGCCGTGCCAGCCGGCACCACGAAGCTGACCTGCCCACGCGCTGCGGCGACAATCTGCGCATTGCGTTCCGGGCCTGCGCTGTCGCGCACCAGGACGGTGTAGCCGGTTGTGTCCGTAATCGCGGCGGCAAACCCGGTGGCGATCATCTCCGGAGCGAGGGCGCCATCGCGAGCGAAGCTGGCCGCGGAGACGACAGCAAAGTTAGGAGGCGTCTGCGCGACCAATGCCGTCAAAGACAAGAAGGCGCACACCAGGAATCTGAGTATCATCATCCCAGTATGAACCCCCAAACGGGGCCAAGGTAACTCTGGGGAACTCAGTCCACGAACTCTGTCTCAAACACCACAAGATAGGCCTGCCAGCACTCCTCAATGACCTGGCTTTTGGTCTCCCATTCCACAGCCATCGGATGGGTGAACCGGAGGCAAGGCGCGCCGGGTACCTCGCGGAAATCGAAGACGGCTTCCGGGTGCACAGGCGAAGGAGTGCTGACCAGCGAAGACTCAAACTGCTCTCTGGTCATAATGGCAACAGTGTAAACGCGTTTCTCGCCGGGATCAATAAAATTTGCCCGTTTTGTTGACTGGCGTGTATACTTGGAATGCCTCAGAGAGGACATGATCGTCTTTAACCGTAATTATTCTTATTGAGCCGCATTAGCTGCTGCACAACAGCAGGGAGGCGGCGCGGTAGTAGACCTAAAATGCCGTAACCAACGGCGCGAGGTAGCTAGATGAGTACGGTCATCGCCGAGATCACGGGCAGGCCCGAGGAGTCTGTCCAGACGCCGGAAAGCGAATTCCCTTTCCCAGGCATTCCCACGACAACGGACGGCGCTGGAAGTGTGGTGTGGGTGGAGACCCACATCTGCCAGGGCGCCGGCGCCTACCCGATCACATCATCGACGACGATGGGGGGAGGGTTTCAAGCGGCGATTGCCGCGGGGAAACGCAACCTGTGGGGGGATGAGCTGGCCTTCATCGAGCCGGAATCCGAGCATAGCTCGGCGACGGTGTGCGAAGGGTTCGCGGTGGCCGGGGGGAGGGTGACGAATTTCACCTCGGGGCAAGGGCTGATCCTGATGAAGGAGGTCCTGTACACGATCGCGGGCAAGCGTCTGCCGGTGGTGTTCCATATTGGGGCGCGCGCGCTCACCTCACATTCCCTGAATGTGCACGCGGGCCACGATGATGTGTACGGCGTGTCGGATTGCGGCTGGGCGGTGCTGTATGGCAAGAACGCGCAGGAGACAGGCGACTTGGCGCTCATCGCGCGGCGGGCGGCGGAGGCGTCGGACACTCCGTTTCTGAATGTGCAGGACGGGTTCCTGACGACGCACACGATCGAGAATGTGCTACTGCCGGAGCCGGAGATGATGGAGATCTTCGTGGGGAAGCCGGAGCACCGGCTGCGCAACATGATGGATCCAGCGGTGCCCGTGATGAGCGGCGTGGTGCAGAACCAGGACTCCTACATGAAAGGGAAGATCGCGCAGCGGGCCTATTACGACAAGGTGCTTGAGAAGACGCAGGAGGCGATGGACGAGTTTTACCGGCTCACCGGGCGGCGCTACGATCTGCTGATGCCGTACCGGCTGGAAGACGCCGAGTATGCGATTGTCGGGTCGGGCTGCATGATGGAGACGGCGGAAGAGGCGGTGGATTGGATCCGGGAGAAGATGGGCGTGAAGGTGGGGCTGCTCCATGTCACGTGCTTCCGGCCGTGGCCCTCGCACCGGATCGTGGAGATGCTGCGGCACGTTAGGGCGATTTCGGTGCTGGAGCGGCTGGATATTCCGATGCAGCAATCGAATCCGCAGCTTTGTGAACTGAAGGCGTCGTTCGCGGATGCGATGTCTGGGACGGCGGGCTATCCGCGGATAGACCGGATGCCGAAGTTCCTGGGCGGCTCAGCCGGGTTGGGGAGCCGGGACGTAAGATCGGGCGACTTCATCGCGGTTGTCGAGAACATGATGAGAGAAGAGTCCCGGCATTACTTCAGCATCGGGATCAAACATGAGACGGCGCTGAAGCCGAGGCTGGATCCTGACACACGATCGGAGGGGTCGTTCTCCATGCGCGGCCATTCGGTGGGCGGCTATGGATCGGTGACGACGAACAAGATCATCGCGACGATCGGCGGCGAAGTGTTCGGGATGCAGGTGCAGGCCTATCCGAAGTATGGATCGGAGAAGAAGGGGCTGCCGACGACGTATTATCTGACGATCGCGAAGGAGCATGTGCGGAGTCATTCCGAACTGGAGCATGTGGAGTTCATCGCTTTAAACGACGTGAATGCATTCAACATGGAGGATCCGCTATCAGGGCTTTCCGAAGGAGGGATGGTGTTTGTGCAAAGCGATCAGACGGAGCCGCACGATGTCTGGGAATCGATACCGGCGTGGGCGCGGAACCGGATGAGGGAGAAGAAGGCGCATCTGTTCGCGCTGGACACGGTGCAGATTGCGCGAGAGTGCGCGAGCCTGGCGGACCTCCAGCAGCGCATGCAGGGCATCGTGCTGCTGGGCGTATTTTTGAGGGTGACTCCATTCCGCGAGAGATCGGGCATCAGCGATGCGGCGCTGTTTGAAGGCGTCGAGGATTCCCTGCGCAAGTATTTCGGCAAACGAGGCGACAGGGTGGTGAAGGACAACCTGCAAGCGGTGCGGCGCGGATTCTCCGAACTGATTGAGATTCCGGCCTCCGTGATGCAAGAGCACGCCGAAGCCGACCAGGTTTCCGGCGCTTTGAGGGTAATCCAATGACGGAACCGATGCCACTATCAGCGAAGCTGGAAGATTTTCGCGTCAACGTAGTCGACACCGATGACTTCAACCGGCGCGTCATAGACGCGTACAACAACGGCGTAGCCGAGAAGGGGCTGGATGCAGATCTGCAATCGGCCCGCAGCGTAATTCCGGCGGCGACCGGCGCACTGCGCGACTTCAGCTACATTGCGCCGGAGATCCCGGAGTTCATCACCCAGAACTGCGTTGGCTGCATGGAATGCGTGACGCAATGCCCGGACACGGCGATTCTCGGCAAAGTGGCCGAGCCGGCAACGCTGGAGGCGGAACTGGCGAAGATGGAAGACGCGACGATGCGGGAGGAGATGCGCGCGCAGTGGGGCCAGACGAACAAGTACTTCCAAGTGCCGGAGAAGCGGGGCGTCGGCGGCGGGTTGTTTGGCATTTTCATCGATCCGACCAAATGCAAAGGCTGCGCCGAGTGTGTGGACGCCTGCGGTGATCATGACGCGCTGAAGATGATCCGCAAGCAGAACGGAACACTCAACTGGTATCAGAAGACGTTCAACTTCTATCAGCGGATGCCGGAAACGCCGCGCAAATACATCAATGAGAAGGCCCTGGCAGACATGATGTTGCGCGACGATGCGCTGCTGTATGTGGGCGGGGCCGGCTCCTGCATGGGGTGCGGTGAGGCGACGGTGCTGCGGATGATGCTGGCGGCTACCGGGTTCGTATACGGGCCGGAGAATGTCGGTATCGTGGCGGCAACCGGCTGCAACACGGTGTACACGTCGACGTATCCTTACAATCCGTACCGGGTGCCGTGGACGAATTCGCTGTTCGAGAACGCGCCGGCCGATGCGATGGGAGTTCGGGCACGTTGGGATCAGATCGGCTGGAACAAAAAGAGGCTGTGGGTGATCGGCGGTGACGGGGCGATGCTGGACATCGGGTTCCAATCGTTGTCGCGGATGCTGGCTTCCGGCGCCGATATCAAGGTGCTGGTGCTGGACACGCAGGTCTACTCGAACACGGGCGGCCAAGCGTCGACCAGTTCGTTTTTCGGGCAGGAAGCCAAGATGGCAGCGCACGGCAAGGCACAGGCGGGGAAGAAGGAGCATCGCAAGGAACTGGCCAACATCTGCCTGATGCACAAGAACGTCTACGTGGCGCAGACGACGGCGGCGCACATGAATCACTTTTACAAAGCGATCATGGAGGCCAATGAGTTCGAGGGGCCGGCGATTGTGAACACTTTCACCACTTGCCAGCCGGAGCACGGTGTGGGCGATAACATGGCCGAGCACCAGGCGAAGCTGGCGGTGAATTCGCGGACGTTTCCGCTGATGATCTACGATCCGCGGAAAGGGAGCCGCATCAAGGAACGGTTAAGCCTGGTCGGGAATCCCAACGTGAAGGACGACTGGTACAAACACCCGAAGACGGGTGAGCAGATCGACTTTGTCTATTTCGCGCGGACGGAGGGGCGGTTCGCCAAGCAGTTCGACAAGGACGGCAATCCGAGCGCGGCGGTGCTGGAGGCCAACCAGGACCGGCTGGAGAACTGGCAGCTGTTGCAGGAGCTTGCCGGCCTTCGATGAGCCCGCCGCTAACGGGCCTTGTGGAAAGCGCGTTGTACGTGGAGGGTCGGACGCATCGGGGCAGATGCATGTTGTCCGGAACTGGTGAGTCCTGGGGTGTGGCCGGGGGCGTACTAAGGGGGTGAATCGAGCAAACGATTTAGGGTGTAGGCGGCTTCGACGGTCGAGAGAGGTTCGCCGTCACGGGAGGTGATGCGGGCGGGGCGGAGTTCGTAGAGGCGGCCGGGGACAAGCTTGTCGAGAGTGAGATCGACATGGAGGCCGTCCGGGGAGGGCGTGGCGGCGATGACCTTGACGGGAGTGACATCGGTCTTCGGCGAGCCGTAGGTGGAGTGGTAGCGGTAGTAGTAGTGGGTGAGTGAGTAGTTGTTGGGGTCCGATGCGGCGGCCGTGATGGCGGGTTTGGTGAAGGTGAGGCGGAAGCCGGTGCGGGTGAGGCGCATGCGGAGGATGTCCATGGGCGCCTTTCCCGTGTAGACGATGCGCTGCAGGCCTTCACTGGTGCCCCAGATGCGCGAGGTTTGGGCGGTGTAGAGGGAGCGGCCATCGGAGGAAAAGGCGATGCGGTTGTTGCCGGCACGGAGGCCGTTGCCTTCAACCAGGATGAATGCCGCGCCCTGATACTGGCCGCCGACTTTTTCAAGATCAGCGCGGAGGATGCGCGGGTAGGTCCATTCGGCGACGAGCATCTGGCCGGAGTAAGGGCCGAAGGCGCCATTGGTGGAATCGAGCAACGGTTGGGTGACGGAGCCTCCCATATCGTTTTGCGGGAAGAGAATGGCGGGAGGTTTTCTAAGACGGTCGAGCTCTTCGTTGGGTGCTTCGACAGGGTCCCTGCCTTGGAACCAGGGCGCCCAGTTGAGCGAGGCGGGGTGGCCGTGGAAGGCGTTGGGGGTGATGTGGTGGAGAGGCGAAGTGCCGACCCAGTCGCCTTGATTATCGGAGGCGAACAGGTCGCCTTCCGCGTTGAACCCGAGGCCGTTGGGCTGGCGGAATCCGCAAGAAATGAGCGACAGCTCACCGGTGGGAGCGATCTTGACCGAGCAGCCGCGCAGATAGACGGGCGAGTAATGGCCGACGCGGGAGATCTTGCCTTCAGCCGGCTGGCTGGACTGGCGGCCGCGTGTGGTGAGTTCGCCGCGCACGGGCGGGCGCGGTTCGGCGCCGTTGGATGCGAGGCCGAGCGAGATGTAGAAATTTCCCTGCGCGTCGCGGACGGGGCCGCCGATGAACTCGTGATAGTTGCCGGACATGCCCCAGGCGTCGGAGATGGTCTCGTAGAGGTCGGCTTTGCCGTCGTTGTCGGTGTCGACGACGCGGGTGAACTCGGGCAGATGGGCGACGAAGAATTCACCGGGCTTGCCGGGCAGGACGCCGAGGGGCGTTTGGAAGCCGGAGGCGAAGCGGGACCAACGGGAAGTGGCGGGGTCCATGAGGTAGAGATAGCCGCGGCGGAAACAGGCGGCGAGTTTGCCGTCCTGGGCGACGGCGATGGCGCTGACCTCCGGTGCGATGTCGCGGGGGAGGGGGACGTTTTCGATGCGATAGCTGGATGACGGAGCTTGCGCGTAGAGAGCGAAGGCAAGCGTGGCGGCCAGGAGCAGCTTCATGGCCGGAGCACCTGTTCGAGCACGGTTTCTTTGCCTTGCGGCACGAGTTTGGGTTCAGCTCCCTCGGGTGCGAACCAGATCTGCGCTTGCGCGGGCGCGATGCGCAGGGTTCGGCGGATGGCGTTCTCGCCGGCAGGTTCGAGTTTTTCGAAGACGTCGATGGAATCGATGCGGTAGTGGAATTCTGGAACACCGCCGAGGATGCGGTAGCCGCGGAAACGAGGCCTGGGGAAGTTGGCAGGAGAACCGATGCGCAGAGGAAACGCGGACTCGCGATAAAAGATTTCGCCGATGAGATCCGCGGTGGGCGTGAGCTTGTTCGTGTCGGTCTTGCGGAGCAGCGTGCCGGACATGTCGAGGAAACCGCCGAGCCAGGCGTAGCGGAGGCGGGATTCACCGGCATCAAAGCAGTAGGAGAGTTTGCCACCAGGTAGGCCGACGGCGATGGCGGCGGGTGTGGCTTCGGGCATGTCCCAGCGGATGACAATCGCCTCCTCTTTCGGGATGGGCTTTGCTTCGGCGTCGGCGGAGACGAGGCGGTAGCCGTCGGGGGTGGGCGTATCGGGGCCCAAGCGCATGGCGGCCCAGAAAGCGAGAATGCGGCCACGGGCGCGAGCGCGGTCCATGCCGCGGAAATAGGCGGGCATGGAAGTGCCGGAAAGAATGCGCGGGGGATCGAGCATCCAGCGTTCAAACCAATCCCAGCGGAGACGCTGGCCGGCGTTGATCAGCTGCGGACCTTCTTCGCCGAGAGACTTGTTGACGCCCCAGTCGTGACAGCCGATGCAGCCCATGCCCTGCTTGCGTGGATTGGTGCCAAGCAATCCGATGCCGATGTCGCGGTGAGACGCGGTGACAGTTGGCTGCGCCGCCTCCTCCGCGGCGAGGCCTTCTGCCTTGGCGAAGGGGATGGGGTTCAGCAGCCCAGCGGGGTAATACGGCATACGGATCTCCTGATTTTGGCGGAGGCGCTTGCCGTAGAACAGAACTTGCGAAATCCAGGAAGTAGTGAGCTTATCGCCGGCGTTGACAAGGGAGGGGACGAGTCCGGTGTTGGTCTCGTGGCAGGAGTTGCAGCGCAGAGAGGTGAGCGACTGGCGCAGTTCATCGATGGGAGCGTCGTGGAGGCGCGGGTTGGCGCGGGAGTGATCGAGGAAGGCTTGGAGGGCGAGGCGCTGTCCGGGCTGGAGACGGTAGCGGGGCAGATGGGACGGAGGTTCGGTGGCGAGGCAACCGTCCTTGGAAAGCTCGGAGAGCGGCCGTGCCTGGAATTGATTCGGAGTGGAGTCGAGCGCATGGCAGGCAAGGCAGCCTTGGGATTGAACCAACTGCTTGCCTCGGAGCGGATCTCCGCTGGGCGGTGTGCGTTCGAAAGCCGGGTTGCGTGAGGTGAGCAGGTGCGCGGCGATGGCGTTTGCGTCGGCGTCGTTGAGCAGGAGGGATGGCATGGCTCCGGACGGTTCGATCTCGGACGGATCCCGCAGGTAGGAGGCAAGGGCGGGAAGGTTGTACTTGGAGCCGAGCCACTGGAGCTTGAGGCCGGGCTCCTGGTGGCAGGCGAGGCAGCCGATGGTACCGGTGAGTTCAGAGCCCTTGCCGATGTCGACTTCGCTGGGCCGGCGGCGTGGGGGCGGTGCAGCGGCATCGGTCAGAGTGGCGAGGAAGGCGGTGACGTCAGCGCGCTGACCGTCGGAGAGCATTTCCGGCATGCGCGCGCCCGAACGGAAGGCTTGCGGGTCGGCTAACCACGCGTGCAGCCAGGCGGGATTTGTGCGTGAGCCGATGGCGGAGAGAGTGGGAGCGGGAGTTTTCCAGGATCCGGCGGCGTGGCAGTTGACGCAGCCGTAGTGGCGGACCAAACGGCGGCCTTCTTCGATGCGCAGTTCTTGTTCAGAGGGAGACTGGGCGGAGGAGTGAAAGAAGGCCGAGTCAGGCACAGGTTCCCAATCGAAGTGCTCGCTGCGCCAAAGTAGGCGAAGCGAGGCGGTTCCCGGTGTACGGCGGAAGCGGATGGTGATGGGATGATGGCCTACGCTCAGAGTCGGGCTCGGCAGTTCGATGGTGGCGGAGCCGGAGTTGAACTCATAAGTGCCGGCCTGGGTGATGAGAAGCAGACCGGAGAATTCGGCTTGGAACGCGGAATGAATCAGCGGATGGATCGATTCGCCGGGTTCCAGGCGGAAATTGGGCGAGGGGGCGGCGATGCGCAGAGATACGGCGGAATCCTGGAGCCGCGCGATCAGACCTGGAACAAGCTGCTGCAGAGCGGGAAGTGAGCCGGCCAGCAGCAGCGTTGTGAGGAGTCGTGATAGCACTTAAAAACGATACTTCAGGGCGAACTGGATGATGCGAGATTCGGTGCCGGTATTGATGATCTCGCCAAAACCCGCGGCGGCGGTAACGCCGGGCACGCCGAAATTGGCGCGGTTGAATGCATTGAAGAACTCGGCGCGGAACTGAACGTTTTGGCGCTCTGTGACCTGGAAGGTCTTGTTGAGATTGAAATCGACGTTGAAGACGCCGGGACCGCGGAGGATGCCGACGCCTGAGTTGCCGAAGGCTTGGTTGGGGAAGAAGCCGGCGCGGGTGGGATCGGTCTGGAGGATGAGGAATGCGTTGGTGTCAAACCAGCGTTCCGCGGTGCGCTGGCCCTCAGGGAGTGCGCCATGGGAAAGGCGCGTCGGGCGGCTGCGGCGCTCACCGCCGATGTTGAGAATCTGCGGCTGGATGATGGTGAGGCCGAGGCCGCTTTGCGCGGTGACGATGGGGGAGAACTCCCAACCGCCGAACAGGAACTCCATCGCGCGGCCCGGAGAAGTGCCCCAGGAGCGGCCCTTGCCGTAGGGAAGCAGCCATACGGCGCTGGCGACGAAGCGGTGCTTCACGTCGAACTCGGCCAGACCGTATTCGCTGCGGCGGTCGAGACCGTTCTGGGGTTCGCGGAAGACGCCGACGTCGACGCCGTTGCCTGCACCGCTGGTGGAGAGATGGTCGACCGAGTTGGTAAGCGCCTTGCCCCAGGTGTAGGAGACGAGACCGGAGAGTCCGCGGGAGAAGCGCTTCTCCAAGCGGGTCTGGAAGGAATGATAGTTGGAGATGCCGAGATTTTCCAGGTACTGTACGTCGCCGAGGATGTTGAAGCCTGCCAGCGGCTGTGCGCCGGCGGACGGCACACCGGCGGCGTTGAAGTTGACGGCGCGCTGATTGAGGTTGCGGAAAGCGGCAAGTTTCAAGCCGCGGTTGCCGACATAGGCGACGTCAAGTAGCAGATCGGTGGCGAGTTCCTGCTGAATGCCGAAGTTCCACTGCTGGACATAGGTGGTGCGTTGGAAGGGATCCTGCGCTTTTTGGGAGAGGGTAGCGACGTTGACCCGTCTCGGATCGACAAACCCCGCGGGGATTCCGGTCTGCAGGCGCATGAATCCGTTCTGCTGAAGCAGGCGGGTGCTGCCGGCGATGTTCTGGTCGCCTTGAATGATGAACGGGAAATTGAAGCCGAGCAGCCCTTCGCGGCCTTGGCGGTTGGTGTGGTTGAAGAAGATGCCGTAGCCGCCGCGCAGTACGGTGGTTTTCAGAGGAGACCAAGAAAAGCCGAGGCGTGGGGCAAAGTTGTTGCGGTCCGGCTCGATGAGGGCGCGTTGGAAAATACCGCCGTCAGCCGCATTGACGAACTTGCGTTCGGCGGGGATGAAGTTGGCCCACTGATTGTCGCGTTCCCGCGGCGGAGTGGCGTATTCATAGCGGACTCCGGCGTTGAGGGTGAAGTTGCGTGAGACTTTCCAATCGTCCTGTAGGAAGAAGAAGTACATCTTCTGCCATTGATGGAAGACGGTGTTGGAGTCCTGCTGGTAACGGGTGGGGAAGCCCATCAGTAGATCGGCGATGCCGCCCTGGTAAGAACCGTTTTGATTGGCGAAGCGGCCTGAGAAGTTGAAGCGGCCGAGCAGAGAGCTGACGTCGCGGATCCCGGTTTCGACGTGCAGGAACTCGCCGCCGAACTTGACGGTATGAGAGCCCCGGACGTTGGACAGGGAACTGCGGATGTTGAGAGAGCGTGGCGTTTGAAACTGAGGGACGGAGGTGGTGCGGCCGATGCGGCGGAGGTTGCCGCCGGGAAGGTCGATGACGGGGATGCCGCCGCAGATGCTCTCATCGGTGGGCGCGCCTCGAAGCCCGATCAGTTGCTCCGGACAGCCGGAGCCGAAGTTGGGTGGGGTCTGGAAGAAGCTGCCGCGGGTGTAACCGACACGTGTTTCGGATACGGAAGCCGGAGAGAGAGTCCAAGTAAGTCCGGAAGCGACGGCCTGAGAGCGCCAAAGGGCGGCGCCGAAGGTGTCGTTAAAGGAGCCTTCGGAGAGCCCGGGGCGGGGCGCGGGCCGGAACTGATTGGTGTCGGCGAAGGAGTAGCGGCCGAAGACGTTGATGGAGCTGGAGAAGGAATGGTCGACGCGGGCGTCCCATTGATCGGTGCGGGTGCGCTCGAGGGGGACGTGGACAAAGTTGTTGTCTTCCTGGCCGGGGCGTCCGGTGTTGGGAGCGGGATTCACGTTCACGATGCGCTGGCCGACGGGATCGATGAAGTTAGAGGGAATCATCCAGCAGAAGCCCTGGCCGTTGTTGCAGTCAGCGGTTGCGGGGCGGCGCCATTCGGTGCCGTTGTCGGCGGCGTTGAAGGGGTTGAATATGGGCACAGTGAAGCGCCCGGCGCGCCATGCCTGCTGTGGGACCGACGAGATGCGGACAGTTCCGACTCTGTCGCGCAGTCCCTCATAGTCACCGAAGAAAAAGGTTTTGTCTTTTCGGATGGGACCGCCCAGTGTGCCGCCGAACTGATTACGCAGCCGGAAGGGCTTGTCGGCGCCATTCTTGTTGGCGAAGAAGTTGTTGGCGTCCAGTTCGCGGTTGCGGAAGAACTGGTAGCCGACGCCGTGCAGCTGATTGGTGCCGGACTTGATCACGGCGTTGATGAGAGCGCCGGCGCTGCGCCCGAATTCTGCGGTGTAGGCGTTGGTTTGGATCTTGAACTCCTGCAGCGCCTCGATGGAGGGCTGCACTACCTGCATATTGTTTCCGCGGAAGGAATTGGAATAGGAGGTGTTGTCGGTGCCGTCGAGTTGGAAGGCGTTGTGGAAGGCGCGGTTGCCATTGACATTGAAGGCGCCCTTGAAGCCGATGGAGTTGAGGCGGGGCGTGGAGGCAAGCACGCCGGGCGAGAGCAGAGCGAGTTGGTTATAGTCGCGGCCGTTGAGAGGCAGCTCGACAATCTTACGCTGATCGATGACGGCGCCGCGGCTGGAGGTTTCCGTTTCCAGCAGCGAGACTTCGGCGGAAACGGTAACTTGCTCATTGACGTCGCCGACGGTGAGCAGGAAATCCAGGCGCGCAGTCTGGTTCACTTGCAGCGTGACCCCGGACTGGATCTGTTTCTTGAAACCGGGGAGGGAGGCTTCGACGCGATAGAGTCCGGGTCGCAGGCTGGGCAAGGAGTAGCGGCCTGTTTCATTGGTCACGGTAGAAGCCGTAAGATTGGTGGCCTGGTTCACCGCGGTAACGGCGGCGCCGCTCAACGCAGCCCCGCTTTGGTCGGTGACGGAACCGGTGAGGATGGCCAACTCCGTTTGCGCCGAGGTGGTGGCGGCGCACAGAATCACGAGGGCAAAAGCAAACGAGGTTTTGCGCATAGGTGGTCTCCCTGAGAGCGGATCGAGATCAAGAATACCATGTAAGGTGGACGGGCAGAAGCGGACATGGGGTGTGTAAAAAGCACCCCAAGGGGGGCAGGAAGAGAGTCGTTGCTGCCAATGATGCCAATGGAACCGTTGCCTTTCAGATGTGGCCCTCCAGTTGCAAAACCAAAGGCAGCCGTCAAAGGCGGCAGAGATCCCCGCGTCCCTCTATAATTGAAGCTTCTGAAACGGAGACATCCCATGCACTCTTTCCGGCAGGTTTCCCGATGGGGGATTATGGCCGCGATAATCGCGGCAGGAGCGGGCGTGATGTCGGCCCAGACGATGGCGGTAAGCCCGACGTCATTATCTTTCTTTCACCAGATCGGGCAGCCTTCGCCGGCTCAGCAGAACGTGAACGTCACGGCGACGACGCAGGTGGCGGTGACGGTGGGGGCGTCGGTCACCGGAGGGGGCAACTGGCTGCTTGTCAATCCGACAGGCGGCACGACACCTTTTTCGTTGGCGGTGATTGTGGTTCCCGGCAGCCTGGGACCTGGAGTCTACACGGGTTCGATCACCTTCACATCGGCGGGAGTGAACAATAGTCCGATCACGATTCCGGTGACGATGACGGTGAGCAACAGTCCACTGTTGGTGCCAACGCCGGCATCGTTGCAATTCAGCTTTTCGCTGGGCGGGCCCGCGCCTCCGGCGCAGAACGTAAACTTGGGCAGTACGACGGCTGGCGTGGCCTACACGGCGGCGGCGTCGACTTCCAGCGGGGGAAGCTGGCTGGGCGTCAATCCAGGATCGGGATCAACGCCAACCGCACTGAACATCACCGTGAATCCGTCGGGTGTTCCGGTGGGCACGCATAGCGGCACTATTACGGTTGCGGCGGCGGCCGCGGGGAACAGTCCATTGAGCATTCCGGTCACGTTCACGGTGGCGGATGAAATCCGGCTAAACCTGAATCCCGCAACATTGAATTTCGATTTTCAGGCGGGCGGCGCGCCGCCTCAGGACCGTGTTGTATCGATCACCAGCACAGGCGGGCCGGTGAATTACTCGGCCACGGCCACGGCCACGGGAGGGTGGCTGAGCATCACGGGAACCAGCGGCGTAACGCCGGCGAATCTGACGGTGAGTGTGAACCCGGCCGGGCTGCCGGCCGGTGTCCACAACGGCACGATCACGGTCACGGCGCCGGGTGCAACCAACAGTCCGCAAACGGTGGCCATAACATTACGAGTTTCCACGAATCCCCTGCTGACGGCGTTGCCTGCAAGCGTTCCCTTCACCGCACAGACGGGCGGGACAGGTGTTCCGCGGCAGGTGGTGGCGCTCTCCAATTTTGGAAATCCGATTGCGTTCACGATGGATGTGGCGACCACCTCGGGCGGACCATGGTTGAACGCGTTTCCGGCGGCTGGCACGACGCCCGCTTCGATTTCCATCGGAGTGACGCCGGGTTCGCTTCTACCGGGAATCTATGAAGGGGCGATCACGATCACGGGGTCGGCGGGAAACAGCCCGTTCCGGATCCCGGTGAATCTGATCATCACGGCGCGAGCGGGACTGCGGACGTCGGTGAACCATCTCAATTATTTCTTCCAGACGGGAGGGAGCAATCCGGCTCCGCGCACGGTCACGATCTCCACCACCAGTCCCGGGGTTGCCTTGAACTATACGGCTACGGCGTCCACGGCGGGAGGCGGCGCATGGCTCTCGGTCACGCCTGTCAGCGGGACGGCACAGTCGGACCTGACGGTTTCCGTGAATCCAGCCAATCTAGTGCCGGGGCTGTACTCAGGCACGGTGGAAGTGGTCTCCACCGAAGCCGGATCGACGCCGCTCAGCATTCCCGTGCAGCTGTTGATCAGCAATGCGCCCATGCTGGTAGTGCCGGCAGGCCCGTTGCAGTTCCTGTTCGCGGTGGGAGGTCAGCCTCCGGCCAATCAGCAGTTGCAGGTGGCGAGCACGGGAGCGGCGCTTAACTTCACCGTAGCCAGTTCCACATCCACAGCGAATAACTGGCTGCGCTTTGCTCCGGCATCGGGAACCAGCGGAAGCGCGGTGACAATCGGCGCCGATCCATTCGGCCTGGCCGAAGGCACATTCACGGGGCTGGTGACGATCACCGCGGCCGGCGCGGCCAACAGTCCGCAGCACGTGCCTGTGAACTTTAGAGTCACCACGGCCACCGAATTGGTGGTAGGCCCGGCGCCGATTGTATTCGACCAGATTCTGGGGGGCGAGCCCGTAGCGCCGCGCGTGTTGAACGTGACCAGCACGGGCACCATCCTGGCGTTCACCGTGCGTGCGGACACCCTGAGCGGCGGACGTTGGCTGACCGCCGAGCCCACGGCCGGGCTGACGCCGGGAACGATCACAGTCAGGGCGAATACGACGGGCCTGGAACCGGGCACCTATTCCGGCTCGATCACGATTGAGTCCACAGGCGCCGTAAACAGCCCGCGCATTGTACCGGTTACCCTAAATGTGACCAGGGCGAGGCCGCTGCTGAATATCAGCCGGGATACGTTGACGTTCCACGCGTCGACGAGCGGACAGGCGCCGGCAACGCAAACGGTGCAGGTGACCAGTTCCGGCGACCCGCTTTCGATTACAACGTCGGTGAGCGGAGGGAGCTGGCTGACGGTGTCGAGCAGCTCGGGGACCACCCCGGCCACGCTCACGGTCGCCGTGAACGCGGCAGGACTGGCGCCGGGCAACTATACCGCCGAACTACGAGTCTCCTCGACGGGCGCTTCCAACAGCCCGCGGGTCATCACGGTGAACCTGACGGTCGTTCCGCTGTCGGCGCCGACGATCACGGCGATTGTCAACGCGGCCAGCTTCCAGCCGACCGCGGCCGTGCCGGGCTTGATTGTTACCCTGTTCGGTACGGGAATCGGCCCGGCCACTCCGGTTACGTTGCAGCTGACGGCCCAGGGCAGGGTGGCGACTACATTGGGTGAAACCAGGATCCTGTTTGATGACATCCCGTCGCCGCTAATCGCGGTATCCAGCGGCCAATCGAGCGCCGTTGTTCCCTATGGGATCGACGGCAGAACCAACGTTCGCGTACAGGTGGAGTTTCGCGGTGTCCGATCCGAGGCCAGAGAGCTTCGTGTTACCGGTAGTTCGCCGGGAATCTTTGCGGCGGATGCATCCGGGCGCGGACAAGGAGCGATCTTGAATCAGGACACGACCGTGAACAGCGCCTTCAATCCAGCCGAACGCGGATCGGTGATCGTCGTCTACGCGACCGGCGAGGGCCAGACGCGGCCCGGCGGAGAGGACGGAACGATTACCGGCGCGACTCTGAAGCGGCCGGAACTCCCCGTGCGCGCAACGATCGGCGGACGCGAGGCGGTGGTGGAATACGCCGGCTCAGCTCCGGGACTGGTTTCCGGCGTGATTCAGCTGAACCTGCGTGTGCCCGCCGATGTGACACCGGGGCCGAGCGTAACTTTGGAAATCACGATCGGGGCCGCTACCAGCCAATTCGGGATCACCGTGGCGGTTCGATAAGACATCGCGGCAGGGCGAGGAGGCCGGTGTTGAACCGGAATAGCGGCCTTACCGCGCCGTCCAGTCGGCAACGAATATGTTGAACTCGTAGCGGCTCTTGGCCTGGTAGTCGGAGGAGAAGACGAGCCGCTTGCCGTCTGGGGAGAATTCGGGGAAGGAAGTGAAACCGCCGAAATGGGTGAACTGTTCCAGGCCGGAGCCGTCGGCGTTCATCAGAAACAATTCGAATTTGCGGCCGTCGCACTCGTGTTTATTGGAGGCGAACAGGATCTTCTTACCATCGGGCGTGAAGGTGGGGGCGAAGCTGGCGCAGTTGAAGTTGGTGAGCTGGCGTTCGTTCTTCCCATCGGCATCGGCGACGAAGATTTCCATCTTCATCGGGGTTGTCAGGTTTTCGGCGAGCAGGTCCTTGTAGCGCTTCAGGGCTTCCGGCGCGGTTGGGTGGTTGGCGCGCCAGACGAGGCGCTTGCCGTCGCGCGAGAAGAAAGCGCCGCCGTCGTAGCCTTCTGCCTTCGTGATTTGCCGCTTGCCGGTGCCGTCTGAGTTCATAGTCCACATGTCCAGGTCACCAGAGGCGAGCGAGGTGTAGACGATCTTGCCGGTCTTCCAGTTCACCGTGGCTTCGGCATCGTAGCCGGGCGCGTTGGTGAGTTTCTTGACCATCACGCCCTGGTCGGTTGCGAGGAAGATGTCATAGGAAGGATAGACCGCCCAGACGTAGCCTTTGCTGCGGTCTGCGGGGGGCGGGCAGGCGTCACCGGCTTCATGCGTGGAGGCGTAGACGATGTGTTTGTTGTCGGCGAGGAAGTAACCGCAAGTGGTGCGGCCCTTGCCGGTGGAGACCATTTTCTGGTTGCCGCCATCGGCGTTCATGACGAAGATCTGATCGCAGGCGACGCCCTCGCGCGTGGACTGGAACACGAGTCGCTTGCCGTCGGGGGACCAGTAGGCTTCCGCGTTCTGGCCGCCGTGGGTCAGCTGACGCAGGTTGGCGAGCTTCGGCGAGTCCTGGGCGAAAGAAAGTGCCGCGAGGAAGATAACGATGGAACAGCGCATCAGTTTTTGCCCTCGTAGAGATTGCGGCCCTGAACGAGAGCGCGCATCTTGCCATCGGCGACGGAGCGCTGCAGCATCCAGAAGCCGCAGTCGGGGTGGACGAACGGGATGCGGCCGGGCCCGAGAATCCTTGCCGCATTTTCGATGCGGCGCGCGATCAGCTCCGGCGTCTCGATGGCGTTGTCCTTAATATCGATGACGGAGAGTCCGAGGCCGATCTTCGGATCGAGTTCCTGGAAGACTTCGAGTTCGTCATAGCCGCGCCGGGCGAACTCGAGGATCAGGTGGTCGGCCTTCAGTCCGTTCAGGAAGGGCATCAGATCCTTCCAGAAGCCCTTCTGGATGGTCTGGCCGCCGTAGTTGCCAAAGCAGATATGCACACCACGGCGCGCGGTGACTCCATCGAGGACATGATTGATGGCTTCGAGCGCCCATTCGCGGTCCTCCGGGTGGCCGCTGATGTTGGCCTCATCGACCTGAACGACGGAGGCGTCGATGGAGGACAGCTGCTTGCGTAGGACGGCGGCGATCGCCATGGCGAGCTTGGCGCGGTCTCCGTAATGGCGATCGGTCAGCACTTTGGTGAGCATGTGCGGGCCGGTACAGGTGAACTTGAGCGGTTGGCTGGTGAGGCCGCGGGTAAACTGGTAATCGCGCGGCAGGTTGAGTGTTCCTTCGCCGACATCGGCGGTGACAATGCCGGCAGGATCCGTCCGGTAAGTGAGCCCAGCGTCTGCGCGGAACTTCTCGATATCGGTGACCGAATAGCGAGTGCGGATGCCGTCCATTTTCGAGACGAAATAATCGATCATCCCGTTGGTTTCCGGATGCGAAGGGTCGAAGCGGTTTAGTTCTCCGTCGGCGACGAGGTCGATTCCGGCGAGTTCCTGGGTTTTTAAGACGACCAGGATGGCGTCGCGGAGCGCCACGCGGCTGGAATCGCCGAGCAGCCAGTGAGGAATGGGATAAGAGCCAACAACGGTTGTGAGTATGGACATGAAACACCTATTGTATATTGGGCCTGAGGGGTGTCCGTGAGCGGATCCGCGAAGAGAAATCTCTGCCGGGCGCTGGCGACGGTGTATTCAGCCTGCGCAATGCTGACGGCGGAGGTGCGTCTGCCCGGACGCATTCTGGATGAGAACCGCGCGCCGATCCAGGGCGCTCGCGTCAGTTTGCAGCCGGGGGAAGAGGCCCGCCACGAGATGGTGAGCGACGTGCGCGGCGAGTTCACTTTTGAGCTGAATGAGGCGGGCGTCTACCGGCTGAGCGTGGAGAAGGAAGGCTATTTCCCGATTCGAAGCCAGAGGGTGGAGATCGCCGGCGAAGGGCAATCCACCGAAGTCGTGCTGGAGCGGGTGCGGGAGGTCTTTGAAAGTCTGGAAGTGAGCGCCGAGGCGCCGGCGATGGATATGGACACCACGGCTCCGCGGCAGGGCATCTCGGGCAACGATATTCTCAACGTGCCGTATCCGAATACGAACGATCTGCGCTCGGCGATGCGCATCATTCCTGGAGTGGTTCGCGATAATCGTGGCCGGGTGCACATCAATGGGGGCGGGGAAGAGCAGGTGATGTACACGCTGAACGGATTCAATATTTCCGATCCGATCACCAACCGGTTTGAGACGCGGCTCAGCGTGGAATCGGTGCAGGAGATCGAAGTGGCCAGCGGGAACTTGCAAGCGCAGTATGGCAAGGGCTCCTCCGGTACTATGGCGCTGCGCACGCGCAGCGGCGATGACCGGTTCCGCTATAGCGCTACGAATTTTGTTCCCGGAATCGAAAACCGCAAGGGGTTGATTATCGGCGACTGGACTCCACGGGCCAATTTCAGCGGACCGGTCCGCCGCGGGCGCGCCTGGTTCTCCAACAGCACGGATATTGTGTATACGCAAACCGTCATTCAGGATCTGCCGAAGGGAGATGACCGGATCTCGAGCTGGCGCCTGAGCAATCTTTTGACGGGTCAGGTGAATTTGACGCCCTCCAACATCCTCTATACCGGTTTCCTCGCCACGGCGTTCACCGCGCCACGGACGGGGCTGAGCGTTGTCGCGCCGTTTGAAACGACGATTGACCGCCGCAGCCGGCAATGGTTTTTCTACGTGAAGGACCAGGCGTATCTGGGCCGGCACGGTGTAGTGGAGGTTGGATACGCCGCCAACCGGACGTTTGGCCGCGAAATTCCGCAAGGGCAGGAGCTGTTTCAGATACTGCCCGAAACGCGCCGTGGCAACCACTTCGTCGATGCCGTGCGCTCGGCAGGTCGCGATCAGTTTATCGTCAACGGTTTTGCTCCGACGTTTGAAGCGGCGGGCGAACATCAAGTAAAGGCGGGAATTGACCTGGACCGGGTCGACTACTTCCAGGACGTAAGCCGGACTGGCTTCGAGAACTTCGATGAACGCGGCACGCGCGTGATTCAGACGGTGTTTGGGGGAAGCGGCCGGTTGCGTCGGGATAATTATGAAGCGGCAGTGTATGTGCAAGACAGCTGGCGGGTGCGGCCCGGCCTGCTGCTGGAGATCGGGGCACGTGCCGATTGGGGCAACCTGCTCCGCCGCTGGGACTATTCGCCACGTTTGGGCCTTGCCTGGTCGCCACCGTGGTGGGAGAGCACGAAGATCTTTGGCGGATTCGCGCGGATTTTTGATGCAAGCAGTCTGCGGATGTTCACGCGGCCGATGGATCAGCATTCGCTAACCACCTACTTTTCGCCCGATGGGGCCGTAGTTCGCGGCCCGGCCGTTTCCCTGTTCACGATCGAGAACAGCAGGCTGTTGCGTCCGCAGTATCTGAACTGGAGCCTGGGATTCCAGCGGCAGTGGGGCGGAGGTTTCACCACGCGCACCGAAGTCATCCAGCGGCGGGGAAACCGTGGGTTTACCTACCTGAACAGTCTTACCGACGGAGGGGCGCCCCCGGGCAAGTATGTGGGATTGTTTCCCGGGATGCCGTTTGACTCCGTCTACAATCTGACCAACGAGCGGGTGGATCGTTACCGGGCTCTGAGTTTCACGATCCGGCAGAACTTCGGCCGGCAGTATGAATGGATGGCCAGCTATACGGCCTCAGAGGCCAGATCCAACGCCGTGGTGGAGGTGAACCAGGACGACCCGATTTCCGTCGTTGACAACGAGGGACGGATGCCGTGGGACGCTCCGCACCGTTTTCTGAGCTGGGGCTACCTTCCAACGCCGTGGAAGAACTGGGCGGTGTCGCATCTGGTGGACACAAGGACCGGCTTTCCGTTCAATGTCGTGGGCAGCGACGGCGCGGTAGCGGGCAGAGTCAGCTCAAACAGGTTTCCGTACTTCCTGGAACTTAACCTGCACCTGGAGCGGAAATTTGAGTTCCGCGGCCACCGCTGGGCGTTTCGATTCGGAGCGAACAACATCACGAACCGGCGGAACCCGGATGTGGTGATCAATACCGTCGGATCGAGCCAGTTTTTGAAGTTTTTCGGAGGCGTGGGCCGGTCCACGAATTTCCGCATACGGTGGCTGGGCCGTAGCTGAGAGCCTGTTAAAATCAGGGATTGCCGCAAGTTACCGTAGTTGTGCCTACTTTGGGCGCCGACCGGACACTGGAGCAGTGTCTGGAGGGGCTGGAGCGCCAAACCTTGCGCGATTTCCAAGTGGTGGTGGTGGACAACGGTTCGGGGGGGATGGCGAGGCGCCTTGAGGGCGGGCAAGTCAGCGTCCTGCCGAGCTCAAAGAATCTTGGCTACGGCGGCGCCATCAACGCGGGCGCTCGCAACACCGTATCCCGTTACGTGGCGGCGCTGAACGACGACGCCGTTGCCTCTGATGGATGGCTGAAGTCGCTGGTGGAGGCGCTGGAGGGCGATCCGAAGGCGGGCATGGCGGCGTCCTGTGTGCGACAGGCAGGCGCCGCGGTGCTGGATTCCGCCGGCATGTTGCTGTGTGCCGACGGAAGCAGCAAGCAACGCGGGCAGGGGCAGCCATGCTCGCGTTATTCGCAACCGGAGGAAGTGCTGCTACCCAGCGGTTCGGCCGCCGTTTACCGCCGTGCGATGCTCGATGAGATCGGCTGGTTTGACGAGGATTTTTTTCTTTACTGCGAGGACACGGATCTTGGACTGCGCGCCCGCTGGGCCGGCTGGAAATGCCTGTACGTGCCCGGCGCCGTGGTGGAGCACCGGTATTCTCATTCCGCGGGGCGGGCATCGGCAATGAAGGCTTACTATGTGGAGCGCAACCGCCTACGCGTGGCGGTTAAGAATTTTCCTTTGCGGATGCTGCTGCTGGCGCCTTGGATCACCCTAGCGCGTTACTTCTGGCATGCTGTGGCCGCGGTGAGCGGGCAAGGCGCTGCGGGGGAGTTCCGGAAAGGAAATAGCGCTCTATCCCTGGGATTGGTTGCGATCCGGGCACACCTGAATCTGGCCGCGAACTGGTGGCCACTATGGCGAAGCCGGCGCATGATCCAGGCGCAAGCGCGCATCACCGCCGCCGAATTTGAAGCGCTCAGCCGCCGTCATTCGATTTCCGCAAGGCAGGTGGCTGCCTTATGAGCAAAGTGCTCATTCTCATCCCTGCCTTTAACGAGGCCGGTGCGATCGGCTTTGTCATTCAGGAAATCCGCCAAAAGCTCGGCGACATTCCGGTCGTGGTGGTGGATGATCGCTCCACCGATTCCACGGTCACGGTAGCAAAGGCATCAGGGGCGCGCGTGCTGCCGCTCCCGCATCATCTGGGCTTGGGGGGCTGTTTGCAGGCCGGCTACCGGCTAGCCTACGAGCTCGGCTACGAATACGTGGTGCGCATGGACGGCGACGGGCAGATGGATCCGGCATCGGTTCCACTGATCCTGGAAGCGTTGCGGGAATCGGGCTGCCAGATGGTGATCGGCTCCCGCTATGTCAATGGCGAGGCTGCCTATTCGAGTTTGCTGCGCAAAATGGGAATCCGGTTTTTCCGGTTGCTGCTGCGTCCAATCCTGGGACAGTCCGTGCGCGATCCCACCTCGGGGTTTGTCGGCGTGAACCGCGAGGCGCTGGAGGTGTTCAGCCGCAGCTTCCCGCTGGAATATCCGGAGATTGAAGCGCTGGTGGTGTTGCGCCGCCGCGCGTTCCGGTTCAAGGAGATTCCGTGCCGGATGAGGCCGCGCCGGGCCGGATCGAGCACGATCACGGCGGTGAAAAGCATTTATTACATGACGCACGTGCTGCTGGGCGTGCTGGTGAATATTCTGAAGTTTGAGCGAGAAAAGTGGAGGCTGTAATGGAGCGGCTGCTGAACGTGACTTCTCTGCTGAGCATAGCGTTGATTGTGAGCGTGCTGATGAGCCTGAGGCGGGCGCACATCCGCGTCGAGTATTCGGTGAGCTGGCTGGCGGCCGGAGTGTTGGTACTCGTGCTGTCGAGGTGGGAGCAGGCCCTGGAAGTGATTGCAGGCTGGATTGGAATCCGTTATCCCCCGGCGGCGCTGCTGTCGATGACGATCGCCATCTTCCTGGTGGTGCTGTACCGGATGTCGATGATTCTCTCCGCGCTCAAGGACAACAACATCGCGCTGGCGCAGCGGCTGGCGATTGTCGAGTTTCACTTGGAGTCAGTGAAGGGCAACGGTGAAAAAGCAGCGCAGAACTAGCGAGCCGGCCGCGCCGGCTGCCACCGCGAAACCAGGCGCAAACTGGCACTGGAAAGCCGCTCTCGCAGTGCTTGCGGTGGTGACGTTTGAAGCCTATTCGGGCGCGTTCCACGGAGCTTTCCTGCTTGACGATTTGTACCTGGCGTTCATGAATCCCGACGCGGATCATCTGTCCTGGCGCATCTGGCTGGGAACCAGGCCGCTGCTGATGGCGACGTTCTGGCTGAATTATCAGCTGTCGGGCACCGAGCCATACTCCTATCACGTGGTCAACGTCGTGCTGCACATCCTCACCGGCGTGGTGATCTTCTTCCTGATGCGGTGGTTTTTGGAGCAGGCGGGCGAGCAGGAGCAGAGGCGCGATCTTTTCTCGACTTTCGCGGCGGGTATTTTTCTGCTGCACCCGGTGCAGACCGAAGCGGTGGCGTACGTGGCCAGCCGCTCCGATGTATTGTGTACGCTGCTGGCCTGTCTTTCCTTGTTGGTCATGGTGCGGAGCAGCCAGCCGATCCGTTGGGGCCGCGCGGCGCTGGTTCTTGCATTGTTCGCAGGAGCAGGCACGGCGAAACAGCAGGCGGTCGCGTTGCCGGTGGTGTTCCTGCTTGTCGATCTCTATCGCAGCCGGGATGGCGGCTGGCAAGCGTTGAAGCAGAACTGGAGGCTTCACGGCCCTGTGGTCGCGGGCGCCGTGCTGGGCGGGGGAGGAATGCTCTACTTGCTGCGCCACGAGGCAACTGCGGGTCTCACCGCGCGAGGCGTGCAGTGGTACGAGTACTTCTTCACGCAGTGCCGCGTTTTCTGGCAATACGTCCGATTGTTGCTGGTTCCCATTGGACTCAACGTCGATCCCGATGTTCCTTACTCCCGATCGCTTGCCGAACATGGCGCCTGGGCCGGGTTGGCTGCGCTTCTGGCGCTGATCGTTTTTGCGTGGGTTATGCGGCGGCGTTTTCCGGTGGCGGCGCTCGGAGTGTTCTTGTCCCTGACGATGCTGGCGCCAACCTCCTCGATCCTCGTGATTATTGATCCGTTGGCGGAGCGCCGCCTGTACTTCCCGATGATCGGATTCCTGCTTGTCCTGGTAGATGTAGCCAGGCGCTGGCCGCCGCTTACGGGAAAGCCGGCCGCGGCGGTCATGGCGGTGGCGCTGGCCGGGATGGGCTTTCTCACCTATCCGCGTGCGGCCGTGTGGGGCGATGCGCTGGCTTTGTGGCGGGACACGGCCGCCAAGTCACCGGAGAAGTACCGGCCGAGGTTCCAGCTTGGCTTTGCGCTGTTTCAGGCAGGGCGTTGTGCTGAGGCGATTCCCGAGTTTGCCAAGGCGGCGCAGCTGCGGGAGCCGAATGACATGCTGCTTGTGGACTGGGCGCTGGCGCTGGACTGTGCGGGCCGGCCTGAGGAGGCGATTCAGCGTTTGCGGCAGGCGGCTGAACTGGAGGACACGGCTCACATCCGCTCGCTGATGGGGATGGTCCATGGCAAGCAGGGCAGAAACGAGGAAGGGATGCGCGAATTGGAGCGGGCGATAAAACTGAACCCCCGTTACGGCATGGCCTACCTGTACCGAGGGAACATTCATGCCGCGATGGGCGACTGGGGCAAGGCTCGCGAGGACTACCGGCTGGCATTGGATTGCGACCCCGGCAATCCTGCGGCGGCGCAGGCTCTGGCGATGGCCGAGCAGCAGCTGGGCGCCAGGTAAGAGGAATCGGTGCGCATCGGCGTCAACGCGCTGTACCTGATTCCGGGCCAAGTGGGTGGCACGGAGATCTATCTGAGAAGCCTGTTGGAGGCGATGATCGAGTCAGCGCCGTCACATGACTACTTCATTTTCACGAATCAGGAGACGCAAGCTGATCCGCTGCCAGGGGAGGCGGTTCCCCAGCCGGTGCGGGCTTCCAACCGTCCGTCGCGCATTCTATGGGAGCAGACCGGGTTGCCGCTATCCGCGTTACGGCAACGGATTGATGTACTCTTCAACCCCGGATTCACTGCGCCCGTTTTGGCGCCGTGTCCGCAGGTCACCGTGTTTCACGATCTTCAGCACAAGCGCCATCCGGAGCATTTCCGGTTGTTCGATCTGCCGGCCTGGCGATTGATGCTGTTCGCCTCCGCCTGCGCATCGCAACGGTTGATCGCGGTTTCCGAAGCGACGCGGCGCGACCTGTTGCGCTACTATCCGCTGGAAGCCAATCGCGTTCATATCATCGAGCATGGCGTGGACGAGCGCATGTTCGCGATCGGGCGCGAGCCGGACGCCGCCTGTCCGTATCTGCTGTGCGTTTCCACGCTCCATCCGCACAAGAATCTGGAGCGGCTGGTCAGTGTGTTCGGGCGGTTTCGTGAAAGGCATCCACGGTTGCGGCTGGTGTTGGCAGGGATGAAGGGGTTTCGCACCAAGGTGATCGAGCAAAGCATTTCGGAGTTGGGTTTGCGCGATGCGGTGGAGGTAACCGGCTGGCTGGAACGCGAGCAGTTATACGGGCTGTATCGTGGGGCGATCGGTTTCGTCTATCCGTCCACGTTTGAAGGCTTCGGCATGCCGGTGCTGGAGGCGCTGGCCGCGGGCTTGCCTGTCGCCTGTTCAGGGATTGAGCCGCTACGGTCGGTGGCGGGAGGGACTGCGCTGTTGTTTGATCCGCACAGCGACGATTCGATGCTGGAGGCGCTCACCTGTCTCATTACGTCACCGCCTGAAGGAGGCGTTGCGTGGGCGAGGCAGTTCAGCTGGCGCAGAGCCGCTCAGTCAACGCTGGAGGTGCTGGCTAGCGCAGCAGGTCTTCCAACTGCACCTTCGCATCGGTCTTCTCATCACGGTACTTGACGATTACCGGGGTATAGAGCGAGATGCCGTAGTCTTTGCCAATACCGCGCGGGATGGAGCGTGCGCCGGCGACGACGACCGCTTCTTCCGGGATCACCAGCGGCTGATCGTCCGTTGCCGTGTGAACGGTTTCCCGAACCAGGTCGTAGACAGGAGTGGAGCGGTTCAAGATGACGCCTGTGCCAAGCACGGCGCGGCGCTTCACGATGGTGCCTTCGTAGACGCCGCAGTTGCCGCCGACCAGCACTTCCTCTTCGATGATCACCGGCATCGCGCCGACAGGTTCCAGTACGCCGCCGATTTGCGCCGCCGCGGAAACGTGGCAGCTGCGGCCAATCTGCGCGCAGGAGCCGATCAGCGCGTGGGAATCGACCATGGTTCCTTCGGCCACATAGGCGCCGGCGTTGATGTACATCGGCGGCATGCAGGTGACACCTTTGGCCACATAGCAGCCATCGCGGATGGTGGAGCCTCCGGGTACGATCCGCACTCCCGAGGCGGTAGAAAACTGCTTCACCGGATAAGTTGCCTTGTCGAGCCATGGCTGGCGCGCGGCGTCAATCGACATGTCGACGATGCTGCCCATCCGGAACCCAAGCAGAATGCCTTTCTTCACCCAGGCGTTCACGCGCCATCCTGTGGGCGATGTGGCGTCAGGCTCCGCCGAGCGGATTTCCCCGGCGTTCAAGGCGTCCTTGAATTTCTGGAACAGCTGGAAGTGCGCATCGGTATAGGATTCGGGCTTGTTGTCGCACAGCGATTCTATTTCAGTCTGCAGCATTCGCGCTCCGCAAAAGATTCAACTCAGAGAGGACTTTTTCGATTTTCGATTTGCTCTGCGCCGACGGCGGAACCAGCGGCAGCCGCCATGCGGGCTCAAGGAGGCCCATCCTCGCCATCGCCGCTTTCACCGGGATGGGGTTGGATTCGACGAAATTGACGTTCATCAGCGGGAGCAGCCGCTTCTGAATGGCGCGCGCGGCCGCGAAATCGCCCTTCAGGCAATGCGCGGCAAGCTGCGTCATTTCGGCGGGCGCTTCATTGCTCACCACGCTGATCACGCCTTTGCCACCCAGCGCCATCAGCGCAATGGTGATGGAGTCATCGCCGGAGAGCACGGCGAAGTTGTCGGGAACCTGGTGGACCACATCGGCCATCTGCGCGATGTTGCCGGAGGCCTCCTTGACGCCGATGATGCCATCGATGGTGGCCAGTCGCGCCAGCGTCTCAGGCAATACGTTGATGCCCGTCCTGCCCTGCACGCTGTACACGATGATCGGAATTCGGATTGCGGTAGCGATGGCCTTGTAGTGCTGGAAAAGACCTTCCTGGGTGGGCTTGTTGTAATAGGGAGTCACGGAGAGAATGCCGTCGGCGCCCATCGCCTCCAGTTCTTTGGCAAGGTCCGCGACTTCGCGGGTGTTGTAACCACCGGCGCCGGCAAGAACGGGGATTTTCCCTTTGGCCTCCTCCAGCGTGATCTCCACTACGCGCAGATGCTCGGCGTGGGAGAGTGTCGGACTTTCTCCCGTGGTGCCGCAGGGAACCAGGAAGTTGATTCCGGCATCGATTTGCCGGCGCACCAGCTTGCGCAGCGTGGCCTCATCCAATGCGCCGCTCGTGGTGAACGGCGTAACCAGTGCGGTGCCGCATCCTATGAACATGTCCCACCTCCAAATAACACTTCGCTGAATTCGTAGAAACCCTTCTTGCCTTTGATCCACTGCGCCGCCTTCAGCGCTCCGCGGGCGAATCCTTCGCGGCTGCGCGCCGTGTGGCGCAGCGTGATGGTGTCGGCGGCCGAATCAAAGCCGATCTCGTGCGTTCCTGGGTGCGCTCCGGCGCGGTTGGAGCTTTCATCGATCTGGCGCCGGTATCCGGCCTTGCGCATGTCGTCGACGAGTTTGAGAAGCGTACCGCTGGGAGCATCTTTCTTGGTGTGGTGATGAATCTCCCATGCCCATGCTCCGTAGGCTTGCTCATCGGCCAGGAGCCTGGCTGCTTCCGAGGCCAGGCGCGCAAACACGTTCACGCCGATGGAATAGTTGGCGCTCCACACAAGACCGGTGCCGTGGCTATCGACGGCCGACTTCGCGCGGTTCATATGCGTCAGCCAGCCCGTGGTTCCGATCACCGAGTTCACCTTAAGAGCGGCCAAACGTTCGATATTCTCAATCGCCGCTTCCGGGATGGAGAACTCTATGGCCACGTCGATGCCTTTGAAGTTGGCTTCCATCATTCCTTCAAAACTGGTGTTGTTATACTCGTCCAGTTTCAGCGCCGTTTCGAATCCGTATTCGGGCGCCAGCTGTTCCACCAGCCGCCCCATTCTTCCATAGCCCACGATGGCCAGCTTCATTGTGCTCTCTCGAAAACGGCCGGGTCCAATTCGGCGAAGAACTCCGTGTGCAGCGCCTTAACGGCGTTGCTCAAATCCGAACCGGCCACGACAAAGCTCAAGTTTAACAGGGAGGCTCCCTGGCTGATCATGCGGATATTTGTGCCGTTGAGGGATTGAAAGACTCGGCCGGCGATGCCGGAGGTGTGGGCGACTTTGTCGCCTACCAGGCAGATGATGGCCTGGTCGCGCTCGACGGTGATTTCGGCGATTTTCGACAACTCTCCGACGATGGCGTCCAGCCGCTGCGGGTTATCGATGGTCAGCGAGACGCTGATCTCGGATGTGGTGACCATGTCGACCGGCGTTTGATGATGGTCGAAGACCTCGAAGATCCGCCGCAGAAATCCGTGCGCGCCGAGCATGCGCATGGAGCGGATATGGACGGTGGTGATGTTCTGTTTGCAGGCGATCGCCTTTACCGGATTGGCGCTGGGAGCCGAGCCGGAGATAATGCGGGTTCCCTCTACTTCCGGGCGCCGCGAGTTGAGAATCAGCACGGGGATGTTCTTTTCGACAGCGGGCAGCACCGTGGATGGATGCAGCACTTTTGCGCCGAAGTAGGCCAGCTCGGCGGCTTCCGAGAAAGAGATTACCTTGACTCGGTGGCCGCCTGGCAGAATCCTCGGGTCGCAAGTAAGCATCCCGTCGACGTCGGTCCAGATTTGAATCTCCGCGGCTTTGATGCCAGCGCCGATGATGGCGGCGGAAAAGTCAGAGCCCCCGCGGCCAAGAGTGGACGTGACACCGGCTTTCGTGGAGCCAATGAAACCTCCCATGACCGCAATCTGGCGTTGCGCGCGAGGGGCCAACCGCTGCTCCAGGTGCGCATAGGTTTCCGGGTAGAGTGGCGCGGCCAGCGTGTGGCGGTCATCGGTGATGATGTAGTCGCGCGAGTCCTGGTGAACGGCATCGATGCCCTTCCTCCGGAAAGCATCGGCAACGATGAGGCTGGACAGGCGCTCGCCGTAGGCGGAGATTGCATCCACCGAGCGCGGGGTCAGTTCGCCGAGGATGGACAGACCCTTCACCAACTCCGCCAGCTCGGCGAAATGCGCCTCGACCTTGCCGCCAACCGAACCTCCCTCGCGCAGATGGAACTGCTCGAGATCGGCCAGCTGAGTCAGCGCTTCGTTTTTGCGGCCGGCGACCGCCTCATCGGCAATGGCCAGCAGCCGGTTGGTGGTCTTGCCCATCGCCGAAACTACAACCACGGGGTGCTGGCCGGCGCGCGCCTGGACAATGGAGGCAACGCGATCGATGGCCGCGGCGGACTCCACCGAGGAGCCGCCGAACTTCATCACGATCATACGTCGAGCATTCCTGCCGAACGCATCAGTTCGGCGTTGAGGACGGCGGCGCCGGCCGCGCCCCGTATGGTGTTGTGGCCCAGCGCGAGGAATTTGTGATGAAACACGGGACATTGGCGTAGGCGTCCGACAAAGACCGCCATGCCGCGTTCACGCTCCACGTCGCGGCGCGGCTGCGGGCGGTTGGCCTCCGGCATGTAGATGACCGGGCGCGCGGGGGCGCTCGGCAGGCTGCGCTCCTGGGGAGCGCTGCGGAAGTTCGCGAAGGCCTCGATGAGGTCCTGCTCGGTGGGCTTGCTCGAGAACTCCACGGAGACCGTTTCCGTGTGGCCATCGAGCACCGGGACGCGATTGCAGTGCGCGCTGATCACGGCTTCCAGCGGCGTAAATCCGTTGCCGTGGGAATAGGAGCCCATGATCTTCTTTGTTTCCGACTCCATCTTTTCTTCTTCACCGCCAATGAAGGGGACGATGTTGGCATTGATGTCCATAGAGGAAACGCCAGGATAACCGGCGCCGGAAACCGCCTGCATCGTGGTTACCACGACACGCTTGATTCCGAACCGCCTCAGCGCACCCAGCGCCATGGTCAGCACCACGGTGGAGCAGTTGGGATTGGTCGCGATTTGTCCCTTCCAGCCGCGGTTCTTCTTTTGTATCGGCAGCGCTTGCAGGTGATCCGGGTTCACTTCCGGCACCAGCAGCGGAACGTCCGGCTCCATGCGATGGTTGCGGGAATTGGAAACCACGGAATGTCCGGCCGCGGCGAATGCGCGTTCGATATCGGTAGCCACCTTGGCGTCCATAGCCGAGAAAACCAGGTGCGGCGCGTTACCGGGCTTGCATTCCTGCACAGTCAGCTCGCGCACACCTTCCGGCATGATACCCTCCAACCGCCAGTCGGTGGCCTCGCGGTATTTCTTGCCTGTGTTCCGGTCGCTCGCCCCCACCCATTTCACTTCGAACCAGGGGTGCGAGGCGAGAAACTTGATAAAATGTTGGCCCACCATTCCGGTGGCGCCGAGAACTCCGACTTCGATTTTCCGTTCCATATTTCCTTTCCTAAACTTCCTGCAACAGCAACTTCACCATGCGCTGGTAAATATCGATTGCTTCTAACAACTGCTTCTTGGGCACGCGCTCTTCCGAGGTATGGGCGACGTGAATGGCGCCGGGCCCGATCAGATAGGGCTTGCCCCAGGCGCCGCCGAACGCGGGAATGTCGGTAGTGTAGGAGACCACCGTGGTTTCGATGCCCGGAACCGAGCCCAGATGAATCGCGGGGATACACAACACTTCTTTCGCTTCGGCGATGCCGCTTACGGCTTCCGAGATCGCCAGGCGCGTGGAATCCGGATCGCCCACCAGACGGATCATGACCTCCGCCCTGGCGCGATCGGGAATCACATTGGGCGCGCGGCCGCCGGTAATGGTCCCGATATTCAGCGTGCTGGGGCCGAGAACTTCATCCACGGGCAAATTGACGGCGCGGACACGCACCAGCGCGTCCAGCAGCTTCTCAATCGCCGATTCGCCGAGCTCCGGGTAAGCGGAATGCGCCATCCGCCCGGAGGCGGTGATTTCGTACCGCAGCGCACCCTTGCTGCCGAGCGCCAGCCGGTTCTCGGTGGGCTCGCCATTGATCAAGAACTTCGAACCACGAGGATCACGGGAGGCGGCGTAGGCGCCCAGCGAATTCCGTTCTTCGCCCACGACGAAGAGCAGCGCGAAGTTGCTCTTGCCTTCCTCCAGAAGCCGCTCGGCGGCGAGGATCATGGAGGCAATGATGCCCTTCACATCGCAGGCGCCGCGGCCCCAGATGTTGTCGTCATCCTCGCTGGAGGCGATGAACGGCGGCACTGTGTCCTGATGCGTGGAAAGCGTGACAAGCGGGTTGCCGAAGCAGGCTAGCACGTTGTAGCGGTCAGGCTCCACTTGGATGCGCTCGACGCGGCCGCCGTGGCGTTCGGCGAGCGGAGACAAGTAAGCGGCCAGATACTCGCCAATGGCGAGCTCGTTGGGCGTGATGGATTCAATGTCGATCAGTTTGCGCGTCAGCTCGAACACGTTCATGCAATGTCCTCGAGGATGGAACGCGGGAAGGAAAAAGGGCCGGGAAGCCGCTTCATTCCTCGGTTAGCGCTCCATCCATTTATGGATGACAGTGGCCAGGATTTAGCCTGAACCCCCAACCTGCGCGGTGAGAACCCCTCGCGCGGGCTTCGGCGGCGATTGACCTCTGCCCCTTTCACCGGATGTCCAGGGTTACTCCGGAACATCGCACCCGGCTACTGATGGCCGCCGCTCCTCTAACGGGAAAAGACCAAGATAGCGAACAGTGGGTGGGATGTCAATGCAGGAGCCGGCGGAGCCACTCCGTTACCTTTGGTTTCCAGATCTGGAAGCGCTCGTCCTGCTCCCACCGTTCAACACCATGCGGCGCGCCAGTGATCAGTAGAATCTCGCAGGCTGCCCCCGCCCTGCTTGCCATTTCGCAGAGCCGCTCGGATGGCTGCCAGGGGACCCCGGTGTCCGCCGTACCATGCACCAGCAGGATCGGCGGTTGGGCCTTGTGTACATAAGTGACCGGGGAAGCCTCACGTAAAGCCTCGGCCGAGGATTGTGCCAGATACTGACCGATGTTGCGCGGCAATTCCGCTTGTTGCTCGGCCCATAGCGGGATATCGTGAATCCCATAGAAACTCACCAACCCCTCCACGCGCACTTGGCCGCGCAATGCGGCCAGCGCGGCCAAGTGGCCGCCTGCTGACTCACCCATCAGCGCGAGCCTGTTGGGATCAATGCGAAATTCATAAGTGCGCTTGTCTCCGGCTTCCTATCCTCCGCCATGCACGAGGATCACTGCGCCTTGAGGCTCCCGCGAATCCGGTATCCATGCATCCAGAGTGAGCGGCACTCCCGCGGGCCTTGCGAATTCGGCGTCGCGCAGCTCCGCCGCCCGGGCTGGCACGACGCAAAACACCAGAGCGAGAGCGCAGCCAGAAGGCAGATTGATCCTCATTCCCACACGATAGCCGATTCGTCCCCGCCGCGGGGATTGATATGCTATGTGGAATATGCAGCCGGGTTCCTCCGCTGATTCCAATGCAGTGGAACGGAATCGTCACTTCGTGGCCGCCGGATGTTACCTGGTTCTGGCGCTGCTGATGTGGCTGCCATACAATCCGCAGGGGGGATTTCCGTTTGAGAACGAGTTCGCCTATGACAGCGAATGGGCCACTCCATGGTGGAAAGGGTTCCTGACGCCCAGCATCAATATGCGCCCATTCACGGGCGTTTTTTATCATTTGGGATATCTCATCTCGGCTGGGCTGGATTGCGGGGAAGCACGATCGGACACCAGCTGACCTACCTGCTTCTATGGTGGGGCGGGGGGATGCTTGCTTATTTGATCCTGCGGCGATTCTTTCCGGGTGTCTGGTGGTTTTGTTATCTCGCCGGCGCGCTGGCGATTGCCCATACGGCGGACCGCCACTTCCTGTGGATCGGCCAGCTGAACCAGCCAGGGTTCATCTTCTGGACTCTGCTTGCGTGCCTGCTGCTTGTGGATAGTTTCCGTGCGCGGCGGCTGCGGTTCGCGCTGGCGCTTACCGTTGGGGCATGTCTAGCGGAAGTCCTCTCGCTGTACAGTTACGAGGCCCAGCTGCCGCTGATGATTCTGTTCCCCGCCTTCTTGATCTGGCTGCCACAAGGCCGTGTGAAAAGCCGCCCTGCCCTGCTCAGCGGCTGGTATGTTTTGATCCTCCTTTATGCGCGCGAAACGGTGCTGAGCTATGCCAAAGGAGAGGGCTCCTACCAGCAGTCGATGCTGCATGAGAATCTATCGTCGTGGACCTACCTGAAGGAACTATTCTTGCTGGCAAAAGTGAGCCTGAGTTTCTGGGACTGGACCAGCTCATCAGAAGTCGAGGCGCCGCTGGTGGGCAGACTTGTACTCGGGATGGTCGGTTCGCTGGTAGTGGTGGCCGGCCTCCGCTTCGCCTTGGGAGATACTTGGACGAGATGGGGTGAGGACCGGCCGGGGCAATTACTTGCGGCATTGAAAGCGGGCGCCGCTGGGCTCGTATCCAGCATTCTTGTTTTCGCCGCAATGGCCAGCGCCGAAAGCCGCTATCGAGTACTCATGCTCCCGGGAATCGGAGCATCGATTTTCATGGCTGGCCTGGCCGGGCTGGCAGCGATTCATGGGCCGAAGCGGCTGGGCCGATGGCCAGCCTTCCTTGCCGTGGCAGGCGTCATTGGGTTCGGGATCAACTTCGGCATCGGGCACGGAGCAGTGCATTTTTCACGTTGGGAATACCATCGCCAGACGATGGCGACGCTGCTGAAAGCGATACCGGCCCTGCGCCCGGGAACTCTGCTTGTGGTCGCCAACGTGCCCGACCTGGATCCGTTCCATTACAGCAAGTATTGGTTCGATTTCACTGTCCGTCTCGCTTATCCGCTCAACCGTGTCGCCGGCGTCTACGTTTATCACGATGGAACAACACCGCCGAATTTGAAGCTAAGACTGGATGACACGCGCTGGGAGTGGACAGAAACCTGCCCTCCTTCTTTTTTTACAGGCGCGAGTGTGGAGAACAGCGTCATCTATGAAGTGAATGCGGACGGTGGACGCGTGGTGGATGAGATTCCCGCGTTTTTCCACGCGAGTGTGGAGGCACAACGCCTATATCATCCCCATGAGCGTATCCTCCCGCAGGCTTCCCCGATTGCCAGGACCCGTTACTACCCGGAACGCAGTTCCTGGACCCTGCTGTCCGTGATACGGCCGGCGCCGGCACACTGAATTCACTGCACCCAAACGCTGGAACTCGCCTGGCGCAGACCGGCCATCCAGATCACCGGATGCTCGCCGGCAGCTAGCCCTGGCGGCAAAGTCACGTTGACCTGTACAACGCCCGAGACGAGTCCCGGCGCAGCGCCGGCATAAAGCACCTGCGCACTGCGGCCGCCAATCCGCACCGATTGTGAGGCGATGGGTTTGGGAAGCACTTCAGCCGCTACCTTCCCGTCCACGCCGGCAGGATCCGTCTGGCCCTCGCCGGTGCCGAACAGGACCAGCACGGAGTTCGAAGTGGCGGGATTGAGGCGCGAGTTCAGAGTATAGTTCTGGTTCGTGATAGCGAAAATGCCGGGCGAGGTTGAGGAGAATGGAAGTGTTTCCGTGAGCGCAGCACGCCCTTCCGCGCGCACCTCCACGCGCACATCCGCGGATCCGGCGACCGCGTAGGGCGCGATCGTATTGATTTGCGTGGGCGAGGAGAACAGCACAGGGGCCTGCACGGAGTTGAACAGCACGGCAGGGCTACCGAACCCTGAGCCGTAGATGGAGACGATCAGGCCTGGGCTGATCGGGGCGTATTCGTTGGTTGCGGCATGAACAACGGGCGAGGCGGCCGGCGTCTGACGTGCTTCTCCGGAGTTGGGATCGATCATCAGCGACGACATGTCGACGGCCTCAAAGTCGGCCCCCATCAAGCGGCGGATCTCGCGCAGCCGTGTGTTGTTCCAGCGCTCGTCCGGCGCGCCGGAAATGAACCAGTCGCTGCCGTTGTCGGCCAGGATAATGCCGTACTTCTTCAGCGCACGCAGGATCACCTGGTTCTCCGGATGAAAACCGGAGATGTCGTAATCAGCGCGCAGCCGGAAGCGTTGTCCCATCGGAGGATAGCGATCCTCGGTGAGCCGCGAGGCGAAATGGCGCGCCGGCCAGAGGAACGCCCTTCGCGTCTGGCGCGCAGTGAATCGGATGGCGTGGCGGATCTCGCCTGCAGCCATTTCTTCGTAGCGCACCAGGCCGGGCACGATCGGCAGTCCGGCGGCGTCGGCCGAAGTCCAGCCGTTCGGCCGCAGGCGGTGCGAGCGGAGGTCGAAAATGGCGCCCGAGTCGGCCTTCCATGTGCCGTCGGCTTGTGGGAAGGCGTTGAACAGTTCGTAGAGGATGCAGTTGTCGCGGTCGATCGCGATCGCGTGGCGGTCACCGGTGCTCTGGGAGCCGCCTTCGATCGGCGCGTCCAACGGAATCGCGTAGGGCCCGGGGTCGCTTTCACTCGCGTATAAGAAAGTTGCGCGCAACTTTGTTTGGGTGCCGGGAACCAGAATGAAGGGAATCCCGATAGGGCCGCCGTTGAAGAGGCCGGAGCCATAATCGGGGTGCATCGGCCGGTCGCGGCCGATGGTCTCCACGTAGAGCGCGGAGTTGGGATCCAGAGGCAGCTTGTCGATCGCGGTGTTCCAGATGTTGGAGGCGGGAAAGACGGGGCAGCCGCCGATCTCCGGTTGCGCGGTCAAAGCAGTGGAGAGAATCAGAGCTGTGACAAGGAGTCGAGATCCCATCTCAAGAGGGTAGCGCAGTGCCGTGGCGCGATGGATGCGGCCAGTTGCGGCACGTCGGTGTGGCGCAACAGGTTCGGAACGAAGTTCGCAAACGGGTGATTGTAATTCTCCGCCTCAACCAATCCTCGAAACGACTCGATGCCTGCATGGAGATGCACGGCCTCAATCGCCGTACTGATCGCGGCCGTGAACAAAGCCGGTATGGTCATTTTCCCGCTGGCGGCGATGACAACTCTGCCGCGCAGCGTACTGGCAACGGCAAGCAGATCAGTGACCCGCTGGCCCAGCAGCGGCTTGCCCAGCATCAGCGATGCCCACGCGTAGTGCTCCTCCTCCTGATGCGCACGCCCATGGCGCGGCGCATGACGCGGGAATTCCGGAGCCGCGTCGCCGACTCCCCGCAGCTCCGGCGCGCAAACAGTGATGCCACGAGCGGCCAGTTGCTGACATAGCGAATCCTCGTTCCAGCGCGCGTTGCGGCCAGCGGGTTCGAGTAGAACCAGGACACGGGCGTCGGAACCCGGCTTGCGGGGATGGAACAGCCAGTAGGGCACCCAGACGCCGGGTGCGGAGTGGATCTCCAATGCCTCCACGTCCGCCTCGCGCGAAGCCACGCGCCCGAGGGAAACGGCCTTCGCGCCGATTGGGGGATCCAGCGCAAGCAGTTTCTCGATCCCTGCCGGCTTGGGCGGAGTCGCGATTTCACGCGCTTTTTGCGCCGCCATTTTCTGCGGCGTCAGACCTCCGAAGCTCCGCACCACGTTGCCCGAATCGGAGCACCACAACTGCTCATCCGGTTCCGCCTTCACCGGCGGCTCCTCGGTGATCCTGGCTGCTTCCGGCCGCAGCCATCGGTGGAACCAGTTGTAGATCTGCATGCGCATGTCGTAAGAGAGTCCGTGCGGCAGCGGGGACTCATACCACGCCAGCCCGTCCGCGCGGCCAAGGGCCGCGTATGCCTTTTTCAGCTTCGCGAACTCCTCGCGCCCATTCTCCAAATAGCGCGGCGAGTAGGTGCCTTGGGAATCCTTGGCGCTTACGAGAATCAGCAACGGCTTGGGCGCCATCGGCCACAACGTGTCCCATCGGTCGAAACCGGCCGGGCCGCCGCCGATGAAGTTCTGCTCGGCATCGTCGGTGGAGCCGGGCGGATTGAAGTTCGCGCAGGCGAGGTTCTCCGTGTTCGGACAGGCGGGCGCCGCGCAGGCCAAACGGTCGTCAACAGCCGCCAGCATCATGGTCAGCGTCCCGCCGCCGGAGTTGCCGGTGGAGGCCAGCCGGGAAGGGTCCACCATGTCGAGCGAGGCGAGAAAGTCCAAGCTTCGCACCGCGTCCCAGGTTTGAAGCCGCGTCGAAGTGTCGCCCGTCAGTAGCAACTGCTTGCCGGGAACCGTGTGTTCATCATCGGCGGAGCCGAGCCGTGTCAGTCCGTTCGGTCCGGGATAGTAGGTGCGCTCGCCTTGGCCCATCGGGTCGAATGCAAGCACCACGTAGCCGAGCTGCACGAGTCCCTGACAGCAGTACTGATACAGCGACGCAGCCTTGCCGTTGAGCGAATGGCCCATCTGGAACAGCACGCCGGGGAAGCGCGGACCACCGGTCTTCGGGATGTACAGGTTCGCCGGAATGTGCAGGCCAGGCCGGCTTTCATAGACCACTTTGCGCAGCGTGTAGTGCGGCCGCTCAATCTCGCCCGTCACGCGTGCGTTCAGCGGGGTGCGTTCCGGCTCGCGGCCGGTCAGTTGCCAAAACGTGCGGCGCACCCATCGCTGCCGCTCGCGGAATTGATCCGGCATCCGCAAGGCCTCCAATGTCCGGTTGCGCCGCTGATAAGCCTCCTCCGCCAGCACGCCTAGATAGTCCGGCAGGCACCGCGAATAGTCGCGGTACTGGATCTCGCCCAACAGTGGGGCAGCGGCAAGCCGCAGCAGGTCACGCCGTCGCATGGTTCCTATTGTTTCGCGGATCGGCTGTCATGCGCAGGAGCTTGTCCAGAACGTGCAGATCGCCTTCCAAGTCCAACCTCCCTTCCAGTGCCGCGGCGCCGGCGTTGATCTCACCGGCCAGCACGCGCACCAGAACCGGCGCCGTGGTGCGGAATATGAGCGACGGCTTCTCGGAAGCCTGCGTGCGAAGGTGGACTTCTGTCGTGGCTATCCGAATCACCCAAGTTTGTATGCGCCCTCTTGCGGTGATCTCAAACTGCACGTCGGCGGTGAAGCGGCCGTCGGGATGCAGGCGCTTTGAGAGCGCTTCAAACATCAACCAGGGAACCAGCCGGAACGAGAGCATCGCATCCAGCTGACCGTCGCTTAGGCGCGCCACAAGGCGCGTAAACAGATTCCGCGGAACCGCGGTGCTGATCGCTCCCGGCTCCCCCTGCACGGTGATCACATACCCAGGCGGGGCCTGCCGCGCCGCGGCACGGCGCTTCAGAGCTTTCTCCATCGCCTCGCCGAGCCGCTCGCTTCTGGTCTTTTCCACGCCTTCGGCTTTTTCCGCGAACTCCGGCATCACCTCTCTTGCGAACAGCTCGATCGACTCGCAGATGTGTTCGTGCTTGTTCCGTCCCGCCTGCAGGACGAAGATCACCTGATCGACACCGGCACGCTCATAACGCAGAATCAGGTCGCGGATTTGCGTGGGAGTTCCAATGGCGCCGCGCAGCGAGCCTAATCCGTGCTGGAGCAGTTTCACGCCAAGCGGCGCTTGGTCGGCGGTAACAATCTCGCGCGCGAAGCCGTAGTCTCGCCGCCGCTGCTGGAACTCCTCCCACACTCCTGTGACCGAGGGCGTGTGCCGACCGAAGACGTAATAGTGCGACAGGGCGTAGCCGAAGAAGTGCGCGCCGTCGATGCCGCGTTCAATCGCCGTGGCTTCGTCGGCGTGGCACATCATGGGCAGTGCGACGGCGAGGTTCGGATTCACCGCGAAGCCTCCGGGGACGCACGCCTCCGTCATTAGGATGCGGTAGTAGTCGTCGGCCCACTCCTTGGCTTCCTCCGGCTCGAGGAAGGAGAACGACAGTGCGCCGATGCCCTTGCGCGCCGCCAGTAGAATTGTCTCGCGCCTGCTGCAAGCCACCCACAGCGGAGGATGCGGCTTCTGTTTCGGCTTCGGCAGGACATTGCGCGGCGGCATTTGAAGGTACTTGCCGTTGTAGCCGGCGAACGGCTCCTCGACGAACATCCGGGTGACGGCGTCGAGCGCCTCCTCCCACTGCGCGCGCTTGGCGTTGCGGTCGACGCCGAAGCCGCCGAGTTCCGCCTGCGATGATCCTTCGCCGGTGCCGAACTCGACCCGCCCGCCACTCAGCAGGTCCAGCGTGGCAATGCGTTCGGCAACGCGCGCCGGATGGTTGAATTCGTGCGGAAGCTGCACGATGCCGTGTCCCAGCCGGATGCGCCGGGTGCGCTGGCTGGCGGCGGCCAGGAAAACCTCCGGCGCGCTGGAATGCGAGTACTCTTCCAGGAAGTGATGCTCCACCTCCCACACGTATTCGAACCCCACGCGGTCGGCCAGTTCGATTTGTTCGAGAGCCTCTTGCAGTAGCCGCTCTTCGGCTCCTTCGGACCATGGACGCGGAATCTGGTGTTCGTAGAAGAGGCCGAAGCGCATGGATTAACCCTGCTACAACCTGCTCAGCCCTTGACCACTTCCGCCTTCTTCATATAGCGGTCGAACTCGACGCCCAGCCCCGGGCCCGTTGGCACCGGGATCTTTCCGTCGCGGATGAAGAAGTTCGGCGTGTACCAGGACTCCTTCTTCTCCTTCGCGCGGAACGGGTACTCCATGTACGGCCCGATGTTGGGAATCGCAGAGGCCCACTGAAGCATCTGCTTGGTCATGCACAGGCCCGTCACTCCGTCGGAGGAGGAGGCGCGGATGAAGTAGTCATTGCCGATTCTCAGCAACTCGATCGACTTGATCCGTACCGGCGAGGAGGAGGCCTTGTGGAGGTCGAAGAGGGGCTTCTCGTATGCGGGCACGACTTTTTCCTCTTTCGCCGCGAAGGCGAGCGCGGCAGGTACAGTGCCAAGGAAACCACGACGGGAAATGCTCATAGTCACCATGCTAGTACAAGCGGAGCGGGCGGCACCTGTTCCAAGCGCGCAGCCGGAAGCAAACGTGATGATATAGTGGGACTGGAGGTATATATGCTGCGCACGCTTACAGTTACGGCCCTGTTGGCGGCGGGCGCGGCGTTCCCCCAAGTGGTCAGCGTCAGCATTGACCGCGTCGTTCATCCCATCAGCGCCGAGATTCTGGAGCACGCCATTCAAGAAGCACACCGCACGCGAGCGGCGGTGCTGTTGCTAAGGCTGAATACTCCGGGCGGTTTGCTGGAAGCCACGCGCGAAGCGACGGAGAAGATTGTCGCTTCGCCTGTCCCTGTAGTCACCTACGTCGCCCCCAGCGGAGGCCGCGCCGCTTCCGCCGGATTCTTTCTGCTGATGGCCGGCGACGTGGCGGCGATGGCGCCGGGCACCAACACCGGAGCGGCGAGCCCGATTCTGCTGGGTCAGGAAATGGATCCGGTGCTGCGCAAAAAGGCGGAAAATGACGCTGCCGCGGCGCTGCGCAGTATGGTGGAAAAGCGCGGCCGCAACAGCGCGCTGGCGGAAAAGGCTGTTCTGGAGGCCAAAGCGTTCACCGAAAAGGAGGCATTGGAGCAGAACCTCATCGAGATCGTTGCCCCGGACGAGAAGACGCTCATCGAAAAACTGGACGGCCGCGAGATCACGCGGCTGGACGGGCGCAAGCAGACGCTCAAGCTTGCCTCCTTCGCCGTGCGCCCCTATGAGCTGACGCTCAAGGAAAGCGTGATGTCGGCGTTGAGCGATCCGAATCTCGCATTCATTCTGCTGACGCTGGGCGCGCTGGGCATCTACGTGGAATTCTCCGCGCCGGGGTTGATCGTGCCCGGAGTAGCAGGAGGCATTCTGGTGCTGCTTGGCCTTTCCGCGCTTGCAATTCTTCCCATCCACTGGGGCGGAGCGGCGCTTCTGATCCTGGCGCTGGTGCTGTTCATCCTGGAGGCGAAGTTCGCCTCGCACGGCGTGATCGGCACTGGCGGAGCGATAGCGATGGTGTTGGGAGCCGTGCTGTTGGTGGATGCACCGCCGGAGATGCGCATCCAGTGGCCCGTGGCGATCTCCGTGACGCTGCCCTTCGCTTTAATCACCATGTTTCTGGTGACGCTGGTGATCCGCGCGCGCGCCTCGAAGGTGGCCACGGGGGAAGAGAGCATGGTGGGCCGTTGGGGAGTGGCCAGCACCGACTTGCGGCCGCTGGGACAGATCTTTTTCGATGGGACGTATTGGCAGGCAAAGGCGATTTCCCCTGTTGCCTCCGGCGCGCCCGTCAAAGTAATCGGCGTAGATGGCTTGACGCTGACTGTGGAACCGGGAACTGTTGAAGGAGGACCTCATGCCTGAAGCTGCTTTCAATTTGCCGTTACTGGTGTTGTTTATTTTGGGGCTGTATTTTCTGTCATCCATCAAGATTCTGGCCGAATACGAACGCGGCGTAATTTTTCGCCTGGGCCGCGTGCTGCCGGCGGCCAAAGGGCCGGGGCTGATCTTCGTCTTCGCGCCGATTGACCGGATGGCGCGCATTTCGCTTCGGATCGAGGCGATGGAGGTGCCAGGGCAGGACGTGGTGACGCGCGATAACGTCACCGTCAAGGTGAACGCCGTGATTTATTTCCGCGTGGTCGAGCCGATCAAGGCGGTGATCGAAGTGGCGAACTTCCTCTATGCCACCTCCCAATTGGCGCAGACCACGTTGCGCAGCGTGCTGGGTGAAGTGGAACTTGACGAGTTGCTCAGCCAGCGCGAGAAGCTCAACATGCGGCTGCAAGAGGTGCTCGACAAGCAGACCGGACCGTGGGGAGTGAAGGTCACGCTCGTCGAGGTGAAGCAGGTAGACCTGCCCGACCAGATGATCCGCGCCATCGCCAAGCAGGCCGAGGCCGAGCGCGAACGCCGCGCCAAGGTGATCCACGCGCTGGGCGAAATGGAGGCCGCCGAACAGCTGAGCAAAGCGGCGCTGACCATTCAACAGCAGCCTGTTGCGATCCAGTTGCGGTACCTGCAAACCCTGGTCGAAATTGGCGCGGAGAAAAACACGACAGTTGTGTTCCCCCTGCCAGTCGATATATTCTCATCTGTTAGTACAGTTCTAGAGCGTCTAGCCAAGGGCGGACTGGAGAAACCGTCCTAATCAAGCCGAAAAAACAGGAGCTGCATGCCAACGAACGAAGAAGGGGAATTTGAGCTAGTACTTGGAAACAAGCAGTTGCTCAGCGTGTTTTTCATCGTGGTAGTGCTGTTGGGAGTGTTCTTCACGATGGGCTTTATCGTGGGCCGCAACGCCACGCCTGCGCCAACTCAGGTGGCCAGCGCCGGGCCCGAATCCGGGCCGCTCGTCGTCGAGCCTCCCTCGGCCGGAGGGGCAAAGCCTTCTCCCGTAGGAGATCCGAACACAGCCGCGCCGCCGCCTTCGCAACCGCCGGCAGAGACTTCCGCGCCGCCATCGAAAGCCGCGCCGCCGAAGGCCGAGCCGGTGAAGAGCGAACCCGCAAAGGCCGAGCCGCCTAAAGCGGCTCCGTCACCTCCTCCGGTGCCGCAGCCCACCGGGCTTTCCGGGACCTATCTGCAGGTGGCGGCGACCAAGGAGGCGGAAGCCGATCTGCTCGCCGATGCGCTACGCAAGAAGGGCCTCCCGGCGGCCAAGCAGCCCGTGCCGGACTCCATCCTCATCCGAGTACTGGTGGGTCCGCTGTCCGATGCGGCGGCTGTTGCCAAGACGAAGGCCGACCTGGAAGCGGCCGGCTTCAAGACGTTCCTCAGGCGGATCTAGGCAGTAAGAAGCCCGGTCTTCGCGTGCGAACACAGGGCTGTGAATCATACCCGGAAGAGGACCGCCATATCAGAAGTCAGCTTCATGACAAGCTGGATTCGCCGGGAGCTGGTCACGGTGCTGGTAATCACGCCCTGGTTTGCCGCCATAGCTCCGGCCGCGTTGGTGAAAGCCAGCAGGAAGTTGTTTTGCTCGGGCCGGGCCCCGTTCACGGAAATGGCACGCGTCCGGGCCCCATAGAAGCTGCTTCCCGCCGAGTAGGCTGCCACTACGCCGGGCTGCAGCAGCGCCAGCTGCTCAAACGACCTGCCGTTCAGCTCAAGATCGCGCATTTCCGATTTCCCCACCGTCGCCGTGAACGCCCCCGAACTGATGTCTAGCTGGGACGCCGGCTCGGCGGTGGAAACCTCGGTCACCGTCCTAACCTTGATCTGAATGGTCAGTTTCTGCCCCACCGCCAGATTGATCCCCTCCTGTTCCCAGCCGGGCTTGGAGTCCACCATCGCGGAGACATCGTAGACTCCCGGATTCAAAATCGGCTCCTGGAAGTAGCCTTTGTTTGCGCACGCTTCCGGTGCTATGTTCGCGAATCTGGATCTCCAGCCCGCTCATGGGCTGGCCTTCCACGTCGCGCACCGTCCCCTGGATGCTCGCGCTGTTTTGCGCCGCCGCATTTATCGAGCAGCACATCTACATAATTTTGGATTTGGCAAGGTACTGCTATGCTGGAAGGTTGATTTTGCCCCTGGTTCAGATAGAGAACGCGGCCGCGCCAGGTGGGAGGGCCAGCCGCGGCCGGCTCCCGCACTGGCTGCGCAAGCCGGAGGCCCATCCGGAGGCGGTCACCGCGCTCAAGCGCAGTCTGCGCGGCCTGCACCTGCATACCGTGTGCGAGTCGGCGCGCTGCCCGAACCTGAATGAATGTTTCCACCGCGGGCAGGCCACCTTCATGATTCTGGGCAACATCTGCACCCGCGGGTGCGGCTTCTGCTCGGTTCCGAAAGGCGTAGCCGAGCACCTGGACGCCAATGAGCCGGCCAACGTGGGGCTCATGGTAGCGGAAATGAAGCTGCGCTATGTTGTCATCACCAGCGTCAACCGCGATGATCTCGCCGACGGCGGCTCGGCCCACTTTGCCAAAACTGTGCGCGAGGTAAGGCACGCGTTGCCCGAGGCGCGCATCGAGGTGCTGACTCCCGATTTCGACGGCAACCTGGAGGCGGTGGGGCGCGTTTTGGACGCTGCGCCTGACGTCTTCAACCACAACATGGAAACCGTGGCCCGGCTGTACAAGCGGGTACGCCCGCAGGCCGATTACCGCCAGTCGCTTCGCGTGCTGCGGTTCGCCAAGCAATACCGGCCAGAAGCGCTCACCAAATCAGGCCTTATGGTTGGGCTTGGCGAATCGGCCGGCGAGGTGATGCAGTTGCTCAAGGACCTGCGCGAAGAAGGGCTGGCCGATGTCGCCACGATTGGGCAGTACCTGCAGCCCAGCCGCCGCAACCTCCCGGTGGCCGCTTATGTGAAGCCGGAGCAGTTTGAAGCCTACCGGGAATACGGCATGTCGATTGGGTTTCAGGAGGTGTTCAGTGGGCCGTTCGTGCGCAGTTCCTATATGGCCGACGTGGTAAGCGGGCTGTGCTGAACCCGGCCCTTGCGCTGGCGGCGGCGCTGCTGCTGGTCCTTCTATACCCGCGATTCGATTTCAGCATTCTGGCCCCCGTTGCCCTGGTTCCTCTGCTCATCGCCGCGGCCCGGGAGCGGGACTGGAGACGGCGCCTGCTGATGGGTGAGGCAGCCGGGTTTGTCTACTGGTTCGGGGTTTGTTACTGGATCCAGTTCGTGCTGGCCGTGCACGGGGGGATGGGCGAGGCGGGCGGTTGGGGCACGTTCGTCTTGTTCTGCCTGGCCAAGGCGCTGCACATGGCTGTGTTCACGCTGCTGGCAGGAGGCCTGATGCGGCGCTGGTACGCGATTCCGGCGGTCGCCGCGCTGTGGGCCGGCCTGGAGCGTACGCACGGCGAACTGGGGTTCACGTGGCTCGCGCTGGGCAACGCCGGGATCGAAATGGGGGTACCGATGCGGATGGCGCCGCTGGTTGGCGTTTATGGTGTCTCGTTTGTTTTCGCGATGATGAGCGCCGGCGTGGCGCTGGTGCTGCTGCGCAGGCCGAGGAAGGAGCTTGCCTGGCTTCTGATTCTGCCCGGGCTCTACCTGCTGCCGGAATTGCCGCCCGCACGCAGGGCGCAGGAATCGGCCGTCACGCTTCAGCCGAATATTCCCCAAGGCGCCTCCTGGAGTGAAGATGCCGAGAATCGTCTGCATGACCGCATGGTGGCGCTGACGCTGCGCTCGGCGCTGGATGTCAGTCTTGCGAGACCTTCGCTGATGCTATGGCCGGAGGCGCCAGGACCGCTTTACTACTACACCGACGACGGATTCCGCCAGCAGGTGGAGAAGCTGACTATGCTGACGCGTCTACCGCTACTGTTCGGCACGGTCGCTTACACCGCCAATCAGGAACCGCTGAATTCCGCACTGCTCTTGTCGGAGAAGGGCGAACCGCTCACCCGCTACGACAAGATGCGGCTGGTGCCGTTTGGTGAATTCGTACCGCCGCTGTTCGGCTTCGTGAATCGCATCACGCAGGAGGCGGGCGATTTCGCGCCGGGTGAAAAAGTGGTGGTGAGCAAGATTGGTGAACGGCGCCTGGGAACCTTCATCTGTTACGAATCCGCTTTTCCAGACCTGGTTCGCGAGTTCGCCAAGGGCGGCTCCGAGTTGCTGGTGAATCTCACCAACGACGGTTACTTCGGGCGCACAAGCGCGCGGGCTCAGCACCTGTTGCTGGCCCGGATGCGCGCCGCGGAAAACCGGCGCTGGCTGCTGCGGCCCACCAATGACGGTGTCACGGCGTCGATCGATCCCGCCGGGCGCATCATTGAGCGCATGGAGCCGTACGTGCAAGAAGCCGCGCGGCTGAGCTTCTCCTGGATCGGCGAGAACACCGTCTACACGCGCTGGGGAGATTGGTTCGCGTGGTTATGCCTGGCCGCGGGCTTGGCATTATCCTGTAGAGATGCTGCTAAAGGATAAGGTTGCCCTGATTACGGGCGCGGCGTTGGGCATCGGCGCCGGAATCGCGGAGTTGTTCGCCGGACAGGGCGCGGTGGTCTACATGATGGATCTCGACGGCGACAAGGCCAGGGAGCGGGCCAACCGCATTGGCCCCAAGGCGCACGCGTTCACTTGCGACGTGAGCAAGGCGGAAACGCTGAAACCGGCGGTGGAGGATGCGATCTCCCGCTACGGCCGGATCGACGTGCTGGTGAACAACGCAGGCATCTATCCGCGCCGAGCGTTTCTCGAGATGAGCGAAGCCGAGTGGGACCAAATGCAGGACATCAATCTGAAGAGCCTGTATCATATCTGCCAGATGGTGTTGCCCCAGATGGTGAAGCAGCGTTCAGGAAAGATCGTCAACATCAGCTCGGTGACGTTTTTCAAAGGAATGGCAAATCTCGTGCACTATGTGGCGACAAAGGGCGGGATGATCGGATTCTCCCGTTCGCTGGCGCGTGAGATGGGACCACACAACATCCATATCAACTGCGTCACGCCCGGCGCGATCAAGACGGAGGGCGAGGCCGTGCATGCGGATCCGAAGATCATCGACGATATCGTCAGCCGCCAGTGCCTGAACCGCCGCGTGATGCCCGAGGAGGTAGCCGGTGTCTGTTTGTTCCTGGCCAGCCATCTGAGCGACGGAATGACCGGGCAGACGCTCAACGTGGATGGAGGACTGGTGCTGTACTGATGCCGGATAAGTGGGCCAAGTCGCGGCGTATGCTGGAGGAGGCGCGCGAAGCGCTGGCTGGCGGCGTGAGTTCACCCTTTCGTGCCCAGTTTCCCGTCCCTCTCTATTTCGAGGATGGCTGCGGGGCGCGGCTGCGTGATGTCGACGGCAACACCTATATCGACTACACGCTTGCCTGGGGCCCGGCGATTCTTGGCCACAAACATCCGCGCGTCGTGGAAGCGATGAAGAGTGCGGCTGAGCGGCCTCACATCTACGGGGCGCAGCATGCGCTGGAGTTGGCGGTGGCGCCCAAGATCCGGAAGATGGTTCCCTGCGCGGAGCGGCTGGTCTTCACCTCTAGCGGCAGCGAGGCCGTGCAGCTGGCGCTTCGCCTGGCGCGAGGTTTTACCCGACGGCAGAAGGTGCTCAAGTTCGAGGGCCACTACCACGGCTGGATGGATTCCGTGCTTTGGCAGTACCGCAACCTCGGCGAGCCCGGTTCCAAAGGCCAGACGCTCAACTCGCGCGACAATCTACTGTTCGCGGAGTGGAATGACCGCTTGGGCGTGGAGGGTGTCTTCGCCGAGCGTGGTGGCGAGATTGCAGCCGTGATCGCCGAGCCGGTGCTGTGCAACAGCGGATGCCTGATGCCGGAGCCGGGTTTCCTGGAGTTGCTGCGTCGGCTCACCGAAGCCGCCGGCGCGCTGCTCATCTTCGATGAGGTCATCACCGGCTTCCGCATGGCGCCGGGTGGCGCGCAAGCTGCCTTCGGCGTGACGCCGGATCTGGCGACCTTCGGCAAGGCGGTGGGTGGCGGCCTCCCGCTCAGCCTCGTAGCCGGGCGAAAGGAGATCCTTGACCTGATGCAGGGCGGGGGAGTCGTTTTCGGCGGCACCTTTAATGGCAACCCGATGTCGCTGGCCGCGGCCTCCGCTGCGCTGGATGAGTTGGCGGACCCAACGGCTCTGGAGCGGGCCAATCATACGGGTAAACAGCTGATGAATGGCATCGCGGCAGCGGCTGCGAGCAACGGAGTGCCGGTTCGCGTAACCGGCTTCGGCGCGGCTTTCGGAGTTCATTTTACCGAGACGATGCGGTTGAGCAGCTACAGGGACACACTGGGAAACAACCGCGAGCGTCAAACGGCCTACGTGCGCGGCATGCTCGAAGAGGGAATCTACCTTCTGCCGGACGGACGCGTCTATGTCTCGCTCGTGCACGCCGAGGCAGAGGTTGCCGAAACACTGGCCGCGGCAGAGCGTGTTCTGGCGACGCTGGCCTGATTCAGGGCCAGAGCCAGCGGCGAATCACCTTCATATCGAGCGCGGATCGCACATGCGACGCCAGGCGGTGGATTCGCGCGTCCCGTTCCGCGCCCACTTGAGCCAGCCGCACTGGCGGAGGAAGGCCGCACCGTTCCCTCATGTCGCGGATCCAGCGATGGCGCAGCTCATCTGTGTCGAGGAGGCCGTGTATATAGGTGCCCGTGATGCGGCCCTCCTGAGCTACTTCAACACCGGCCGTTTCGCCCATGTGGATTTCATAACCGGTGTAGGCGCCCCACGCGCAATCGCCGGTTGCGGGGCGAACCGTCTTGATCCCCTTCATCACTGTCGTTAGTGGAAGAAGCGCCAGGCCCTTCGCGTTACGCGGCCTGCCACCGCTTTCGACGCCCTCCGGATCTTCAATCGATTCCCCCAACATCTGCATGCCGCCGCAAATGCCCAGTATCGGACCTGGGAAACTCAGGACCGCTTGATCGAAGCCCGTCCGCTTCAGCCAGTCCAGGTCATCCAGGGTTTGCTTGGCGCCGGGCAGGATCAACACATGAGCTTGAGAGACATCCTCGGGCCGCTCCAGGTAAGCCAGCGCGACTTCGGGCTCCAACGCTAGAGGATCGAAGTCAGTGAAGTTGGACATGTGGGGCAGGGCAATGACGCCGACACGCAGCTTGTCCGGCTGGGCTCCGTTCCAGATGCGTGCCACTGTGCGGCGGTCCTCCAGCGCCACACCGTCTTCCTCGTCCAGCCCGAGATCGCGCAGATAGGGAATGACGCCCGCGCAGGGCCGTTCCAGACGCTTTTCGATCATTCGAACGCCAGGTTCCAGCAGTCCCATATCGCCGCGGAATTTGTTGATGGCGAATCCGCGGATCAGTTCACGCTCTTCCGGTTCCAACAGCGCCATGGTTCCGTAGAGAGAGGCGAAGACACCGCCACGGTCGATGTCGCCCACCAGCAGGCAAGCGGCTCCGGCCGCGCGTGCCATGCGCAGATTGACGATATCGCGCGCCTTCAGGTTGATCTCCGCCGGCGATCCGGCGCCCTCCAGAAGAATTAACTCGTGATCCGCGGCGAGCTTCTCGTAGCTTTCCACCACTACCGGAAACAGTTCCTCGACGCGCTTGCGGTGATAATCGGCCGCGGTCATCTGACCCCACACCTTGCCGAGCAACACAACTTGCGCACCGGTGTCGGAGGAGGGTTTGATCAGAACAGGGTTCATCTCGATGCGCGGCGTGACGCGGCAGGCTTCAGCCTGCAGGGCCTGTGCCCGCCCGATCTCGCCGCCGTCCGACGTGGCCGCCGAATTCAGCGCCATGTTCTGCGCCTTGAACGGCGCTACGCGAATTCCATCGTCGGAAAAGATGCGCCCTAGTGCGGCGACGAGCAGGCTCTTGCCCACATGCGAGCCCGTGCCGAGCACCATCAACGCAGGAGGGCGGCTCAAGCGGCTGCTCCGGCGATGATCTTGTGCAACTGGCGCACGCCATCGGTGAGCGCGGCAGGACCAGGCTGCAGAATATATGTGGATTTGATCTCGTGGATGCGGCCGTTGCGCACCGCCGATGTATCGCTCCAGCCGGGCCGCCGCCGGATCCAGTCCTTGTTCACCTTGCGTCCGCACCAGCTGGCGATGACGATTTCCGGGTCGCGCGCGGCCACGGTTTCCGGGCTGAGAATGCGGTCCTTGGCGCCCTGGCAGTGGCGAAGCTCGGGGAACAGTGTTTCGCCTCCGGCGATCTCGATCAACTCATCCACCCAGCGGATACCGCTGATCAGCGGATCGTGCCACTCCTCAAAGAAGACCCTCGGACGACGCGGAAGCCCCGCCGCCGAGGCGGCAATCGAATCCAGCTCCGCGCGCATTCCGGCCACCAGCTTCCCGCCCTTGTCTTCGGCTCCCACCAGACGCGCCAGAGCGAGCATCATTTGCAGGATCTCCTCCACACCGCGCTGGTTGAAGTTCACCACGTTGAGCCCGCGCCGCACCAGTTCCGCCGTGATATCGGCCTGGAGATCGGAAAACGCCAGGACCAGATCCGGTTTCAGCTCCACAATCTTGTCGAACTTCGCATTGATGAAGGCGCTGATCTTCGGCTTGCCGCGCGCCTCCGGCGGCCGCACGGTATATCCAGAAACTCCCACGATACGGTCCTGTTCGCCGAGCAGGTAAAGGGTCTCGGTGGTTTCTTCGGTCAGGCAGACGATACGGCGCGGCCAGTCAGTGGGCACACAATTACTGTAGCGCGGGGGCATGCCATAATAGCCCCTCATGCTTCTTCTCACAGAACAGGACGTTTTGAAATCTCTGCCGATGAAGGAGTGCATCAGACTGGTGCGCGAAACATCTGTAGCGCTCGCCTCCGGCAAGGCACGCAATCAGCCGAGACGCCGCTTGGCGCTTGAAACCGGCGCCGTGCTACATGCGATGGCAGGAGCGTGGGGCAACTACTTCGGCACGAAAGTCTACTCCACCCACGTCAAGCACGGCATGCATTTCCACGTCGTGCTCTATGAGGCTGCCACAGGCAAGCCGCTGGCGCTGATTGGAGCGGATTATCTCGGCCAGATCCGCACCGGCGCCGCCTCCGGCGTGGCTACCGATCTCATGGCGCGCCACGATGCGTCGACCGTTGGCGTGATCGGCTCGGGTTTCCAGGCGCAAACGCAAGTGGAAGCGGTGATGAAGGTGCGGACCGTTAAACAGGTCCGCGTGTGGAGCCGCAGCCAGGAAAAGCGCGAGCGTTTTTCGCAGTCCGTTGGCGCCGTGGGGCGCGCGGTGGGTTCGGCGCGTGAAGCGGTGCAGGGTGCCGATATCGTCATCACGGCGACCTTCGCCAGGGACCCAGTGCTGGAAGTGGATTGGATCAGCGACGGGACACATGTGAATGCGATTGGCTCAAACAACAGCCAGCGGCGCGAGTTGCCCATGCAACTTCTCGACCGCGCGTCGCTCATCGCCGTGGATTCACTCGAACAGGCGCTCATCGAATCCGGCGACCTGCTACTTGCCTGGCCGCCTGAGACGTGGCCCGCCAAGCCTTTGGTGGAGTTACAGGAGATCGCCGCCGGAAAGCCCGGGCGCAGCTCCCCGAGCGACGTGACGATCTTCAAGTCGCACGGACTCGGAGTTTGGGATGTAGCCGCGGCGGCTTGGGTCTATGAACAGGCCACTGCCAAGGGATTGGGAACAGCGATCCGTTTTGAAGTGTAGTTATTCCTGCGCGCCCATCTGGGCGTCGGAATCGCGCCAGGCGCTGATCTTTAGCCTCCGGCAGACCCAGCACAGGCCTTCGGTGGAATTCGGAGCGCACTCGGTCTCACACACAACGCACTTCGCTCGCCGCTTGATCCTGTCCGTATCGAGCGACAGCTTGGCCTGTTCGATGATTTCCTTGGAAACCACCGGAACCTCCGGGACCGTCTTGCGTCGTGTTTTCGGCACTGCCTTCATTCTACTCTATCGACTCGTTAGACGCCGAACTTCAGTCGCCGGTTGCAGGCGCCTGCTCGGACACCATGCGGCGTCCGGACAGCCATGCCTTTGCATCCTCTATCATTGCGTAGCCCACGGGCACCACCAGTAAGGTGAGCAGCAGGCAGAGCGCCTGGCCTCCGATGATTGTCACCGCGATCGCCGAACGCTGCGACGCGCCGGAGCCGACACCGATGGCGGTGGGGATCAAGCCTGCGATGATCGAGAAGGTCGTCATCAGAATCGGCCGCAGCCTCACGCGGTTGGCCTCCAGAATGGCACCCCGAAGCCCTACTCCTTCCGCGCGCAAGTGATTCATATAGTCGATCTGGAGAATCCCGTTCTTTTTGACGATCCCGAGCAGCAATAGGATCCCGAGCGCACTAAACAGATTCAGCGAACGTCCGGTGATGATGAGCGACAACAGCGCGAACGGAATCGACAGCGGTAGCGTGGTGAGGATGATGAACGGATGCACCAGGCTTTCAAACTGCGCCGCCAGCACCATGTACATGAAGATGGAGGCCAGCCCGATCGCCATCAGCATGTTGGTTGTTGTCTCCTCCAGCACTTTTACCTGGCCGGAGAATTGCAACCGGTACCCGGGAGGCAGCCCCACGCGGTGTATCGCGGCCTGCGCTGCTTGCGCTGCTTCGCCCAGTCCGGCGCCGGGGGCCACGTTGCCGTAGATGCCCACCGAGAATTGACGATTGTGACGGTCAATGCGGCTCGGACCGAGTCCCCGATCCAGCCGCGCGATCGAGTCCAGCCGGATGAGCCCGAGCTTGGAGGAGGGAACCAGCAGGCGGCTCAGCACCGCCGGATCATCGCGCTGGCCTGGCTGCAGGCGCATCGTCACCGGATACTGTTCGGAGCCCTCCTTGTAGGTCGAAATCTGGTCCTCGCCGGACATCAGCAGCCGCACGGCCCCGGCGATGTCGGCCACGCGAACACCCAAGTCGGATGCCAGCGGCCGGTCGATCACTACTTGAAGTTCAGGGTTGTTCAGGTTCAAATTCGCCTTGATGTCGGCCAGCGACGGTTCCTTCTGCATTTCCAGAACCGAGTTCTTGGCTATCTCCACCAGCGAGTTGATGTCAGGGCCGAGAATGATCGCCCGAATCGGGGAGAATGTGTCGCGGCCGCCGAGCACATTGGGGAAGGTGACGCGCGGCCGCAGATGAGTGTACTCACGGATCGACTCTCGCACTTTCTGCCCCATTGTCGCGATGTCCGGCCGCTCGCCCTCCGGCTCCAGCAGGATCGTCAGGAATGCCATCGTCACGCGGTCCATGAAAGTGGAGCTGCGCGGCACGACCAGTTTCACGCCCGGAACTTTCTCTATCTTGTGCGCGATGTCGATGGCCACCTTCTCGGTCAGTTCCAGCGAGCTGCCCTCAGGCGTTTCCAAAAACAGCCCCAGCTCGCTTTGATCCTCCTGCGGCATCCAATCCCGGCCAATATAACGGTTCAGTACAAACGTCGAGCCGAGTGTGACGATGCAGATCAGCACAATCGCCCAGCGGTGGTTGAGGGACCAGTTCAGCGTGCCCAGATACAGATGCTCCACGCGTGTCGGTTCACCGTGCTCATGCCGCTTCCGCTCTCCGTAGGACTTGCGCTTCAGTAGCCGCGCGCTCAGCGTCGGCGTCAGCGTGAAGGCCACCAGCATCGACACCATGATCGCGATCGCCATCGTCCAGCCGAACTCGTTCAGGAACTTTCGCGCGTAGCCCGTCATGAACGCGATCGGCACAAAGATGATCACCAGCGACAGCGTCGTCGCCATAACGGCCAGCGCGATCTCCTTGGTTGCCAGAATCGCCGCCTGCTTGCCGGGCATGTTCTTGTCCTCGATGAACCGGTAGATGTTTTCGAGCACAATGATGGCGTCGTCGATGACAATGCCTACGGCAAGTGTCAGCGCCAAAAGCGTCATCGAGTTCAGCGTGAAATCCATCATTCGCAGCAGCGTGAACGTCGTGATGATCGATGTCGGGATCGCCAGCGCCGAGATCAGCACCGTCCGCCAATCGCGGATGAAAACCCAGACAATGAGCGAAGCCAGCAAGCTCCCTAGCAGCAGGTGCTCCTCCAGCGCCTCCACCGAGTTGCGGATGTAGCTGGCCTGCTCCTTGACGATGTCGATGCGCACGCCGGACGGCAGCTGCTGCTTGATCGACTCAAGCCGGTCCAGCACTCCGTCCACGACTTTCACGGTGTTCATCCCCGTTTGACGTTGCACTTCCAGCACCACCGCTTCGTTTTCCCGGAGATAGGCGAAGTTCCGCTTCTCGGCCATGCCGTCCTCGGCGTGGCCGATGTCGCGCAGGCGGATGGGAGCGCCACCGACGTTTTTGATGATGATGTCGTTGAAATCCTCGACCCGGTTCACCCGGCCCATTGTGCGCACGCCGACCTCCGTCGGCCCGCGGATGATGCGCCCGCCCGGCATCTCGATATTCTCCGTGCGGACCGCGCGCTCGACGTCCTGCGCGGTGAGGTTGTAGGCCGTCAGCTTGTTCATGTCCATGAACAAGTTGATCTGCCGCGCACGCGAGCCGCTGAGGTCGATGCCGCCGACCCCGTCAATGGTTTCCAGCGCCCGGCGGATCTGCTTGTCGGCGATCTCGGTCAGCTCGCGGATCGGCCGCGGGCCGCTGACCGCCAGCGTGACCACCGGCTCGCGGTCCACCTCGGCTTTCTGCACCACCGGGGGCAGAATGTTCGGCGGCAGCCGCCTCATGGCGCCGCTCACCCTTTCTCGGACATCCTCCACCGCGCTCCCGATCTCCCGCTCCAACACGAAGGTGACCATAATGTTGGCGGTCCCTTCCATCACCATCGCCCGCAGTTCCTCGATCCCGCTTACAGAGGCCACCGCTTCTTCCACCGGCAGCACCACCTGAGAGACCATCTCCTCGGGACTCGCGCCCGGCAACCGCATCCGCACGTAGACCGTTGCCGGGTCGCTTTGCGGGAACAGGTCGACACCCAGATCCATGAAGCTGAACACGCCCAGCACTACCAGGAACATGATCAGCATGAAGGCGAAAACGGGGCGATTGACACAGATTTCCGATAATCTCACGCGGTACTCCAAACCAGCCGGGAAGGCTGTTAATGCATAGATGATTCTACACCTTATGAGGTTACCGGAAGGGATCAGGCGGGCTGTGGGACAATGAGCGTTTATGTCGAAAATCGCATTCCTGTTTCCTGGCCAAGGCTCGCAATTCGCGGGCATGGGCAAAAGCCTGGCCGATGAATTCCCGGCCGCGCGGGCCGTATTCGAAGAGGCCGATCAGGCGCTGGGATTGCCATTCTCGAAATTGTGCTGGGAAGGCCCTGAGGAGGATCTGAAGCTCACCGAAAACACGCAGCCGGCGATTCTCACCGTGTCCACCGCCGCGCTGGCCGTGTTGCGGGAGAAGGGCCTTTCAGCGGACTACGTCGCCGGGCACAGTCTGGGAGAATACTCGGCTCTCGTTGCGGCGGGAAGTTTGCGCTTTGCCGACGCCGTGCGGCTGGTCCGTAAGCGGGGGCAGTACATGCAGGAGGCAGTGCCGGCCGGTGTCGGCGCCATGGCAGCCCTGTTGAAACTACCCGAGGGCAAACTGGATTCGATCCTCGCCGAAGCGGCTCAGGGCGAAGTGGTTAGCGCCGCCAACCTGAATTCGCCGGACCAGGTGGTGATCGCCGGGCACGCGGCCGCTGTCGAGCGCGCGATGGATCTGGCCAAAGCCGCCGGCGCCAAGCGTGCCGTGCTGCTGGCTGTCAGCGCGCCGTTCCACTGCGCCCTGATGGAACCGGCACAGAAGCGGTTGGCCGCCGACCTGGACGTGACGGAGTTTGCGGACCTGGCGGTTCCCCTGATCAACAACTGGCAGGCCGCGGAGATTCGCACCGGCGCGGAAGCCCGGCAGGGACTGTTTCAGCAGGTTCCCAGCCCGGTCCGCTGGGCAGAATCGGTGCGCAAACTCGCCGAACTGGGCGTAACTCGCTTTGTGGAAGTCGGGCCCGGCTCGGTACTGAGCGGCTTGGTGCGAAGCCTGGTCTCCCCGGCCGAGCGCTTCAATTTCGGCGAAGCCTCCGACGCGCTGCCGCCCGCCTAACAGCCGGCGGCGCGTTGACGCAAAGGCAGAAGAGCCAGCACCGCATCCTGGCTTTCGGTCAGGCAACTGGTTCCAGTCACCACCAGATCGGCCCATTGCCGGCTTGGCCAGACGAATTGTGCCGCCATCGGCCGCACCGTCTCCTCGTATTGCCGCTCGACCGACTCCGGCGTACGGCCGCGCTCCGCGGTGTCCCGCGCCATGCGCCGTTGGAGGCAGCAATCGTCCGGCGCCTCCACGTACACCTTGAGTCCGCACAGCGCTCGTACGGAGGCGTGATGGAGGGCAAGAATGCCTTCCAGGATCAGGAACCGCGTGGGCCGCACCAGCCGCGTTTGCATGGCCCGTGTGTGGCGGGAGAAATCATAAACAGGCTCCTCCACAGGGCTCCCGGATGCAAGTCCGGTGAGATGCTGGATCAGCAGATCCCAGTCGAGCGCGTCCGGATGGTCGAAGTTGCTGCGTTCGCGCTCGGGGAAGGGAAGGTGGTCCAGCGGATGGTAGTAGGAGTCAAGCGAAACAAAAGCGCAGTCGCTGCCTAGCGATGCGGCAATCGACTGCGCTAGTGTGCTCTTTCCGGAGCCGGATGCTCCGGCAATCGCGATCAACACTTCATTACGACCTGGGCGGCTTGGCGACGGCCTTCCACTTTTCCTCGTCGAAGTAAAGAACACGGCCTTCGCGGTAGCTCTGCACCGCCAGTGAAATTAGAACTTGCGCGCGGGCGCCGGTCTCCACGTCCAGCGTTGGTTTCTGCCTCGTGCGCATGCAGCTCAGGAAGTTGCCTACGTGTGTTTTCATCGTGTTGGTTTCCTGCACCGGGATCTTGATCTCTTTTTCACCCTTGAACTTCTCTTGTAGATCCGCCACGATGAAGCGGCCGCGGCGGTCCACTTCGGCCTTCAGTGTGATGTGAGGAGCAAAGCCTTCAAAACGGCCATGCTCCACCATCGTGAGCGTGGCGCCGTGCCCGCGGATCAGTCCCGGAATGTGCTGCGAGTTGGCCATCGAGGAGCTGAGCACGATGGAATGGCCCTTGGAGTATTCGCCGATCAGGTGGAACGTATCGGGCACTTCGCGGTCGTGGAAGGCATAGATCCCCCCTCCTGCCATCACTTTGTGCGGGAACTGCGCTTCGCCCCAGCAGATGTTCATCGGCGCTACCACGTGATAGAAGAGGTCGGTGGCGATCCCACCCGAATAATCCCAATACTTGCGGAAGCGGAAGAAACGGTCCGCGTCCCAGGGGCGCTTGGAGGCGGGCCCGAGCCACATCTTCCAATCGACATAATTGTCACCCTTGCCATCCGGGCCGGCTTCCGCGTCGATGTCCCAATTCCACTCCCCTTCCACCGAGTTGCGATGGTAAGAGCCCTGGCTGAGCAGCATTTTGCCAAGCATCCCTTCGCCGATCACGCGGCGCGCCTGGTGCCACTGGTCCCCGGAGGTGGTCTGCGAGCCCACCTGCAACACGCGCTTGGTTTCACGCACCGTGTCGACAAGTTGCTTGGCCTCCTCGATCGTGTGGCACATCGGCTTTTCCAGGTAGACGTCCTTGCCGCGGTCCATCGCCTCCAGCGCGATCTTGGCGTGCCAGTGATCCGGTGTGGCGACGATGACGGCGTCGATATCGGGGCGGTTGATGATCTCACGGTAATCCAGATAGCCATCGCACTTGTGAGCTTCCTTGTTGCGCGTGACGCGCTTCTGGTAAACGTCGCAGACGGCGAGAATCTGGCAATTGCCCTCGCCCTGGCCAACTTGCGCGAATTCGCGCGCAACATAAGTGCCTCGCCCGCCGGATCCGATCAGTCCGACATTGATGCGGTCGTTGGCGCCGATCACACGGCCGGCCAGCTTGCCCGGAGGTGCGGCGAAGGCTTTGGCGGCTACGCCGAGCGCGCCTGCGCCGGCCAGGAACTCTCTTCGTGGGAGTGCTTGCTTGGACATTTCACTTCTCTCCTATCGGGCAGTCGCCCGGAATCGATCGACCCACCCCAGTTTACTATAGGCGCAAGACTTTGTTGCTCAAAAAGCGTCGTCAATGGCCTGCTACCGCGCGCTGGCCTCGCGGATTGGCCCCGGATGCGGAGCCGCTCGAATCAGGGATTCGATAAAAGGCCCACCACCAGGCAAACAGACAAACCAGATGGCTCAGCACAATGAACAGGTTGGCATAGGGGACAGCGGCCGCGGACAGGCCGCGAACATGATGTCCGATCGATTTGCCGGTCGTCAACACGCCTAGCCCGGCGGCGATCACCAAAAGGCGTGAATTCCTTCTGCTTCCCCGAATAAGCGCGGTCCACAAAATGACGTTGAGCATCGCCGAGAAGAAGCTCAGCTTACCGCTCAGATCCGTGATCCAAACACGCTCTCCGCTTTTGGCCGAATACGTATACGCTAGAGATGCGACCGATGCCGTCAATACCAAAACGACGATGAATCCTACCAGAAACCTTCTCGCTTTCGGGTGCTCAAGCGCTTTATGGATGAGCGACACCATCACGGTGAAAATGAGCAACTGAAGCAGGAATTCATTCGCCCAATAGAAATAGACGAATCTCTCTCTCGATACCGTCTGCCACCGGATCAAGCCAAGAAATGCCGAAGCCTCTACCACCGAGGACAGGAAATCCACCACGCAGTAGGCGAACAGAAACGGGTAGATACGGTAGGCCGTCGCCGTTAAGATCCCGCGAAGTATCAGAATATGCAGGATCAGGCCAATGGGGATGATGAAGTAGTATAAAAAGTTCACGGCCCGCGGCGCCCCTTCCCTATGAGAAAAAGGCAATACCTAGCCGTGCAAATCAGTGAAAAGGTCTTACGCGAGTTCCCAAGGATCGGGCGGCGGGACAATACCGTGGGCCAGTTCCCAGGGGTCCGGTGGAGGAACGATACCATGGGCCAGTTCCCAGGGGTCCGGCGGAGGAACGATACCATGGGCCAGTTCCCAAGGATCCGGCGGTGGCACGATACCGTGAGCAGTGTCAAGAGCAGGCACCTCGTGAAGAAAAGTGAACCCGAAGGCACCGACGAGGGTAAGCCCAAGTGTAGCACAAATCACAGAGAGTCGAATTCGAGTAAGCATCGGCAATACACCTTTGTTGCAGGGTGCTCCCGGTATACTGTCCCAGGGTTACACCCTAAAATATCTTGCTTGGCTTCTTTAGTCTACTTGATGTGGTAGTACTACAAAGGGTAGGATTTTTCCGAATGCGAGGATCGGGCAAAGACCTTAGATTTAGCGATGCAAATTATTGATTTAAAACAGCTTGTGTCTAGTCGCCGCGTGTGTAGTGGGGTGATTCTCGCACTGGATCCGGCGTCGCTCCGGACCGAATCCTCAGACGCCGTCCCGGCCATTCCAGACGCATGTCCTCGGTCACTTCTTCCAGCATCTCCATCGTTGCCGAGGGTGCCTCCAACGCAAATGCGGTGAGTAGGAGATTATCACATATCGCGTTGATAACACGAGGGATACCTTGCGAGCGAAGATGCACTTCCGCAAGAAGTTCCGTGGAGAAAATCTGCTGGTTCTCAAGCCTTGCAACCGCCATTCGCGCTTCGATGTATTCTACTGTGTCTGCCTGTTGAAATGGTTTCAACTGACAGCGTAATACGATTCTCTGCTTCAACTGCCTTAGGTTCGGCGCGTCCAACTTGCGGTCCAATTCCGGCTGGCCGGCCAGGATCACCTGCAATAGCTTGCCATGCCGGTTTTCGAAGTTGCCCAGCATCCGGATTTCTTCCAAAACATCCCACTCCAGGTTGTGCGCTTCATCCACGATCAGCACGCTGGTGTTGCCGTTACTCGATTGATGCAGGAGCAAATCGTTCAGGGCGTACAAGACTTCCGTCTTCGACTTGCCGCCGCGAAGGTCAAGATCATAAGCGACCATTTCGAAGAATTCCGCCGGAGTGATCCGGGAATTAAAGACGAAGGCGAACTCGATGCGCTGGGCGTACAGGTAGTCGCGCAGGCACTCCAGCATCGTGGTCTTTCCTGTGCCCACCTCGCCGGTCAGCACAATGAAACCCTTGCGGCTCTGAACGCCATAGATGAGGTTGGCTAGTGCTTCCTCATGCTGCATGCTGCGGAAGAAAAAGGCCGGGTCAGGACTCAGGTTAAAAGGGCTCGTATGGAACCCGAAGAAGGCATTGTACATAAGGCGCCAGGCGGAAGCAGACACCATCCTATCATGCCCATGGGCTGCTCATGAGCTAACTGTGGAGGGGGCGGCCACCCTCTGCCCATCCATCGGCGCAACGCGTCCTCAACTGTAAGGGTTCTTCTAACCGATTTCCAGCCACACCCAGCCTGGCAGCGCAGCGGGTTGATTATCCAGGAATACAATCCGCCGGGTCTTGGGAAACGGCATCCCGGAGCGGATCGCGGAGCTGTAAAACGGAAATGATCCAAGCAGATCGCGGCTCTCCTGGTGCTGCGGATCGGCCGTGATCTTTGACAGCAGCCCTGCGCCCCACCCCAGCGCGAGCAAGCAGGCATTTCCGCGCTCGCGTGCGGCCGCAAGCCGCTGCGTGAGTTCGGTCAGCGTCCGGTCAACCAGCGGCAGAGCAGCAGCCTGGAGGAAGCGCCGGTGCGCCTCCAGCATCCGTTCGGCGTAATCGTTCGCCGCAGCAAACAGCGTCTGCCATTGGAGCGGCTCTTTCCCGTGCAGGCTCTGGCTGATCTCCTTGCGCTCAAAGAACGGCCGTTGCTGCCAGCGCCCCTCAAAAATGGCGCCGGGATAGGCCATCTCCGCCAACGTTGGCGTCGCATCCTCTACTCGCCTGCCCTCCACGCTGCCGCGCGGAGCCTGCTTCCAGCCGAGCGAATAACAGCGCCCGCCTCCAGACTTCTTCTCCACCAGCACCGCCGTGCGCAGCAGAAAAATGCGGAAGGCGGACTCTTCAATGGGGCCCGAATCCGAGATCGCGATGCTCTTCATCAGATCGTGCGTCGCGCGGCCCAGCAACTGGCGTTCCAGTGTTTCCGCCGGCCGCCGCGACCCCCGCTCCCCTTCCAGCGATTTTTGCAGCGCTGCCAGCGCCTTCGGGCTCGTCCGTGCGGCCACCAGCGCCGTGCGCAGGGCTCCACGCAGCGCGCTCCCAGGCAGATACGGTCCCGAGGTGGATGAGGCAAACAACGGAATATGGCAATGCTCGGCGCGCATCCTCTCCCAATAGGCCGCATAACTGGGATGCTCAAACGGGATGCGGCGTCCGGCGAAGTTCTGCGCGAATCCGCCCCAGCTGGCGAAGTCCAGTTTGTCGGCACGCTTCACCTGCATGAGGTAGTTATCCAGGCGCGGCCCCTTGGCCAGCAGCCGGAAGATGCGCCGCTGGTCCAGAACGTTTACCTGGTTCTTCCACACCATGTAGTCGATCGGCGAGAGGCTGGAGCCGTCTCCCACCAGCGTCGGCGTCAGGCACTGGAGGCGGTAGTTCATGGCTGGTGACTCCATGGCACCGCTACGGCGACGGCGAACCCGGCGCGGAACACTGGATGCGGGAAGCCGTCCGGTGCGACGTTGTGCGCGGTCCCTGACGGGCGCTCCTCGGCCAGCAGCACTGAGCCCTCGCGCACCATGCGCAGACGCTTCTTGCGTGCGCCCCAGCCGGCGGCGCTTTCCAGTCGTCCGCCACGGTCAATCAGCGAGTAGGTTCCCTTGTCCCATTGAATGCGGTCACTCGATGCGGGGCTGAACAACGACAACATCCAGTAGGCCTGCTCCACCGGCGGCTCCTCGGTGGGCGCCGCCGGAGGCCCAAGCAGCAGATCGGGCAAACGGGCCGCACGCATCTCTTCGATTTCGAAATGTCCCCAGCCGCGCGAGCGTTCCCCGCCAATGCCGGAATCGGCTAGCAGGCGGAAGCAGGACTGGAGACGCGCTGACCACTGCTCACCCGCCTCGCCGGTCGAAAACTCGGCCAGGCACCACAACCCTGCGTTCTGCGAAAACTCGATACAGGCAGTCTGGTGCACGCCGATCGCGCCCGCATCCAAACGGTCCACCGCGGCGCTGGAGCGGAGCGCATGCCGGAACGGTCCGGCGTAGGCGCCGCGGCGCCCCGCCTTGATCAGGCAGCGGCTCAACCCGTCCACTTCCCACTTGTCTTCTTCCAGCCCCTCGCCGCGAAGCAGGCTGGCGATCAGAGTCGAGGGGACAAAGTCGGCGCCCCCGGCGCGCAGCCTTGCTGTCGCCGGCGGCCATATATTGCGCGGCCCCGGTACATAAGTCAGGTCTCCCTGCCACGGGAACATCGAAGTGAGGCGGACCTGGCATCCGTTTTCCGCCTCTGCTGTCGCCCCCAGCCATGCTTGCAGCCAGTCGAACCGGCTCATCGCGTGACAAAGCGCCGAATAGAGCGTGTCACTGTGGCAGATCGAATCCGTCCGGTCGCGCGCGCCGTTGGAGGGACCCAAACGCCATGGCGCGGTCGGGCGGAGCTTGACGAACAGGCAATCGGACATGGCTTAGCCGTCCAGCTTCGAACCCAGATCCGGGCTCGTCGCCAGCTTCTGGAACTCCGCCGTGCCGGCTCCCGACAACAGCTCGCTCTCCTCGGCGCCTTCGGCATAGAAGCGCCGCCCGCGCCACTTTACGTTCAACGCTGAGAAACGCACCCGGCCACTGCCCCGCGAGCCGCCGCCGCCCAGGGAATCGTCCTCGAGCAGCCGCAGCGATTCGGCCAGCCGCGCCAGCAGCGCCTTGTCTTCCTCGCACAGCACGTCGACAATCATCCGGATCCGGAACCGCGCCCCGGCTGGCACCCGTTCCAGCGTCCGCGGGTTGGCCTGCGAAGTGATGCGGTCCACCGCGTTCTCGCTCTTCACCTCCGTCAGCTCATCGTCCATGTTGTCGCGCATCTGCACGGTGATCGATTCCAGATCCAGCGGCGCATCATAGACCGTCAGCCGCGCCGGCGAAGCCGTCACCGCGTCCATCGGCTCTCCGCTCACCCGCTCCATGCGCCCTGAATTGCGCCCGAATAGCAGGCAAATCTCGTCTTCGGGACGGTCACTCTGATGGATGCGGACCTCCTGGCCCTTGCGCTTGCTCAGGTAGACCAGCTCCGATGGCACCGCCAGCGCCGTAGACTGCTCCAGCAGCGACCGCAGCCGGCCGCGCAGGCTCGAGCCCGGCACGTAGGGCCGCCCGAAGGCGTCCTTCACCACCGGATTATCGGCCCCGCCGATTTCCAGCGATCCCTTGCCGGCGCCGATATGGAGCCCTGTTTCGCAGTGCAGTTCGCCTTCCAGCAGGAGTTTGCCGATCAGCTTCAGTTCGGTTTGCGAAGTATGTGCGCTCATGAATGCAGTTTCCTATTCGTTGTAAGCCCTACTCGTTATAAGCAATGATCGCTTCAAATAGATCGCGGAAGCGGTCGTAGCCACGCGGATCGTTCTTCCGCGTCACCTGCAACAGCAGCCGTTCGAGCGAGTCCAGGCTGCGCAGCGAGTGGCGCGCGATCGTGTACGCCAGCCGCGCGCGCAGCATCACGAACTGGTGCTGGCGCTCGGCTTCCGGAGCGCGGCAGGCTCGCCGCACAGCGTTATAAAAGCGCCGCAGCTGGCTGCGCGTTCCCGAGTCCATGTCCCGCATCCGCGTCACCACCGCGTGTGCCTGATTGTCCAGATACAAGCTGTCGGCGATCAGCCGGTCAATATCAATGTCGGCGAAGGAATCAGGACGCCCGCCTCGATCCCGCCGGTCCCGCCCTCCGCGGTCGCCTCGATCACCCCGGTCACGCGGTCCCCGCTCCCCACGATCTCCCCTGTCGCCGCGGTCGGACTTTTCGCGCGGCTTCTCGCGCTCCTTCTGCTGACCCTTGGCCTGTTCCGGACGCGGGCGCTCCGGCTTTGGCGGAGGCGCTGCCGGCGCCGCTTCGGCTGGAGCCGCTTCGGCCGGCGCCACTTCGGCTGGCGCTGGCCCGGCTGGCGCGGTAGCGGGAGCCTCGGCCGGCTCCACGGCCGCGGGAGCACTGTTCTCGCCGGTTGCTATCTCGGGTTGGGTTTGAGGGGTTTCTTCTGACATTGGTTCGCTTCTATGATTCAATCTCCAGGCGCGCCCATTCCACCGCGACGCGTCCCGCGGGTCTCAGTTTCACTTGGATCGGGCTCCGGCCGATCACGTCGGCAATCAAGCCGGCGCGCAGGCGCTGGAACTCTTTCCCGCGCCCCTGTTCGGTCTCCGGTCCCATCATTCGGTTCAGCCGGCGGTGATAGCGCCACGGCCGGTCAAATCGTCCCTTCGCCTGCGCCAATGACGGCGGCTTGTCGCGGTAAAGTCCGCTCATCTCGCTCAACAGCTGCGGCGGACACCCAAACTCCTCCACCATCCGCACCATCGTGTCCTTGGTTTCCGACGCCTGAAGGAAACTCTTCCATTCAATCGTCCGGTCGAACAGGTGGAAGCAATCCTTGCTCGTGCTCTTGGCCGCCTCCAGATTCCGTCCCGCCTCCTCGTACACGAACGCGAATGGTGAATCCAGCTGCGGCGCCAGCGCCAGCGACATGGTGATCGTCTTGGCCTCCGGTCCGGGCCAGTCCTTCAAGTCCTGAGCCGCGAAGCGGTGAAACACGCGCTGAATCTCACGCGCCAGCAGCAGCAGCGCGTCCCAGGAGCCGTACACCGCGAAATCATCGCCGCCGGAATAAAGGGTCGTCACCTTGCGCCAGAACTCCGCCATCGAGCACACCACTTCCAGTTCGCCGGCGAAGAACTGCTTGAACAGCACGCACAACTGCACGTGCTCTTCAATCGAGCCGAGCCGCCGCATTCGCGTGCCGAAGCCGTCCACATCGCCGCGCAGCACTCCCCACAGCGGCTTGCCCGTAGCCCGCGAGGCCAGCGTGCGCAAGCTTGCCGGTTCCGCCCCGCTGTCGTCCAGGGCCGTATGCCGCGCCAGCGGAATCGCATCCTGCGATACGCCCACCCCCCAGCTGTGCTTGCCTTCCCCGATTAAGACCTTCGCCGGTTCTTCCGGTGACCAGCCCACCGATTGCGCATCGCGCAGTTTCTGCGCCAGGTAATGGGAGAAGTATTCTGTCTCCTCAGGCTCCGTTGTCCGCGCCACAAACGGAGCGAATAACGCCTCTCGATCCTTCTCCTTCAGCCTGCCTTGCCGCCGCGTCATCTCCTCGTGCAGCCGCTTGCGCACGATCGTCCAGTCGCCGAGGTTCTCCGTCGACGCCCAGACCAGGTGCAGATGCCCGCCGCTCAGTTGCCGGATGGACTCGGCGGCGCGCGACAGAAACTCATCCGCGCTCGATGCCGCCTCTGGAGGCAGCACCAGCAGGAAACTACCGCCGCCACTGGATCCGAGCAGAATCCGCGCCAGCCCCAGTTCCGCCAGTAGCGCCCGCGGCAACACCTCGCTAAGCAGCGTCACCCAATGCGAGCGGCCGGCAAGAAGCGCTTCGCCTCGCGCCTCGTCCGCGCACGCAGGCGCCAATACGAAGTCCTCAATGCCGAGCAGTTTCCCTTGGAGAAAGATTGGAACCGACATGGAATTGCAAGCCGCAGGCTTGACCGGGCTGAAAGCAACCACTCTAACATATGCTAGAGGCTCTCTCGCTCACGATGAAATTTCTTCTTCTGTTTACCCTCGCGATCGTTCCATTGCGCGGCGATGACTGGCCCGAGTATCGCGGCCGTGGCCGCCGTGGCGTGTGGCTGGAAGACGGCATCGTAGGCCGCTTCCCTTCATCGCTCACTGTGAAATGGCGCCATCCGGCTCGGGCAGGCTACTCCGGTCCCGCCGTTGCCGCGGGGCGTGTCTTTCTCACCGACTATGCCGCCGGCAAGGAGCGCGCACTGGCGCTGGCGGAGCACACAGGTAAGCTGCTTTGGCAGCGCGAATGGCCCGCCGACTACAAAACCATCGAATACGCTACCGGTCCGCGCGCCACCCCCACCGTCGATCAGGACCGTGTCTACATCCTCGGCGCAACGGGTATCCTGCAATGCCTCTCCGCGAAAACCGGCAGCCTGATCTGGAAACGCGAAGCCGTCGCCGACTTCCACGCCTCGCTGCCCACTTGGGGAACCGCCTCCGCTCCTTTGGTGGACGGCCCCCGGCTTATCGCCGTCATGGGTGGCTCGCAGGGCGCAAAGGTCGTCGCCTTCGACAAGCGCACCGGCCGCGAACTCTGGCGCGCCCTCTCCGCCGCGCATTCCGAAACCGGCTACTCCCAGCCGGTGATTTTCTCTGCCGGCGGCAAGCGCCAGTTGATCATCTGGCATGCAGCCGCCGTGTCGGCCCTGGAACCGGAAACCGGCCGCCTGCTCTGGGAACATCCCTTCCCCATTCACATGAACACGCCGATCGCGACGCCGGTCCAGGAAGGGCCCCATCTTCTGGTCTCCGCCTTTTTCAACGGAGCCCGCCTGTTGCGATTGGATGAGCAGGGCAGGGAAGTCTGGCGCGGCAACAGTTCGAGCGAAGTGAAAAGCGACACCCTGCATGCCCTCATGGCCTCCCCCGTCGTCGACGGCGATTACATCTACGGCATTTGCAGCTACGGCCAGCTGCGCTGTTTGAAGCTCTCCACCGGAGAACGCGTCTGGGAAACACAGGCCGTCACCGTGGAGCGGGCGCGTAACGCCTCCGCCCACATCATCCGCTTGAAAGGCGGCCACCTTTTCTTCAATGACCGTGGAGAACTGGTCCGCGCGGACCTCTCCCCGCAAGGCTATGAGGAAATCAGCCGCGTGAAGGTTCTTAAACCCACCTCGCCCTCGGGTGGCCGCCGCGAACTCGGCGCCGTCGTCTGGTCCCATCCCGCCTTCGCCAATGGTCACATGGTGGCGCGCAACGATGAGGAAGTGGTCCGCCTTTCGCTCCGCGAATGACTCCTTGCTGAGACTTTCCGCTCATGCACGGGTTCTAACCGAATCGGGTCATTTTGCCAACACGCCTACACCAATAACGATTGTCGATCCGGCACATCCGTCACCTTGCCGATTGCGCCTGGCGGTGCCTATGTATCGGAATCCTACACCGCGCCCAAGTTCCGCCAATCCGGCGTTGCACTGGCGAGGGCGCGTCAGATGATCTGTCGGCTACAAGCCCTGCGCCAAGATCTCCGTGTGGATGTTTGGGCCGTGGAAGAAAGTGTTCGTCACCCATTCCGCCGGTGCAACCACTCTCCAACCGCCAGCGCTGCCAGGGCAGTGAAGATCGACGTGGCAAGCCGTGGCGTTCCCGGCAGCACGCTTTTCGCGGCGGCCGCAGCCATGTTCCCATAGCCAAATCCCACCCCCGCCCATACCAGCCGGCTCCACCATCCCCGCGGCCGTTCCAGTCCCGTCGCCTCCAGCCGCCGGCACGTCATGGCATACGCCACCCACCCTGCCATCCCTAACCCCAGCGACGCTACTGCCACCAGCGGCAGATCCCGCGCCAGCTGAAACGTCACCTTGCCGTTCTGAATCACAAACGACATGGGTAGCATCGTGAAGAAGATCGACAGACCCGTCAGCCAGCTCTTCCAACTCAGCAACCGCTGCGTGCGCTCCAGCGCCAGCTTTTCCCCATGTTGCCTCGGCGCCGGCGCCTCTTCAAACCGAATCCCCCTCGCCGCCTCCACGCGAGCCTTCAGCTGCGCATCCTGGCTAAGCAACTCCTCCACCGCCTCGCGCGACGCTTCGCTCACCTCCCCCGCCATGTACAGCGGCAGCAAATCCATTACGATGTCCCGGCTGATATTCATTTCACGCTCCTTGTTGTTTGTTCCGCTAATTTCAACCGCGCACGGTGCACCTTCACCCGCACCGTCACCGCCGGGATTCCCAGCGCCGCTGCGATCTCTTCGTACGTCAGTCCCTCGGCCCGCATCAGCAAGGCCGACCGTTCTAACTCCGGCAGCCCGGCCAGCGCCGTCTGCACTTGCTTCAGTTCCTCGCGTGCCTCTAACTCTGGTCCTACACGGTCCTGGATGCCCACATCCCAATCCAGCCCCACTTGCCTCTTCCGCCCCCGCATCTCCTGAAACACCAGGTTCCGCGCGATCGTGAACAGGTACCCCTTCACCGTGGAAATCTCGATCCGCCCCCGCGTCGTCCACGCCCGCAGAAACGTCTCCGACACCACGTCCTCTGCCAGCGCCGCGTCGCCGCTCAGGTGATAGGCGAACCGCCTCACATCCCGCGCGTACCGGCTCCAGAGCTCGTGAAACCCAGCCGCCTCATTTTCCACGCTTGTCCTATTCACCCGCCTGGGATTTGTTTCAGAAACTCATAGAATATCTTCCATGGCCTCCCGACGCGCTTTTCTCGCCTCCCTCGCCTCCGCCCCTTTCGCCCTCGCTCAGCCGCCCCGCAAGCCGAACCTCGTCATCCTGTTCGCCGACGATCTCGGCTACGGTGACATCGGCTGCTACGGTTCCCCCGATGTCCCCACGCCGCACATCGACGGGCTCGCTAAACAGGGGGTGCGCTTCACCGACGGCTACGTCTCTGCTTCCGTGTGCAGCCCCTCCCGCGTCGCGCTGCTCACCGGCCGCTACCAGCAGCGCTTTGGGCACGAATTCAACTCCGGTCCACCGGCGCGCGAAGCGGAGGTCGGTTTCGGCCTTCCCAAAAACGCCACCATCCTTCCGCAGATCCTCAAGCCGCAAGGCTACCGCAGCGCCATCTTCGGCAAGTGGCACCTTGGTGTTCGCGAAGGCTACCATCCCCTCGACCGCGGCTTTGACGAATTCACCGGCTTCCTTCCCGGCGCGAATGACTTCGTCACCAGCAAAACCCCCGGCGCGCGCATCGCCGCCGTCCGTGGCGAAGGCGAAGCCACGCCCGCTACGCGTCAGCACACTCTGGTGCGCGGGCGAACTGCTTTTGAGGACGACCGCTATCTCACCGATCTGCTCGCCGAGGAAGCCGTCCGCTTCATTGATCGCCACAAGGCCAATCCGTTCTTCCTCTACCTCGCCTTTAACGCCGTACACACTCCGCTGCATGCCACCGAGCGCTACCTTGACCGCTTCCCCACCATCAAGAACCCCAAACACCGCATGCTCGCCGCTATGACCGCCGCCATGGATGACGCCGTCGGCGCTGTCCTTGATAAACTCCGCGCCGAGAACCTTGACCGCGACACCATGGTCGTTTTCCTCAGCGACAACGGCTGCCCGGTCATCACCGGCGCCGGAACCAACCATCCCTTGAACGGCGAGAAGTGCACCTACTTTGAAGGCGGCATCCGCGTCCCGTATGTCCTCCGCTGGACCGGCCGCGTCCCCGCGGGTGTCACCTACCGCCAGCCCGTCGTCTCCCGCGACATCATCCCCACCTTCCTCGCTAAACAAGGAGGCTTCGACGGCGCTAACCTGCTCCCGTATCTGAACGGCCGCCCGGGCGCTCCGCATGAAGCCCTCTCCTGGCGCGCCGGCAACGGCCGCGCCATCCGCAAAGGCAAATGGAAACTTCTCGAGTTTGGCGAAAGCTACTCGCGCCTGTTCGACCTCGACGCTGACATCGGCGAGAAACGGGATCTTTCGGCTCAACATCCCACGGTTGTCCGCGACCTTCGTGCACAATGGAAGCAGTGGAGCGACGCAATGAGCAAGCCGGCATGGCCGGCCCGTTATCGCGAGTTGAGTGTGAACGGCGAAAAGCTGACCTGGGAGCTGTAAGCGTTCTTGCAGCTTTGCTGCTGGCTATCTCCCCCCTCCCCGCCCAGCAGGAAACCGCGCTCGACCGTTACGTCCGGGCTCCAGACCCCGCCTACTCCTGGCAACTGCAATCTACACACCAGGGCATCGGCTTCCGCACTTTCAACCTCCGCCTCACCTCCCAAACCTGGCTCACTAACGCCGAAGTTTCCGCCCCACGCTGGCAACATTGGCTCCGCATCATCGTCCCCTCCAATCTCCAATCATCCAAAGCCGTGCTCCTGATCAACGGCGGCAGGGCCGACGAGCCTAACCCAGGTCCCGCGCCGCTTGAGTTCTCCACTGTCGTCGCTCTCACCGGCATCGTCCTCGCCGAGCTGCGAGCCGTCCCCAACCAACCACTCACCTTCACCGGCGAATCCGCCTCCCGCTCTGAAGACGCCATCATCGCCTTCAGCTGGGACAAGTACCTCCGCACGGGCGATGAGAAATGGCCCGTGCAACTCGCCATGACCAAGTCCGCCGTCCGCGCCATGGACGCCGTCAGCGAATTTCTCCGCACGCCCGAAGCAGGCTCACACCCCGTTGACGGCTTCGTCGTCGCCGGAGGCTCCAAGCGCGGCTGGACCTCCTGGCTCACCGCCGCTGTCGACCGCCGTGTCATCGCTCTCGCCCCGCTCGTCTTCGACGCCCTGAACGGTGAACCCTCTTTCCGCGAGCACTTTCAAACCTACGGCTTCTGGTCCCCCGCCGTCGCCGACTATGAACGCATCGGCATCTTCGCCTGGCTCGGCTCTCCTCCAAGCCGCGCTTTGAACCGCATCGTCGACCCCTACGAATACCGCTCCCGCCTCACCATGCCCAAGTACATCATCAACGCCGCCGGCGATGAGTTCTTCACCCCCACTTCGTCGCACCTTTACTTGAGCGGCCTCTCCGGCGCCAACTCCCTCCGCTACGTGCCCAACGCCGGCCATTCGCTCGAAGGCGCCGAAACCGAAACCCTCGCCAGCGCCATCGCCTGGGCCAACGCCGTCATCCGCGGCAATCCCGTGCCCCAGTACAGCTGGCAATTTCCAGAACCCAACCGTATCACCGTCAACGCAGGCTCCATCCCGGCGCTCGTCCGGCTCTGGCAGGCCTCCAACGCCTCAGCCCGCGACTTCCGCCGAGAAACCATCGGCGCCGCATGGACAAGCACCATCCTCCTGCCTGCAAGCGGCGGCGTCTACCAAGCCACCATCGAACCTCCCCAGCAAGGCTGGAAGGCCTTCTTCATCGAACTCAACTACCCCAGCAGCATCATTCTTCCCATCATCTTCACTACGCCCGTCCAAGTGATTCCCGCGACCTTGCCTTTCCGCCCTCCCGTAGCCAGCCTGCTTGCCGCCAGCTTTCATCCACTCACCGCCCCCGGAGCCATCGCCAGCGGCTTCGGCGAAGGCTTCGCCACTGCCACCGAAGCGGCCGCCCGCCTTCCGCCTCCCACCGAACTCGCCGGCGCCGGCGTCCGGGTTATCGACGCGCGCGGCGTGGAACGCATGGCGTCGCTATTCTTCGTCTCTCCCGGACAGATCAACTATCTCATCCCTCCGGAATCTGCTCCCGGCGTCGCGCGCATGCAGGTTTTCCGCGGCGGACAAAAAGCCGCCGAAGGCCAGCTCCTGATCGAAAACAGCGCCCCCGCTCTGTTCAGCGCCAACGGCAGCGGCGCAGGCGTCGCTGCCGCGATCGCCATCACCGTCCGCTCCGACGGCGCACAGTCCGCCCAGGTGATCTTCGACACCACGCAACCAGAAGGCCGTCGCACGCCAATCCCTATTGTTCTCACCGCGGGAACTCAGGTCTTTCTATCGCTTTTCGGAACCGGAATGCGCAACCTCTCCTCCGCCACTGCTCAAGTCGGCGGCATGAGCGTAACCGTGGCCGGTCCCGTCCCCAGCGCCGAATTCGCCGGCGTGGAACAAGTCAACCTCGGTCCGATACCTGTGGCTTTATCCGGCAGGGGTGACGTGGATATCAACCTGACGGCCGGCGGCATCGTCGCCAACATCCTCACGATCCGCTTTCAGTAGCCACCCGCCTACATCACGACAACTTGCAGATCGAACCGCTCCGGCGGCAGCGAGGAGATCGGTTGCGGATTCAGCGCCGCCCACGTCTGAAACGCCGTGTTCGCCAGCGACGAGTTCAGGTACAGCAGAAACTGATCCGTGCAGCAGGCCAGCGGCGGCAACTGCCGGAACGTCAGCCGTAACCCCACCGCTTTTTCGATGTCCACGCCGCCTGTCGGCACTGACTTATCCTCCAACAGCTGCACAAAACTGCTCCGCCCCGCATGCGGCCACACATCCGGTTTTAACAGCCGTTTCAAATCCGCCCGCGCATCGAACGTGATCTCGCACTGCCGGATCCATTCCAGTATCCCGTTCCCCCAGTACCAGTGCCGTTGCAGTCCTAGATACGTTTCCACAAGGTTCACCGCCAGCTCCATCCGGCGCCGCTCCACTTCCGCCGCCGCGATCACGTCGTCCAGCTCCGTGTGAGGAACTAAGTCCTCTTTCTCTACCACTTGCGACGCCATCCCCATCACCCGGTTCAACCGCCGCGGGTCCTTTCCATCATGCACCAGCAACGGCGGCAGCTCATGGTTGGAGTCCCCCGGGATCTCCACGTATTTGCGTGTGCCGACGATCTCCATGTGCCCCCCTTTCCTTATCGGCGGGTTTTCCATGGTTCTCCACTTCCAGCATCTCTATAGACGCCAAACGCCTCTTTGCCGTTTCTTCCCTCTGCCTCCCCCTCACCGCGCATCGTATATATGATTCGCTGCAGGATAGGTGCTAGAGGTCAGCCGGCAGCTTGGACCCTCACCCCAAAACTCCGGCAAATGAAACGTTCCCGGCACTGCATAAACGATGTCCCCCTCCGATGCCACCACAGGCTCCCTCAACCCTTCCATCGTCCACCGCAGTTGCCCGCGCAGCACAATCCAGAACTCGGCGAAATCCGCATGGAAGTGGCCCCTTTCCCCGGACCCCCGCGCCGCATTGTCCTTCTTGTGCCCGTAGATAAAATTTCCGCGTACACGGTTCTTTCTCATCGCAGGCTCCGTCCAGGAACTCTGTCCCCGGTGCGCCGCCTCCAGATCCTCGATGTTCACGTGAATCCGGTCCGGCTTGCCTCCCGCCGGCACATCGCTCGGATTCGGTCCCGTCGAAAGTCTCACGGGTATGTACTCGATCCCCGCCTCTGCCTTCTCCGGCTTCGATTCATACACCCAGCTTGCATCGGCCAGCGTCACCTCGAACCGGATCGCCGGCTCATCCCCCACCACCTCCAGCGCATGCAAATGCCGCTCCGGCGCGAACACGTACGATCCCTTTCGTGCCTCGATCACCTGCATCTTCCCTTCTGCTTCCTCCATCTGAAACCGGATACGCCCCTGCTGCACCACCCACCATTCCGGCGCGTCCGGATGCAGATGCACCGCCACTTTTGTCCCCGGCGCATCCGAAACCACCCACGCCTTCGTGTTCCGGTCTGCGATCACCAGCTCGCGCCAGCTCGTCTTCCCGCGGTGCTTGGCTCTTAACTCCTCCAATCGCGTCACCGGTTTCATCGGAGCCGTGTAAACCGCCGGCTTCACCGGCTTCGGAAACCACAGCACCCGCTGCGCCGCGCACGGCAGCGCCAGCATCACTGCAAGCACACACCCGCATCTCATGTCAGAAAGTGTATCCTTTTGCCATGCTCACTCGCCGCCACGCTCTTGCCTTCCTGCCCGCTCCGTTTCTCGCGCAGCCACGCGCTCTTACCATCGATACTCACATCCACTTGTTTGAACCCTCCAAATTCCCCTACCATTCCAACGGCACCTACAAGCCCGAACCCGCCCCGCTCGCCGAGTATCTCGCCTTCGCCGCACAAGCCCCCATCCACCATGCCATCATCGTTCACCCGGAACCCTACCAGGACGACCACTCTTATCTTGAACACTGCTTCCAAAACGAAAAACCGGCCGGCCTGTTCAAAGGCACCTGCCTCTACGACCCCACCGATCCCCGCACCCCACAGCGCATGCGCGCCCTCGTCAAGAAACTCCCGGGCCGCATTGTCGGGCTCCGCATCCACGCCATGAACCCTCCCGGCGAAGCTCCTCTCACCGCCGGCCCTATCAAGAACCGCGACCTCGCCTCGCCGCAGCTCCGCGACACCTGGGCCGCCACCGCATCGCTTGGCCTCGTCGTTCAGATGCACTTCCTTCCCCACCACGCCCCCGCCATCGGCAAACTCGCCGCCCAGTTCCGAGACACCCCCGTTATCCTCGACCACATGGGCCGCGCCGGCATGGGCCAGCCCGCCGACTTCGACCAAATTCTCAAGCTCGCCGATTACCCGCGTGTCTACTTCAAATACTCCGGCGTCGGCTACTCTTCCAAGCAAGAGCACCCGCACGCCGACGCCCAACCCCTTGTCCGCCGCGCCTTCCAAGCCTTCGGAGCCAATCGCATCCTCTGGGGCGGCCTCGGCCACAACATGGAGGCGCACCGCAAAGCCACCGATATGTTCGACCGCCATTTCTCCTTCGTCTCACCTCAGGACCGCGCCCTCATCCGCGGCCAAAACGCCGCCCGTCTTTTTGGGTGGACATAAGTTGTGGATCTGTTTCCACAATCTGGAACTCCACCTCGGTGTCCGGCCCGATGGAAGTAGGAATCATACCCAGCGAAAGACCACCCTACCTCAGCCCCGCCACATACTCCGCCAGCGTCTCCAGATTCTCCGCGAACCGCGATGAGCGTATCATCCGCTCCCGCGGCGGCTGCGCGCCACGGTAAATCGCGATCGTGTCGTTCTCCTTCAAATCCACGATCTTCCGCCCGTTCACCGTCACCACCATCGGCCCCGGCGTGAACACCGAAGCCACCAGGTCCGCCTTTCCGATCACACCCTCCTCTGTCCACGCCCCCCGCTCATCCATCGCAGCCAGTATCGTCTTCACCTCCGAACCAAGATCATTCCGCCGCCGCCGCTCCCGCTCGCTCCATGGCGACAACCCGTGCAGCACATCCGGCCGCTGCAACGTCGCCGGATCGGCCGCCGCCAACCTCTTGTAATCCGCCTCAATCGCCTCCAAATCCGCGCCGCTCGTCACCACCCCGTAATGTGTGATCACCGACTCATCCGTGTAACTCAGCTCATACCCATCCGGCCTCCCCGACCCCAGTCCCTGTGCCCGAACCTGCGTCCCCTTGGTGATGTACAGCGGACGGTTCGTCCTCAGCTCATAAAACCTCGCCAGCGCCGGACCCCGAATCCGCCGCCGCGCCTCCGACGGCTTCTCCTGCGGTGGCAGGATACTCTTCTTTAAATACTCGAGCGCCCGCGGGACCGGCTCCAGGTACTTCCTGTTCCCCGTCTCCCGGTACAGCACAAACAGCATCCGCATGATCCCCTGCGACTCGCCTCCGGTCACCGACGGCGGCTCAAACACGCGCGCCCACGCCGGATGCATGTTCAAGTCGTACTGCTGCGCCCAGGCCGGCTGCGGATCAGGCATCTGTGCCAGCAAGATGAACTGCCCGCCCCTTTCGGCCGACGCCAGATACTTCGGCTCCTTATAAATCCGCGCCGCCTCCAGCATCATGTCAATCGCATCCGCAATCGTGTTGTCGTTGAACGTGTAGTGCGTCTGGTAGTTCTCCCCCGGCCACTGCCGCGGCCAGCTCTCCGGATACGACGCCTTCTTCACCGGATACTTCGCGTGATCCGGAATCTGGCTGAACCGCTGCGGCCACGCGCCGATCGGGTACTGCGCCTTCAGCAAACTCTCCAGCGCAAACTTCACCGCGCCGTGTATCGCCGCATCCTTGAACTCCAGCGCCGTGTCCAGCCGCATCAGAAAACGCACGCCCGATTGCGTCACATTGTCATCCAGATTCGTCACCCCGCGCCCGCCGCAATTGCCGTCCGCGCGGTACGCATACCGCTTCCGCTTCTCTGCATCAAACTCGATCAGGTAATCCCACCCGCCCGAACACATCTGCCCCTTCACGTACGCCATCCCCGCCGCGCCCGCGTAATCCAGAAACACTCGCTCCCCCGTCGCCGCGTATGCCTCCAGATAAGCCATCCCCACACGAGGCGTGCCCTCCCTCTGCACCTCCACCTGTGTCGGTCCTTCGGCGCTCTCACTCCGCCCATAGCTCAAGTCATGCGCATAGGCGAAGTGATACCCGCCTTCCTTTGACGCCTTCTCCCGGTAAAACTGCGCCGCCTTCTTCATCGCCGCCAGTACTTCATCCCGCGTCTGCGCGGCGCCGAAAGATGCAATCAGAAAAAACGCGATCAGCCTCATATGCCCATTGAGCTTATCACCGATATCCCTCGGCCCATGGCAGTAACCGGGATACACTCGATGAATGCCGCCAGCCGCGAAATGGATCCTCCAGACATCGTCGTCGGCGCCTCTCCCCACTTCATTGCTTTCATCGCCGGCGCCGGATCTCCGCCTCGCCAAGGCCGTTCGCGAGCACACGGCCTGGCTTTCCGTCGATATCGTCCAACAGGAACAGGCCACGCCGGACAACTATCGCCTGCTCGCCCGCATCGTTTCCCATTTGATCGGACCCGGCTGCCTCGCTCTCTATCACCCACCCCGTAACCAGTTCGCCACCTGCTCCATGGAGCACACCATCGAAAAGCTTACCTCCGATACCCCCATCGACACGGTATTCGCGACCTCCATGCCGGTCCTTTCGGTCGAGGAAGACCCGCGTCCGTGATAAACCCCGAAACCTCCCACCTCCGCCTCGCCTTTAACCATTCATGGACAGGCGCGCATTCCTCACCGCCACCCTCGCCGCCCTCCATGCCCAGCAGCCCGACTTCACCGCCGACGTCAGCGTCGTCAGCATCCTCGCCACTGTGCGCGACCCCAAGGGCCGCCTTCCTCATCAAGTTCGACCGCGAAGTCGAACTACTCCAGGACATCACCTCCTCGCGCCGCGAACTGGAATCAGCCCGCGAGCTTCTGGAAACCCCCGCTCCGGTTCGCGTCATGAGCCGTCGCCGTCCGGGCGGTCCGTCGCTGGGCGGCCGCGTCGCAGGCACCGCCCTCTACGACGCACTGCTTCTCTCGAGCGAAGAAATGATGATGAAACAAACCGGCCGCAAAGCCCTCATCCTCATCTCCGATGGCATCGACATGGGTTCCAAGGTCTCCCTCGATTCTTCCGTCAAGGCCGCCCACCGCGCCGACAGCCTCGTCTACCCCATCCGCTTCTACGACGAGGACGCTTATCGCGCCGCCGCCGCATACGCCTCACTTCGAAACGCAACCGCCTCACCGTCACCGCCCGCTCCGGCTACTTTGCCACCTCCTAAAACCCCAGCACCAGCGTGAACCGGAACGTGTTCCGCCCCAGCGACCCCAGCTCCTCCCCAGGCCCGATCATCGCGAACGCCGATACCGGCAGCCGCGCCTGCGATGTGTCCGGATGATCAATCGCCCTTCCCAACACCCTTGGATCCATGAGGTGCGGCCGGTCTCCCGACGTCCCATCCACATCATCGGCGTAGTCGAGCCAGCCTTCACCGGCACTGAACCCGGTGCGCTCACCGGAATCTTCACCCCCACCGCGATGAACGTCCGCGCCTTCGACAATCCCAACTGGGCTTGGTTCCGCGCGTGGGTCCGGCTCCACCCCAACTCAAGCCCGGAGATCCTCCGCGATAAGCTCCAAGCCTCCTTCACCGCCTGGCGCCGCGAGCGCGCTCTGCAATTCGGCGGCGAAACGCCCAAGGACGAACTCGACGCCTACATCAAAACTGCGCTCTCGCTGGAACCCGCCGCCGCCGGCGTCTCAGGCCTCCAGAAAAAATACCGGCACGCCCTCACCATCCTCGGCGCTCTGGTCGCGCTCGTTCTCCTGATCGCCGCCATGAACGCCGCCAATCTCATGAGCACGCTCGTCGCCGCCCAGGTCGCCTTCTGCTTCCTCGTCTACTTCTTCGCCGGCCTCTTCCTGTCAAGCTTTGACCGCATCACCAGCCAGTCGCCCGGCTTCGATCACCGCGGCCTGCTCGCTGTCGAAATCGTCTCCAACGCCGATCAGCCCATCCCGCACTGGGAACAGCTCGCCACCCACATCCGCGCCCTACCCGGCGTCGAATCGGCCGGCATCAGCGGGTGGTCGCTGATGACCGGCAACGCCACCGTGTATCCCATCCGCGTCAACGGCCGCCGCGCGCAAGTCGAACCCTACTTCCTCGCCGCCTCCCCCGGCTGGCTCGGCACAATGCGCATTCCGCTGCTCGACGGCCGCGACTTCTCCCCGCACGACGTCGACCCCGACGCCGCTATCGTCAACCAGACCTTCGCCCGCCTCCATTTCCACGGCCGCAGCCCGGTAGGCGAAACATTCGAGCGCGGCGTGCCACACCGCATCGTCGGTCTCGCCGCCGACGCCCGCCCTCCGCGCCGTCCGCATCAATCCTTCTATCTCTCTCCGCTCCGAACCACCCTCCCTCACATCGAACCTCTGCTCAACGACCCCTCCCCACGCGTCCGCGACAACGCCCGCCGCGCCCTCTCCACGCTCCGTTCGCAATGACGACCCACTGTTCTCTGATTCACGCCGCACGGTGCGGTCTGATCCGGTCCTCGATCTCTTCCCCTCGGGCATCCTGCGCTAGTTCCAAATCATGGTTCGACTGCAGATTCATCCAGAACTGCGGCGTCGTCCCGAAATACTTCCCCAGACGCAACGCCGTATCCGCGCTGATCGAACGTTTCCCGCGCACAATGTCGTTGACGCGCGTCACCGGAACCCGCAATTCAATCGCCAGCCGGTTGGCGGTAATTCCCAGCGGTTTCAGGAACTCCTCCCGCAGCGTCTCGCCGGGATGCACCGGAGCCATTATCTTTTTCTTTGATGCCATCTTTCACTCGCTCATGGTAGTCCACGATCTCCACATCGGACGCATCCGTGCCGGTCCACCGGAAGCAGATACGCCATTGGTCATTCACCCGAATGTTGTGCTGACCCTTGCGGTCGCCAGCAAGCGGTTCCAGCCGGTTTCCGGGCGCCGCCCCGAGATCGGCCAGTGCAGCCGCCGCGCGTACTCGATCGAGCTTCCGCTTTGCCACGGCGGCAACACTCTGCAATTTGCGGCTGAATTCGCGCCGGAAGACCTTTTCGGTCTCCCGGTCACGAAACGACCGGATCATGCTTCAATGCTACTTCCATCTTGCGTTTAACGCAATACGGTATCTAAGTGGCGTTAAGCCAGCCACGGTAGAAACTCAACCCGCCGCGACCAGCGCCCGCTCCTGCCGTGTCAGCCCGATCGCCATCAGGCACGCCCGCCGCACTTCATCATTCCTGCATCGCTTCCAATGCTTCTCCAGCAACTCCAGCGCTCCCTCTGCCCGCGACGCGCCCAGCGCCACCATCGCCTCCATCACCACGCCATCACTCGCCGCCTCCAGAAAATGATGCCCCAACAGCCGCCCAAGCTCCTCCGCACCCAATTCAGGCGACCCCAGCCGCCCCAGCGCCTCCTCCGTCTTCAACCGCGGCACGCCATCGCTCTATACTTTCCCGCGCAGCCCCTTGCTGTCCACGCGATCCCACCACTCCCGCAGCTCCCCAGGCTCGATGTTGTTCCCCTTCACCGTCACGAAGAACCGCTTGCCCACCAGCATCGACAGCGTTCCGTCCTTCGATGCCGTCGTATACTCCTCGCGGCCCGGGTCTTCTCCAATCTTGATGCCCTTGTTGTACCCCTCCGTCGTCTCCTGCGAAAAGGCCGCCGATACGAAAAACGCCGCGTACAGCTGCTGATGATAGGCCCAGTCGAGAATCTGGATCTCAATCCGTTTCTCCCCTTGCGAATAGTCCCGCTCCACTTGCGTGAAGCTCCACTCCCCCATCTTGTTGCTGGACCCCTTGGCCGCCTGCGCCTCCCATCCCGTAGCCGGCTCCGGCAGAAACTTGATCAACTCGGAGAAGTGCACCGGCTCCACCGGCTTCATATTCTCCAGTTCTTTTTGAATCTTCTCCAGATCCTCCCCCGCCTTGGCGATCTGCCTCGCCAGCCCGATCGGGTTGCTGGAAACCTGCTCGCCCTCCTCAATCTTCGATGAATCCTTCTTGCCGCATCCGCCCGCGATCACAAGCGCCGCTACCAAACCAGCAATCATGTTTTTCTTCATGCGTAGATTATGCCGCACTCGAGCCGGGTATGCGAGTTTGCCCGCAAGCGAATTGCCGGTCACA
>VFZE01000012.1 GCA_016871315.1 Acidimicrobiia bacterium | reverse complement strand
GAAAACCAGCGTCGCTTCGCTCCGATTGGCTGATCGGCTACGGGAGAATGGTGATCGGTTTCGAGGGAGAACGGTGATCGCTTTGGGGAGAATCCGCATCCGCCCGCAAACCAGCCCGAACTGCCGCCCCAAACTCTCCATTCCGCCCCACAGCCTGCACAAAACCACCAACAAAACCCAGAATCAGGGACGTAACCGCACCAAAACGCATCTCAACTCATCCTCGAACCGCGCCACAAACGCCCGAAGTGTCCCTGCACGGCTTGCTCCGACGTCAACCCTCCGCTACCATGGAGTTTCCCCCTCATGTTCCGATTCGAAACCGCCGGTGAATCACACGGTCAGTGTCTCGTAGCCACCCTCACGGGTCTTCCCGCCGGACTCCCCATTCCCCTCGACAAGATCAACCGCGAACTCTGGCGCCGGCAGCAAGGCTACGGCCGCGGCGGCCGCATGAAGATCGAAACAGATACCGTCGAAATTGTTTCAGGCGTCCGGCACTCAAAGACCATCGGCTCCCCCATCGCCATCATCATCCAGAATCGCGATTGGCAGAACTGGACCGATACTCTCCCCGTCCAAGACTACGAAGGCAGCGACGCCAATAAGAAACAGGTCACCCGCCCCCGCCCCGGCCACGCCGACCTCGCCGGCTGTATCAAGTACAACTACCCCGAGGCCCGCTACATCCTCGAACGCGCCAGCGCCCGCGAGACCACCGCCCGCGTCGCCATCGGAGCCATCGCCAAACAGCTCCTCGCCGAATTCGACATCCAGATCCTCAGCCACGTCATCGGCGTTGGCCCCGTCAAGCTCGACAGACAAGCTACCTGGGACCAAATCGCCGCCCTCTCCCAAAAAGAAGAAGTCCTGCTCGGCTGCATCGACGAACAAACCGAACGGCGCATGAAGGAGGCCGTCGATGAGGCCTACCGCACCGGCGACACCATCGGCGGCGTCTTTGAAGTCGTCGCCCGCGGTCTTCCCACCGGCCTCGGCTCACACATCACTTGGGACTCGCGCCTTGACGGCCGCCTCGCTCAGGCCATCGTCTCCATCCAGGCCGTCAAGGGCGTCGAGATCGGCTACGCCGAAGAGGGCGCCTCCAGCTACGGTTCCGCCGTGCAGGACACCATTCACTACGACAAGCAGGAGCGCGCCTTTACTCGCGGCGCCAACCGCGCCGGTGGCCTCGAAGGCGGCATGACCAACGGCCAGGACCTGCTCGTCCGCGGCCACCTCAAACCCATCTCCACCCTCCGCAAGCCGCTCGAATCGGTCGACCTCGAAACCCGCGAGCCCTCCAAGGCCGCCTACGAGCGCAGCGATGTCTGCGTCGTCCCCGCCGCCGGCGTCATCGGCGAAGCCATGGTCGCCATCGTCCTCGCCCAGGCCTTCCTCGAAAAATTCGGCGGCGACTCGCTCTCCGAAACCCGCCGAAACTATCATGGTTATATGGAGCAGGTGAGAAACTTCTGATGTTGCTTCCCATCCGCAAGTACGGCGACCCCGTCCTCGAAACCCCCTCTGAGCCCATCACCGAGTTCGGCACGCCGGAACTCGAGGAACTCGCCGCCAACATGTTCGAGACCATGTGGGCCAACAAGGGCGTCGGCCTCGCCGCCCCGCAAATCGGCCTCCTCAAGCGCATCACCGTCGTCGACGTCTCGGCCGGTGAAGACGAGTCCCAGAAACTCGTCCTCATCAACCCCGAAATCATCCATACCGAAGGGACGCAAATCGGCGAAGAGGGCTGCCTCAGCATCCCCGGCTTCCGTGAGGACGTCAAGCGCGCCATGGTCGCCACCGTCCGCGCCCGCAACCTCAAGGGCGAAATCTTCGAGGTCCGCGGGGAAGAGCTGCTCGCGCGCGCCTTCCAGCACGAACTCGACCACCTCAACGGCATCCTCTTCCTCAAACACTTGAGTGTCCTTAAGCGCGACCTCATCCGCCGCAAGATCCGCAAGCTCGTCAAGGCCGGAGAGTGGACCTGAAGCTCGCCTTCCTCGGCACCCCCGATTTCGCTGTCCCAACTCTGGAAGCGATCGCCGCCAAACACCACGTCGCTGCCGTCTTCACTCAACCCGACAGGCCCAAGGGCCGTGGCGGCCAGCTCGCCGCGCCTCCCGTGAAGGAAGCCGCGCAGCGCCTCAACCTCGCCGTCCATCAGCCCAACCGCATCCGCCAGCCCGAAGTCGTCGACTTCCTCGGCTCCCTCTCCCTCGACGCCATGGTCGTCGTCGGCTACGGCCAGATCATCCCGCAATCCATCATCAACATTCCCCCGCTCGGCATCATCAACGTCCACGCCTCGCTGCTCCCCAAGTACCGCGGCGCCGCGCCCATCCAATGGGCCATCGCCAATGGCGAATCCTCAACCGGCGTCACCACCATGCAGATCGACGCCGGCCTCGACACCGGAGCCATGTTGCTCAATTGGGAAACCCCCATCGGCCCCGTGGAGACTGCCCCTCAGCTCAGCGCTCGCCTCGCCGCCGCTGGCGCGGACTTGCTCCTCAAGACTCTCAACGGTCTCCGTGACGGATCCATTCACCCAGAGCCGCAGGACTCCTCCGAAGCCACCCTCGCCCCCATCCTCATGAAAGACGACGGCCGCATCGACTGGACCTGGACCGCTCAAAAGATACACTGCCGCCTCCGTGGCTTCGATCCCTGGCCAGGCGCCTGGACCAGCTTCCGCGGCCAAACCCTGCACATCCGCGCCGCCCGCCCCACCGGCGGCACGGCAACGGCCGCTCCCGGCTCGCTCGTCATCGACAACCGCCGCCTGCTGGCCGCCTGCGGCGAGAGCACCCTACTCGAACTGCTCGAACTCCAGCAGGAAGGCCGCAAGCGCATCCCCACGGAAGCCTTCCTCAACGGCCAAAGAGTAGTGCACAATGAACGCTTAGGAGACTCATGATCTTCCCCCTCGGTTATCGATACGCCTCCACCTACGCCGGCATTCGGAAAGTGAAGAAGGACGACCTCGCCCTGATCGTCTCCGACGTCCCCGCCAACGCCGCCGCTACCTTCACCACCAACCAGGTCCAAGCCGCCCCCGTCCGCCTCGCCAAGCACCATCTCCAAAAGTCCGGCGGCAAGCTCCGCGCCATCCTCGTCAACGCCGGCAACGCCAACTGCGCCACCCGCACCGGCGATGCCGTTGCCCTCGCAACCTGCAAGGCTGCCGCCGAAGCACTCGACGCACCTGTCGACCAGATCCTGCCCGCCTCCACCGGCGTCATCGGCGTTGAACTCGACCCCAAGAAGATCACCCGCGCCCTGCCCGGACTCGTCAGGAAACTGTCGCCGAAGTCATTCCGCAAAGTCGCCCAAGCCATCCTGACTACTGACACGCGCTTGAAGATCTCCTCCGCCGAAGTCGCTGTCCGCGGCGGCTCCGTCCGCATCGCCGGCATGACTAAAGGCGCGGGCATGATCCATCCGCGGATGGCAACCACGCTCGCCTTCGTCATGACCGACGCCATCATATCCCCCGTCTTCCTCCACCCCATGCTCGCCACTGCCACCGAGTTCAGCTTCAACCGCCTCACCGTCGACGGTGACACCTCCACCAACGACATTCTCTCGCTGATGGCCAACGGCGTCTCCGGCCTTTCCCTTGATGCCTCCTCCCGCCCCACCTTCCAGGAAGCCCTCCACCGTGTCCTTCAGGATCTGGCCGCCCAAATCGCCAAGGACGGCGAAGGCGCTCAAAAGCGCATCACCATCCAGGTCTCCGGCGCACGAACCCACGCCGATGCCGCCCGCATCGCCCGCGCCATCGCCAACTCTCCCCTCGTCAAAACCGCCATCGCCGGCTCCGATCCCAACTGGGGCCGCATCCTCTGCGCCGCAGGTAACGCTGAAGTCCCCTTCGATCCCTCTACCGTCGACATCTCCCTGCAAGGCGTCCCCGTCTGCCGCTCCGGACTCGCCGCCAAGTTCTCCGAAGCCTCCCTCAAGAAAATGCTCGACCGCAAGGAGTGCCTCATTGACTTCCGCTTCCACGGCAAGGGCAATGGCGCCGCCCGCTTCTGGACCTGCGACTTCACCTACGACTACATCAGGATCAACGCCAGCTACCGCACCTAAAAGCCGCTCGGCCGCACCCAGAAGCTTTCGCGCCACACCCCGCCCGCCGGGATCTGCTGCAGCGGGAACTTGCCCGCGTGCCCCAGGTTGAATGCGTTGGTCACCCCGCTCATCGGCTCAAAGCAGATGAACTCCCGTCCAGCAGGTGCGTACACCACCGACACCGGATAGTTCGGCCCATACTCTACTGCAACGCGCTGCTTGGCCCCATGCACCCAGAACACCGCCCGGCCATCCTTGCCTCGAACCAGCCCCGTGAACACATCATCCAATTGCGTGCCCGCCAGCTTCATCACCTCGCCGAGTGCCGCTGCCTTCACCTCGCCAGTCGGCACCAGCTTCGGCGACAACACCACGTGCTCCTTCGCCGCCACGTGCACTTGCCAGCTGTCACGCGGCGCATCCGGAACCCGATAGTAAGGGTGATAGCCAACCGATACCGGCATCGGCCCCGACGACAGGTTCTCGATCACCGTCTCCACTTCCAGCACGCCCTCGCGCAGCCGGTGCGTCATCTCGATCGCATGCGCAAAAGGAAACTGCGCCATCCAGTCGGCCTCGCGCCAGAACTCCAGCCGGCTGGTCGTCTCCGCGCCGCCCGCGTCCGCTTTCACCGCCGTCACCTTCCACTCCGTGGCGTAGACCACCAGCCCGTGAATCGGGAACTGGTTCCCGTCGCGGCGGAAGTTCTTCAGCTCCCCGTTCAGCGTGTATTTCTTCCCGTTGGCAAAGTAGGAGTCGCCCTCAATCCGGTTCGCCCACGGCGCCAGGAACGGATTGCCGCCCATCCCCTGCTTGGCCTTCCACGCTCCCAGCGACGCCGCCGGCCGCCACATGATGCCGGCGCCCTTCACCGTCATCTTGTAGGCGTTGTTGCCCATCGCCGGCGCGATCCACACCTCCGTCCGGCTTGCCGCATCCGCCAGGCGGATCACTTCGATCCCATCCTCGGTGGTCTTCTGCGCGGTGTATTGTTGGGCTTGTGACATAGATAGGAATACCGTCGCGAGTGTGATGATAGGCAGTTTCATGGATCGATCGTCTCTTTCAGATCCAATTCCGTCTCCTCCTGGCAACACATGCACTGGCCCGGCTCGTAGGTCCGGATCGAGCATACCTCGCACCAGTAGCTGATCAGCAGCTTCTTGCCGCCCTTGTGCACGAACATCGACTTCTCATGAATCGGCCCCACCTCAAACTCCCCCGAGGCGCGGAACCGCCCGGCTACCTCGAAATCGGCATCGCGCAGCCGCTTGTCATGCAGAACTTTCATCGTTGCCTTGTCCCCGAAGAGCCGTACCGCCTCTCCGCTGGCGGTCTTCAGCACAGGCTTTTCGCCGGTTGCCAGCTTGCCGCGTACCGAAGCCGCCGTCAGGCAGCCCGCCGCCATCATCACCACTGCAATGCCTCTGAGCACGTCTCCTTCCAGTGTATCGCGCCCGCATCGCGCAACCATCCTCCAGTGTGGTAAGAATGGATTTTATGGTTCGTCTCGATCAGATTCTGGATTCCTGGAAAGCCGTCCGCGCCGATGTCGCCCAGGCCGTCCTCGATATGCCCGCAGGCGAATTGTCGTTCCGTCCCACGCCCGATCTGATGACCTACGGCGAGTTGGCCCGGCACATCTTGAACGCCGGCCGCGGCCTCGCCGGCCTGCTGCTGGATGGAGAGGACAACCTCGCCGCCCCCGGCGCGCGGGACAGAATGAAAAAGTACTTCCTTCCGCTGGCTGACGACGTCTCTCCGGCCGATTTCGCCCGAGAGCTGAACCGGTCCGTCGAGACCGACTGCGCGGCGCTTGCCGGCCGCCCTCCCGAGTTCTTCGCGGAGATGATGACGCGGTTTGACGGGCAAAGGATCACCCGCATGGAGATGCTGCTCTTTACCAAGGAGCATGAGCTGACCCATCGGAGCCAGATGTTCACCTACCTGCGTCTGAAAGGGGTCGTCCCGCCAACCACGCGGCGCAAAATGGCTGCCAAGTGACCCAACTAGGGGCTTGCAACCGCCATCAGGTTGTGTATTTGAAAAGAATAGTGCTTTCGTCTCATAATATTGGAGGATTTTGAATGCTCTCTTGTCCGTTGTGCGATGGATCGATTGACTTGGAAGAAGATGACGTGACCGAAGGCGATGTCATCAGCTGCGATGAATGCGGCGCCAGCCTGAACGTCACCAACACCAATCCGCTGGAGCTTAGCTCCGACGATGAGGACGAAGAGGACGAAGACGAACTGCTCGACGATGACGACGATGAGGATGAGGACCTCGACGAGGATGATGACGACGAGGAGGAATGGTGATGCGCCATCTGCTACTGCTCACTGTCTGCACATGGATCGCCCTGCCTCTGGCTGCCCAGGCGCCTGCTCCGGCCGAGCGCGGTAAAGGCGGCCTGTTCGGCGGCAGCGGGGGTTCGAAGAAGGACAAGAACGAGGATGAGAACGTCCGCTCCGTCGCCGGGGTCGTCCGCAACGAGGACGATAACCCGGTGGAAGGCGCCGTCGTCAAGCTCAAGGACACCAAGAGCCTGCGCGTGCGCTCCTACATCACGCAGAAGGACGGCATCTACCGTTTTCACGGCCTGAGCACCAACATCGATTACGAGTTGCGCGCCGATCATCAAGGCCGCTCCAGCGACGAGAAGACGCTCAGCGTCTTCGACTCCCGGCGCCAGGCCGTGATCAACCTCAAGCTGGAGCCCGCCAAAGAAAAAGCGGAAAAGTGATCCCGCTGACGCTGGCTCTGCTGCTTGCCGCGGCGCCCGCCGATGTCACGCTCCACACGCTGGATGGCGAGCCTCGATCCTTCACCTCTCTCCGCGGTGGCATCACCGTAGTCGTCTTCATCTCGGCCGTCTGCCCGATGTCGAACGACTACGCGGACCGCTTCAGCGCGCTCCACCGCGAATACGCAAACAGCGCGGTCCGGCTGCTCTTTGTGAACTCTAACCGGACCGAACCGGTGGAGCAGATCCGGCGCAACGCCGAAGGCAACCAGTTCCCGTTCCCGGTCCTGCGGGACACCAACAACGCGCTCGCCGATCACTTCCAGGCACAGGTCACCCCGACGGCGGTTGTACTCGACAACTCCGGCGCCATCCGCTACCAGGGAGCCTTCGACGCCGCCGCCAACCCAGCCCGCGTGAAGCGGCAATGGGTGCGGGAAGCAGTGGAGGCGCTGCGCGCCGGAAAGCCCGTGGCGGTCACCTCCACCAAACCGGAAGGCTGAACCATCAAACGACGGCGGCCGTCGGCCCCGGTTAGCCCCAGCGGAACTCAATGACGCGGTCAAACGGCGTGTAGCCGGTCAGGTAGACGCTCGTCCCCGGGAGTTTAGGCTGCGCCCCACGCACCTGCGTATAGGTATGTTCGGCGAGTCCGGGACCGAACCGGATGGTGTCGGCTCCCATACGGTAGGCGGCGTAGCCGGAGCGGAGCAGGTGGGCCCCCTCAACCTGTGGCACGGTTTCACAGCCCTCCAGCGCGCCGCCGTCGCGGAGATTGATCTCAACAGCCAGGGGCACGTCGCGAGTGCCCTCGGCGGCAATGCGCAGGTCGAAGCCGTTGGGCCGCTCCTTGATCTCGGCGCGGTACCTCATGTGGCAGACTTCGGTCTGCCGGCGCATGGGCCGCGTTGCATCCCAATCCTCGGTGCCGACTGTACGCGGGGGATCGAAGGGTTGGAAATAGGGACCTTCGAGCGATTGCTCTAGTGTGTAGGCGTTGCCTGGTTTGGAGGACCGTGAGGGAACAAACTGGCCCTTACCGAAGAAGGCGGCGGCGAAGCGGACGCCTTCAATGACAGCCTCTCCGCGGCGGAGACAGAAGAAGCGGCTGTTGCCTTCGCGCAGGATGGTGGCCGAGACGGGGCCGCGGCGGATGCGGCCGACCTTGAGGAAGTCGAAGTCCTTCTGATAATCCTCGGGCACGGGCGCCGGTTCCGGGCCGGGCTGGGAAAGTTCGTCGAACTCCATCATCTCGGAGAGACCGGGCCCGTGACGCCTGGCGAGAGTCTCATACTGACCGTTGCGGTCCTTGATGGCGAGGTAGCGGAGAGCCAGCCAGTAACCGCCCATGCCGCCGCGCGTGTACTGATCCTGGCGGCGGGAGATTTCGGTAACCACCTCGGTGCCCGGATGGAGCAGATAGAGCATGGACTCGAGGTTCTTCCGGACGGGATCAAGCAACTGGGGCCTGGCGAGCTTGATGGCCATGACGGTGAAGGCGCGATTGGTGATGCCGTTATAGGTGACGGTGCTGCGCTCGGTGTACTGGCCGTCGGAGTCGATGTCGATGCCTTCGGCCAGCCACTGATCGATGCGTCGAAGGTAGCTTGGATCCGGGTAAAGCTGTTGGATCTGGGAAAGAGCGGCGCAGAGCACCCAGCGGTGGTTGGGAGTGTGGATGCCGCCTTTGACCAGCGCGGCGCCGCTGCGCTTGACGATGGGTTCCAGCAGTGAGGCGATGTCTCGGTCGGCGAACTTGCGCGCCAGGAAGGCGGCTGAGGCGACGTTGAGGGTGATAAATGCGGTATCTGGGGGCGAGTTGAAGTTAGTAACAAGAAGGTCGTAGTTGCCGTCTGGTGAGACCTTGCGGTTCATGAATCCGGCGGCCAGTTGCATGCGCTCAAAAAGCTCGCGGCTGCGGTGGAATTTCGACTTCTCCTGGAGAATGGCGGCGGCGCACTGGATGAGGACACCGCTGGCGGAGCCGCCGTTATGGAGTCCGTGGGCATCCGGATAGCCGCCCCGCCAGGGGCTGGCGGGGTCGGTGGTCTGCATTTGGAGAATGCGTTCGACGGCCTCTTCGTGGCGGCGAACGAGTTCGTGGGTAATGGACCAATAGGGGGTTGATTGAGATAGTGCCGGTAGCGCGGCAGTGGCGAGAAGGTGTCGGCGTGATGGTTTCATGAGCAAATTCACAGTATATCTATCGAAACGGCCAAAATTGCCGTGACCGGCGGGAACCTTTAGGATGGAAACGTGCCGGGGAAACTACTGCAGGAATTGCAACAGACCAAGCCTGTCCGTTCTACGACAGCGGAGGCTTTTCTTAACGTGTTACGGACAGCGGAGGTGCTGACGCAGCAGCTGGCCGAGCTATTGAGGCCATACGGAGTGAGCACGCAGCAATATAACGTGATGCGCATTCTGCGCGGCGCGGGACCGGATGGCATCCCGAGCGGACAGATCTCGGAGAGGATGGTGAACCGGGATCCGGATGTGACGCGGCTGGTGGACCGCCTGGAAAAACAAGGGCTGGCGGAGCGGGTACGGGGCGGGGAAGACCGCCGCGTTGTGCGTGTCCGTGCGACGCGGAACGCTTTGGATCTGCTGGGGCAGTTGGATGAGCCTGTGGAAGAACTCCATGCGTGCCAGTTTGCAGGACTCAGCGAGGAGCGGGTAACGATGCTGATCTCCTCTCTGGAGGAGCTACGATGATGGCGGCCAAAAGATAGACTAAGAGCATGTTTCCTCTTGCTCTGCTATTCGCCGTTCACCTGATGCCGGAAGCTCCGGCGCCAGCCTGGAGGCAGCCGCAAATGGCCAGCGACGGACGTGTGGTGGGCCTGACCTTTGGCGCGGGCAACGATATCTACTACGCCTCATCCACGGACTTCGGGAGGAGTTTCTCAAAGCCGGTGAAGGTGGGAACCAAGGGATTCCTGTCGCTGGGACGGCATCGCGGGCCGCGCATTGCGATTCAGTCCGGTCACGTGGTGGTTTCCGCGATCGCGGGGGCTAAGGGGCGCGGAGCGGATGGGGATCTGTGGGCCTGGAGGTCGAAGGACGAAGAGGAGGGTTGGCAAGGCCCGGTGCGGATCAATGACGTGGAGGGATCGGCACGCGAGGGTTTGCACGGGATGGCGGCCGGCTACGGGGTAGTGGCGGCGGTGTGGCTGGATCTGCGGCAAAAGGGCACACGGCTGTACTCTTCGGTGTCGCGAGACGGAGGGAAGACGTGGGGGAAGAACACACTGGTGTATGAGTCGCCGGATGGGCATATCTGCGAATGTTGCCATCCGTCGGTGGCGGTGGGAGACGGCGGAACGGTCTATGTGATGTTCCGCAATGCGCTGGGCGGCTCGCGCGACATGTACCTTTCGGTATCGCGGGACGGAGGTAAGAGCTTCGCGACCGAGAAGCTGGGTCACGGGACGTGGAAGCTGAACGCGTGTCCGATGGATGGCGGGGGGCTTGTGGCGGCTGGCGGCGGCGCGCAGACGGTGTGGCGGCGAGAGAGCTCGATCTTCGTGGCACGGCCGGGGGAGAAGGAAATGGAGCTTGGCCCGGGCAAGGATGCATCGATCGCAACAGGGCTGGACAAGACCGATTACGCGATTTGGGTCTGGCAGGGAGCGGTGATGCTGCGCAGCTCGCGGGATGAGGCGGCGAAGGTTCTGGCGGAGAAGGGCGACTATCCGCAGCTGATCATGACGGGCAAAGGGGGCCTGCTTGCGGCTTGGGAGCAGGAGAACGGGATCGTAGTGCAGCCTGTACACTAGCAAATGTGACGGTAGCCAGACTAACGGCCCACGCGAAAGCCGCCGGTTGAGCGTCGAAGCTGAGTCCAAAGTTATTGGACCAGGTACTGTGCGGCGTTCCGCGCGTGGTGAATGAGAAGGTGCTGGTTGGCTATGAGACAGCCGACGACGCCGGAGTGTATCTGCTGAACGAGGATACGGCTTTGGTGCAAACAGTGGACTTCTTCACGCCGATCGTGGATGATCCGTTCACGTTCGGGGCGATTGCGGCGGCCAACTCGTTGAGCGATGTGTATGCGATGGGAGGGCGTCCGGTGTCGGCGCTGTCGCTGGTTGCGTATCCGGGCAAGCAGGATCTGGAGGTGTTGCGGGAGATATTGCGCGGAGGCGCGTCGAAGATCGCCGAGGCTCGCTGCGTGATTCTGGGTGGGCACAGCGTGAATCATGACGAGATCATGTTCGGCTATGCGGTGACCGGCACGGTTCATCCGAAGAAGTACTGGACCAATGCGGGGGCGCGGGCGGGCGATGCCCTGCTGCTGACCAAGCGGCTGGGGACGGGCGTGATTGCGACGGCGCTGAAGCGGGGCATAGTGGAGGAGGCTCACCTGGCGGGCGCGGTGGCATCGATGCTGCGGCTGAACCGTGATGCGGCGGAGGCGCTTGCGGGGCTGGAGGTCCATGGGTGCACGGACGTGACGGGGTTCGGGCTGGCGGGACATGGGCGTGAGATGGCGGTGGCGAGCAAGGTGACGCTGGAGATCGAGGCAGGGAAGGTGGGATTGCTGGAAGGCGCGCTTGCTTATGCGGGGGCGGGAGCGATTGCGGGGGGGCTGAAGAACAATAGGGAGTTCGCGGGGCCGGATGTGGAATTTGCCGGTGGGATGAGGGAGGATTTGGTGAACCTGATGTTTGATCCGCAGACGTCGGGCGGACTGCTGGTGTCGCTGCCGGAGGCGGATGCGGAGATGGCATTGGAGAAGCTGCGGGAGGCACGGAGGATCGGGCGGGTGATTGAAAGAGGGGAGAAGCCGATTCGGCTGGTATGAAGAATCCGATTATCGTGGCGCTGGATGTGGCGACCACAGGGGAAGCGGCACGGCTGGTGGAGAAGCTCCAAGGACACGTAGGTCCGTTCAAGGTGGGAATGGAGCTTTACGCGGCCGGCGGTCCGCAGTTTGTGCGGGAGCTGACGGCGTCTGGGGCGGATGTATTTCTGGACATGAAGTTCTACGACATCCCGGAGACGGTGAGGCGCGCGACGGCGCAGGTGGCCGAACTTGGTGTGAAACTGCTGACTGTGCATGGCAGCGGAGCGGTGATGCGGGCGGCGGTGGAAGGGAAGGCGGGAGCGGAGTTGCGGCTGCTGGCGGTGACGGTGCTGACGAGCTTCGATCAACAGGACCTGGCCGATTTAGGGTACCCATGCTTGATTGGGGATTTGGTGTCGCTGCGTGTGAGCAAGGCGCGGGAGGCGGGGATCGACGGGATCGTGTGTTCGCCACTGGAGGTTGGCTCGGTACGGCGGATCGCGGGACCAGAGGCGGTACTTGTGACGCCGGGCGTGCGGTCCGCGAATGCGGCCCAGGGTGACCAGAAGCGGGTAGCGACGCCGGCGGAGGCGATCGCGGACGGGGCCGACTATCTGGTGATCGGAAGGCAGATCACGCGGGCGTCGGATCCTGCGGAGGAGGCGGCGCGAATCTTGGAGGAAATCAAAGCGGGGTGAAGGTTCCGATCGGGTTGACGGAGCAGTGCGGGACACATGGCGCCGACCTCGGAGACGGGCTCATTTGGTGCGGCAGTGCATGAGCATTTGAAGAAGCTGATTTGGGTAGTCCGCTAAAACTGATTTAACGCACTACCCTGATTTGACCCAACTTGGTTGAGGGGCGTATACTAGCTCAAACTGGGAAATCGCACCGTCTATTTCCCGAACAAACAATGCTGCAACAAGGGGCTGCCATGAGAATACTGATTGTCGCGTTGATGTTTCTGGCGCAAGTTTGGGCACAGGACGTGCGCGCGCGTGTGCAGGGTCTGGTAACCGACGGCACCAGCGCCGTGGTTGCCGGTGCAACCGTCACTCTGACCAACGTTGGCACGAACGTTTCCTCCACAAAGCAGACCAATGACGTCGGGCAGTACCTGTTCGACTTCGTGATCGGCGGAAACTATAACGTGACGGTGGAGATGCAGGGCTTCCGGAGGTTCGTCCAACGCAACGTGCTGGTGCAGAGCCGAGGCGACGTCACGGTCAACGCGCGACTGGAACTGGGCACCGTCGGCGAGCAAGTGACAGTGGAGGCTGCGCCCGTGGCCGTCTCCTTCAACACCTCCACCATGGCGGTGACCATCGACACGAAGATGGCGAATGACCTTCCGATCATTCACCGCAATCCCTTTTTGCTGGCATCACTGAACCCTGCGGTTGTCGTGCGCTCCAGCACCGAGCAGAGCCCGTATCACCACTGGGCGGCTACGCAGCTGGATGTGGGCGGCAACACGACGACAAAGAACGACATCATCGTCGACGGAGCCTCCTCGATGGCGACAGAAAAATCCAGCTATACGCCGTCGATGGACGCCGTGCAGGAAGTGAATCTCCAGCAGAACGCGGTGGACTCGGAGATCGGCCACTCGGCCGGGGGGACGCTAAGCGTGCAGATGAAATCGGGCACGAACGAGTATCATGGCACCGCCTATTACCTGGGCCGGAACCCGAAGCTGAACGCCGTCGCCGATCATACGACGCGGCGACCCAATCTGGTCCGTAATCACGTCTTCGGCGGAACGCTGGGCCAGCCGGTGATCAAGAACAGAGTTTTCAATTTCTTCTCCTATGAAGCCTGGAGGTCCCAGGATCCGCGTTCTGTGCAGGCGACGATGCCCACCGACCTGGAGCGCACCGGCGACTTCTCCCGGTCATTGAACACACAGGGCGGCTTGCGAGCCATCTACGACCCATGGACAACACAGTTGAATGCGAACGGAACCGCCACACGCATGCCGTTTGCCGGCAACCGGATTCCGCAATCGCAGCTGGACCCGGTGGGTGTGCGCATCATGAACGATATCTGGAAGCCCAATCTTCCCGGTGAGGGCAGTGACCTGGTCAACAACTTCCGCGCCGGTTTCGCCGAGCGTGTGAAGTATTGGAACCTATCGGATCGCGCCGACTGGAACGTGAATGACAATCTGAAAATCTTCGGCCGGTTCTCGATGTTCAAGACCTTTGTGGAGCAGGACAACTATACAGGAGGCTCTATCGCCCAGGCCCCCAACGGCAGCGAACGCCATTCCTGGAACACGGTCGGGGACGTCGTCTGGACGGTCAACGCGAGCACGGTGTTCAACATCCGCGCCTCCTACAATGCGCTGTTTGATTCATTTGCGGTGCAGTCGGCCCAGATCGGCGAGAAGGGCTTGGCTTCCATCTGGGGGAATAACACCTGGTACAAGGGGTATGTGGACCAGCTTCCCGCCGTTTACTACCCAGGCGTCATCATTCGCCGCGGCCCCACGGCAACCAACCTCGGCCGGACCGGATTCTGGTACCAGGATCCGGACGCCTACACGATCCAGTCGAAAGTGTCAAAGTCCTCAGGACGGCATTATTACAAGGTGGGCGGGGAGTTTCGCCACAACCAGTCGATTGCCGTGCGGCCCCGACCGATGACCTTCGATTTCCGGGCAGACACAACCGCCAACACGTTCCTGAGCCCGGATACACGGCTGAGCGGCGATGCGTGGGCGGGCATGCTGCTCGGCGTGATCGACCAGAACTCCTTTACGCAGTCGCTGCCTTTGCAGAAGGCCCGTTACAACTTCTACAGCTTCTTTTTCCAGGATGACTTCAAGATCACGCAGAGGCTGACGCTCAACCTCGGCCTGCGTTATGAGTATGAAGCTCCCCTGACCGACCCGGAGGACCGGCTGTCTCGTTTTCTGGATCTGACAGCGCCAATTCCGGAGTTCCAAGGCGCCAATGCGCCTCGTCTTCCCGCCGAAGCGACGGCTTTGCGGACCAGCGGACCGAGCTATAACGGAGCCTGGATCTTCACGGACTCCAACAATCGCGGTTCGTGGAATGCTCAGCGCAACCTGTTCATGCCACGCGCCGGTCTTGCCTACCGGGTGAACGACCGAACCGCACTGCGCATCGGCTATGCCCGCTACCTGGTGCCGGCCAGCCTGGCGGACGGCCTCGATGTGCTGGGGAGCGTCCTGTATCCTGGTTTCGACGCACAGACCAATGTGCTTCCTCTCATCACAGGGGTACCGCAGGCGCGGTTGCGTAATCCCTATCCCGACGGCTTGGTCCCTGTAACCGGCAAGGCCCTTGGGACCTACACCAATCTGGGCAGCACCTCGACGCCCGCCTGGTATTCCCAGAACTTCAACACGGTCGTCAATGATCGCATCAATTTCACGTTGCAGCGCGAATTGCCTGGAAAGATCGTCATGGACGCCACCTACTTCCTCAACCTGGGCCGCAACATCCCGGTCACCCGCGATGTCAATCAGATCGATCCAAGAATCGGGTATCAGAACGGCGCAGCCATCACGCGGTCCGTAGCCAACCCGTTCTTCGGTGTCCTGCCGGAGCAGAAGATGCCCGGGCAGTTGAGGACTACGCGCAATGTCGCCGTCAGTCAGTTGCTGCGGCCGTATCCTCAATATGGCAGCCTCCAGGAACGGCTCGTAGGCCTCGCCGGCAATCGCTACCAGGCCCTGCAATTGCAGGTGCAGCGCCCGTTCCGGAATGGCTTCAATCTCGTGCTTGGTTATAACTATAATCGCGAGCGGAACGAGCAGTACTATGACGAACTGGACAACTTCACAAACACGCTCACGTTCTTCCCCGACGTCAACCCGCGGCACCGCCTGACCGGCGCGTCCATCTACCAGTTGCCGTTCGGCAAGGGACGCAAATACGCCGCCTCGATGAATAAGGTGGCCGACGCCGTCTTCGGCGGGTGGGCTCTGAGCGGCATCTTCACGTTTAACACCGGCCAGTTCCTCCGATTCGGCGGCCTGCTGGTGGACGGCGATCCGTCGCTCAGCAACCCGACCAAGGAGCAGATGTTCGACACATCGAAGTTCCGGAATCTCCCTGCCTTCACGCGCCGGCAGAACCCGCTGCAGTATGACGGGGTGAAGGGAATGCGCTTCAAGAACATTGACCTCACGCTGGCCAAGGAGTTTGCGTTGACCGAGGGGGTCAGTTTTGAGTTGCGCATGGAGGCCTACAACGCCACCAACACCTTCAATGGCGCATTGCCTTCCACCGCCTTCGGCAACTCCGCCTTCGGGCGTGTAACGGCGCAACTGGCCGGCTACGCCGGACGGCAGTTCCAATACAGCGGCCGCTTCCGCTGGTAGCATCACTTTGTGATTCTGGCCCTAGCCGCCGCGCTCGCGGTACCGTATGCGGGCACGGCGGCTTGCGGGGCCTGTCACGGGGAAATCGCCAAGTCACAAGGGGGGACTGCGCACGCTAGCGCGTTGAAGGCGGGTGCAGATGGACGGTGGGCGTTCGGGTCTGGGGTGCAGGCGATCACCTACGTCAGCCAGGTTGACGAGGATAGCTATCTCGAACACGGGCTGAGCTGGTACCGGAAAGCGGACCGGCTGCATTTCACGCCGGGGCACGAGGACGCAAAGGGAGTGCGCTACCGGACGTTCGCGGCCGATAGTGCGATCATGCGGTGTTTCGGTTGCCATTCGACGGGCACGGTGCGGCTGGCGGAAGGGCGGAAGCTACAACCGGCGGAGCCCGGTGTGCGGTGCGAGGCGTGTCATGGCGCGGGAGGCGAGCACGCCAAAAAGCCGGAAGTGGGTAATATCCGGCATCCGGGGAAGCTGGACGCGGCCGCGGTGAACAACCTGTGCGGGGAGTGCCACCGCATGCCGCCAGCGCAAGGTGTGGCGACCAACTGGGAGAATCCGTGGAACACACGGCATCAGCCGGTGTATCTAAGTCAGGCGGCGTGTTTTTTGAAGAGCGGCGGGCAGCTGAGCTGCCTGAGCTGCCACCGTGCGCATTCCGATGAGCCGATGAATGTAGAGGCGAAATGCGCGGAGTGTCATGCGAAGCCGCGGCATGTGACGGCGGTGGGAAAGCAGCGCTGTGTGGAGTGCCACATGCCGAAGGTGGAGGCGTCGGAGTGGCTGGCGTTTACCAATCACTGGATCGGAGTTTACGAGCTACCGCTGACGCCGCGTAATCGACTCCGCCCGCGCGCGGAGAGGACGCGCGGCGGCCTCACGCCCGGTTTGAGAAAGCAGGTCGGCGAGGTTTTCGAGCGCGGCGGCGGTTTCCGGGCTATCGGGTCCGTGGGCTTTTTCGGCGATCGTTAGTGCGCGGCGGAAGAGGTTCTCAGCGGCGGGGACATCGCCTTTCATGGCGAGGGCGGCGGCGAGAGTTCCACAGGCGGCGCCGGTTCGCGGGTGCGATGCGCCAAGCGATTTTTCAAACGCGGCCAGGGCGAGGCGGGCGAGGGATTCCGGTTCGGGGGAAGTGCCAAGCAGAAGGCCGGCGAGATTGAGTCGCGTGGTGGCGAGTTCAGCGTCGAGCGGGGGGAGGATCTTCGCGCGGATCTGGAGGGCGAGCCGGTAAAGACGTTCGGCGGCATCGGGGGAGTCCTGTTCGATGGCGGCGGCCCAGTTGTGGAGCGCGGTGGCGGCGGGAGCTTCCCGTGTGGGCGGAGCGTTGAGCACTTGTTGCAAGTAGGAGGTTGCCTGGCGGAATTCGCCGCGTTGGGCGAGGTAGAGGGCGAGATCGCGCGCGCTCGAAAGTGTTTTGGGATGGTTGGGGCCAATGGATTGCGCGCGTTCCCGGTATGCCTGCTCGTACAGCGCGGTGAAGTCGGATTGAGCAAGCAACAGGAGCAGAAGCAGGGTCATTGCGGCCAGCCTTCACGAATGGTTCCGGTGAGGGCACGGAGGAAATCGACGAGGGCGGTTTGTTCTTCGGGAGAGAGATTCAAGGGGTTGATCTCGGGGTCGAGGAAGGGATTGGCGCGGCCGCCTTTGTTGTAGAAGTCGACGACATCTTCGAGAGTGGCGAGGCTGCCGTTGTGCATGTAAGGGGCGGTCTTGGCGGCTTCCCGTATGGAAGGAGTTTTGAAGGCGCCGCGGTCGGCTGCGAGATTGGTGACGGCGAAGCGGCCAGGGTCGGTCCATTGGCCATTGTTGAAGGCTGTACCAGTGTTATGGAAGCGCTCATCGGTGAGGTTGGGGCCGATGTGACAGGCGTGGCAGTTGGCTTTGCTTCGGAACAGGCGCAGGCCAAGCTGCTGTCGCTGGGTGAGGGCGTTGCGGTCCCCGGCGACGAAACGGTCATAGGGGGAATCACCGGCGAGGATGGTTCGCAGGTAGCCAGCGAGGGCCCAGGCGAGCGTTTGGGAATCAGGCTCGCGGTTCCAGAGTTCGCGGAAGCGGCTGTTGTAGGAGGGATCACGGCGAAGGCGAACGAGTAGTTCCTCGATGGTCAGGTCCATTTCCTTTGGGTTGGCGATGGGCCCCAGCACTTGTTGTTCGAGGGTTTCTGCGCGGCCGTCCCAGAAGAAGGACTTGCCCCAGGCGCGATTGAAGATTGGTGGGGAGCGGCGGGGAACCTTCTGGCCGCGGATGCCGATGGCGAAGGGGCGGTTGTCGGTGAAGGCGCGCGAAGGTTCGTGACAACTGGAGCAGGAGATGGTGCCGTCGCGGGAAAGGCGCTTGTCGAAGAAGAGGTCGCGGCCAAGCGCGGTGACATCCGGGCGGAGGGGGTTTTCGGGCGGGGCAGGGATGTACTGGTCGAGCCCGAGAGGGACGGTAAGGCGCTCAGAGGCTGAGAGAGAGATTGCCAGTAGCAGGAGAGCAGCTCTCATGGGAGTTTGAGAGACCAGACCTCATTGGCGACGCGGCCGCCGGAGTAGACGAGCTGCCTGGCGCCGGGGTCAATGCTGAGAGATCCGAGGTCATAATCGGGGAGTGGAAGTTTGCGGCCGCCGGCGATGAGGGCTTCGGGGGTGGCGACGTAGAGTTCCTCGGCGGCCCATGCGAGCGAGGTGACCTCGCCTTTATAGACGCTGCCCTGATCGAGCAGGAAGACTTCATTGTAGGAGGCGAAGGCTACTTTGCCTTCCGCGGAGACGGCAACCAGACGTGCGGCGCGCTTGTCGAGCAGGCGCTCGTCTCCGGTGAGGAGGTTACGCTCGCGTAGGTCAGAGCCGCCGATGACAACGCGGTCCGCGTCCAGCCAGTCTCCTGGGATTCCGCGAAAGGAGGCGTTGTCGTCCCAGACGATGGGGCGCGCTTGCGAGGAGGTGATGTCGACGCGGAACAGGCCGGAGCGGCCCTTGCCATCGCTGCCGGAGATAAGGAGCGACTTGTTGTCCGGGGACCAGCGTAGCCGCTCCATGTGAGCGAGCTTGGGAGCAATCTGGCGTTCGGCTCCTGTTTTGAGGGAGCGAATGGTGACGACGCGGGATTCGGTGCCGAAGTTTTCAGCTCCCTGGCGCGTGAGGTAGGCGAGGTACTGGCCGTCGCGGGAGAAGGCGGGAGCGAGATTGGCGCCGTGGAAGCGGCTGGAAAGGCGCTTGGGTTCCCCTGCTGGAAGAGAGACGAGAAAAACGTCGCGCGCGCCACTCCGGCGGCCGAAGTAAAGGGTGCCATCGGTGGTGATGCCCATGGGAAGGAAACGGTCGAGGTCCTTTTGGAGGAGTTCCGGTTCACCGGAGGCTTTGCCGTTTTCCACGGGGATACGGAATAGGTCATTTGTGCCGAGGCGGTTGCTGGCAAAGACGACGGACTTGCCGTCGGGCGTCCACAGCGGATAGCCGTCCTCGGCGGGGCCGGTAATGAGCGTGGATTCGCGGCTGCCATCGAGGGCGAGGATGTAAATGTCGCGCTGGGACTGGCTGCCGGCGGCGAAGGAATCATAGACGATCCATTTGCCGTCGGGGGAGATGTCCATCTTTTTCGGGTAGACCCAGTTGAGGGATTTCAGAACGCGCACGTTCCCGTCTTCGGCGGCGATGAGGGTGATCTGGCTGATATTGTCCTTGCGGAACAGGAGAGTGAGGATGAAGCGGCCGTCGGGGGTCCAGTCGCAGGGTTGGACGAAGCCGGCTTCTTCATTGCGGAAGAGCAGGCGAGGCTCGCCGCCTTGGGTGGCGATAAGACGTAAGTCGTAGAAGCCTGCATCGTTGAACCAGGCATAGGCGATGTGGTTGGAGCCGGGCGAGACGGCGGAGAAGTAGGCGAACTCCTTGGAGTTGGAGGGCCGGTGGGTGAGGCGGTGGAGACGAGAGCCGGCGAGTTCGCGAATGGCAAGGTCGCCTGTGGAGGGGTCGATGGCGGTGAGGAAGCGGCCGTCGGGTGAGGGCATGCCCTGGACGGAGGCGCCGGGGCCGGTCCAGACAGGGCGCGCGACGGGTTCGGCGGCGGCCAGTGCCAGCATGAACCAAACGGGCAGCACGCATTCAGTATAACGAGGGGTGTGTTATTCCTGGCGGCGGACGAGGACGGCGGTGCCGGAACTGAGCGTAGTCTGACGGCCGAACTGGGAAGTGTACCAATCGACGGAGAGCGTGTTTTCGGAGAGTTGCTTCAGCTCCACTTCGCCGCGTGCGCCGCCGTTGCCTGTCCAATTGAAGCGGGCGTTGTCGCCGGACTTGCCTTCAAACATGAAGCGGACCTCCGGGGAGATGGCGCGGTCGGTGACGCGATAGCGGCCGCGGTACCTGCCGACGATGAAGCCGGACTGCTCGACCAGGATAAGTTCAATGTATTCGGCTGGGTAGAGATCGGCTGGTGAAGGACCTTTGGCGGGAGGAAGGTAGACCCAGGTACCGGAGAGTTTCTTGGCTTCGCGCCGGGGTTCCGGGGCGGAGGGCGCCGATAGCGGTTCGACGGGAGTGGAGATGGGAGGGGCATCGGCCGCGGCGGCTTGCGCCACGGTGGGAATGGACGGTGTGGAGCGAAGAACCGACAGGCGAGCGATAGCGGCGTCGCGTTCCTCCATGGTCCTGTGAAGCAACTGGCGCAATTCGCGCGATTCCTGGGTAAGCTGGCGGAGATCTGCCGTGGCGGCGGGGGAAGCGGCGGAGGGGCGCGCGGGACTCACCTGCTGCGAGGGGGTGTCAGCTTGGGGGATGGGAGCTTCGGCAACGGGCGGTCTTTCCGGCGGAGGGAACCCCGCGTAGCGGCTGAGCAGCCAGTAGATTCCGAAGATGCAGCTGAGCGTGGCGAGCACCCAGGCGAGGTTCCTGCGGACAACGCCGAAGCCATCGGAGTGACGGAGAAGTTCATCGGATAAAAACTGGCGGATGGGGGAGACGACCTCCTGGCCGGACTGCTCCAGGTCGTACTTCTTGCGCTTCTTGGGGTCCGAGAGCACGGCGTAGATGGCGTTGACGCGCTTCATTTGCTGTTCGGCCAGGCGGCGGAGTTCTTCGTCCTGGAAATTGTCCGGATGCAACAGGCGCGCCATGTTGCGGTGGGCGTGGCGAAGCTGTTCGGTGGTTGCCGAATTGCTGAGGCCGAACTCTTCGTACAAATTCATCCACAAATGTAGTGGGATCGGGAGGCGAGGGATCTCTCATAGGATAGAATTATTGACAAGACCAACAGGAATAAGGAGGTTGACAAAATGTCCCCAAAGGCATCGACGAGGCGGCAATTCATGAAAAGAGCGACAACGACGGTGTCGGCGGCGGCGCTGGCGAACCAGATCATCGCGCAGACGACGCCGGCCGGCGCCAACGGACTTCCGATGAGGACGCTGGGCCGCACCGGGCAGAAGGTGTCGATTCTGTGCCTGGGAGGCTGGCATATCGGCGCGGTGAAGGATCACAAGGAGGCGATCCGGATCATGCACGCGGCGATCGATGAAGGGATGACCTTTTTCGACAATGCGTGGGATTATCACAACGGCCATTCCGAGGAAGTGATGGGGACGGCGCTTGCGCAGGATGGGCGGCGCAAGAAGGTGTTTCTCATGACGAAGAACTGCGAGCGGGATTACGCAGGTTCGATGAAGAACCTGGAGGACAGCTTGCGGAGGCTGAAGACGGATTACCTGGACCTGTGGCAGTTTCACGAGATGGTCTATCACAACGATCCGGATTGGGTGTTTGAGAAGGGCGGGATGAAGGCGGCGCTGGAAGCGAAGAAGCAAGGCAAGGTGCGGTATATCGGGTTCACGGGGCATAAGGATCCGCTGATTCACTTAAAGATGTTGGGCAAGCCGCAGGATTGGGATTCGGCGCAGATGCCAATCAACGTGCTGGATGCGCATTACCGGAGCTTTCAGCATGAGGTAGTGCCGGTGTGTCTGAAGAAGAATGTCGGGGTGATCGGGATGAAGGGACTGGCGGGCGGCTATCCGGACGGGACGCTGCTGGTGAAGGGCGGCCTGACGGCGGAGGAGTGTTTCCGGTATTGCCTGAGTCTGCCGGTGTCGACGCAGGTGGTTGGGATTAACACGATGGCGCACTTGAAGGCGGACATCGCGCTGGCGCGGTCGTTCAAGCCGATGACGAAGGCGGAGATGGCGGCGCTGGAGGCGCGTGTGAAGGATGTGGCCGGCGATGGGCGTTATGAGACGTTCAAGTCGACCAAGGATTTCGACGGTCCGCATCACCGGCGCCAGCACGGATTCGCGGTCTGAATGATTCTCTTCCTGTTCCTAGTGGCGGCAACGGCCGCGGCGGGGCAGCCGCGCGCGCTGACGGCGGCCGATGCGGTGTCGGTGTCCGGGGTGACGGGGTTTCTGGTTTCCCCGAACGGCGATATCGCGTATTCGAGGTCGAAGGTGGACTGGGATTCCGGCAAGAGCACAACGTCGTGGACGACGCTTGAGGGCAAGCTCGGGTTCGCGCCGGAGAATGCGAGTTCAGTGAGTTGGAGCGCGGACGGGGCGAAAGTGGCGTTCTTCGAGACGAGGGAAGGGAAGACGTGGCTGCGGGCAACGACGGGGGCGATGAGCGCGGTGCACAACATCTGCCAGGTGCATACGCCGAATGCGTATTTACAGGGTACGGGGAACCGGATCGCATGGTCGCCGGACGGGGCGCGAATCGCGTTTGTGGGGACGCTTGAGCCAACGCCGGCGCCGGCTGATCCGCTGGTGATCACGCGGATACAGTACAAGTCACGGACGGGGATGAGCGACAACCGGCGGCTGCAAGTGTACGTGGTGGAGGCAACGCCAGGCGCGACGCCGAAGGCGCTGACGGCGGCGGATCGCGATTCGCACAGCATCGGGTGGGGGAAGCGGGATGAGGTTGTCTTTCTGGCGAACCCGGAGCCGGATGCGGACGCCAATCACAACTACGACATATTCGCGGTGAACATTTTCACGTCGGCGGCGCGGCAGATCACGAAGACGCCGGGAGTGGAGTACGGGCCGGTGGTGTCGCCGGACGGCAATTGGATCGCGTATACGGCGACGACGCGGAAGATCACAACGATTGACAGCGTGGCCGAGGATACGCATGCGTGGGTGACGCCGTATGGAGGGGGGCGTGCGCGGGAGTTGAACCGTGAGCTAGACCGGCGTTCGTTTGGGCCGCGCTGGACGCCGGATTCCAAGGCGGTGATCTACCTGGCGGCGGACCGCGGGCGCGTGCTTCCATATCTGACCGAGCTGGAGAGTTCTTCCACGAGGGCGCTGCTGGATTTGAATGCGGCGGTATCGGGGTTGCAGGTAACCGGGAAAGGCGAGATGTATTTCACGATGTCCTCGCCGGCGTCTGTTGCTGCGCTGTACAGGATGAAGCCGGGCGAGACGAAACCGGAGCGGCTGACGGAAGAGAGCGGCGCGGCGTGGCGCTTCACGATGCCGGAAGCGTTCCGGGTGTCGAGTTTTGACTCGAAGCCGGTGGAGGCGTTTTATTATCCGCCGCTGGATCAGCCGAAAGAGAAGGCTCCGCTACTGCTGGCGATTCATGGCGGGCCGCACGGGATGCACGGGTACGCGTTCAACGCGACGTTTCAGTACTACGCGGCGCGGGGCTACGCTGTGCTGGCGGTGAATCCGCGCGGGTCATCGGGCTACGGGCAGCAGTTCGCGGATGGATGCAATCAGGATTGGGGCGGGGGCGACTACAAGGATCTGATGGCGGCAACGGATGCGGCGCTGAAGCGGTATCCGGTGGTGGATGCGGGGCGGCTGGGCGTGCTGGGCGGCTCTTATGGCGGGTTCATGACGAACTGGGTGATCACGCAAACGCAGCGGTTCCGTGCGGCGGTGTCGTCGGCGAGCCTGTCTAACCTGATCAGTTTCTACGCGACGTCGCTGTATCAGGACCTGGTGCATGCGGAGTTCAACGGATTTCCATGGGAGGGGGACAATTTCCATTTGCTGTGGAAATGGTCGCCGCTGGCGCATGTGTCGAAGGCGAAGACGCCGACGCTGCTGCTGCACGGGGAGAATGACAATGACGTGCACGTCACGCAGGCCGAGGAGATGTTCACCGCGCTGCGGCGGCGCGGGGTGGAGACGGTGCTGGTGCGTTATCCACGGGAAGGGCACGGGTTCCGTGAGCCGAAGCACCGGCTGGATGCGTTGCAACGCACGCTCGACTGGTTTGACCGGTTCCTGATACCATGATTAGGTAAGCAAGCCGGAACTTGCTTTCGAGGGGAGTAGGTCGCCCCTGGGTCTGGTGGTTTCGTCATCACGGCTCGCGCAGCTCAAGAGCCCGGACCACCGGCGCGGCAATGCCGCGGACCGAGACTTTGAAACCCGTGCTCTTGCGCTCAAAGTCAGTGTGCCCATGAAAGCATGACCGAAAGCCTATTTCCATTCGCACAGTACTGGTGGTTTTATCTGGCCTTCTCGGCCTTTGTAATGGGGATTCTGGCCCTGGATCTGGGGCTGTTCCATCGCGGCCATAAAGAGGTTTCGTTTAAAGAGGCGACGGCGTGGACGTGCGTCTGGATCTCGCTGGCGATGACGTTCAATTACCTGCTGTACCTGTATTCGGCGAATACGTTCGCGGCTGATCCGCGGTTGACGTCGATACCGGGTTTCGTGCCGGCCGATGCGGCGAAGAAGGTGGCGCTGCAGTTTTTGGCGGGCTACATCGTGGAAGAGTCGCTGTCGATGGACAACATTTTCGTGTTCATCCTGATCTTCCGGTATTTCGCAATTCCGGCGGTGTATCAGCACCGGATCTTGTTCCTGGGGATCGTGGGCGCGATTGTCTTCCGCGGCATCTTTATCACGATCGGCGCGGCTTTGATTCACTATCGCTGGGTGGTGGTGGTTTTCGGGCTGTTCCTGGTGATTACGGGAATCAAGATGCTGTTCGCGGGAGATGACAAGATCGACCCGTCGCAGAATCCGCTGGTGAAGCTGTTGTCGAAGCGGTTCCGGATCACGACGACGATACACGGACCGGACTTTTTCGTGCGGACAGGGAGTATCGTTTATGCGACGCCGCTGCTGGTGACGCTGGCCTGCATCGAGACGACCGATATATTGTTCGCGATCGATTCGGTACCGGCGGTGTTCGCGCTGACGAAGGAGCCCCTCATAGTCTTCACGTCGAATATCTTCGCGATATTGGGGTTGCGGTCGATGTACTTCATGCTGGCGGGGGCGATTGACCGGTTCTACCTGCTGAAGTACGGGCTGGCGCTGGTGCTGACGTTTGTGGGATGCAAGATGCTGTTCCTGCATCACCTGTGGGGCGGGGAGTTTCCGATTACGCTGTCGCTAGCGATTATCGCGGCGTTGCTGGGCGGATCGATTGTGCTGTCGCTGATCTTTCCGAAGCGGGCGGAGCCACTGCCGGCGATCGAGCCGGCGCATGGGGATTCGGGGCAGTCCTAGGCGACTTTGGGGTAAACCTTCCGGATGGCGGCGACGATGTCGCGGGTTTCTGATTCGCCGTAGCTGGGGTCGATGGCAACGCTGGCGAAGCGGCCGAGGGCGCGCAGGGTTTGCGGGCAGGATTCAGGGCCGTACTTGGCGGCTTTTCCTTCGGGCGAGTTCCAAGTGGGCCACTTGGGGTGCGGGGCGCGGCGGGACATGACGTATTCCTGGGTGGGCAGAACCACGGAGCCTGAGGGCGGGGAGGCGGGGACATTTTCAGCGTTCATCAGGGAGATGAAGCGGTCGCGGCGGTCCTTATCGGGGAAGCCGAGGAAGACGTAGGAGCCGAGGTCGCCGGCGGGGTCGGGGCGTTTGCGGAATTCGATGGCTTTGAGATCGGCGATGCCATCGTAGACGCGGCGGGAGGCGTTGCGGACGCTGGAGACGATTTTGTCGAGCTTGCGGATTTGAGAGACGAGCACGGCGCCGGTGAATTCGTTCATGCGGAAGTTGACACCGACGAAGGGCTGACCCTTGGCGCCACCGAGACTTTCAGCGTGGATGGGGCGCACGCCGCCAATATCGTGGAAGCGGATGGCGCGTTCAAACATCGCGGCATCGTTGGTGTAGACAGCGCCGCCTTCTCCGGCCGAGATGGTTTTGTTGACTTGCAGGCTGGCGATGGAGAGGTCACCCATGGAGCCGAGCGGTTTGCCTTTGTAGGATGCGCCGACGGCTTGGGAGCAGTCTTCGAGAAGGAGGAGTTTGTGCTTGCGGGCAATGGCGGTGAGAGCATCCATGTCGGCAGGGCAGCCCTGAAGATGGACGGCCATGATGACGCGGGTGCGCGGAGTGATGTGGCGTTCGACCAAAGAGGGGTCGAGGTTGAAGCTGTCGTCGACCTCGGCGCAGACGGGCAGCGCGCCGGCCATGACGACGGCGGTGAGGCAGGAGTGCCAGGTCCAGGCGGGGATGATCACTTCATCGCCGGGGCCGACGCCGAGCGCGGCCATGGCGGTTTGCAGGGCGGAGGTGCCGGAGTTGACGGCCAGCGCATGTTTCGTCCGCATGCGGGCGGCGAACTCCTTCTCAAAGGTGGCGACTTTGTCGGGGGCGTGGTCGCGCTCGAGGCCCCAGTAGCGGAAGGGGCTGCGGGTTTTCAAGACCTCGGCAAGCAGGGTCCATTCTTCGTCGCCGTAGAAGAGGGGACCGAAGTGGCGGGTTCGAAGCGGAGTCTTACGGACAGGTGAGCCGCCGTCGGCAGCGAGGGCCATGGGCATAGCGGCTAAGAGTTGTCTACGAGTAAACCAGGACATAAAAACCTCCCACGGAAGAGTTCAATCGGGTTATACCACAGCCTGTGCTAAATTGGTGATTTCCAGCCATGATCAGATCTTTTCGGGGCGCCGTTCCCAGGATTGCGGCATCGGCCTATGTCGACCCGTCGGCGCAGGTGATCGGGAACGTTACGATTGGAGAGCGGGCCAGCATCTGGCCAAACGCGACGCTGCGCGGGGACATGAATCAAATCACGATCGGCGAGGAGTCCAATATTCAGGACAATTCGGTGCTGCACGTGGATGCGCCGGACTATCCGCTGATGATCGGGAACCGCGTGACGGCCGGTCACAACGTGGTGCTGCACGGTTGCACGATTGAAGACGATGCGCTGATCGGGATCGGGGCGATTATTTTGAACGGCGCGCGGATTGGCGCGGGTTCGATTATCGCGGCGGGGACGCTGGTGGTGGAGGGGGCGGAGATCCCGCCGGGGAGCATGGTGATGGGTGTTCCAGGCAAGATCCGGAGAGAGGTGACGGAAGAGGAGCGAGAGAGGTTCCGCGCCAACACGCAGAGGTATGTGCAACTGGCGCAGCGGTACCGGGAAGAGCCGTCGTGATCCGCGCCGTTAAAGGCACCCGCGACATTCTTCCGCCATCGAGTTCGGTGTGGAACTTTGTGGAGGCGACGGCGCGCGAGGTGTTCCGCGCCTACAACTACCAGGAGATCCGCACGCCGATCTTCGAGGAGACGCAGCTGTTCGCGCGCGGGGTGGGGGAGGATACAGACATTGTCACCAAGGAGATGTACACCTTTGATGACCGCGACGGATCGTCGCTGACGCTGCGGCCGGAGAACACCGCGTCCGTGATCCGGGCCTATATCGAGCACAGTTTGCACCAGCAGCCGGGGCTGCAGAAGCTCTACTATATGGGGCCGATGTTCCGCAGGGAGCGGCCGCAGAAGGGGCGGTTCCGGCAGTTTTACCAGATCGGCGCGGAGGCGATCGGGTCGGACGCGGCGTTTATCGATGCGGAAGTGGTGGAGATGGTGCATGAGCTGCTGACGCGCTGCGGGCTGAGCGGGTTTGAAGTGCTGCTGAACTCGGTGGGATGCGCAGAGTGCCGGCCTCGGTTTTTGGAGAGCTTGAAGGCGGCACTGGCGGGGGTGGCGGCGAGGATGTGCCAGGATTGCCAGCGGAGGGCGGGGACCAATCCGCTGCGGGTGCTGGACTGCAAGATTCCGGAAGATCAGCCGGTGATCGAGGCGTTGCCGTCGATTCTCGATCATCTGTGCGGGACGTGCAGCGCGCACTTTGCGACGGTGCGGCAGTATCTGGATGACCGCGGCATCGCGTACCAGGTGAAGCCGCGGCTTGTGCGGGGCCTGGACTACTACATGCGGACGACGTTCGAGTTTGTGCATGGTGCGCTGGGGGCGCAGAATTCGGTGCTCGGCGGAGGGCGTTATGACGGGCTGGCGGAGCAGCTGGGTTCGCGCGTGCATTCGCCGGGGATCGGGTTTTCGATCGGCGAGGACCGGCTGGTGATGAGTCTGGAGCAGCAGGCGCCGGAGGCGCACCGGCATGTGCTGGATTTATATATCGCGCCGATGGGGGCCGAGGCGCTGCGTCACGCGGCGGGCTTAGCGCATGAGCTGCGCAGGAAAGGCGCGGCGGCGGAGCTGGGCGGGGACGCGAAGCTGAAGCGGGCGATGGAGCTGGCCAACAAGCTGGGCGCGCGCTACACCCTGATGGTGGGCGAGAATGAAATCAATACGGGCCTCTACGCGCTGAAAAACATGACGACGGGCGAACAGGAGCAGATTTCGCGCACTGATCTCGCCGGGCGCTTCCCGCAAAATTAATCGAAAGAACAGAAGATCATGGAAGGTTCATTACAACTCGACTTTTTAGGAGACTTGAGGCGCACGCACCATTGCGGAGAGCTGCGTGCGGCCGATGCGGGCAAGCGTGCGGTGGTGATGGGCTGGATACACCGGCGGCGCGATCTGGGCGGCGTCATCTTCATTCACCTGCGTGACCGCGAGGGCGTGACGCAGGCGGTGTTCCATGCCGATGGCGATGCTGTGGTGCACAAGCGCGCCGAGGAGATACGGCCGGAGTTCGTGGTGGCGGTGGAGGGGACGGTCGCGCTGCGGTCGAAGGAGACGATCAACCCGAGCATACCGACCGGCGAAGTGGAGGTGGTTGCCGACAAGGTGTGGATCCTAAACGAGTCGCGGACACCGCCGTTTCCGATGGAAGAGAACGTGGAGGTGAGCGAGGAGGCGCGGCTGAAGTACCGTTATGTGGACCTGCGGCGGCCGCGGATGCAGCGCAACATTATTTTAAGGGCGAAGGTGGCGCTGGAGGTGCGGCAGGCGCTGTATGAGCAGGGATTTTTGGAGATTGAGACGCCGTTCATGACGCGGTCGACTCCGGAAGGGGCGCGTGATTTTCTGGTGCCTTCGCGGGTGAACAGCGGAACGTTTTATGCGCTGCCGCAATCGCCGCAGATTTTCAAACAGCTGCTGATGGTGTCGGGTTTTGAGAAGTATTTCCAGATTGTGCGCTGCTTCCGCGATGAGGATCTGCGCGCGGACCGGCAGCCGGAGTTTACGCAGATTGATTTGGAGATGTCGTTCCCGCAGCAGGACCGTGTGTTTGAAGCAATTGAGCCGGTGATGCGGCGCGTGTGCAAGGCGGCGGGTTTTGATGTGGCGACGCCGTTCTCCAGGATGACCTACGACCAGGCGATGCGGAGCTACGGCATCGATAAGCCGGACCTGCGGCTGCCGCCGTTCCACATGGTGACCGATTTGTTTGAAGGCGCGAACCTGGGGGCGGAGGGGATGCCGCTGGTGGCGATCCACATTCCACGCACGGGCGGGCTGTCGCGCAAGGAGCGTGACGATCTGAAGCCGTTGGGCACGGAGAAGGGTCTGCGCGTGTTCGAGGATCGGAAGCGGCTGGAGCGGGATTTCCCGCAGGCCGTGGCGGCGCTGCGCGAGCGGGTGAAGCCGGGCGAGGAGGATCTGCTGATTCTGTGCTCGGCGGCGGAGAAGCCGCGGAGCCAGCGTCCGGAAGAGGATGTGCTGAAGGCTTGCGGGCAGCTGCGGCTGCAGATCGGGCAGAAGTACAATGACCGGCACAAGCTGCTGGACCCGACCGATTTCAAATTCCTGTGGGTGGTGGATTTCCCGATGTTTGAGTGGGACCAGGAGGAGAACCGCTGGATGGCGGCGCATCATCCGTTCACGACGGTGCTGGACGAGCACATCGACAAGCTGACGACGGATCCGGCGGCGTGCCGTGCGAAGTCGTATGACCTGGTGCTGAACGGAGTGGAACTGGCATCGGGATCGATCCGAATTCACCGGCGGGACGTGCAGTCAAAGGTGTTCGCGGCGCTGGGATTCTCCGATGAAGAGGCGCGGCGGCGGTTCGGGTTCTTATTGGATGCGCTGGAGTATGGCGCGCCCCCGCACGGCGGCGCCGCGATCGGGTTTGACCGGCTGGTGATGATCCTGGCGGGCGAGACATCGATCCGCGACGTGATCGCGTTCCCGAAGACGGCGAAGGGGACCGACCTGATGTGCGACGCGCCGGCGGAGGTGCCCGAGCGCCAGCTACGTGAGCTGGGGATCGCGTTGCGCAAGACGTGAGGCCGTTCACGCTGATCGTGGCGCCGTTTCACCTGGGCCTGGAGAACGTGGGCGTGGGGGCGGGACCTACGCGATTGCTGGAGGCCGGGGCGGATCAGATACTTTCGACGCGCGGGATGCCGGCGCAGGTTGTGCATATGCGCGCGATCGGGAATCCGGTGACGGACCTGGATGCGGTGACAGATCTGAACCGGCAGATCCGGCACGCGGTGATGCAGGCGCGCGATGAGGATTCGATTCCGGTGACGCTGGCGGGGAATTGCATCACGTGTCTGGGGACGCTTTCGGCGCTGGATACGGCGCGGATCGGGATTGTGTGGCTGGATGCGCACGGGGATTTCAATACGCCGGAGAGTTCGGTGACGGGGTATTTGGATGGGATGGCGCTGGCGGCGGCGCTGGGCCATTGTCATGATGAGCTGCGGGAGCGGACGGCGCTCGACACGGTTCCGGCGGAGTTGAACACGCTGCTGCTGGGGGTTCGGGATCTGGATGCGCTGGAGGAGGAGCGGCTGGCGCAGTCACTGGTGACGGTTCGTCCGCATGACCGGTTGGGGGATACACAGGAATTGCTGGATGCGCTGCGGGAGCGTGTGGATGCGGTGTATCTGCACGTGGATGTGGATTTCACGGGGCCGGGCGGGTTGCCGCGGGAGATGGCTTGCGGTCTGGTGGATCATATTCAGCAGACGCTGCCGGTGGTGGCAGTGAATGTGACGAATTACAATCCGGAGGTGGATGGGGGTGGGGTGATGCTGGGGTGCGCGGCGGGGTTGCTAGGGAGGGTGCGGGAGTTGCCGAGGTAGACAGTTCATCGATAAGCATCCCGGCGATGCCGGATGCGATGGATGATGATCACCTCGGGCGTCTACTCAAGAATGACGCGATGACTTCCAAGGAGAGTTGTTTGACCACGGAAACCGCGCTGCCGCAGCCCGGCGGTGACGGTGGGATCGGTGCGGGAGTTGTCTCAGCTATGTTGGCACGGAGGGACCGTTTTGCGTTGCTGGAACGCGCCGCGACGGCCTATCTGGCGCGGCTGGAGCAGGAGAAGCGGGACAGGAGAGATCAGGAGATCATCAACCGTAACGCGGCGCGTCTGAACCGCGAAGCAGTGGACACTTTGGAGTACCAGAAGCTGCCTTGAAGCGCTGTGAATTGTACCTTGTGAGAAAGCCGGGTTCGAAGGATCCGCGCAAGCAGAGGGTGTTCGTCATCGTCAGCCGCCAAGCCTTGATCGATTCGCGGCACACAACGCTGATCTGTGCGCCGGTGTATTCGCGGCACGACGGTTAGAGCTGAGTTGGAGAACTCTTTGGCGATCGCCGTTGGCATAGAATACAGGGCCGGCCTCACGGTTCTGTCCAACTGAGTTTTACCCTGAGCGCGGATCGAGAGATATAGTAGGGGTATGTTGAAAACTCCACAGATTTCACGGCGTGCATTCTTGGGTTCGGCGGCGGCTGCGGCCGGATGGGGGCAGCGGAGGAAGATTCCAGTAGGGCTTGAGTTATTCTCGGTGCGGAATGAACTGCGTGCCGATCTGATGGGGACGGTGAAGCGGGTGGCGCAGATGGGCTACGAGGGCGTCGAGTTCTTTTCGCCGTACTTTGAATGGAAGCCGGATTATGCGAAGGAGGTGCGGAAGCTGCTGGACGATCTCGGGATCAAGTGCTGGTCCACGCACAACGGCGCGCGGAGTTTTGCTCCGGAGAATCTGGCGCACGCGATCGAGCTGAACCAGATTATCGGCAGCAAGTACATCATCATGGCGAGCGCGGGGAAGGTGGAGAATCTGGACGGGTGGAAGGGCGTGGCGGAGCGGCTGAACCAGGCGGCGGAGAAGATGCGTCCGGCGGGGATGCGCCCCGGGTTTCACAATCACCAGACCGAGTTCCGGCCGCTGGAGGGGACGCGTCCGATGGAGGTGCTGGCGAAGAATACGGGCAAGGATGTGGTGCTGCAGCTGGATGTGGGCACGTGCGTGGAGGCGGGCTCGGATCCGGTGGCCTGGATCAAGGCGAATCCGGGGCGGATCGGTTCGGTGCACTGCAAGGAGTGGACGGCGAGCGGGAAGGGGTACCGTGTGCTGCTGGGCGAAGGGGATGCACCGTGGAAGGAGATCTTCGCGGCGGCGGAGTCTGTGGGAGGCGTTGAGTATTACCTGATCGAGCAGGAGGGCAGCGATTATCCGCCGTTTGAGACGGCGGAGAAATGCCTGGCCACATACCGGAAGATGCGCGGGTAGGAGATGAGCTGAGAGTACCGCGCGCGGGGATAAGCCGTTTTGGTACTAGTTGAAGGCCCCCGGGTTTCGGTGTTTCATGCGCAGGCGGCGATTGCGGCGACACACGCCAGGGCGTTGGGGGAAGGGTTCGTCCGGTGGCCGTTGATTCTCGTGATGTACGATCATCTCTACGAGATGAACCCATCACCGGTGGTGGCGCTGAACCGCGCTGTGGCCATCTCGAAAGTGCACGGCGCGGAGGCCGGTCTGGCGAGCATCGAGCCTCTCATGGGCGATTCGAAACTGCGATCCTATTACTTGTTGCTTGCCGTACAGGGACATCTGTTGCTGGATTTGGGAAAATGCCGGGAGGCGGCAGTCTGTTTCCAGACAGCGCTCCAGTGCCGGTGTTCGGCGCCGGAGCGGCGCTTTCTGAAGAGCAGGCTGGCGGCATGCGGGGTGGATATTTCATGACTCGATTTCCAGGCGAAGCACACGAGCAGCCCATCTTTTCCGTAGGACAGGCATATTGGAACCAGCGGCAGCGGCTGGCCGAGCGCAGGAGCGAATTGGAGCAACTGCATGAGGCGGTAGGCCATCCAGGCGATTTGTGGTTATGCCAATTCGCGCAGTTTTACGCGACGGCGCTAGAGTTTCAGCCGGACATGATCGTGGAACTGGGGCGGGGATGGGGGAATTCGACGGCGGCGTTTCTGGCGGCGATCGACGCGCTCGGCGAAGGGGCCCGGCTGGTGAGCTTGTGCCGGTCGCGGGAGTGGCGGACGGTGACGCGGAGGCTGCTAGAGGATATGAAGCCTGAGGGGTGGTTTGAGCCTCTGGAACATGTGGAGGCGGAGATCCCGACGATTGATGTGAAGGGCCGTCTGAAGGGCGGCAAGCGAGTGCTGGTGCTGTGGGATGCGCATGGCTATGATGTGGCGGAGGTGGTTCTGGCGCGGATCATGCCGATGATCGCGGAGCGGCCGCACCTGGTGATCATGCATGACATCCAGGACGACCGTTATCACCGCGCGCCTGCGCGTCTCTGTGAGGAAAAGGGAATTTGGAGATCGCATGAAGGACACCAGCACCACATCAAGATCGGACATTTTTCTTCCGCAGTGGAGCAGATGATCTCGGCGCTGGATTTTCTGACGCGGAACGGAGCTCATCTGGAGTCGGCGGATCATGAGATTCACCGGGAGATAGCTTCACGGCCGGAGCGCGAGGAGGAGATGAAGAGGTTGGGTGGACTTTATGGTGAGGCTTGTTGGTGCTATTTCAGCTTGAATGAGGTGAGCGGGCCGTTCACCTTTCCGAAATGGCGAGGCTGAGCGTCTAAAATGGAGCTAACGCTGTTCCATGCCTTTGAGCGAGTTTCATCCTCTGGTTGGCGAGTGGTTCTCATCCACTTTTGACGGACCGACACAGCCGCAAGTGGAGGCGTGGCGGCTGATTCGTGAAGGGCGCGACGTGGTGGTTTCGGCACCCACCGGATATGGGAAGACGCTGGCGGCGTTCTTGATTTGTTTGGACGACTTGGTGCGGGAGGCAGCGGAGGGGCGGCTGGGAGACTCCACGGCGGTGGTGTATGCTTCGCCGTTGAAGGCGCTGAGCAATGACGTTCACCGGAATCTCGATGTGCCGCTGGGCGGGATTCGGCGGTTGGCCGGGGAGCGAGGCGTTGCGCTTGCCGAGATTCGCACGGCGGTGCGGACGGGTGATACGCCGGCGCGTGACAGGCAGTGGATGCTGAAGAACGCGCCGCACATTCTAGTCACGACGCCGGAGTCGCTCTATATTTTGCTGACCACCCAGAAGGGGCGCGCGATGCTGGGCAAGACGCGCACGGTGATCGTGGACGAGATTCATGCGGTGGCCGATGATAAGCGCGGGTCGCACCTGGCCCTGACGCTGGCGCGATTGGATGCGCTGGTGGAGGCGGAGGGAGAAGGGAAGCCGCAGAGGATTGGGCTGTCGGCGACGGTGAGACCGGTGGAGCTGGTGGCGGAGTTTTTGAGCCCGAAGGCGGAGATCGTGAATTGCGGGCACCGGCGGGATATGGATCTCGAGATCGTGACGCCGACCGATGAATTGGGGGCGGTGGCGACCAACGAGATGTGGGCGGAGCTGTATGACCGGCTGGCGTTGATGATAGCGGAGCACCGGACGTCGCTGGTGTTTGTGAATACGCGGCGGCTGGCCGAGCGCGTGGCACACAATCTGACAGAGCGGTTGGGTGAAAGGATGGTGCTGCCGCACCATGGAAGCTTGTCGAAGGAGCTGCGGCTGGACGCGGAGCAGCGGCTGAAGAATGGAACGTTGAAGGCGGTGGTGGCGACGGCGTCGCTGGAGCTGGGGATTGATATCGGGACGGCGGATCTTGTTTGCCAGGTTGGTTCGCCACGGGCGATTGCGGTGGCGCTGCAAAGGATCGGGCGGGCGGGGCACAGCTTGGGCGCGGTGCCGAAAGGGCGCTTTCTGGCAACGACACGGGATGAGCTGATCGAGTGCGGGGCGGTGATCCGTGCGGTGCATGAGGGAGAGCTGGACCGGCTGGAGATTCCCGAAGCGCCGCTGGATATTCTGGCGCAGCAGATCGTGGCGGAGACGTCGTGCCGGGAATGGAGCGAAGAGGGGTTGCTAGCAATGGTGCGGTCGGCGTGGCCGTACAGGGACCTCAAGGCAAGCGACTACCAGGAAGTGCTGGAGATGCTGGCGGAGGGGACCGCGTCGAGCCGCGGGCGGCGTGGTGCGTGGCTGCATTGGGACCGGGTGAACAAGATGGTGCGGGCACGGCGTGGGGCGAGGTTGGCGGCGATCACCTCCGGCGGAGCGATTCCGGAGAACGCGAACTATTTTGTGGTGGCCGAGCCGCAGGAGACGATTGTCGGGACGCTGGATGAGGATTTCGCGGTGGAGAGCATGGCTGGCGATGTGTTTCTGCTGGGGACGACGTCGTGGCGGATTCGGAGGATTGAATCGGGGCGGGTGAGAGTGGAGGATGCGCGTGGCGCCGCGCCGAGCATTCCGTTCTGGAACGGGGAGGCTCCGGGCAGAACGCTGGAGCTGTCGGAGGCGGTTTCGCGGCTGAGGGAAGATTTGAGCGGGATGAGGCAGGAGCAGGCGGTTCATTTATTGGAGCGGGAATGCGGGATGACGCGGCTGGCGGCGGAGCAGGCGTTTCAATATGTTTCGCAGGGATGCACGGCACTGGGGGCGCTGCCGTCGGTAAAGAAGGTGGTGGCGGAGCGCTTCTTTGACGAGTCGGGAGGGATGCAGCTGGTGCTGCATGCACCGTTCGGGTCGCGGATCAACCGCGCATGGGGGCTGGCGCTGCGGAAGCGGTTTTGCCGGAAGTTCAATTTCGAGTTGCAGGCGGCGGCGACCGATAACGGGATTGTGATTTCGCTCAGCGAGCAGCATGCGTTTCCGCTGGAGTCTGTGTTCGCGTTCTTGAGAACAGCGACCGTGGAGGAGGTGCTGAGGCAGGCATTGCTGGACGCGCCGATGTTCACGGCACGGTGGAGGTGGAACGCGTCGCGGGCGCTGGCGGTGATGCGGTTTCGGGGAGGGCGGAGGGTTCCACCGCCGATACAGAGGATGCAGTCGGACGATCTGCTGGCGGCGGTGTTTCCGGATCAGGCGGCCTGCGCGGAGAACCTGGTGGGAGAGATTCGAATTCCGGACCATCCGCTGGTGAGGGAGACGATCGGGAACTGTCTGCACGAAGCGATGGACTTGCGGGGGTTGGAGCGGCTGATCGAGGGGATGGAGACGGGGCGCGTCGCCACGGTGGCGATTGACACGGTGCAGCCGTCGCCATTTTCGCACGAGATTCTCAATTCGAATCCGTTCGCATATCTGGATGATGCTCCCTTGGAGGAACGGCGAGCGCGGGCGGTGGAGCTGCGGCGCACGTTGCCGGAGAACGGCGACATCGCAGCGCTGGATCCGGCGGCGATGGAGCAGGTGAGAGAGGAGTCCTGGCCGCTGGTTCGGGATGCTGATGAGTTGCATGATGCGCTGCTGACGCTGATCGTATTGCCGCCGCAGGAGGAGTGGCGGGGCTTCTATGAGCAGCTGGCCGGCAGCGGGCGGGCGGGGACGCTGGCGGCGGGTAAGGCGTTATGGGTGGCGGCGGAGAGGCTGGCGCTGGCGCGGATTCTGTATGCGGAGGCGCCGGTGGAGCCGCGCATGGCTCCGGCAGCAGCCGAGCGGTATCAGGGGTTGAGCCGGGAAGAGGCGGCGGTGATGGTGGTGCGTGGATGGCTGGAGTCGACAGGGCCTACGACGGAAGGTGAGCTGGCGGAGATGCTGGGATTGGAGCCGGCGCTAGTCGAGGTGGCGGTGATGGGGCTGGAGGCGCAGGGGCTGGTGCTGCGCGGGAAGTTCCGTCCGGGGATGGAAGAGCGCGAGTGGTGCGACCGGCGTCTGCTGGCCCGTATACACCGGCTGACGCTGGGGCGTTTGCGGCGGGAAGTGGAGCCGGTGACGACGGCGGAGTTCATGATGTTTCTGGCGCGGTGGCAGCACGTGGCAACGGGCACGCAGCTGCACGGAGTGGACGGGCTGTTTCAGGTGATACGGCAGATGCAGGGGTACGAGATTCCGGCGGCGTCGTGGGAGGACGAGATTTTGCCGGCGCGGATCGCCGGGTACACGCCGGAGTTGCTGGACGCGCTGTGTCTGAGCGGAGAGGTCATGTGGGGGAGGCTGTCGCCGCATCCTGCGTTTCAGCGGGAGCAGCCGGGCAGGGTTCGTCCGACCAGAGTGGCGCCGATCGCGCTGTTTCTCAGGGAGAATGGGGACTGGCTGGTGCCGGAGCGTTCGCATGGGGAGGAGGCGCTGAGCCATCCGGCGCGGGATGTGCTGGAGGCGATCCGGCGGCGCGGGGCGTCGTTCTTTAACGAGATTGTGCGCGATGCAAAACGGCTGCCGAGTGAAGTGGAGGACGGGTTGTGGGAGTTGGTGGCGGCGGGGCTGGTAACGGCGGACGGATTTGAGAATCTGCGCGCGTTGGTGGACCCGAAGCGGCGGCGCGGGGAGGGGCGGGGAAGAGCGGCGCGGCCGCGTCATGCGGCGGGACGCTGGGCGTTGCTGGTGTCCGAGCAGACGGGAAGCCAAGTTTCGGTGGAGCGATACGCGGGGCTGTTGCTGGACCGCTGGGGAGTTGTGTTCCGAGATCTGCTGGCGCGGGAGGCGCTGGCTCCGGTGTGGCGTGATTTGCTGGTGGTGCTGCGGCGGATGGAGGCGCAGGGGCAGATCCGCGGGGGGCGGTTCGTGAGCGGCTACTTGGGAGAGCAGTTCGCGCGGCCGGAGGCGCTGGACCTGTTGCGGCTGCTGCGGCGGGGGAGGGACACAGAGGAGGCGATGTGGGTGGCAGCGACCGATCCGCTGCATTTGAGCGGGATTCTGCTGCCTGGGCCGCGGGTGAATCCGTTGAGCGGCGCACCGCTGGTGCTGCGCGGAGGAGTGCCTGTGGAAACACAGGCGGTCCAGGCTACACTTTAAGATTGCGACGGGAACCTGATTATTTTGAAGACGAGGAGTTGGTGCTTCTCTATATCGCGAAGCGACTGAAGGAGTCGCTGGCGTTGGAGAAGCTGCTGGAGGAGGGGGGCGTGGACTACCTGATTGAAGTGGACAAGTACGTGGGCGGGCTGATTTTCCGCAGCGAGCGGGCGGGCGCGTTTTTCTATGTGACGGAGGGGGACCATTTCCGGGCGGCGGAGCTGCTTGTGCGGAACAAGTACAAGCCGCATGTGGATGAGGGTTAAGTAAGCGGGGCGCGCCAGGAGCGGATGCGGGCTTCGAGAGTGGCTTGGATGGCGGTGTGTGAGGAGCGGCCGGCGAGATTGATCCGTTCGGCGGGGTCGCGTTCGAGGTCGTAGAGTTCCTTAGCGCCGCGGTCGTACCAGTTGAGTTTCCAGCGCCTCGTGCGGATGGTGCGGATGGGATTCACCCATTTTTGCTTGGAATAGTATTCGAGCAGTACGGCGTCTGGGCCCTTGGTGTCTTGAAGGAGATTGCGGCCATCGGTGCGGGACGGCCAGCGAACGCCCGCGAGGGCGGCGAGAGTTGGCGCGAGGTCCGTCTGGCGGACAAGATCGTGGCGGAGACGGCGCTTCAAGCCTGCGCCGCTGAGGAGAAAAGGAATGCGAAGGAGTTCCTCATACATGAAGGGGCCCTTGTAGGAAAGGCCGTGTTCGCCGAGAGCGTCACCGTGGTCGGAGGTGTAGGCGAAGCAGGTGGAAGCGGGATTTGCGATGCCATCTCGCACAGTGCCGAGCAGGTTGTCGGTTTTCTCGACGAGCTCGAGATAGAGACTGCGGTAGCGGAGCCAGTCTTCACGCGAGAAGTTGCGGGTCTGGCGGCCTTGGTCCTTGTCGACGAACTCGCGCTGCTCGGCGGGTTTGCCATCCAGATTTTCGAGCCCGGAAAGAGGCGGACGGACGCCGGGCCTGGGCTTGACGGAGGTGAGGCGCTTGGGGATGTCGTAGATGTGGTGGGGATCGAGCAGGGAGATCCAGGCAAGAAAGGGGGCTTTGCGGCCGCGCATCCATGCGGCGGCGGAGGCTGCCATCGCGCTATCGGAGCCGTTCTGGTAGCTGTCGAAGCCGTAGTCGCGGATGCCCTGATTGGTGGAAGAGAGATGCCATTTGCCGAAATAGGCAGTCTCGTAGCCGGCCTTCTTGAGGACGTGCGCGAGGGTAGGAATGGAGGGATCAAGAGTTCTACCGAGAGATCCGGTGTCGATGTTGGTGAGCACACCGGCGCGATGCGGTTCGAGCCCGGTGAGCAGCGCAGCGCGCGCGGGCGAGCACTGCGGAGTGTTGCAGAAGGCGTGGCGGAATTGGATGCCGTTCTGAAGGAGGCTCTGGCGGTGGGGCAGGGAAGCGGGGCCGGGAAGAAGCGCCGACTCCTGGTCCGTCATGAAGACGACGATGTTTGGTGGAGCGGTCGGTTGCGCGAGCGCGGCGGCCGGCAATGTTGCCGCCAGCCAGTCTCTCCGCGTCAACACCCAAACTCCTAAGGGAAGACTTCAGGCGCCTGCGGCGGTGTAGGGTTGAACAGCGGGAAGGTGACGATGTTGCTGACGTTGAATTCCTGCGCGATGGTCACCTGCGTGAGGGGATTGGTGGGCAGATCGGAATTGAGCTCGAGGATGATTTCGTAGATCCCGATGGTGCCGGGCTTGAGGCCGGCGGAGAGTACGTTGGCGGTTTTGCCTCCGGCGAGAGAGGAGACGAATTCGACCGGATCATTGAGTGCCGGGCCTCGATAGGCTTGACCGGTGATTTGCGCTGCCCGGGCATCGTCGGGTTTGACGAGGCCGAGTCCGGTGGCGTAAAGGACGAGAGTTTCGCCAGGGAGAGCGGGGTTGTCAACGGTGACGCGGGCGCCGGCGCGGTTGGCGCAGCACAGGGCGGGCGTGGTGGCGGTGATGATGACCTGATCACCGTCGCGGGAGCTGGCCGAATAAACGATGCCGTTACCCTCGGGACCTTCCACCCTGGCGCGGAGGCGGATTCTGGTAAATGCGCTGGCCGGGGAAGCGGTGACTTTGGGATCGTCGTTGATGCGTCCGATGAGCGCGTCGCGAATGGACTCGAGCGTGTCGCTCCCCAGTACGGTGTAGGAGTAAGTGCGGTCTTCAATTGTCACGGAGGCGATGTTGCCGGCCTGGACGGAGCCGTCAACGGAGACGGTTCCCGTGGCGAAGGAGCTGCCATGAAAAACGAGTCCGGGCCGCGGGTCGATGGCGCCTTCTTCGGCAAAGAGGCCAGGGTTGTGAGGAAAGATGGGAACGGCAATGGCGGCGGAGACCCTGACCTCGCCATTGGAGCGCTTTTGGCGGACGTAAGCGTTGATGCTTTCGGCGTCGAGCACTTCCCAAGGGATCTGGGCACGGATTTCGCCGGGCGAGACCATGAGTATCGGAGCGCGGATGCCGTCGAAATAGACTTGGACGCCCGCGAGTTCCAGGGGAAGTTCCGGCGCGTCCGGCGGGACGCTGGTGGTGGTTTCACTCAAGCCGTCACCGACAACGGAGACGATCGTGCCGGGAGCGATGAGGGCGGCATCCTGGCCGCCGGAAAGCGTGGGCCCGGAGGTGGTGATCTGGATCGTAGTTCCTGCTGTGAGGGTGGCGGAGATTTGCACCGAGTCACCGGCAGTGCCGGCTTCGCGCGCCGTTAGTAGGATCGTATTGAAAGGGGTATTGGGAGTGGCGAGGGCTTGGGGATCTCCGCTTCCCGCGTTGATCCTGGCGACCAGCGTGTCAATGATGTTGGTGAAATTGTCGTTGCGGACGGCCTTGTAGATGTACTCGCGCTCGCCGATCTTAATGGTGATCTCGTCGTTCTCGCGGACTTCGCCTTGGAAGGTGATGGCGCCGACGGCGAAAATCTCGCGGCTGGCGGAGTTGCGGACGCCGGTATTGGGAACGGTGCGCGCGGAAGCGGTGAAGACCATGACGCGGCGGTTGAAGGGATCGCTGGCGTAAAGATTGGTGCCGTCCCAGGCGAGTGAAAGCGGAGTACGCACGGCGGCGGCGCTCGAAACGCCGCGGGGAAAGGCGCTGTCGGAGATGAGGTTGACGCGCTCGCTGATTTGTCCGAGCGCGGCGTCGGCAGGCTGGCCGTTGCGGGTGGGGAGGGAGTTGTAGACGAGAATGCGGTCGTTACCGCCATCGGCAATGAAGAGGTACTTGCCGTCGGAGAGGGCAAAGCGCGGGAAGTCCATCGTCGCGGCGCAGCGGGACGGAAAGATGTCCTTGCCATCGGCGGCCTTACCCGTGGCAGCGCAGAGTTTCGTGCTGTTGTTGACGAGAGTGGATTCCATGTCCGGCTGGCCGAGGACGAGGTTGGCCGCTTGCTGGTTCTGCGTGGGGATGGAATTCCAGATGAGGACGCGGTTGTGGCCGAGGTCGGTGACGAAGAGGCGGACGCCGTCGCTCGACACCGAGACGGGAGTCAGCAGGGTGGTGGCCTTGGCGTCAATCGTGGCCTTGGTGAGATCGGGCTGGATAGCGGAGCGGAAGTCGGGCTGGCCGAGAACGACATCGGCCTGTGCGCCGATGGAACGCGGAATCGAATTGAAGATGAGGACGCGGTTGTTGCCGGTGTCGGCGACGAAAAGTTTGCCGTCCTGGATCCAGACGCCCTGAGGTCCACGGAAGCTCTTGTTGCTGGGGGTGAACCCAGCGCCTTCGTTGGCGACGGTACGAGTGAAGTCGGGCTGGCCGACGACTACGTCGGCGGGGGTTTGATTCGTCTGGGGGATGGAGTTCCAGATGAGGACGCGGTTGTTGTCGGTATCGGCAACGGCGAGGATGCGTCCGTCGGTGGCGGCGCCCATCGGATTCCGCAGGCTGGCCTGTGTGGCGGCTTTCAGATCGGCCTTGTCAAAGTCGGCTTGTCCGAGCACGACACTGGCCGTTCCCGTGCAGACCGGGCAGCGGCTGACAAACGGGGGAATCTCGTCGGCGGGGCCAGGGAGAGATTGCTGCAAATCCTTGAATAAGAGCACGCGATGGTTGATAGGCAGGGCCCCGAGGCGGTTGGAGTCCACCACCACCAGCATGTTATTGGCGTAGGCAAGGCCGCTGACGGCGCCGAGCAGGGTGGCGGATGCGCCAGGTTCCTGTGCGGTGAACGTCCGCTGTCCGATAACCAGCCTGGCTGCCTGTCCATCGGTGAAACCTGCCGGCCATACGGCGGCCGCGGTGAGTAAACACAATCCCAGTAGCTTCATTCGTGGAGTCTTCTGTCCGATAAACGCGAGTCTCGCGAGACCTTCTAGTATAACAATCTAGCGGACGTGAAGGGGCCGATTGTGGTTACAAATAAAGGGCCGCCGGGCTAGGTGGCGGCGTCGAAATAGCCAGAGGCCAGTTCGGGTTTCGAGGCCAGCGCCTGGGCCCAGTAGATGCGCGCTTCCTCGGCGTGGCCCTGCGCTTTGAGGGCGTGGCCGAGGTTGAGCAGCGCTTCGGGGAAATCGGGCTTTTCGCTCAAGGCTTCGCGGTAGAGCCGGATGGCGTCATCCACCTGGCCGTTGCGCTGGAGCAGCAGGCCGGTGTTGTAGAAGAGTTCCGGACTGCGTTCGCCGCGGTCGATGAGCTTGGCCTGGTAGTCGAGCGCCTGTTCGCAGTCGTCGCGCTCAATAGCGAGAGCGGCGAGACCGCGCAGCGCGTCGACGGAATCGGCGTCGGCCTCCAGCGCGCCCTGGAAGGTGATACCGGCCGAATCACGGTCGCCCATCTTCCAGTAAGCGAGACCGAGGTTGACCTGTGCCTCGGGCCAGGCGGTGCGTTTACGGAGGCAGTTCTCAAAGGCTTCAATGCTGCCGCGGAAATCGGAGCGTTGAAGGCGGAGGTAGCCGAGCCGGAACCAGGCATCTTCCCAGTCCGGGTTGCCGCCGAGCACGCGCTCGTACATCTTCTCGGCTTCGTAGGTGTTGTCGCTCTGCTCATTCAGCAAGGCGAGATTGTAGAGCACGGCCGGGATGTCGGGGGCGATCTTGAGGGCGCGCTCATAGGCTTCCTGAGCACCCTTGGTGTCGCCGGATTCGTGCAGAACCACGCCGAGGTTGACCCAGGCGTTCTTGGCGTCGCTGCGGTCCTTGAGCGATTCGTGATAGGCCTTGGCGGCCTGGTCCAAGCGGCCCGTCCGTTGATAGGCGACACCGAGATTGAACCAGCGCTCATAGCTGTCGGGAGTGAATTCGACGAGCTTGGAGCAGAACTTGGCGGCGGCTTCGTAGTCGGCGGTGGCGAAGGCGCATGTGGCGAGCCCTTCCATGGCGGCCTGGGAATAGGGGCGCAGAGCGAGCAGGCGTTCGGAAAACTGCCTGGTGAGATCGATGTCCTTCTTGGCAATCCCGATGCTGATGAGGTTGATCAGGGCGTCCTCGGATTCCGGGTTGTGATCCAGGCAGCCGCGATAAACGTCGGCGGCTTCCTCAAGCCTGCCGGTGAGCTGCAGGCCGACGCCCTTGCCAAAGCTAGCCGTGACATGGGCCGGGTCCTTGAGCAGGACTTTCTCGAAGTTCTCCAGAGCCGTCTGGGCGCGGTCCAGGTGAAGCAGGCAGACTCCCAGTCCAACGAGAGCCTCCAGCTTGCCGGGATCGGTTTCGTGAGCTTTCTGAAATCCTTCGGCGGCCTGCGCCCAGCGGCCGAGCTTCTCCAGGCAGACGGCCAGGTTGAAGTTGGCAGTAGGGTGCCGTGGATCCAGGTCGAGCAGCTTGGAGTAGCTGACGGCGGCGTCCTCGTATTGCTCCAGCTCGAACTGAATATGGCCGCGTGCGGCATGAACCTCCGCCGTGGCTTCGCCCATTTCCAGGGCTTGATCCAGTTCCTTGAGGGCCTCCTTGAGTTTCCCTTCCAGGTGCAAACTCACGGCGCGCCCCACCTGGTTCGACGCAGCGGCGCGGTCGCCGCCGGACTTGGTTTCTCCCGTCTTCTTTTTGGGACTCATTCCGAATTACTCCTCTCTTTCTTTGCCGGGCAAGCCTGGAGGCGCAAGAAATGCGCAGAGCCTGCCTAATGTGTCGTATTGATGCCAAACTCCGATCCAACGGACCCTGCTCATCTCGCCCTTTCCCGTGAATAGACCAACGCCGCCGCTGGTCAGGTTGGGCTCGCTCCAGCTGTCGACGACAACATCCTGGACCGAGACGATGAAGTTTTCGTCTTTCACCTCAACCAGTACTTTGTAGACGGTATCGTTGCGCACTTGCACGGGCAGGCGTTTGGAGTGGACGGGGCCCGCTTTTCCACCCAGCACGGCATAGCGCTGGAGGTGAACCTCGGGAATCGGGCCGGGCTGCACGATGGTGAGCTTCATGGCGTAATGGTTGTCCAGATCACGAGCGCGAACCAGCCAACCCATGCTGCGCTTGTCGATCTGGCCGAGCAGTTCCATGCGGTAATCGGTCATGCTCAGGGTGGGGGTAAAGAGCGCGGGCGGACCTGTGCGGACGAACCCGGAATCGTCATAGGACCAGAAACGGGCCCAGTCGTCCTTGCCCTCCCAATCGGACAAGCCATTGCGGAAGTCGTCGGTGAGCGCAATCGCGGCGCGGCTGAGGATCTGTGATTGCACGTTGGCCCAGTGGCTGGAAAGGGAGGTTGATTCTACGGACTGCTGCCCCGCCTGGCCATAACCCTTCTGCTCCGGCAACACGGCTAGCGCCAGCAGGGCCGCGATCACCGAGATGCCGCCCCAACGGACCGCGGACGGAACTCTCGCCCAAGCAAGCGCCGCGTTGCGCACATGCTCCCTCCAGACGGGCAGCGGATCGGCATCCAGCGGGGATCCTTCGGCCAAGGCAGACAAACCAGCGACGGGCCGTCGCACCGGAGGAATCAGAACCTCGGCCGAGCAAATACCAGCCGGCTTTTCTCCATATTGCAGGGCCAGCACGCGGTCCATCGGGAGCGAAAACAGGCGGCCGCCGTGCCCGGTCCACATCACTGGCGCCGCTCCCCGCCGGTGCGATTGCGGCAGGTATGCGGCACGAGGCTGCTCCTCTTCATGTGCGCACTCGCTTTCCATGCCGCAGCTTGGATGGAGAAGCATAGAACGCGGTTCAAAATCCACTTCCAGTTCAAGCAACCAGCTTTGCACCGGGACCCAATCGCAGAGCACCTTGGCGTCGCGAATCTGGAGCCGGACGCCGGCCGGTTCGGCCTCCAGCGGTTGAACGTAGAACCTTCTCCGCCGCCGCGTGTTTTCCCCTGACTTGGGGTAGATCCGTAAAGATCGCAGCCCAAACTCGGGCGGGTTGAAGCGGACGACTCCGGAGTAGCGGGAACGGGGGGGGACGATAAACGGCGTCAGCAGTTCTTTTTCCCAGAACGCACCGACGCAGGCTTCTCCCCATGACGCGCCTTCCATCGGCAGTGCCGCCCGGCCAGCCCACGATAGAGCCGCACGCAGCCGTAACTCCATCATCGGCCGGTAGCAGGCGGGGACACGGTGAAGATGCTCTTCCGAAATCTCCCGCGGTTCCAGGCGCCCGGTGACGCCCCGTTTGGAATCGACAACACGCAGCCCCGCCATGGGGAACCCGGGGGCCGGTTTCCCGACCAAATCAAAATGAACGGGGGCGGCCGGACTCTCCGGCTTGACTTCCGGCCGGCGGATGGGGAAAAGTTCATCGCTGGCCCCGGAAGGACCTTGGTACCAGAAAAGACTGGCGCCGCTGAAGGCGCGTTCCATCTGCTCAAAGCCGAGCAGTTCGCGCTCATCCACATCAAGGCCTGCCTTGGGGTAGCCATCCGGGCGGTAGTTTTCGCGAAGTCCATTGTGGTTCGCAGGTGGCCGGATCATTTGGACGAGGCTTCGGTCGTCTTTTGGACCCATCCAATTCCGGCTCAGGATCAGCGGCCTCGCCACGGGAGGACCGTCGGTGGAGTAGACCGGGCTTTGCTCGATCCGCAATCCGCCCCTCAGCTTGGCCAGACTCTCGCCGATCAAATCCGGTTCCAGTCCCTCCGCCACGGTCAGTCGAGCCAGTGGGCGGAGTCCATGTGGACCAATCACCGTCTCGACCACCGCCGCCGGCTCCGCGATAGTACAGGGGAGCCAGCCATGCTCCAGCCTCGGCAAGCTTGCCCCTACCATTTCGAGAACCGGCTCCGATTCGATTGCCGAGTTAACGTCCAGTCCCCAATTCACGGCGAGCGCCGGGTGATCCATCAACCCGTCAAAGAACTCTCTGGTTTCCTGGCGCTTGTTGGCCTTCCCGGAGGACTTTCGCGTCGATGATCTTGACGGAAGCGGGCCTTTGGGCGCATTGTCGACGAGACGCAGCAGTGCCAGCTCTTCTTGTTCCCGTATATAAGCAGCCCGGTGATTCTCTGAACAGAACTCCCCGCTGGAGATCTGTTTGAGAATCGGAAGCCGCTTGCCACAATGCAGGCACCGCATGCTCTAAAGAAGTAGTCCCTTCATTGGTATGGTAAAGAAACCGAAGGTCCATTCCTAGGCGGCAAATGCCTTAGCCGGGCTGATCGTATAAGCTGTTTTCTAGGGTCGGATAGGGTTTATTGCCTAGACGCACACCGGGCAGTCGTCTCCCAGCAAGCGGAAAGAGGCAGTGGAATCGGCGAACCGAGAGCTAGAGAGGATCTGGGAGAGACAGCGAGGCCTTCCCGAGCGCCTTTTGGAGGACTTCGGCGGCCTGCACCAGCGATAGGTTGCGGCTGATGGAGACCTCCGTGATGAGCATGTGGCGGGCACGGTCCAGCATCTTCTTTTCACGGAAGGATAACGGCTTTTCTTTCTGCTGGACGAGCAGGGTCTTGAAGACCTCGGCCACTTCGGCAAGGGCACCGATGCGCATCTTTTCCGAGTTCTCCTTGAAGCGGTTCTTCCAGTCCGAACAGTGGCGGCAACGTCCGGCGGTGAGGAAATCCAGCATTCGGGTGATTTCGCAATTGCGCGTGACCTTCCTCAGGCCCACATCGTTGACGTGGGAGAAGGGGACCATAATAGTCATGCTATTTGCTTGCAACCGTAGCAGATAGAATCTCTCGGACCGTACCCCGAAATTCCTGGTACTGATGTTCTCAATCGTTCCCACGCCCTGGTTCGGATATACAACACGTTCCCCGATTTGGAAGGACAGGCTCGGCCCCATGTATACACCTCGCAGAAGTTGTTTCTATCGTGTTACGGAAGCTAGAAGGGTATGGTAAACATGGAAAGTTTTTCTGTCAACAAAAAAATTTCACCAAACAGCCCAAAAAACCGTTTTGCTCACGTTAAAGTTCTGGTACGATAGTTGCAGTGAAGGGGTAAGGTGTTGTGTGTGAATGCGGCGGATGAACAGAGGCTAATCACCACTTTGAGGTGCTTTGTTATTCACCCTTTCTTCTCCCCCTCCAGAAGCCGACGAAGGTAGCCAAGATTCCGCGTCATATCCTCTTCCACCGACTGCTGCGTGGAGGTCTCTAAATTGGCGAACCCCTCGAAACCGCCCAGCCCCGCGATCGATTTCACGATGGCGGGAAAGTCGATCTTGCCTTCCCCGAGATAGTGGGGGTTGTCCTTGAGGTGAAACTGGCAGATGCGGCTCTTGCCTAGCCAGGCGATCTCCTTGGCCGGATCGAAACCGGCGCGGGTGGAGTTGCCTACGTCGTAGTAGACCAGTACCGCCTTGGACCGCGTCCGTTCCATGATCCGGACGTTGTCCTCGGCGGAGATCGTGTCTTCCAGGCCAAGCAGGATGCCGGCCTTTTCGGCCTCCGGGGCCAGTTCCCGTAGCACGTCGCCGACGTAGTCCATCTCCTGGCGCGTCTCCAGAGCCCCTTTGCCGAAGAAAGGCAGCAGCATGACACGGGCGTTCAGCTTCCGGGTGATCGGGATTCCTTCGGCCACCCATTTTTGGCCCAGCTTGTCGTTTTTGAGGTAGTTGACATGCAGGACGTCGAGACAGGTGCCGGCAATGGCGACGTTCAGGCGTGCCGCCTCGGCCAGGTATTGATCCTGCAAGGCGGCATCGTCCATAGGGAGGCGGTTATCCACGACGCGGCGGCCGAGGCTGACCTCGGCGCCGTCGAAGCCGAGCCGCTTGGCCAACGCCAGCGCTTCCAGCTTTCCTGTTTGCCGGAGATTCCAGTCGGTAACGCCGATCTTCAGCTTGGCCAGCGGGTCGACGGCGGCAATAGCCAGCGGCGCGGCGGCCGCGGCTTTCAATAGATCTCTTCTGCGCCACATAGAGAATGGCTCCTTCCTGGCTACCAGGGCATCTTCCGTTTGGTGTGACGGCGTCCCTTTTCGGCGGCCTCTTGACCGCCGGAACCGATCATGACGCCTTCTTTGATCATCTCCTCCACATCATTCGGGCGAACCGTGTTGAGGAAGGCCAGCTTGTTGGCTTTGCAGGCAGCCAGCACTTTGGCGCGGGCCTCCAGCATCTTCGGGTGCAGTTCGCGATTCGGGCCGTGACCATCGGGAAGAGTGAGGGAAATGCCCATGTCGCCGGGCCCCCATTCGGCGAAGGCGATCCCCGGCACGGCCGCCACTTTTTCCGCATTGGCCAGCGCGTACTTGTCTTCGATTTTTAAGCCAAGAAGGAATTCGCCCTCGGGATTGAGCGGCCATGGATCGGCCTTCTTCATATACTCCTGCGCCGTGATTCCCCAAATCTGCGACGCATAACCCTGGCTGCCGTTGCCCAGCAATCCTTCGCCCAGCCCCTTCACCGGCTTCGCATTGGGGTAGCGCATGCTCTCGACAAACACCCGCACCGCCTCCGGACTGCGCGCATGGCAGAGGAGAATCCCGTGCACACCGGCGGCCTGCGCCTGCTGCACCACCCAGAAATTGGCGCGCATGTGGGCCTCATCTATCCCAAGAACCGGCAGCGTGACGATCACGGCCGGAGTGCGGTGGCCGCTCTTGGTGGGACCGCCGTCGACCAACCCTTTCATGAAACCGCGCAGGGCGGTGAAATCCAGCGCGCCGTGCTCCATTTCATAGTTGATGTAATCGGCCCAGGTGTGGGCCATCTTTTTGCCTTCCTCATAGCCGCCTCGTCCGCCTGTGTAGTAGATGGGCTGGCCCGCTTCGAGCAGCTCAATGGCGCGATTGATCCGCTTCGGCTTGTAGTTGGTATCCGGCTGAGCCTGCAACGCGATGGCCGCCGCGGCGCATATCCACAATTGCCTGATGAAGGTCCTTCTCATAGTGTGCTTCCTTTCCTGGAACGGTCACTGAGGTTATATCTGTTGACCGTACCGCGCGTCAACCGCCACAATGTCTACGATTGAGTTCCGAATCGTCCTCACCCGCTCGACCGCCATCGCGACTTCCGGCTGTCCTGCCCTGGGTTAGCTTGGGGCTGCTGGCCTGCGGGCTGCGCTGGCCTGGCCTTTTCCATGAATTCTGGTTTGACGAAGTCTACTCGGCGCTGTGGGTGCAAGCTGAAGTTATCCACCCCGCCGATATCCTGACGTCGCCCAGTTCCGACAACAATCATCCGCTGGTCAGCTTGTGGATGTACCTGGCCGGTGCCACGTCACGCTGGGAGCTGTACCGGTTGCCTTCGTTTGCCGGCGGACTTGCGGCGGTGGCGCTGGCCACATGGTTCGTTCGCCGTTTTGACCGGCTCACCTCGCTGCTTGCGGCGCTGCTGCTGGCGGTTTCCTATCCGCTGGTTGTCTATTCGACGGAGGCCCGCGGTTACGCCTTGATGCTGTGCTTCGGCCTGCTGGCGGCGGAGCTGCTTTACCGTCGCCGCCACCCGGCGGCGTTCTGCGCCGCTTTCGTGTTGGGCACTCTTTCCCACCTCACGTTCTTGCACTTCTACGCCGCGCTTCTGGTTGGCACTCCGTTTCTCGCATGCCGGGAAGGGGCCAGCGTCGCGCAACGCGTGAAAGAGAGCTTGCGGTGGCATCTTGGGCCCATGGCATTTTTCTCTTTCTATGGACTGGTATTCCTGAGCCGCCGCAACGTTCTCGGAGCGCCTCCCACGCCGTGGAGTGAATTCCTCGCCGACTTTTTGGAGGCTTTGTTTGGCGGCTGGCAATGGCGGGCTGTGAACCAGTTGAGCTGGATTGCCGGTATCGTGGCGATTCTCTGGGCGCTGGACCGCGTCCGCCGCCATCATCTGGGACTGTTCACGGCTCTGATTGCGGGCGCCTTCCTCGCGCCGCCGGCTTTGACGCTTGCCGGTGCGTGGATGAAATCGGTGCTGCTGGTGCATTCCCGGTATTTGTTGCCGACGATTCTTGTCAGCCTCCTGCTGCTTGCCTACGCCATCGCGTCGATGTGGAAACGAGGCGGCTACTGGCGCCTGGCAGCCGTGGTGCAACTCACCCTTGTTGTGGGGGGCCATCTGCAGCAGGACATCCGGTTTCTCGTCGGCGGCCGGGGCGGATACAAGGCGGCTCTGGAGGGCATGGCGTCCGGCGCGGACGGGGGAAGGAAGACACTGTCGGCGGCCAGCGTTTTCCGGGTGAGCGCCTTGCTCAGCTACTACGTCCCGCTTCTCGGCATGGAGATGGATTTCCGGCCGGAGACTCCCGCCGGCGCCACCGCAGACTGGCATATTCTCGAAACGCTGCGGCCGGAAGGCCGCGTTCCCGAGCGATTCGTCGCCGATTCCGGGGCCGTATACAAGCTGTATTCGGACCACTCCTACTACGGGCCCAGCGGGCAGCGCTGGACCCTGTACCGCCGGCAAGAGGGTCCCTGAGCCCATCCCGCTTGCTGGCAGACCGCTGGAACGTTTATCTTGGTTAGTTCATCTCCATTTCACATCCCAGGAAAAGATATCTTCTATGGCAAACGTACCCATCACGGTCGCCCACGGCGACGGAATCGGCCCGGAAATCATGGCCGCCACGCTACACATCCTTCAGGAGGCCGGAGCGCGGCTGGATATGGAAACCATCGAGATCGGAGAAAAGGTCTACCTGCGCGGGATTTCCGCCGGCATCGAGCCCTCCAGCTGGGAGTCGCTCCGCCGCACCAAGGTGTTTCTGAAGGCCCCCATCACCACCCCGCAAGGCGGCGGTTTCAAAAGCCTGAACGTGACGACGCGAAAGACGCTTGGCCTTTATGCCAACGTCCGGCCCTGCGTCGCCTATCATCCCTACGTCGACACGAAATACCCCGGGATGGACGTGGTGATCGTGCGCGAAAACGAAGAAGACCTCTACGCCGGCATCGAGCACCAGCAGACCGACCAGGTGGTGCAGAGCCTGAAGATCATCTCACGCCCCGGCAGCGAGAAGATCGTGCGTTACGCCTTCGATTACGCCGTGCGCAACCGGCGCAAGAAGGTCACCTGCTTCACGAAGGACAACATCATGAAGCTGAGTGACGGACTGTTCCACAAGGTTTTTGACGAGATCGGCGCCGAGTATCCCGATATCGAGAAAGAACACTGGATCGTCGATATCGGCGCGGCGAAGCTGGCCGACACGCCCACAGCGTTTGACGTGGTGGTGATGCCGAATCTCTACGGCGACATTCTCTCCGACGTAGCCGCGCAGATCGCCGGCTCGGTGGGCTTGGCCGGATCGGCCAACATCGGCACCGGCGCGGCGATGTTTGAGGCGATTCACGGCTCTGCGCCGCGGCGCGCGAACCAGAACCTGGCCAACCCCAGCGGACTGTTGCTGGGCGGCGTGATGATGCTGGTTCACATCAACCAGGCAGACGTGGCCGAGCGCGTTCACAACGCCTGGCTGCGGACGATGGAGGACGGCATTCACACCTACGACATCTTCCAGGAGGGCGTTTCCAAGGAGAAGGTGGGAACGAAGGAGTTCGCCGCGGCCGTCGTCGAAAGGCTCGGCAAGGGGCCGGAAAAGCTGAAGCCGGTTTCCTACCAAGCGGCGCCGAAGCAGAACGTGACTTCGGCGGCGAAGGAGAGGCCGAAGGCAAAGAAGGATCTGCTTGGCGTCGATGTGTTCCTGCACTGGTCGGCCGGGTCGCCGGATGATTTGGCCAAGGCGCTGGGCAAGGTCTCGGTGAACGGCGTGAAGCTGCACATGATCTCCAATCGCGGCGTAAAGGTGTGGCCGGAAGGGATGCCCGAGACCTTCTGTTCGGACCATTGGCGCTGCCGCTACACGGCCAATCAGGCCAACGCTCCGGTCAGCCATGCGCAGATTGTGGAGTTGCTGGGCCAAATCTCCGCGCAAGGGCTGGATTTCATCAAGACCGAAAACCTATGCGCCTTTGACGGGGTCCGGGCCTTCTCCCTGGAGCAGGGCGAGTAAGCCATCACATACGGATTGACTCCGGCGTTTGGTTGGCATATGTTGTGGCTACAGGGGTTGTAAGAACCCAACCAAGGAGCCCTTCATGAACCGCCTTATTTGCCTGGCGCTGCTGTGCCTGACCGCGCTTTCCGCGCAGGAGTTCCGTGCTTCCATCGCTGGATCTGTTATCGACCAGACGGGCGCGCCTGTGTTGGACGCCAAGGTCCAGATGCGCAGCCTGACGCGCAATACGTTGACCGAGGCGCAGACCAATGAGAGCGGCCGCTACCTGATCCCTTCCCTGCTGCCGGACCGCTACTCACTGACGGTGGAAAAGGCCGGGTTCAAGAAGTTCACGCGTGACGGGCTCGCCTTGAGCGCCGCCGACCGGCTGGGTCTCGACATTCGTCTGGAGCTGGGCGCGGTCTCGGAAAGCGTCACGGTAACCGGCGAGGCGCCGCAGCTGCAGACGGAAACCGCCACGCGAATCTCCACCATCGAGAACCAATTCGTCAATAACATCCCCACCAGCGGCCGGAACCTGTACCAGTTTCAGTACACGCTGCCCGGGGTGGCGAAGGCGAGCAACTACTGGGGCGATTTCGAGCTGTACGCGTTCGGCAACATCAACGGTGTGACCATCAACGGCGGCCGCGTGAGGGAGAATGAAACGCTCATCGACGGCATCCCCACGACGCTGGCAGACCGTGGCGTAGCCTACGTTCCCGCCTTGCAGGCGGTGGAAGAGGTGAGCATTCTTTCCAACAGCTACGACGCCCAGTATGGCCGCATCGGCGGCGGCGTCACTTCCATCACTCTGCGGAGCGGCACTAATTCGCTGCACGGGCAAATGTTCCATTTCCTGGAGAACGAGAAACTGTACGCCACAAGTTGGATCAATAATGCCGTCGGCCAGCGCAAGTCACCTTTCCGGCAGAACGTTTTTGGTTTCGGCATCGACGGCCCGGTGTATGTGCCCAAGCTGCTGGATGGACGCAACAAACTGTTCTTCATGCTGTCGCTGGAAGGGCTGCGCGAGCGCAACCCGAACCTTCAAGTGCGGAAAATGCCGACCGCCGCCGAGCTCCAGGGCGACTTTTCGCAGTTGCGTAACAACCTGAATCAGCCGGTGGTGATCTTCGATCCGCAGAACCGGCAGCCTTTTGCAGGCAACCGGATTCCCGCTTCCCGCCTGAATCCGGTGACGGCAAAAGCAGCCTCTTTCTACCCGCAACCGAATTCGGCGCCGCTGGGGCCGGATAACGAAGGCAACTACGTGCTGCTCACCGCCGCTCGAAATGGATACGATTCCTGGAACGGAAAACTGGACGCGCGGCCAACGAATAAGACCAGCTACAGCTTCCGCTACGCGCAGACGCCGTGGACCAATTTCGCGCGGATCGTCTGGGGCACCAACCCCGCGGAGCCCAGCACGGAGGCCCCTTCGACGCGCGTATCCCGCACCTGGGCGGCGGACATGACCTACACCCTGAATCCGGCGATGGTGTTTACGCTCCGCGGAGGGCTTTCGCGCTATGAGGAGTTCGGCGGGAATATTTTCGCGGGGGGATTCGACCCGCGGCAGTTGGGCATGCCGGATTCGCTGGTGCGGCAATTCACCGCCGTCCAGTTTCCGCGGTTCAACATGGGCACCTATACGGAGTTGGGCACGACGAGAGTCACGCAATATTCCACCAACGATACTTACAGCCTGCAGCCGAGTGTCTCTTGGATGCGCGGGCGCCATTCGCTGAAATACGGCGGCGACTTCCGCCGCTACAACCGCAACCGGCTTCAGCCGGGCGCCGCCAGCGGCAACTTCACCTTCGACAAACGCTGGACGCAGCGGGATCCATTGCGCGCCGACGCCACCTCGGGCAACGAGCTGGCGACCTTTCTGCTTGGCCACCCCACCGCCGGTTTCGTCGACCGCAACATCGACCCCGCCTACCAGAACCACTATTTCGGGTTCTTCGTCCAGGACGACTGGAAGATCGCGCGCAATCTCACCATCAATCTCGGGTTGAGGTGGGATTATGAGACCCCGGTTACCGAACGTTTCGACCGCATGATCCGCGGCTTTGCCTTTGATCAGGCCAGTCCGCTGTCAGCCAGGGTGCAGGGCTTGAATCTGCGCGGCGGACTCCTGTTTGCCGGGGCGGATCAGCGCCGCGCCTTTCTTCCCGATCGCAACAACTGGCAGCCGCGCATCGGCGTCGCCTGGCAGCCTTCGGCAAAATGGGTGCTTCGCGGCGGCTACGGGTTGAGCTATCTGGGGCAGCATTCCAACGGCAGCGACGCCGGCTTCTCCCGGCCGACGCCACTGGTGGCGACCACGGACAATATCAACCCGGCCGTCAACATGAGCGATCCTTTCCCGGTGCGGCTGTTCCCCTCCGGCCTGCTGCAACCGATCGGTAGCTCGCTGGGCCTTGCGACCAACCTCGGTTTGGGTGTCGGAGCGCAGTGGCTGGACCGCGTGCTGCCTTACTCCCATCAGTTCTCCTTCGGCATTCAGCGCGAGCTGCCGTGGGGCTTTACCGTGGACGCATCCTATTCCGGCAACATCAGCCGCAAGTTACCCGTGGGTCTGGGGCTGAATTTCATCGCGCGCGACTTGCTGGAATCGCGGCCGCTCGCCGAGCGGGCCGCCTTCTTCAACCAGCAGGTACCGAACCCAATGGCAGGACTGCTGCCCGGCTCGGCGTTCAACGGCAACACGATTCCTCGTTCGCAAACGCTCGTTGCGTTTCCGCATTACTCCAACGTCAGCATCTCCGATGTTCCCATCGGCAGCCAGCGTTATGATTCGCTGCAAATGAAGGCGACGCGGCGCTTTTCCCAAGGGTTGGCGATGCAGATCTCCTACACGCTGTCGAAAACGCTGGAGCGCGTCAACGTGCTCAACGCCCAGGACATCCACTTGAACAACTTGTTGGATACGCAGCTGGAGAAACGGCTCGCCGAATTTGACTCTCCGCACCAGCTGTCCGTACTCACCAGCTATGCGCTTCCGTTCGGCAAGGGGCAGCGCTGGGGATCCGGAATGAACCGCATATTGAACGGATTCGTGGGCAACTGGAACCTCAACGTGCAGTACGTGATGCGCTCCGGGCTATTGTTCGCCTTTCCCAATGCGGCGCCGCTGGCCGCGCGCAGCGCACGGCTGAATCATTCCCAACGCGACGCACTGGCATCGCAACAAGGCCGCTCGCAGTTTGATCCGCTCAACGATGTCTTCTTTGACACGTCCCTATTCCCGCGTCAACGCATTGCGCCGTTCACGCTACAGAACTTCCCGACGCGCTTCTCCGATGTGCGGAGCAAGGCGCTGAATGTTTGGGAAGTGTCGGTGAACAAGGAGATCCCGATCAAGGAACGCGTGAAGTTCCAGATCCGCGCCGACGCGCAGAACGCGTTCAACTACCCCTGGTTCAGCCGCATTCAGTCGGTGGACGTGGCCAATTCGCGGTTTGGTAATCTGAATCCGGCGGCGCGCACCGAGCCGCGGGAGATTATTCTGGCGGCGAAGCTGTTGTTTTGAAGATCGAGACGTAGGCTTCCGGCAGCTTGCATGGTTTCATGTCCTGGTTGAGGAAGATGTGCTTCGTCCGCCCGGTCGCCAGAATGGCCCCGGAGTCGGCGTGGCGCATCTCGTAACCGAAGATCACCATGCGCTTGCTGGCTTGCTCTACCCAGCTCTTGATGATTACTTCATCGTCATAGCGCGCCGGGGTGAGGTAGCGGCAGCCGGCCTCCACCACCGCCAGCCGCACTTTCTCGCCGCTCTCCAGATCGCGGTAGCGAAGCCCTTGAGAGCGGCAGTACTCGACGCGTCCGACTTCCATCCAGACCAGGTAGTTGGCATGGTAAACCACGCCCATCTGATCGGTTTCGGCGTAACGAACGCGGAGGCGGGTTTCGTGAAATGTCATGAATCCGGCATTATAACCGCTGGTTGCGGCAACCGGCTTGGCCATGCAAGCGTCTGCTAGGATAGCGGTTGTGCGGATTCGCGTCCTGTTTTTCGGCATGGTCCGGGACTGGTTGGGCAAATCCTCGGACGATGTGGAAATCGCCGAAGGACAGAGCCTGCAAGACCTGTTCGACCACTACGCCGCCCGTCAACCGAAGCTGAAGCAGATGGAGTCCAGCATCGTGCTGTCCCGCAATCAGGAGTTCGCCGGCCGCCAGGACCGGCTTGCCGACGGCGATGAAGTGGCCTTTCTGCCGCCCGTCAGCGGCGGGCTGGGTCCGTTCACGCATGAAATCGCCGATCACGAGACGGGGAACTTCTTCGGGCTCACACGGGCGCCGATCGACACGAAGGCAATCGTGGAGCGGCTGTTGCGCCCGGAGGACGGCGCCGTTGTCGATTTTGAAGGAGTGGTCCGCAACAACACCAAGGGCCGCCGCACATTGTATCTGGAGTATGAATGCTATGAGGCGATGGCGGTGAAGACGCTGGCGCAGATCGGGCGCCAGATCGCCGCCGAGTTTTCGATTGGCCGTATCGCGTTGGTTCACCGGCTTGGCAGGCTGGAGATCGGAGAGGCGAGCGTGGCCGTCGTGGTGACGGCGCCGCATCGCAAGGCGGCCTTTGAGGCGGCGTTGGAAGGCATCAACAGGCTGAAGCGCATGGTGCCGATATGGAAGAAGGAATATTTTGACGGCGGCGAGGTTTGGGTAGAGGGAGAGTGGGACGAATCCGTCGGAAGCTGAAATACCGCGTCCTGATCGCGTCCGTGCTGGGTGTGGCTTTGGTGGGAGCGGCCCTGGGCTTCGCGCAGGAGCATGTATTCCGCGTCGACGTGCGGCTGGTGCGGCTACTGGTCACCGTCAAGGATGCCTCCGGCGCGCTGGTGGGTTCGCTGACGAAGGAAGACTTCAAGATCACCGACAGCGGCGTTCCGCAGGAGGTGGCCGTATTTGAGCGGCACAGCGAGCAACCGCTTTCCATCGCCTTGTTGGTGGACACCAGCGCCTCCACCGCCAAGGAGCTGAAGTACGAAGTGGACGCCGCGGCGCGCTTTCTGCGCGCGCTGGTGGCGGAAGGCAACACCAAGGACGCGCTCAGCTTCTATTCCTTCAACCACGACGTGACGCTGCATTCCAGCTTCACGCGGAGTCCGTCGCGGGTGGAGAGGGCGCTGAGTAGATTGAAGGCGGAAGCGGGCACCTCCGTCTACGACGCGCTATGGTTCGCGGCCGAACATCTCTCTGACCGCGAAGGCCGCCACGTGATCGTCATCGTCAGTGACGGCAACGACACCACCAGCGTGCGCAACTATCAAGAGGCCCTGCGTGCCGTGCATCGCGCCGACGCCGTTATCTATCCCATCGTCACCGTACCCATCACCAATGAAGCCGGCCGCAATCTCGGCGGCGAACACGCGCTCATCACGATGAGCCGGAGCACCGGCGGGCGGATTTTCTTTCCCTCGGCAGGACCGGCGTTGAACGAGGCATTCGCCGAAATCCTGCGCGAGCTGAGGACGCAGTACCTGATCGGCTATTATCCGAAGGGACTGCCCGAGTCTAAAAACAAGTTTCGGACCATCCGTGTCGAGTTGCCGCGCCCTGATTTGCAGGTGTTCACCCGCAGCGGCTATTATGAGGATTAACAGAGCCTCCAACCCCTTGGAATTCAGGAGTTCCCTTGGCCACTCAAAAGCCAAAAACGCGCGCACCGGAACAGACTTTCGAAGAGCCGGCTTACTTGCGCCAATTGATCGATGATGCCGTGCCCGTGCGCATCCGGATGCGCACCAACGAAGAGTTCTCCGGTATCCTCGAGTACTACGACGCCAGCTTTGTCCGCTTGACTCGCAAGGGCGAGCCGAATCTGTTCATCTACAAACACGACATCAAGTACCTGTTTGAAGAGGAAACGGCCTAGTGGCCTCCTACCTGGAAACCGCCATCGATATCGCGCGGGAGGCGGGAGCGTTGCTGGCGAACATGGCCGAGCGCCGCATCGGGTACGAACTGAAAGGCGACTTCGACCTGGTCACCGAAGCCGACCGGGCCAGCGAAAAGTTAATCGTCGAACGACTGCGTTCACACTTCCCGCAGCATTCCATCGTCGCCGAGGAAGGCAATAATCACGACTTCGGTTCGGAATTCCGCTGGTATGTCGATCCGCTGGACGGCACCACCAACTTCGCTCACGGCTTCCCGATGTTCAACACGACGCTGGCGCTGGAACAGGCCGGGCAGATGATCGCCGGCGTAGTTTTCGATCCGCTGCGGCAGGAAATGTTCGCCGCCGAGCGCGGCTCGGGCGCCTATTTGAACAACCGGCGCATTCAGGTATCGAAGGTGAGCCGGCTGGAGGACTGCCTGGTGGCGACGGGCTTTCCTTCGCGCAAGCGTCACCTGAACATCAACGTGCATTTCTATCATCAGCTGGCGATGGCGACGCACGGTGTCCGCCGCGGCGGTTCCGCCGCGCTCGATCTGGCCTACGTCTCCTGCGGGCGCTTGGACGCCTTCTGGGAGTTCGGGTTGAACCCCTGGGACATGGCGGCCGGAACGCTGTTGATTGAAGAAGCCGGAGGCCGCTGCTCGGACATGCAGGCCGGCGCCGCGAAGCTCGGCGGCGCACATTTATTGGCTGATAACGGCTTGGTACACGCGCAGATGCTGGAAATCTTCTCCGAGATTTTTTCCGGCAGCTACAGAGTCCCTGTTCCCCATCTAAAATAGAAGCGAGAGATGCTGCTCGCGCTTCTGCTGCTCACGAATTTCGCGGACTGGATTCCGGCACGGTGGACTTCTTCGGATCCCTCCTCGCTGGAGTTGGTTCGCGCCACTCCGATCAACTGCCTGCTGCTCGAAAAGGAACACTGGTCGCCGGAATTCCTGGACAAAGCGGCCGGATTAGGCATTGCAACGCTAGGCGTTGTCCGTCCGGGAGATGCGTTGCCAAAGGCGAAGCTGACCGGCCTGATGCTGGAAGGAGACTTCAGCGGGGGCGGGGAACCTGCCGCCGGGGAGTTGCCTGTGATCCGTGTCGGACCGCGGGCGCACATGGATTTTGCCGGAGGCGCACCGGTTGTGGGTACCCATCAGGGCGTCTGGCCTGGCATCAACGTGACCGAGGAGGATGCGGCCAAGGCTGCCCCCACCGGCGGGCCGTGGATCGACACCAATGCGGGGTTCCTGCGCTTTGCGCGGGCGGCGACGAAGGCCGAGATCTGGATCGCCAACCGGCCGCCGCCGGGAACGGCGTTTCCGACCGCCCGTTATTTACAGGCAATCGGCGATGCAGCCATCGTCGGCGCGCGCTGGGTGGTTTCACTCGACGAGGACTTCTCACGCCGCCTGCTGGCGCGGGAGGAAAAGGCGTTGGCCGGATGGGAAACGATCGCGGCGCACCTGCGCTTCTATCAGAATCAGAAACCGTGGCGTGGGTTTACACCGCGCGGACAACTGGCGCTAGTGCAGGATTCCGCCAGCGGCGGACTGTTCTCCGGCGGCATCCTCGATATGATCGCGGTAAAGCATACGCCGGTGCGAGCCGTGCCCAGCCGCCTTCTGTCGGACGAGTTCATGGAAGGCGCCCGGATGGCCGTCAGTGTCGACCCGGCCGCCCTCACCGAAGAGCAAAAGGAGACGCTCGGGCGGTTCACCCGCTCCGGAAACACGCTGCTCAGCGCGCCGGCGCAGTGGAAATTTCCGCCGGTCACCGCCGACAAGATCACACTCAGCAAGGAAGAGATCGAAACCATCGACGCCATTTGGAAAGAGATCAACTCGATGACAGGGCGGCGCAACCTGGGCGCGCGCCTGTTCAACGTATCAACGATTCTCTCCAGTCTTGTGGGCGCGCCGGCCGGAACGCCCGTCCTCTTGCACCTGGTGAACTACTCCGACTACCCGGTGGAATCCATTACCGCCCACGTGCTGGGCAAGTACACCAAGGCGATGCTTCATGAGCCGGGCCGGGCGCCGCGCTCCATGCCGGTCTATGTCGTGGAAGAAGGAACGGGAACCGGCATCGACATCGACAAAGTTTCCACGATTGCCACCCTGGTCCTAGAATAGGAGGTAACCATGCGATCCCTTAGCCGACGTGAACTGTTCGCCCAGATGCTGGGCGCTCCGCTGGCGCTTTCCGCCGCAACCACGCCTACCGCGCCGGTGGCGATTGCGCGCTGCAACTCCTACGGCGAGGACCAGGCGGCGCTGCTTGGCTCGATGTTCGACAGCCTGGGCGGGCTGGAGAAGCTGGTCCGGAACAAGACAGTGACGATCAAGCTGAACCTCACCGGCAGTCCGGCGTTGAAGTTCCAGGGCCGTCCGCTGGGGGTGACGCACTACACCCATCCCAGCCAGGTGGGCGCGCTGGCGCATCTGCTGGGCAGAGCCGGAGCGCGGAGGATAAGGTTTGTCGAAAGCTGCTGGGGTACGCCGGGGCCGATGGAAGAGTACATGCTTGACTCCGGCTGGAACGTGCGGGCATTCGAGAACGCGGCGCCGAAGGTAGAGTTTGAGAACACCAACGCGCTCGGCTCCTCGAAAAAGTACGCGCGGTTCAAGGTGCCCGGCGGGGGGCTTGTGTTCCCCTCCTACGACCTCAACATGGCTTACCAGGAGACCGATGTGTTTGTTTCCCTGGCGAAGCTGAAGGATCACGCAACCTGCGGCGTCACGCTGGCGATGAAGAACATCTTCGGCATCACGCCGGCCTCGATTTACGGTGACGATGCAGGCAAGGATGAGCCGAACGAGAATCCGACCAAGGGGCGGGTGGAAACCTGCCACTTCGGCAAGCGGCAGCCGTCCTCATCGGCGGCGCCGGAGTTGAAGCCCGCCTCCAGCCGGGAGTCAGGATACCGGATGCCGCGGATTACGGCGGAGCTGGTAGCGGCGCGGCCGATCCACATCTCCATCATCGACGGGATTGAAACGATGGCGGGCGGGGAAGGGCCGTGGATCCGAGGAGTGCGGCTGGTGAAGCCGGGCCTGATGATCGTGGGGACGAATCCGGTGACGACGGATACGGTGGGGACGGCGTGCATGGGCTACGATCCCCGCGCGCAAGGTGCGGGCGCCTTTGCCAAGTGCGACAATACGCTTCTGCTGGCCGAACAACTCGGCGCCGGCACGGCGGACTTGAAGCGAATTGAAGTCCGCGGCGTACCTATTGGCGATGCCATGTTCCGCTTTTCCTTGTAAACAGCACCACCCCCACGTTGACACTGCCCCGCCTTTCTGGTATCAAAGTATCCCAGGGAAAGGACACCCGCTTTTGGAGTGGGTGTGGAAAGGGTGGTTACATGAACAAATTGTTCGTGTGCGCCGCGGCATTATTGCTTGGCGCCTCAATTCTCTACGCTCAGAATCTGAGTTCGGTCAGTGGTGTGGTGGTGGATCCGACGGGGGCAGTGATCGGCTCGGCCCATCTCACCCTGAAGAACATCGACACGCAGGCGACCCGCACCGCGGTTTCCGATCCGCAGGGGCGCTATCATTTCGCGCAAGTGCAGCCGGGCAATTACCAGATACTGGGCAAGGCCTCCGGCTTTTCCGACGTGATCGTGAACGGAGTGAGGCTGCTGGTGAATGTGCCCTCCACCTTGAATATCGCATTTGAAAAAGTGGGTGCAGTGGCCGAGACCATCTCGGTCAGCGCGGAGGCGGTGCAGGTGAACACCACCGATGCCTCCATCGGTAACGCCATCGGCAGCCACGGCATCATTCAACTGCCGTCGTTTGCGCGCAACGTGGTGGGTATTCTGATGCTGCAGCCCGGCGTCAACGTGTTCGGCAACGTCAATGGCGGCAAAGCCGATCAGGCTAATGTCACCCTCGACGGCGTCGACGTGAATGACCAGATGGAGCGTAGTTCCTTCACCAGCGTCCTGCGCGTGACGCTGGATTCGGTGCAGGAGTTCCGGACCACCACCACCAACGCCAATGCCGACCAGGGGCGAACCTCGGGAGCCCAAGTGGCGCTGGTAACAAAGAGCGGAACCAACGAATATCGCGGATCCCTTTACTGGTACCACCGCAACACGGCAACAGCGGCCAACGACTTCTTCAACAATCTCTCCGATGTCAAACGGCCCAAGCTGCTCATCAACATTCCCGGCGCCTCCGTCGGCGGCCCGATCAAGCGCAATAAGCTGTTCTTCTTTGCCAACTGGGAGCAGCGTAGCGACCGCAGCGAAGCCAACGTGAGCCGCACGGTCCCCTCGATGAACCTTCGCCAGGGCATTATTCAGTACCGCAGCACAGCCGGCCAGACGATTCAGCTCAGCCCGCAGCAGGTTCGGGCCCGTGATCCGCTGGGCCTCGGGCCCAACCAGCAGGTGCTGCAGCTGTTCAACTCCTACCCGACGCCGAACGATTTCACACTTGGCGACGGTGCCAACATTGTCGGCTTCCGCTTCACGGCCCCTCTCCAGTTGAGGAACACCACCTACACTACCCGGCTGGACTACAACATTAACTCAGCCCACAACGTGTTTGTGCGCGGCCAGCTGCAGAACGACCGTTCCACCGGGGCTCCCCAGTTTCCCGGCGAACAGCCCAACAACGTGGCCCTCACCAATGCCAAGGGACTGGCCATTGGTTTCAATTCCCTCATCACCTCCAACCTGGTGAGCACCTTCCGCTATGGCATCACTCGCCTCTCCCGCGAAACCACGGGCATCCAGAATGCCTCCGCCGTCAGCTTCCGCAATCTTTCCGACCGCTTCGGGCTCACGACCGGCATTTCGCGGCAGATCCCCGTCCATCAGTTCAGCGAGGACCTGAGCTGGACCAAGAACACGCATGCGGTGCAGTTCGGTTTCATCACGCGGCGGATTTCCAATCAGTCGAATAATTTCGGCCGTTCCTTCCATTCGGCTTCCACCAACGTCAGCTGGCTCCGCGGAACTGGCTCGGACCTGCAACCTGCCGACCTGGCTTCTGCCGACCGCACCGCCTACAACGACGCGATTATGGCCGTTCTCGGCATCGTCAGCCAAGGCAATGCCCGCTACAACTACAAAATCGACGGCGGGCTGCTGCCGGTGGGAGCGCCGATCCAACGTGACTACCGGAACGAGGAGTATGAACTGTATGCTCAGGACACGTGGCGCATCAAGCGGAATCTCACGCTGACCTATGGATTGCGCTGGAGTCTGATGCCGTCCATCTACGAAGCCGACGGCGTGCAGGTCTCCACCAACATTCCGCTCGGCCAATGGTTTAACACCCGTGGCGCTCTGGCGGATCAGGGCAAGAGCCAGGAAGAGGCCGGACGCATCAGCTTCCTGGGACGCTCCGACCCGAATGCGCGGCCGATCTATCCATTCCACAAGAAGAATTTCGCGCCTCGCGTCGGAATCGCCTGGTCGCCCAACGCGCAATCTGCGATCGGCAAGTTCCTGTTTGGCGGAGCGGGACAAACCTCCATCCGCGCCGGCTGGGGCATGTACTACGACTTGTTCGGCCAGCCTCTGGCGCGCACCTTCGACTTGACGGCTTTCGGTTTCGCCACGACACTGGTGAACCCGGCCGGCCAACTGACGCCTTCCACCGCTCCCCGCTTTAACGGCGTCTTCAGCGTGCCGTCTCAACTGCTGCGCGCGGCGCCTCCCGGAGGCTTCCCGATTCAGTTCCCCTCGCGCGGTACCGGCAGTTTCGCCATCACCAACTCCATTGACGACAATTTGCAGCCGCCCTACACGATGAACATGAACTTCTCCATCGGGCGCGAGTTCAAGAGCGGCTGGTTCCTTCAGGGCAGCTACGTCGGCCGCCAGTCCCGCCGCTCGCTCATGAACCGCGACCTGGCAATGCCCACCAACATGTTCGACCCGGCCAGTGGCCAGAGCTACTTTGAGGCCGCCACCATCATGGCGCGGCTGGTCAACGACCGGGCTGCGATCTCCGCGGTACCCCGCATTCCGTTCTTTGAAAACTTCTACCGGAATCTGGCCACCGCTAACGAGACCGCATCGCAGCAAGTGTTCCGCGTGGCTCGATTCTATCCGAACGACTTCACCTCCGCGCTCGCCGACCTGGATCAGTTCTGCGATCCCGACTGCGGCCGGCTGGGCGCGAACATGATGATGAATCCGCAGTTCTCCGCGCTCTCGGCCTGGAGTTCCATCGGTGGCGGGAACTATCACGCCATGCAGTGGACCCTGCGCAAGCGCTTCTCAGAAGGGCTTACCGTCGACTTCAACTACACCTACGCGAAGTCGCAGGATCTGGCCTCTTCAGCGGAAAACGCCGGCTCCTTCAGCGGATTCCTCGTCAACTCCTGGGATCCTTCCCAGCGGCGCGCTGTTTCGGATTATGATCAGCGGCACATCTACAATTTGCTCGGCATCTATGAGCTGCCCTTCGGCAAAGGCAAACGGTTTGGCGGTGGTGCAAATCGCGGGCTCGACGCCTTGATCGGCGGCTGGCAGATCTCCGGCGTCTGGACACAATCCACCGAACTGCCATTCAGCGTCGGCAACGGGCGCAACTGGCCCACCAACTGGAACATTACCGGCTTCGGTACGCCACGCGGGCCAATTACCCGGACGACGGTCACCAAGAATGCGCCGGCCGTCTCCGGACGAGGCGGCCCCAATATGTGGGCCGATCCCACCGCGACCTTGAGCGAATGGGACTTCACGCTTCCCGGACAAAGCGGCAGCCGCAATACCGTTTGGGGACCGGGCAGATCCAACATCGATTTCGCCGTCGCTAAGCGCTTCTCGATGCCCTACGACGAAGGCCATTCCCTTCAGTTCCGCTGGGAGACCTTCAACGTGTTTAACCAGGTCCGCTTCGGATCGCCCACCATCAGCCGCGTGGGAACAGCCAACTGGGGCAAGTTCAGCGACCAGGCCAACACTCCACGCCAGATGCAGTTTGCGCTACGATACGAGTTCTGAGGTTTTGCACGCCTTACGGAAACGCTCCTTGGCGTGTACGGGGTGAGGCGTAACCCGCCTCATCCCACTCTTATCTGTACTTGCGAAGGACGGCCAGAACGCGGCCTTGCACGTTGACGTCGGAGGCCGGCACACGGATCGGTTCCATGGCGGAGTTGGCCGGTTGCAGCCGGATCGAGTCACCTTCCCGGTAGATTCGCTTCAACGTCGTTTCCGAGCCGCACACCAACGCAACGACGATGTCCCCATTGCGTACCTCCGTGGTGCGCTCCACCAGCACGTAGTCGCCGCTGCAAATGTGGTCTTCGATCATCGACTCCCCGCTGACCTCCAGCGCGTATGTGTCGCGATCGCCGGCAAAGTCGGCGAAGTTCACCGTCTCACGTCCGGAGAACGCCTCCACCGGCGTCCCAGCCGCAATGCGGCCTTCCAGCGGAACCTCCAGAGAAGCCGGTGCCGGAGCTCCGCGCCGGCGAGTTTCCTCGAAATATCGTGGCGCCAGTTCCAACGAGCGACTTTGGTTGAAAGAGCGCCTCAAGTATTTCTTCGATTCCAGTGCCGTAATGTGTTTATGGACGGTGGCTAAGGAGGCCAGGTCGAGCCCACCGGCGATCTCCTCATAGCTGGGGCAGTAGGCGTGCTCCTCTACGAAGCCGGCGATAAAATCCAGTACTTGTTTCTGTCGCGGGGTCAGTGCCATTGTCTTCCTTCACTCCTCCAAATCCTCGCGCAATCTAGTCTATTGTGGGCGAAGAAAAAGAGAATGTCAAGAGCCCTCCTCTTCTTCCCTTGCTTGGCGTTCCTTATCTCCGTTCTTTTTTCTTGAGCTCGGCGTGGAGATCTCCCAGCCCCAATCCCGAGTGGTTTTGCTTGACGTGAATGGGAGCCTTTGAGCCCTAGCGCCGTCCAGTGCGCCGTGATACCGATGCGTTTCTCGACGAAATCGCGACGGCGGTGCGCAAGCTGGCCGAACCTCAGCGCACGAAGATGTTGGGGGTTGGCCTCTCGCTTCCTGGCACGATCGACAAGTCCAGCGGCTGGTTGGCGGCGCCGAATCGATCGGCTGGTTCAGTGTCGAGGTCGGAAAGCAGCTGTGGGGGCCGAGTTCGGCCATGTGATGCTGTATCCGGAAGGCCGTCCCTGCAACTGCGGAAACCGCGGTTGCTGGGAACAATTTGTGTCTGACTCGGCGTTGGTGGACGCCTACCGCGAACTCGGGGGTATGGCCCCGGAGAAAGAAAAACCGCTCGATGCGGCGCTGGAGATTGTCCGCCGCGCCCGTAAATGGGGATGCGCACGCCACCTCCTCCGCGCTGGCGCTCGGTTTCGTCAATCTGATTGCGGCACTCAATCCGCAAGCTATCATCCTCGGAGAGCCATATGCCTCCGCATGGGATCTGGTGCCGCCGCAGTTAATGGCGGAACTAAGCCAACGGACGCCGGCCTATCAGCTGCGCCACTTCCGGCTGTTACCGTCCAGGATTGGCGCCGACATCGCCTTGCGCGGGGCCGCCGCACTCGTGCTTGCGCATCTTTTCCCCCTGTTCGATCATACGAAAGACGATTCTCTTCCAAACCGGGTCTCGATGGACTCTGTTCGATGAAACAACATTTCACGGCAGGGATGTTTTTTCTCGCGCTGGCCGGTTCCTGGTCAGTCCCCGCCGGACGTGCGCAGCAACGGGCGCAGCAACCTGCGCCGGCGCCGGCCGCGGAACTCCTCGCGCTACAGGCGCACTTTGAAGGAGTGATCAGCCGCCGCCATAACACGCAGTTCCAAGGCATCACGGCGGTGGCGCAGTGGGAGCAGCGCAAGGCCGCGACGCGGCGGACGCTGGAGCAGATGCTCTGGCATGATATGCGGTGGCCGGAGACGCCTCCACACGCCACCATTACGCACACCGAACAACGGGCAGCTTACCGATTGGAAAACATCATCCTCGAGACCGCCTCCAAGGTGTTCTTGACGGCCAATCTCTATCTGCCTAGGGAGGGGAAGGGTCCGTTTCCCGTTGTGCTGTACCAGTGCGGCCACGCCGCCAAGCATCTCTATGCACGCCATGGAGCCTGGTTCGCGGCGCACGGCATTGCGGCGCTGGTGATGGACAACATCGAGATGGGCGAGGTGGAGTTCACGCATCATGGCGTCTACGCCCAGGCCTGGTTTCACTGGTACAGCCGAGGGTTTTCTCCGCTGGCGGTGGAATTGCTCAACGCCAAACGGGCCGTCGACTATCTCGCTTCCCGTTCGGATATGGACCCGAAACGCATTGGCGCGACCGGCCGTTCCGGCGGCGGCATGACCACGTTCTTCCTGGCGGCGCTGGATGAGCGCATCGCCGCGTCGGCGCCGGTATCGGGAACGCTCTCGACAAACGGCTGGGTGAAGCACCGGCTTGGCGCATTGCACTGCGACTGCCAGTATCCGGTCAATAGCCATGGCCTGACGTATTCCGAGGTAGGCGCCCTCATCGCGCCGCGCGTGCAACTGCAGTGCAACGCGGATGCCGATCCCGGGTTTCCCATGCCCGCCTTCGAGGAGATGGTGGCCAAGATCGGCGGGATATACGACCTATACGGCGCCCGCGGCGCCATTCGAACCTCCGTCACGCCTGGCCGCCATGAGGACATCGAGGTGATCCGCCTTCCGGTCTATTCCTTCTTCCTGGAGCAGTTCCTGGGAATCAAGACTCCGGTCACCTCCGAAGGCCCGGTGGATGTGCCGCCGCGGGAAGCGCTGGTCTGCTACCGGAACGGACTGCCCATCGACGAGCGGCTCACGCGTATCGACGAAGAACTGATTCGGCTTGCCTCGCCGGCTGAGCGCCGCCGACCCGAGCTGATTGCGGCGCTTCGAGAGAACGTGTTCCGCTACTTTCCCGCGAAGGCGGAACCGCTGAATCCTGTTTGGGGCGAAAAGTCGGTGGCGCAGGGCCGTTCCGCTCAACCGGTCACCTTCACCAGCTTCGAGGGACTCCGCGTCAAGGCGGTCCTGTCGCTGCCTGAGAACCGGCGGGGCCGTCTTCCGGCGCTTCTGATCGCCGATCATCGCCGGGGCATACCGGTCTGGGGAAACGAGCAGCCGCTGGAGCGCAACCAATGGGGCGAGCGTGCGGTGCTGGTTGTCGAACCGCTTGACCGTGGCAGCCGGGCGCTGGAACGGAATCTCCGCAGTTTTTCCGATGACGACCCTGTTCATCACATGAAGCGTCAGGCCATGGTCGCCGGCACCACGATCGAATCGATGCAAGTGTATGAACTTCTCCGCGCCATCGAGTTGCTGCGTTCCGTACCGGAGGTGGATCCGGCAGGGCTCATCCTCACCGGCAAAGGCGAAATGGGCATCAACGCGATGTATGCGGCCTTGCTCGACGGACGCGTATCCCGCGTAATCCTGCATTCTCCACCGCCGTCGCATCGGCAGGGGCCTCATTATCTCGGCGTGTTGCGCTACACCGATATTGCCGGCGTCGCCGCCGTGCTCCAGGACAAGATGCGGGTCTCCGGGGAAACGCCCGGCAGTCTCACCTTCCTGCCCAAGTGCGGCTCTCCCGCTTCGTGCCTGGCTCCATAGCAAAGTCGGCCTTTTGCCGCTCACGCGCTACAATAAAAGCCCGTAATGCCCACCAACCGCCTGGCCGGCGAAAAGAGCCCCTACCTGCTTCAGCACGCCCACAACCCTGTCGACTGGTTCCCCTGGGGCGAGGAGGCTTTCCAACAGGCGCGCACCCAGGACAAGCCCATCTTCCTCTCCATCGGCTACTCCACTTGCCACTGGTGCCACGTCATGGAGCGCGAGTCGTTTGAATCCGACTCGGTCGCCGAGGTCCTGAACCGCCACTTCATCCCGGTTAAAGTAGACCGCGAAGAGCGTCCCGACGTTGACCGCATCTACATGATGTTCGTCCAGGCAACCACCGGCGCCGGCGGCTGGCCCATGTCCGTCTGGCTTACTCCGGACCGGAAGCCCTTCTTCGGCGGCACTTACTTTCCGCCCGATAACCGGTACGGCAGGCCGGGCTTCCGCGCCATCCTCGAATCCATCGCCAACGCCTGGGCGAACGAACGCGCGAAGATCCTGGAATCCAGCACCGACATCGTCGAGCAGATGAAGAAACAGGCCGAGGTGCGGCCCGGGCAGACCAACTGGCTGGATGAATCGATTCTTGAGGCGGGTTTCAATGTCTTCCGCCGAACCCATGATCCGCGTCTGGGCGGCTTCGGGCAGGCGCCGAAGTTCCCGCGGCCGGTGGCGCACAACTTCCTGCTTCGTTATTGGAAGCGCACAGGCAACCAGGAAGCGCTCGACATGGTCCTGCTCACGTTGCGCGAGATGGCCCGCGGCGGCATGAATGACCAGCTCGGCGGCGGCTTTCACCGCTACTCGGTCGACGAGCGCTGGTTTGTGCCGCACTTTGAAAAGATGCTCTACGACCAGGCGCAATTGGCCGTCTCTTACCTGGAAGCCTTCCAAATCACAGGCGAGGAGATCTACGCCGCCGCCGCGCGCGACATCTTCGAATACGTTCTCCGGGACATGACCCATTCTGGGGGCGCGTTCTTCTCCGCCGAAGACGCCGATTCGGTCATCGATCCGGCCGATCCGCACCACAAAGGCGAAGGCGCCTTCTACATCTGGTCGCAAGCCGAGCTGGATCAAATCCTCGGCGAGGAAGTTTCGCGATGGTTCGCCTACCGTTACGGCGTCGAGCCGTCCGGCAACGTGCACGCCGATCCGCACCAGGAGTTCACGGGCCGCAACATCCTTTACCAGGCCCACTCCATCGAGGAAGCGGCGCGCCACTTCCAGGTCGATGAGTCGCAGCTCCGCATGGCGCTCGCCTCCTCCGCGGGCAAGCTGATGAAGGTCCGCGACACGCGCGTCCGCCCGCACCTGGACGACAAGATCCTCACCAGCTGGAACGGTCTCATGATCTCCGCCTTCGCCCTGGGCGCACAGGCGCTTGGCGAGCCGCGCTACGCCGAGGCCGCGCGCCGCGCCGCCGATCTTATCCTTGCCAACATGTACGATCCTTCCAGCCACCGGCTGCTGCGCCGCTGGCGTGAAGGCGAGGCAGCCATTGACGGTTTTCTTGACGACTACGCTTTCCTCGCGCTCGCGCTCGCCGATCTCTATGAAACCGTCTTCGACCTGCGTTATCTGGAAACGGCGGTGGCGCTGGGCGAGGCTATCATCCACCGCTTCGAGGACACCGAGCACGGCGCCTTCTTCAGCACAACCGGCGTCGACGCAAGCCTGGTGGTTCGCATGAAGGAAGACTACGACGGCGCCGAGCCGAGCGGCAACTCCATGGCAACCCTGGCTCTGTTGCGCCTGGCCCAGTTTACCGATTCCGAGCCGTTCCGCGCGGCCGCCGGGCGCGCTCTGAAAGCGTTCGCCCCGCGCCTGCGCGCAGCTCCGCATGGTGTCCCGCAAATGCTGGTCGCCTACATGCTCTCCGAATCGAAGCCACCTCAGATCATCCTCGCCGGAGAAAAGCCCGCGCCGATGCTGGCCGCCGCCGGACGCCGCTTCGTTCCCGGCCGCACGCTCATTCACCTGAACGATGCCGCCGCGCAGGCTTGGTTCGCCGAGCGTATCCCGGTAACCGCCACGATGACCGCACAAGAAGGCCGCCTCACCGGCTACGTCTGCCAGAACTACTCCTGCCAGCTCCCTGTGACCGATATCGATGCTTTCACCCAGTTGCTAGAATAGAAATCTATGGAAAGAGCAGCCGCTACTACACTCAAGGGGAATCCCCTCACGCTGATTGGGCCGGAATTGAAGGCCGGCGACACCGCTCCGGATTTTGAAGGCGTCGACAACGGACTGCAACCGGTCACGCTTGCCACTACCGGCAACGGCGTACGCATCTTCTCGGTGGTCCCGTCGCTTGACACCCCCGTCTGCGACGCGCAGACCAAGCGCTTCAATGAAGAGGCCGCCAAGCTGAGCGGCGTCGACATCTACACTTTCTCGATGGATCTGCCCTTCGCCCAGAAGCGCTGGTGCGGCGCCTTCGGCATCGACAAGGTGAAAATGGTATCGGACCACCGCTCCGCCAGCTTCGGCTCCGCCTACGGCACGCTGATCAAGGAATTGCGGATTCACAGCCGCGCCATCTTCGTCGTCGATGGGAGCAACAAGATCCGGCACGTCGAGTACGTGAAAGAAGTGGCCGATCATCCTAACTACGACGCTGCGCTTACCGCCGTGAAATCGGCCGCGGGCCAGGCGGCAGGCTAAACTAGGCCGCCCCCCTGTACACGCTTTCGCCATCCAGTGAGCTCTCGTCCACCTGGTTCAGAGAGGTATTGAAGGTGAGCTGAAAAGGTTGATTTTGTTTCTCACCCATTGGGTGTTGACCTCCGGAGCGTCCTCACGACGTTCAAACCCGCATGGATAAAGGCGTCGGAGCATCTTACAAAGTTACACGGAAATGTTTCAAATCGGAAATCCGGGCCGCCGCGAACTCCCATCCGACCCTCGGCCGAGGGAGGTTGTCGTCCCCCGCCGGCAGGCTGCTCAACACCCGAGAATGCAATGTCACCATCGCTGAATCAGCGCTGTCGTGCCCGAACGCCGTTGTTAAGCCATTACAAGCGGCACGGCGGCTTCCGGCGTCAGGATGCGAACCTCTGCCCCGCGGAATCCTCTCGGGTCTCTGGTGACGATGTAATCACAACCAGCATGACGGGCTGCCGCCGCGCCAACTGCATCCTCGAAATCGGAGCAGGGCAACTGCAGCGCCTCTTCGATTACGGCGCGGTCGACCGCGGCGATCTCGAACACTTTCAGAATTGTTGAGAGCAGCTCCTTGGCTTTGGCCGCCCCAAGCTGCTTTCGGATCAAGTAGTGAATCGTGGTCAAGGCATGCGACGCCAGCAGTCCCTCCGCACCACCGGTTTCCACTGCCGCCCACACCGCTGCGCTACCCTCCGCATGCGGTTTCCGGTCCAGCAGAACATCCAGGACCACATTGACATCAAAGAGTATCCTTTTCATTCCTGCTTCGACTTCACCGGTACTTCAACGCCAAATGCTTCCGGTACTCCTGCTGATCGGCCTTCTTCAACGATCCGCGCACTGAACGCAGGACCGGGGTATCGCGGCGGTCTTGGGAAGCCACGTTGGCCACTGCGGCAAGGTAGGATTCCACCATTTGGGAAACCGAAATTCCCTGCCGCTTGGCGTAGCGTTTGGCGGAGGTAATGACCTGATCGTCCACGCTCAGCGTTAGCTTCGACATATACGTATTATATCGCGAAATGGATACGTACAGCGCGGCGGCGCCTCAGGCTGAGCGGGCCCGCCTGTACACGCTTTCTCCATCCAGATAGACCTGCTCCACCTGGAGGGCTTTGCTCTTGTCATCGAACTCAAAAGCCACGATGTCGGCACGTTCTCCCGCAGCCAGCCCCCGTTGCCGATTGCTGATCCGGCACACGCGCGCGGGGTTGCGGGAGGCCATGGTAACCGCCTCGGTCAAGCTCAGTCCCGCCAGCTTCATCAGATTCTCCACGCCGCGATCCATACGCAGGCTGGAACCGGCCAGCCGCTCCTGACCCACCAGCGTCACCCGGTCGTCCGGATGCAGCTCGACTTCCACCTCGCCCAGCCGGTAGCGGCCCGGCTTCGAGCAGGCTGGCATCACCGCATCGGTCACCAGCACGCTCCGTTCAATCCCCTTGGCGCGCAGCGCGGCCTTCAAGAATGACTGCGGTAAGTGGATGCCGTCGACAATGAAGCTCGCCGTCAACCGGTCCTCGGCCAGCTGCTCCCAGATGTAGTTGGGATGGCGGGCCAGCACTGCGTGGGCTCCATTGCCCAAGTGGGTCGACATAGTCGCCCCGGCGCTCACGGCTTCGCGGATCTGATCCCCGTTGGCGTTCGTGTGGCCGATGCTCACTACCACTCCGGCGCGCACGGCCTGTTCAATGTAGCCGGTAATGCCGGGCCACTCCGGAGCCACGGTCACCAGCCGGAGATGGCCCTGGCCAAGATCGATCCAGCGCTTGAGCTCGCCCACGTCGGGCGGGCGGACGCAGTGGCGCGGATGCGCCCCACGCGGGCCGTCCTCGGGCGAAATATGCGGCCCTTCCATGTGGAAGCCTTCCATGGCGCGTCCTTCGGCGCCTAGCGCCGCCTTGGCGCGAGCAAGGTTGGAGATGGCTCCCGACATATCCGGGACCGAGCCGGTGATGACGGTGGGAAAGAATCGTGTGACGCCGGTGGAGAAGATCACGTTGACCGAACGTGCGATCTCTTCCTGGGAAGTGTCCGGCGAACAGTAATCGACCCCCGCGAATCCGTTCACCTGTACGTCGATAAATCCCGGCGCCAGCCACCGGCCCGTCGCGGAAGGTCCGATCAGATCATCCACGCCATTGATGACGCGGTCAAAGCGCAACTCGACGGCGCGTCCGGAGACGGCATCGAGGCCGGAACATTTCTTCTCATTCATGTTTTATGCACAACCTTTTCACACCCGCCCATTGTAAACCTAAGACAAGGCATGGGGAAATTCCTGCGGAAAAGCCCGCCGCCACCGCAGAATTCCCTTTCCAAACACACCTCATCCGGGCAAGAATGAGAACGATCTGCTGCGGGCGTCTGACCGACGGGATATCTCGGGGGAGGTGACCGTCGGATAGGCGCCCGCCAGTGATCCGCCCGCCGAGGTTTCCTCCATGCCGAAACTCCTCCACCCGGCGGGTCTCTGCCCGTTCGCCGCTCGCAAATGCCGGGTTCGATATCATGAAGGAATGAAGCTCCGCAGGGTAACGTTCCTTTTACTCTTTGTTGCCGCAGCCTCTGTGGCCCAGCAGCGGCAGCTAAAACCCGGCTGGAACCTTTTTTCCAAGCAGCAGGACGTCCAGATGGGCAAGGAGTATGCCGCCCAGATCGAAAAGCAAGTTCCCGTGGTACGCAACTCCGAGCTCGATGCCTACCTGCAACGCATCGGCCAGAAGCTTGCCAGCCGTCCGGAGGCCGACAGCTATCCGTACACATTCAAGCTGGTCAACGACAAATCGATCAACGCCTTCGCGCTGCCCGGCGGGCCCACGTACGTCCACACCGGGCTGATCGCGGCCGCGGAAAACGAAGATCAGCTGGCAGGCGTCATGGCGCATGAGATTGCGCACGTCGCGCTGCGCCACGGCACTAACCAGGCATCCAAGGCGCAACTGATCTCGCTGCCTGCGATGCTGGCCGGCGCGCTTGCCGGAGGCGATTCCATCACCGGCATGCTCGCGCAGATCGGCATCGGGCTGGGCGCCAACTCCGTGCTGATGAAATTCTCCCGCAACGCCGAACGCGACGCGGACCTGCTGGGCGCGCGCATCATGAACGGCGCCGGCTACAATCCCATCGAGATGGCGCGCTTCTTTGAAAAACTGGAAGCGGAAGCAGGCAAGGGCAGCGCGATCGGCCAGTTCTTTTCCGACCATCCCAATCCCGGCAACCGCGTGAAAAGCGTGCAGGACGAGATCCGCTACCTGCCGCAGAAAAAGTACGCCGCCGCCTCGGGTGAACTGCCGCAGATGAAGAAGCTGATCGAAGATCTGCCGGCGCCACGCAAGCCGGGCCGCCAGGCTGTGCCCTCGGCAGGGCCAACCGGCAGTCAGGACCCGGCTGCCTCCAGACCCTCGGGCCGTTTCAAACAATACCAGGGCAGGGAAGTGAGCTTTCTCCACCCCGACAACTGGGATGTGTTCGGCGAACGCGGCTCCGACCAAGTGACCATTCTCAACCAGTCAGCCGTCTTCGGCCAGCAGATCGGCTACGGCATGATCGCCAGCTTCTTTGAGTCGCCCAGCCGGCGCTCGGATCTGCGCTCGGACACCGCGCAGTTGCTCGAGCAGCTACGCCGCGACAACCCCTCCATGCGTGTCACCGAAAACCCGCGCCGGTTCCGGTTGAACAATCTGCAAGCCATGTACGCGCGGTTGCAGTCGGATTCGCCGTTTCGCGGGTCGCGCGAGATTGACCTGGTTGTGACGATCGACCGGCCCGGCGGGCTCTACTACTTTGTCTTCATCGCGCCGGAGAGCGAATACCCCGGCGTGCAGAACGCCTTCGATCAGGTGCTGCGCTCGGTGCGGTTCGCCAACTGAATGCCGCGCCGCTACCAGGCTATACTCTTCGACTTTGACGGCGTGCTGGTCGATAGTGAGCCGGTCCATTTTGAGTGCTGGAACCGGGTGCTGGCGCCCTTCGGCCTTGCTATTTCCTGGGATGATTATGAGGCCCACTGCGTTGGCGTCTCAGACCGCACAATGGTTCAGCGATTGTGCGACTTGTCGGGGAAGTCTGATGCGTTCAATGATATCTGGAGCCGTTACGCACACAAAAAACAACTGTTTAGAGAACGGATGCTGGCTGAAGTGCCGATGCCGGATTCCACGCGCAAGCTGCTGAAAAACCTCAACGGATACCGCCTGGCGGTGGTCAGTTCCAGCGGGCGTACGGAAGTGGAGCCGCCGCTGGAAGCCGCGGGGGTATGGCCGCGATTTGAGACCATCGTCTGCGGCGATGACGTCACGGCGCTCAAACCCGATCCGGAGCCCTATCGGCTTGCCGCCGAGCGTCTCGGCATTCAACGCGCGCTTGTGGTTGAGGACTCCCAAGCCGGACTGGCCAGCGGCCGCGCCGCCGGCTTCGACGTCGTGCACGTAACTTCGCCGGCAACGATGGCCGAACAAGTGCTCCGCGCGTTAGACGTCCAACCCCACTGAGCGCATCAGCGCGATGGCGTTGCTTTTCTCAACCACGCCCTGGCGCAGCCGGTAGTCGAACTGCATCTTTCCGTCCTCCATGTGATCCTCAAAGTGCACGTTGGCGCCTTGCTCGCCCAGCGATTCGGCGATCTGCGCCAGAGCCAGGTCGTGAGTCGTCACGAGTCCGATGGCGCCGCGCTCCACCAGCCCACGCACGATCGCCTGGGCGCCGATCCGCCGGTCATGCGAGTTCGTTCCGTGCAGAAACTCATCAATCAGGAACAGCGCGGGGGGATTCGATGCGGCGGTGTCCATCACCTGACGCAGCCGCGTGATCTCGGCGTAGAAGCGTGATTCCCCGGCCTGCAACGAATCGTGCACTTGGATGGAAGCGGCGACAGCTACCGGCGACATGCGCAGCCTCTTTGCACGTACCGGAGCGCCGGCTTGGGCCAGGGCCACGGCCACGCCGATTGAGCGCAGCCACGTGCTTTTGCCCGACATGTTGGAGCCGCTCACAACCAGCACACGAAGCTGCGCATCCAGCTTGATATCGTTCGCCACCGCGCCCTGCGCGATCAGCGGATGGCATAGTTGCTCCGCCTCAAAGCACGGTGATTCGCCACTGAATTCCACAAACACATACTCAGGGTTCTCGTAGTGGAAGCCGGCAAAGGAAACCAGAGCCTCGATTTCCCCCACTGCCTCCAGCCACATCCGCATCGCCGTGCCCGACCGCCGCCGCCAGCGCTCCAGCGCGTAAGCCAGGTGCAGATCCCACAGCAGCATCGGCCCAATGATGGCGACCAGCGCATGCCGGCGGTTTCCGGCCACCACCATCAACCGGTCCAGTTGCGCGATCTGCCGCGACGGCGGCGCTCCCTCGGCATCGAGCGCCCTGCGCAGCGCCGCCAGTCTTTCCGAGTGGAACGTCTCGCGCTCCAGCCGTTCGAGCACGCCGGCCAGAAGACGAAGCTCGCGCGCCGTCGCCGCCGCTTCGAGCAAAATACGATCCGTTCGGCGGTGAAAACGCCACAGCACGCCGCTATAGATCACCAGCACGCCGAGAAAGTAGACCCGCAATGCGAGCAGTGTCTTCTCAGAAAGCGCAACGACGCCGAACTCCGCCGCAAAGTATAGGAGCAGGGAAGTCACCGCCCCGGCCCCGGCGACCGACAGCAGCCATGCCACCGGCTGGAACCAGCCCGGCGCCAACACCGGCTCCCGCTCACACCAGTCGGCCAGCGCCCGCGGATGCAGCCCCGCGCGCGCGTCCTCGGCGACGACGCCGAGCTGCTCACGCAGGTCGAGACGAGGAACCAGCTCCTTTACCGCCTCCTGCCGCATCCGCACGGCATCGGGCGTGGCGTGCGCTTTCAACCAGTCCGCAAGCGTCTCCTCGCCCATTCGTGTTCGCGCCGCGCACAGTAACTGAAACAGCGAACCGGCCCCGAACAGGTCCAGATCGCGCGCATAAATATGATGTTCATCGGCGAACCGCTGCCCGGTCTCGCCGCAGCCCGCCCAGTTCCCGTCCAGCCGCGCCAGCGCGCGTTCATAGCAGGCGATCGCCCGGCCGATCCGGGCGCGCCGGTTCGCCAGCGCCTCCAGACGGAAACCAATCGCTAGAAATCCCGCCGCAGGTATGGCGGCCCACCAACCGAAGCCGGAGCTGATCGCGGCGAGTCCGCCAACCACCAGCGCGAGCCGCACGTACCCGGCAGTCTGGTGCTGTTGATCGGTTTGCTCGAACGATTCGCGGCGCTGCTTCAGGCGTTGCTCGTACTCGGAGCGAGCGGCGGTTGCTGGTTCTGGCACAGAGCTATTGTTTGGGAGGTTCCGGGGGAGGCTGCCTCCAGCCGGAAACGTACCCCAGCAATGCGTTCAGTTTCTCCTCGGTATGCTTGCCTGCGGCGGCCGCCTCCCGTGCCGCCTCCGACGCCTCGGCAACCTTCCTGTTCATGTTCGCGATTTCTTGTTCGTGGCGCGCCGACACTTGGGTCAGTCCTTGGACCAGTTTGAGCGTGCGATCAGCAACATCCTTAAGGCCGGCGATTTGCTCATCGTGGCGGGCCGCAAGCTGGACCAAATGATCGATGCTGCGCTCAATGCGGTCCAGCCGGTGTTCCCAAGTCTCCGGTGTCTCAGGCATGCCTGACTTCAGTGTACACCGTGTCCAAGGCATTTCAAGACGCGGATCCGGTTACCGTGGGTCCGCGGAAGCCGCAAACCGCTCCGCCGACACCAGGATTTCGAGCCGGTTGCCGCTTGCAGGGTCGTCTATACCGGCGATCATTACGGATGGACCCAGCGCGATAACGGCGGTCGAACTAACCTGCCTGGAATGGATGACCGGCAGGAATCCGGTGGGTATTTTGGCTGCCTGCTGCCCCGGCGCCACCTAATGGCATGGATCCACGAAAAGGCGAAGGCAATCGAGATCCAGCAGCTTGTGCCCTTCATGCCAGTAGTTGACGTCAGCCGGCCCCGAACCGTGCAATGGTGCCCGATTTACTTCGGCGCGTCGCAGTTGACCATCCACTGCACACCGAACTTGTCCTTCACGATCCCGAATGCCTCCGCCCAATAGGTCTTGTCCATCGGCATGACGACCGTGCCGCCCTTGGCCAGGTTGTCAAACAGCTGCCTGGCGCGGGCGGGATCGTTCAGCCCGATGGCGAGACTGATGTTGCCTCCTGTTGCCGCCGGCTGAGGACTGGGATCGTCGCACATCATGATCGTCGACTCACCCACCTTCACCGTGGCATGCATGATGTTGTCCGGCGGACCCATGTCGGTCATTGGAGACTCTCCCACGGTGTGGGTGAACACAATCTCGGCGCCCAGCGCGCTCTTGTAGAACTCCATGGCTTCACGGCAATTACCTTTATATGCGATGTAGGGGTTGACTCCAAGCATGTGTTCTATCTTAGTTCAGGCGAGCAGCAGCCGGCGCAGCCGCTCCAAGATAAGGGCGTCGATTCCACATCCGTTCTGTATGTACTCCTCCACCGAGCCGTACCTGCCGAGGATGCCTTCATACACTTCATCCAGATACTCGGCGTGCGCCATGAGAATCATGCGGATGCGCCGTTCAGGAACCTGGCGGAATGTCACCGCGCGCACCACGCGGATAAACTTGTTTAGCCGTGGCTCGAAATAGTCGTTCGACCGCAGATAGCCGGCCCGCACGTCTTCGTAGGAAACGCCGAGCACGAGTTGGATCAGGGCGGCGACGAGGCCGGTGCGATCCTTTCCGGCGCGGCAGTGGATCAGGGCAGGTAGGTTGCATTCTTCGGAAATGAGCCTCACGACTTCTCCGATGCGCGCGGTTTGCTCGAAGGCAATGTGGTGATAGTAGCCCCGCAGAAACTCACGGAATCTTGCCTCGCCTGTTTCGCGGAACAGGAACCGGTACAGGTCCTTGAGCCCCCCTGCGTGCTGCTCATGGAGGGGGATGTTGACCAGCCGGATGGAAAGGCCCCGAGGCTGGCGCTTGCGGCTTTCCTCGTGCGAGCGCAGGTCGCAGATAACCCGGATGCCGAGATCCCGCAACTTGGCGACGTCCTCGCCGCTCATGCGCGTCAGCTCGTCGGAGCGGAACAGCAGTCCGGTACTGATTGTACGCCCGTCACGCGTGGTTAATCCGCCCGCGTCGCGAAAATTGGACAGCTTCGCAAAGGGATGAGTTACCAGACCGGCTATGGGTCCCCTCGCTCCAGGCGGCTGATACGTTCCTCCAGCAGACCAATACGCTCGTCGAGCTCCGGCAGGCGCCGGAGTTTGATCTCCACCGGCCGCCCCCAGCTATGAAATGCGCGGAGCACCTCCGTCTGCATGTCCCGCATTTTTTCGACGAGGCGGTCTTCCATATCACGCATCTCCCGCTTTACGCCATCCTCCAAGGCCTGAAGCTCGGCGTGAAGCTGAGCTCGTGTAACAGGCCGGCCGTTGTTCTTGGTGCTCATCGTCTCCGCTCCCAGTGTACAACGCCCCGAAGAGCGCAGCATAACCACACGCCGGACGCCCGCAGCGCCCGTAAGCAAGGAGCGCGGCCGCTGCAACTGTTCCCCCTACCGTTCTGCAACTTCCGATAATATGTATTATGTAAATAAATCTGCTCGCCTCTACCACCCGTGATAATAGCCGTCCTTACGCATCACCTCGATCCCCTCTCCAAACACACCCCTCAACCGCGCCTCGGTCAGCATCTCAGGAGTCGAACCGTGAGCGAATACCTTCCCATCCTTCAATAAGATAACGCGCTCAATCTCAGGGACTATATCAGGTAAATGATGCGTCACAAGCACGATCCCGGTGCCTTGCGCCGCGATGCGGCGGAGGATCTCGCGCAGCTCGCGGCAGGCGTGCATGTCGAGGCTATTGGTAGGCTCGTCGAAGATCAGCGCCTTGGGATCATGCACCAGCGCCCGGGCGATCAGCACCCGGCGCGATTCGCCGGTGCTCAGTTCCTCGGTCGGGCGCGCGGCCAGGTGCCACAGTTCCAAACGCTCCATCACCTCGCGCGCCTTGCGCTCCATTTCCTGAGTGAGATGGTGGTTTTTCCACACCCCGACGCTGCCGAAGAAGCCGCTCAGCACGGTCTCATAGCTTGAATACTCTCGCCGGCAGATCTCCACCCAGTCATAACTCACCACGCCCAACAGGGGCCGCAGGTCGAAGATGTTCCAGCGCTCCTTGCCCATGATCTTGAGCCACGAGTCAGGCTTGTTCGGATCCGGGTAAAGCTCCCGCGTGATGGTCTTGACGAGCGACGATTTGCCGCTGCCATTGGGACCCAGGATAGCGACATGCTCACCAAGTCCGATCTGGAAGCTGAGCCCGTCCAGCACCGCCCGCTGTTTTCGCACAACGGTGACGTTATGGTATTCGATCAGTGGAATCATCGGCGCGCGGCTACCGGTTCAGGGCCTTGATGCGGAAGTACGGTTTTTCTTTCTCCGCAGGGTCGATGAGGAACTCCTGGCTGGTCTTTGAAGGGTCGTAATCCCGCCAGAGCCAGATCATCTCCTCGGCCAACTCGGCATGGCCGCCGTTGCGTGAATGCGTGCCGTTGCCCCAGCTGAAGCGGAAGTCATACTCCTTCATCTTCAGCGAATTGGCCATCGCGACGTTCTGCGCGGGCCAGCTACCGTGCGCGTTCTCCAAGTCCCCTGCCCCGTCCTGGAGCCACACGCGGATGTTCTTCCTGGTGTCCTTGCGGATCTTGAACGGATAAACATTGCCGCCGTCGAGCACCCCCGGCTTCCATTGAATGCTGGTGAAGCTGCCGATGCGGCTCAGCACCCGGCTGAACAGCTTCGGATGCGTGTAGGCGGCGTTGAAGGCGCAGATCCCGCCGGAGGAATCGCCTGCGATGGCGCGGCTGTAGCTGTCCTGCCGGAGGGTGTACTTCTTGCCGACTTCGGTGAGAATCTCATCACGGAGGAAGCGCGCATAACGGTCGTCCATGGTGTCGTACTGGATGCTGCGCATGCGCTGCTGGCCCACCAAGCCGGGTGAAATTAATACATGAATAATCACCGGTATCTTCTTCTCATGAGTTAGGTTTTCGAATACGATCTGCGCCCGGCTGCGCTCGCGCGCGACCAGTACTTCCCCGTCCTGCCACACCATCACTGCCGCCGGCGTACCGGGCTGATATTGGGCGGGAGCCCACACCCAGTAGTCGCTCTGCATGCCCGGGTAGATCTGGCTGGTATGGACATGTTTGCCATCGAGTTTGCCCTGGGGCACGCCGGGCTTTTCATAGGAATCGGGCCCGAAAGCAGGCACGTCGTTCGCGCCGCCGAACGGTTTGCCGTCCACCATGTAGTGGAAGTTGTGGGTCCGCCCGGTTTCGAGTTTCGCCGTCGCGTACCAGAGGTTTGCGCCGCCTCCCTTGCGCATGCGCGGACCCGGTCCGTCATTCATGAGGAGCGTGGGCGTCTTCACCGACTCCACCGCGAACAGGAAGTCGGGTCCGTGCCCGGCCCAGGCAGTTCCCTTCTTCAGCGCCGCCGCGCCCAGGCTCTGGATCAGGGCCGCCGGGTTCGACTTGGCCTGCCGGGTCAGCTCTTGAATGGAAGCCGTCTGCGCCATACACAAAGCAGGCGCAAGCAGAAACAGTACTCGCATCCCTGTGAGCCTACCACGGACTAACGTTGTGCCGCGCCGGAACGGCCCATGATCGGCCACACATCCACAATGCTATCGCCGCGCGCCACATAATAACGGTCAAAAACATTCGTCGAAGTGTCGAGATTGCTCGGGTACAGCTCCACTCTCTCGCCCACCTGGTAGTCGCGATCCCCTTCCCGCCAAAGCAGCATGCCGTACTCGGCGCCCTGGTTTTCCACCTTCACCTCCGGCCGCCCCTTCACCTGATCGGTGGGCCGCAGCGTCGCCTTGTTGCCGGCGTCGATGGAGCACATCCCCGGCCGCGTCTTGCTGATCACGGTGGTCATCACCGTCAGCGCCGGACGGAAATCCTCGTAAGCCTGATCATTTCCTTTTCCGCCAATCTTCATGTAGGCGGTGTCCATGAAGACGAACGAACCCGCCTGGAGCTCCGTCAACGAACCCACGTCGATGTTGTAGGTGCCGGTGCTGCCGCCTGTGCGGATCGCCACCTCAAGCCCGCTTTTCTTGCACAACTCCGCCGTTTCCAGCATTCCCGCCAGATCATTCATCGACTTCTTCTTCCTCGCCTCAAACGTCTTGGTATGAGAAGCGTCGCCGGAATAGGCCATCAAACCGGCCAGTTTCAAATTCTTCGACTTGTCGATCTGTTGCGCAATGGCGAGGGCTGTCACGCCCGGGGAGCAGCCCTGCCGTGTCAGCCCGGCGAACACGTCCACGCAGAGGTTCAGCCGCGTGCCGGCCGCGGCGGAGGCCTCCTGCAACTGCTTCGCGACGATGGCATCGTCCACAACGCAAGCAAAGCTCGAATCCCTTTTCGCCAGCGCGACGGAGCGTTCGATCTTCTGCTTCCCTGTCGGCTGGCAGGTGAACAGCACGCCTTTGATGGCGGCATTCACCATCAGTTCGCACTCGGCGATGGTGGCGCAGCAGACGCCGAGGCCGCCCTGCGCGATTTGCCGCTTGGCGATCTCGGGCGACTTGTGAATTTTGACGTGCCCGCGCAGGGCCAGCCCGGAAGAGCGCGAGTGCGCGGCCATCTTCGCCAGGTTCGCCTCGAACAGCTCGAGGTCGAGAATCATCGATGGCGTCGGCAGATCCTCCTTGGTAAGCCCCCGGAAGTCCCGCTTCGCGATGCGTCGCTCCAGTTCGGCCGCCCCAAGCCAGGAAGCGCCGGCCGCAACCGTAATCAGGTTTCGTCTGGTCATCATGATGCGGCCATTGTAGCGAAGATTTCGCGGCAATAAACAGTCATCATTAAAAGATGGCCCGCATCGCCATATGTCTGCTGCTGGCGGCTCTCACGCTACCGGCTCAGGTTCCGGTGTCAGGCGCAATCACGGATCCTTCCGACGCTGCCGTCGGCGGAGCGACAGTGCGCCTCCGTCAGGGCCAAACAGAGTTGTCGGCCGTCTCGACCATCGCCGGGCAGTTTCTATTCGAACAGGTTCCGCCGGGCCAATATGAGCTGCTCGTGGAAGTGGCCGACTTTGAACCCGTCCGCCGCCGCGTGCGCGTGCAGAACCGCCCGCTGTCAGGCGTCGACATCCGCTTGAAACTGGCCCCACTCAAGGAGGAGGTCACCATCACCGGCGGCGGCAATCAGCTTTCCCTTCATGCGGACCGCAGCCTCGACTCGATCTCGGTCGAGCGAACCATGCTCGACAACCTCCCTGCCCTCGATAACAACTACCTCAACACGCTGGCCCGCTTCCTGGGGCCAGGCACGCCCGGCGACTCGGGCCCGTCGCTGGTCGTGGACGGCATGGAGTCGCGCAACGTCGGTGTCACGCCATCGGCCATCCAGGAGATCCGCATCAACAACAACCCTTACACGGTGGAATATCCGCGCTGGAGCCGCCGCCGCATCGAGGTGATCACCAAGACCGCCGCCGACGCCTATCACGGCACCTTCAACTTCCTGTTCCGCGATTCCCAATTCAACGCCCGCGACAGCTTCGCCGCCGTGCGACCACCCGAGCAACGCCGCATGATGGAAGGCAGCCTGTTCGGACCTATCGGTAACAGCAAGGACACATCGTTTCTGTTCTCCGGCGCGCGCGAGGAGGAAAACCTGGTGGCCTTCATCTTCGCGCAAGGCTTGCAGGGAACCATTCGCGAGAACCTCCCTGCCCCGCAGCGCAACTCCGTGGCCTCACTGCGCGTGTCGCACCAACTCGACCAGAAACAGGCCATGTTCTTCCAGCTCAACTTTCAGGACCGCTGGCAGAACAATCTCGGCGCCGGCGGCACGACGCTCCCCGAGGCCGGCTTCCGCTCCCGTTTCCGCGAAGATGAGCTCATCTTCAACCACCGCGCCACCATCTCTACTTCCCTGCTCTCGCAGTTCCGCATTCTGCTTGGCCGCTTCTGGGCGCCCACCAACAGCAACCTCGATGCGCCACGTCTCACCGTTACCGACGCCTTCACCGGCGGCGGCGCGCAGGCTGACCGGCTCGCCACCGAACTCCACACCTCCATCACCTGGCTGCTCACCCACACCGTGAGGCGCCACACGCTCAAGTACGGCGTCAACGTGCCCGACTGGAGCCGCCGCGGTTTGCGCGATGAAACGAATCGCCTCGGCGCCTTTTCCTATGCAACGCTTGCCGATTTCGCCGCGCGCCGTCCCTTCGCCGCCGTGCTTCAGCAAGGCGATCCGTACGCCATTTTCATCGAGAAGAACCTCGGGTGGTTCGTTCAGGATGAATGGCAGTTCCGCAAGAATCTGTCGGTTTCCCCCGGTTTGCGCTACGACTGGCAGAATTACTTCGGCGACCGCAACAACCTCTCGCCGCGCCTCGCCATCGCCTACGCTCCCGGAAAGCAGCGCAACTGGGTGATCCGCACCGGCGCCGGACTGTTCTATGACCGCTCCGGCCCGGTCCCCATCTGGGACATACTCCGCTACAACGGCGTCCGCCTGCGGCGCTACGTGCTCGGGCCGGCGCAGATCTCCACCGATCCGGCCACGCTAGCCCCCAGCCTGCATCGGCTGGAGCCGGAGGTCGAGCTTCCCGGAGTCGCGCAGTTCAGCGCCGGCCTGGAGCGGCAGCTCTTCAAGAAGAGTATGCTCGCCATCGGTTACGTCGGTACGCGCGCCGTGAAGCAGTTCCGCTCGCGCGACGCCAACGCTCCCCTGCCGCCTTCTTTCTCCTCGAGACCGGTCAGAACCGTCAACGTGCTGCGCCTGATCGAATCGGCGGGACGCATGGAGGGCAATGCGCTGGAGATTTCCGTTCGCGGCGACATCGCGCCGCGCGTCACCGGCATGGTGCAGTACGTGTTCTCGAAAACCTCATCCGACACCGGCGGACTGAACTGGTTCCCCGCCGACAGTTTCGCTCCACGCGGCGAGTGGGGCCGCGCCGATTCCGACCGCCGCCACCAGTTCAACTTCCTCGGTACTGCCGCGCTACACCGTTGGGCCAACTTCGGCATTTCCGCATTCGCCCTCACCGGGCTTCCTTACAACATCACCACTGGTCGCGATGACAACGGCGACGGCATGCCGCAGGACCGCCCAGCCGGGGTGACCCGCAACACCGGCCAAGGACCCGGCTGGGTTGGGATGGATCTACGGTGGTTCCGCGAACTGCGGCTGAATCCGTCGCTCAAGGAAAAAAGCTCATCCGTCACGTTAAGCGTTGATGCGTTCAATGTTCTTAACAGGGTGAACTTCCAGAGCTACATCGGCGCTTTAACATCGCCTTTCTTCGGCCGTGCCGTGGCCGCGCAACCGTCGCGCAGGCTGCAACTGGGCCTGAGGTTTCAGTTTTAGGCAGCCGGGCCGTAACATGGAGCAATCTGTGGTGTTTAATAGGTTTATGAGACTGCAACGGGTGGTGGTTGTTTCCGCGTTTGCGGTTGGGCTGGCGAGCGCTCAGGCACCGGTGGTTTTCCCTCGCACGGTGCAGAACGCGGTTACGATGGAGCCGGCGCCGGCACAGGTAACGCAAGGTGGCGTATTGGTGCTTCGGGGCATCAACCTGGGCCCGGCCGAGGAGATTAAGGCGACGGAGTTTCCGCTGCCCACGCGGCTGGGCGATCCGCCGGTGCAAGTGATGGTGAACAACCGCGCCGCCCCGCTGTTTTCCGTCGGCTCCGGCCGCCTCGTGATTCAGATTCCGTGGGAGGTTCCGCAAGGCCAGGCCGTAATTGTGGTGCGCCGAGGGGAGCTGGCGAGCCGGCCGACCTCGATCAACGTGATGAACCTGATGCCTGGGATCCGTACGAAGAACGGGCTGGGATTCGGGGAAGTGGCCGGAGTTATGACGGGAAACCGGTTGAAGATCTCGGCCAGCGGGCTGGGCCCGGTTGATCCGCAGGTGCCATCCGGTGCGCCCGGACCGGCAGAGCCGCGCCTTCCTGTCCGCACCTACGTTGGAGGGTTGCTTGCGCCGACGACGGCTTCGCTTTCGGCGGACCGGGTGGGCGAGTATGACGTGGAGATCGAGATTCCCGAGGGCGCGCAGGCTGGCGACTTGATCTCGCTGGGAGCGGCGAATACGCCTCCGGCCAACCGGCCCAGCTTTGGGCAGAACTTCCGTGCGGAGATGCAATACATGCCTCTGCCGGCGGGCGCCGGTGGAATCCGTGTTCTTCGCACCGCCGATTTGCGTGGCAACTATGTGATCGGCAACGCCGCGCGCGGGGAGGATGGCTGCTATCCGAGCTGGCTGTTCGACCTGGGAAGGCAAATCAGTGCGCGCATAGACAACTGCCTCATCAGTGCAAACGCGAATATCGCGACACCGGTGATTCCGATCGTCGAAAGCGGAACGCTGGCCGCGCTAGCCGGTCCGGCGACAGGGGATGCGCAAACCGGGCTGACCAACAAAGTCGCCGTCTACAATCCAGCCTCGCAGATCCCGCTGACGGTGGAATTGCCAGCCGCTGCTTCCAATCTCGTGGGGCTGGCGGGGCAGGTTCTAGCTGTGGCGCCGGGCACTCCCCCCAGCATCTTCGCGATTAATCCTCAGACCGGAGAGGTAACGGACGGCCCTGCCGCGATCGGTGGAGGCCAGGGCGGCGGCCAAGTCCCCGGAGGAGGGGCAGGAGCGGTCAACATCAACCAGGTACCCATCGATCTGGGCGACGGGCTTACACACCGCCTGTCTCCGGCCAGCAATCTGGGCCAGCAGCGGTTTGCGGTGGTTGTTGGCGACGATGCTGCGCGCCCCACGAAGGGCAGACTCGCGATCACCAACAACCTGGGCGCCGTATTGGAGACGCGCGACTTCCCGGAAGGACGGCTTCCTCTGGTGCCCCCTCTTCTACGGGCTCAAGGTGGAGGGCAGCCGGGGCAACCGGGCCAGCCAGGGCAGCCGGGCCAGCCAGGAGTCCAGCCGGGCCCCGCGTTCCGGCTTCCGTTCTTCTGGGATCCCCTATCGAGAAACTACTTTGTTCTCTCGCGCAATGCCGATGGCAGCGCGCACTCGATGACAGTGTTCGGGGGACAGGAGTTCCAGGCACGCACGGTGAACATGCCGGAAGGCTGGTTCGCCACCTCTTGCTGGCAGCAGATTCCCTTTCGCAATCTAGAGCTTTCCCGCAACATCGCATTCTTCGGTTCGCTGACGGCGGAGACCGAGGCGCGGCAAAACTGTGCGGCGAACGGGTTTCTGACGGTCGAAGTCGCAACGGCGAGAATCTCCGCGATTCCGCTCACAGGCCAGGGCCAAATCAGCGTCTCGGGCCCAAGCGGCGATTTGAACGATTATGTCTTTGGGGTTAACCGCGACGCGGGGAATGCAAACCTGTTTGATACGCTTTTCGTCATGGACGGCGTTTCCGGCAGCGCTTTCCGTCTGGATTTGCCGACCGGAATCACGCAGTTCTCCAATATCCAGCCCATCGAAGATCTTTCCGCACTCATCGCGCAGGCAACCAGCCGCACGCCGAACGACGCCGGGCTGGTCTATTTTGATCTGGAGAACGAGACCTCGCGCATTCTGCCGATTCCCGAAGGCTTTGTGTCCATCAATCTGATCACCGCCTTCCCCAACACGCGCAAAGTGCTTGCCCGCGGGAACCGCGCCAATAACTCCGGCTCGCAGTACATCGTCTATGACCTGCTCACCGGCGACGTGATGATCCCGGACAATCCGCCGGGCGTCGCCTTTGTCGGCCAGTTGCCGGCGCAGCCCGGCCAGCCTGGCCAAGGCGGCGGAGGGCAGCAGCAGCCTGCGGCCCAGTTCCAGATCGTGAACACCAAATCCGGTTTCGTCTCGGCGGTCGCCTTTAGTCCCGAGCGCAATCCGGTAGGAATTCTCTCGCTGCGGATTCCCTAAACCAAGTCCAGATCGTTAAGGATCTCGTCGATCCGCTCCAGCGGCACGCGAACCTGTTCGCGCATCAGCTCCGGCCTCGGCCGGTCATCAAAGGCGCGGAACAAGGCCATCTTGGCGATGGCGTAGCGCTCCGTGCTGTTCAGGTCGCGCTCGTGCGTTTGCTGCCAGCTCAACACTGCTCCGTGATCGAGCATCACCGAAACGGGGAATGAGCTCTTGCGATCCGCGCTGACGTCGAAGACATACTCGGTGGCCTGTGAAACTTCGCGGTGGCCTTCGTAGTAATACTGGTAAACGTAGCCGCTTTGTGCGGAATAGGTTTTCTGACGCCGCACCGCGGGTGCTCCGGTCAGCGGAGCCGGAGGCTGGAGACGCTTTTTGAGCCAGTCGAACAATACGGTGGATTCTAGCATGCAGGCAGGTTTCGCACGAGGCATCGAGCTGTTCAATGCGGGCGAGTTCTACGAGTGCCACGAAGTGTTGGAGGCAGTGTGGATGCAGGCAACCGGTGCGCACCGCTGGTTCCTGCAATCGCTCATTCATCTGGCAGTGGCCTACTATCAGCACGGCCGCGGGAATGCGATCGGTGAGCGGCTGCAATTTGAAAAGGGTTTGAAGAAGCTGGCCGGCTATTTGCCCGCGTTTGAGGGCATCGACACCAAGGCGCTTTACGAGGACGTCATCGATTGGCGCGAATCCGGCGGGCCTCCGCCGGTTATTGCTTCTTTGGCATGAACGCAACGGCGCGGGTGATGGCTCCGCTTTGGCCCCGCACTTTGGCGCCGAGAGCGACATAGAAGGCGCCCCGTGGCGGCAGCTGCCCCAGTCCGGTCAGCATCTCCTCCCAGCTCATGCCCTCTTTTAATCCGGCCAGGTGAACGGCTTGCCCGCCTTCGCACGGCCCCATGCTGGCGCCGTCGGTGCCCATGTGCCAGACGCCGCGCTTGCGCAGGTGCTGCATTACCTCCACCGTTGGCGCGGGCCAGCCGGGCTTGGTCTTGGCGACCACCGGTTCATAGGTCATGCGGAGGCCTTCCGGAAGCGGCTTGTAATAAGCGTCGGAGTAGCCGCTGTAGAACAACACGACGTCGTTCGGCTTGATCTCGCCATGCTGCTGCTCCCAGGCCTGTATCACGCCCATGCCGATGGCGGCGCTCTTGCCGGGCTCGGCCTTGTCGCGAAGCGCCGTGACGTCGATCACTACCGCCGGACCCATCATGCGGTCCAGCGGATACTTGTCGCCGGTCACCTCGCCCATCGGACCAGCGTGCTCCAGTCCGCTGTTCGGCGGCGGGACGAAGTGGGCGGGGAAGTCTGTCTGCGTGCCGGTGTGCTCGTCAACAAGGTAGCGCTGGCCGAAGTAGGGGCCTTCGCTCATCATGTAGTTGTTCCCGTACTCATCCTTCTTCTGCGAGAACCAGTTGTAGGTCCAGCGCTGAAACGGCGGGCTCGTGCCCCAATGCCCGGGCATGTTCTCGGCGAGCGTGACGGTGAGATCGACGACGTCATGACCCATGAATAGATCGGCCGGATTCGTTGCCGCCGCGGGCTGGGAGGAGGACTGCGGAGAGCGCGCGCAGGCAAGCAGAAAAACTAGAGCAACAAGAGCAAGTTTTCGGGACATGGTCTGCATGATATCGAGCTACAATCGGAATGACAAGAATGCGGAAGGGGCTGGCCATTGCGGTTCTCCTGTTGGCGCCGATGGCGGCGCAGAACCCTCCGCCTGCCCAGCAGCCGAAGCCTCCCGATACCGCGCCCGGAGGGGTCTTCCGCCTTCCTCCCGCCTTTCCTGTGCCGCCGGAGCCGGAAGCCGCCGCGCCCAAGGTGGAGGAACCGAAGCAGGCGGTGATGGAGTACGCGGGCAAGCCGATCAAGATTCCTTTTGACTGCTCCGAAGAGATCATCCAGAAGTTCGGGATGACATGCACGGAGAACGATCCGTGCCCAGTCTATGCCGAGATCGCCGGCTTTCAGCCGCTGGGTGAGAAACTCTTTCTGACGGGCAACTTCCACAACGGTGCGACGACGATGTTCAGCCTGTTTCTGGTGTCGAGCAACGGTGGACGCACCTGGAGCGAGCCGGTGGAACGCATTCCGATGGCGGGACTGGACCGGGTGCTGTTCTTTGATCTGGAAACCGGCTGGGCGAGCGGGCACATCCTGCAAGCGCTGCCGCGCGATCCGTTCTTCCTGCTCACCACCGATGGCGGCAACAACTGGCGGCGCCGGCCGGTGTTTAGTGAGCCGCGCATCGGCGCGGTGGAAAAGTTCTGGTTCGAATCGCGCACGGCCGGCGCGATGCTGTTTGACCGCGTGCAGGGCGCCGATACGGGCCGCTATGAACGGCATGAAACCATGACCGGCGGCGACACGTGGATGATCCGCGAGGTGAGTTCGAAGCCTTTGACGCTGCGCGGCGCCAAGGATGTGGTGGCGACTCCGGATTGGCGGCTGCGCGCCGATGCCTCCGGCACGCACGTCATGGAGAGGCGGGAAGGCACGCGCTGGCAGCGTGTGGCGGCTTTCTTCGTAAAGGTAGCCGAATGCCGGCCCGACTTTGCGCCGCTGGAGCCGCCACCGCCGCCTGAGCCGGCAACGCCAGCGGAGCCGGCAGCCCCGCCCGCCCCGCGTCCGGCCAAACCGCCGGCACTGAGGAAACCTTGAGACAAGCCGACCCGATTGAGCTGGAGCTATTCCGGCACGTGCTGGCCTCCGTGTGCGAGGAGATGGGGATCGTTCTGCGGAAGACAGCCTTCTCCGCCAACATCAAGGAGCGGCGCGATTACTCCTGCGCCGTCTATAACAGCGCCGGCGAGGCGGTGGCGATGGGCGACCATATGCCCGTGCACCTGGGCGCGATGCCGGAATCGGTGCGCGAGGTGCGGGCTTCGCTCCAGTTGCAGCCGGGCGACGTGGCCATCGTGAACGACCCGTTCCGGGGAGGAACCCACTTGCCGGACATTACCGCCGTGTCGGCGGTGTTTCTTGACGGGGAGCGGGCGCCGCGCTTCTTTCTCGCCAACCGCGCGCATCATGCCGATGTCGGAGGGATGAGTCCGGGCTCGATGCCGCTGGCGCGCGAGATCTTTCAGGAAGGCATCCGCATTCCGCCGGTGTTGCTGGTTCGCGGCGGGCGGATGGATGGCGAGATGCTGTCGCTCGTGCTGGCCAATGTGCGCACGCCGGTGGAGCGGGAAGGCGATCTGCTGGCGCAGATGATGTCGATCGAGCGTGGCAAGCAGCGGCTGAAGGAGTTGGCCGGGCGCTATTCGATGGCGCGGGTCGACGGTAACATGCGCGCCCTGTGCGCCTACAGCGAGCGGATGATGCGGGCGACACTCGAAAAGCTGCCCGATGGGCGCTATTCGTTTGAGGATTCCCTCGATGAGGAAGGGCTGCGCATCGCCGTGACGATCACGATCAAGGGCGACACCGCGAAGCTCGACTTCACCGGCACCGCGGCACAGGCCGACGGACCCGTGAATGCCAATCATGCAATCACCGTTGCGGCCGCCAGCTACGTGTTCCGCTGCCTGATCGGCGAGGATGTTCCCTTCACGGCGGGACTGATGCGGCCCATCTCGATCGTGAATCCGGAAGGCACGCTCACCAATGCCCTGCCCCCGGCGGCGATGGCGGCCGGCAACGTCGAGACCTCGCAACGCATCACCGATGTGCTGCTGGGGGCGCTGGCGCAAGCCGCGCCGGAGCGCATCCCGGCGGCGAGTTCGGGCACAATGAACAATCTCACTTTTGGCGGGCACGATCCGTTGCGGAGGCGTACCTTCGCTTATTACGAGACGATCGCGGGCGGTATGGGCGCATCGGCAAAGGCCGACGGTCACGACGCCGTGCACACGCATATGACCAACAGCCTGAACACGCCGATCGAAGCGTTTGAGCACCTGTTCCCGGTTCGGCTGCGCAGCTACCGCATGAGGAACGGTTCCGGAGGCGAAGGCCGGTATCGCGGCGGCGACGGCATCATCAAGGAGTTCGAGTTCCTGACGCCCGTGGAGGTGACCATACTGAGCGACCGCCGCGCGCGCGGGCCCTACGGATTGCAGGGCGGCAGAGCGGGTAAGCCTGGGCAGAACCGGCTGACCACGAGCGGCAAAAACAGGAGCCTGGCGGGCAAAGTGCGGTTACAGGTCAGCGCGGGTGACAGGCTGGCAATCGAGACGCCCGGCGGCGGAGGTTGGGGCGCAAAATAGACCCACGGTACCATCGCTCATCCGCTATCATGGGTAGATATTGTCCACGCTGGATGCACTGAAACACGACCCGGAAAAGGCCCGGCGCCTGTCCATTGCCCTGGTGTTTGTCTGCACGCTGCTCGGCGCTGCGGCGCAAATCCTGATGAAGGCCGGGACGCTGGAGTACCCGCACTCCGGAGCACTCCAGTTGCTGTTGGCGATCTTTAAGAGCGGGAAGCTGTTTCTCGGCTATGCTTTTTACGGGATCAGTACGCTGGTGCTGGTGGTGGCGCTCAAGTACGGCGAGTTGTCGATTCTCTATCCCGTGATCGCACTTACCTACGTCTGGGTGACCGGATTGTCCGTGTTGATCTACAGCGAAGCGATGAATCCCTGGAAGATGCTCGGGCTGCTGACGGTAGTGTTAGGCGTGGGCGTACTTGGAAGGGGGCGGAAGAGTTGACGACGGGGACTCCCACCAACTCCATGCTGCTGGTGCTGGGCGCATCGTTTGTGGGCTCCTTCGGGGCGGTGTTTCTGAAGTCGGGCGCCGAGCACTTGCACCGCAATATCGCATCGCTTTTCGTGAACTGGCGGCTGGCGATCGGCGTCGTCTTTTTCCTGGCCTCTTCCCTGCTCTACTTGAAGGGCATCCAGCATGGCGAGCTGACGATCCTCTATCCGATGGTCTCGCTGGGCTACGTGTGGACGCTGGTTTGGTCGCGCATCTTCTTCAAGGAGCCGTTCACGCGGAACAAGTTTATCGGGCTGGGGATGATTCTGGTGGGAATCGTGTTCCTGGCCTTGGGCAACCGATAAGGAGCGCTCGATGGAACGCCGCTCGCTGCTGGCCGCATTTCTTGCACCTTTGGCGCGCTCCGCGCCGCGGTTGAAGATCACCGAAGCACGCGTGGTAAGGCTGAAGCGCGCGCGGACGGCGGGCACGCTGGAGCCGGCATGGAATCCGGGCGGAAGGATGGAGATCGCCACCGGCGGAGGCACGTATGTGGAGATCGCGACCGATGAAGGGCTGACCGGCATCGGCCCGGCGCTGGACCCGGCGCTGCTGGAGGCCGTCAACGCGCAGTTGAAGGGGCAGGACCCGTTCGATATCGAGCGGCACGCGGCGCGGCTGCGGCAGTATGCCATGGGACCGAACTATCGCGGATGCGCGTCGGTGGATATCGCGCTGTGGGACCTGATCGGGAAGGCGTCCAAGCAACCTTTACAAAAGCTGTTCGGCGGCGGGCGCGACAAGGTGATTCCCTACGCCAGCATGATCCTGTTGTCGACGCCGGAGGAGCGGGCGCGGATGGCTTCCAGTTTGCTGGCACAAGGCTGGCGCGCGATCAAACTGCGGCTGCATCATGAAACGATGCGCGAAGATGTGCGCACGGTGGAGCTGGTGCGCAAGGCGGTGGGCGAGCGGATGACGATCATGGTGGATGCCAACCAGGCGCAGTCGGCGCATAACTGGCAGCCGGGCGTGCGCTGGGACTTCGAGCGGGCGCTGGCCACGGCCCGCGAGTTGGAGCGGCTGAACTGCTACTGGCTGGAGGAGCCTCTGCCGCGCTACGCGTTCGATCAACTCGCGGAGCTGAACCGGCAGGTGAATGTTCCGCTGGCGGGCGGAGAGAACAACCGCGGGCTGCACGAGTTCCGCGCGATGTGCGAGCAGGGCGTCTACGACATTCTGCAACCGGAGAGCATGGTGGGCGAGGGGATCACCAATCTGCGCAAGATCGGCGCGCTGGCCGAGATCTGGAACAAGCGCGTCGTGCCGCATCACGGCGGCGGCGACATCGGCACGGTGGCGCATCTGCACTTGGTGGCCGCGTGGACACATGCGCCGTACTTTGAGCTGCTGCATGATCCGCCGGTGGGGGCTTACGAGCACCGGTTCGCGATCATGGCGGATCCGCCGAAGGTGGATAAAGAAGGTTACCTTTCGGTGCCGCAAGGAGCGGGGCTGGGCGTCGAGTTTGATGCGGGGCTGCGGGAAGCCTAGTGAAGCTGCCAGAAGTCGTCGAAGAGGCCGGCGGCTACGGTGTTGCCGTTCGCGTCGAGAACGGCCCAATCACCCAGTCTGGGGAATAGCAGGGCGTTGGTGCCGCGGAACTCTTTCTCGCCGAATGTGTGGCCGGAGTTAAGGACCACGTAGCGCTCCGGGTTGAGCGGGTTCGGGTAGATCATGGCGAGCGTGTGCGTGCGGGCGTCGAAATTGCGCAGGCCGACGCGGATGTGGGATTTCGACCACTGGATCGGAAGCTTCCCGGCCACCTTGCGGATGAGGGCGTTGTTCTCCGGTGTGCCGAACAGGATCAGGTGATGGTCGCGGATATGATCGTTAGTGACCTCGGTGTCGGCGGCGATGCGGATGTCGCCGCGGAGCCACTTGGCGAACTCTTGGGAGAAACGCTCCAGACGTGGGTCGGGGCCATTGGAAGGACGCACGCAGAGAAAGCTGTCCATGAAGGCGTCATCGATGGGACCTTGCAGCCCGTGACGCTTGCGGAGTCCTGTGAGGGGGCTTGAGGAGACCCACTTGCCTTTGCGTTTTTCCATGTGCTGGACTGCGCCGGGAATCTGCTGGCCGTCGATTGACACCTGCGCGGGTTCACTTAGGGAGAGATATGCCACGTTGTGGGTTTGCAGCCAGACGCCGCCGGGACCCTTGCCGGCGGTGACGTCGGCGCGCTGATAGTGGTTGTCCAGAGCATCGATGGTGAGCCAGTCGCATTGGTTGTAGCGCGTGGTAAAAGTGACAAAGCGGAGTTGCTTGCGCGGGCTGGGCGGGCCGTGGAGATGGGCATCGAGGAATGCGTCGGATTCGGCTTTGCTGTCCGGATGCCACTTGTGCTCGGTCTTGGGCCCGATGAGGAACATCGCGCGGAGATCCTTCAGTCCCTCCTTGACCAGCCGCTCCTTGATATTGGTGGATGCTTGCAGCTGGCGGTCGAGTTCGCCGCCGTAGCCGACGATGGGCAGGTTGAAGGCGTTGGCGGAGTATTCGACCGCGTCGTAAATCGTAAGCGTCTCGGCCTGATAGGGAGGCAGATCGGTGAGGCTGGCGTAGTTTCGCGTTTCGCTGAATCCGGCGCCGGCTTCCATGGCGGCCCATCGCGAAGGGTGATGAAGGCCCATGTGCCAGGTTCCGGCGCCGCCCATCGAGAAGCCGCGCAGCACGGTGCGCGCCGGATCGATCTTGTAGCGCGACTCGACCGAGGCGAGCGCCTCAAAGACGTCGGTCTCGCCGCTCCAGCGGTAGGCGTTGTTGGTGCGGCCGAAGACGTGGAGTTCGATGCGGTCGTTGTAAGCGGGCGCGTTCTTGGGATTTTCATGCGCCTGGATGAAGCTGATTTCGTTCAGCGTCGCGCCGCGGCCGTGCAGAACCACATCAAGCCGGGCCGGTTTGCCGCGCGGGAGATCCTTGGGGACGACTACGGCGTAGGGCTGGAGGCTGCCATCGACGCGCGAGCGGTAGGCATGGACGATGTGGCCGGATTTGTGAGTCCACTCCGGGTTGCCGGCGGCGAGTTGGCGGGCTCGCTGGAGGCCGCGGTCGAGCACGAACAGAGTGTGGCCAAGGTAGTTCTTGTTGAAGAACTCCTCGGGGAAGCGCATGATCCATGAGGCGGCCTTGCTGTAGACCTCGACGTCGGCAAGCAGCGTACCGTGTTTGGTGTCGCGAAGTGTCGAAATCTGTCGATCGAGCTCGGCGAGTTTGCTTTGAATCTCGGCGCGCTCCTCCGCGGTGGGGACGTAAGGAGTGTCCTTGGGCGCCTGAGCGGTGAGAGAAAGACCGACGAAGAGAAAGATAGGAAGAAGCCTCATGACAGATAAGCTCCGTATTATATCGGCTCGAGCGGCGCGCGGGGGGAGGTGCGGCGCGTCGAAAAAGTGTCGAAAACTGTCGAACGGCCTCAGCGAGGGCGGATGATGGGCCGATGGAGTTCGTTCTGCAAAAATCACGTTTCGGACCTGCTTTCTACAAAGTGGCGAATTCTGTCGAATTGTGTCGATTAAATGTCGCGGGGCTGGACTGTCCCGCTAGCCAAGTGTAGGGGGTGGTCAAGCTGGCCGGCAGAACGCCGAGTGGGCAGGACGGCCAAGCGACTGGGGTGCAGGGGCTTAGGGCCGCGGAAATATTTTCGATCCACGTGACTGGACCGGGGCGGTGGTTGATATAATGAATGAGCCCCGTGGCGCTATCGTCTAAGGGTTAGGACGGAGCCCTCTCAAGGCTCAAATACGGGTTCGAATCCCGTTAGCGCTACCAATGTTTCATACACTTACGGGCTATGCGCTGTGACGCGAACACCGTCAGGACGATGCTGCTTTGCTTAGGATGAAGTGTGCAGCCCAAAGCAATTCCAGTTGTATTCACGCCTAACAACGAACCATACCTGGGTCGCGAGCTCCTCTTCCACTTCGATCAACTCATTTGCTCCGCGATGGAGCAAAACTCCAGGACTGCGCCTCCTTCGCGCTCTCGTGGAGCGTGCTGCTATCCTGCTGTACCTCACCTCTATCCGAACGACATCGAACGGTGGAAGCGAGGCTGGCATCAGGGCGACGCCCCTGGGCTTGCGAAAATGTTCGACGCAATCCAGGCGAAGCAACAGCAGAACCCTGCGGTCGCCGGCCGGGATTTGACTGCAACGATGAACAGCTTGCTGCACGCTAAGCCGGACTCCGCTCCGTGGAACATGGTCCCGCTTGGCGAGGTGGGCCTCGGTCACGCGGTGTCGAAGATCTTGAACCGACCCGACCTATGTGATGATCTTTGCGCCAATGCCATTCCGTGGCTCGCGGTCGTACAAGGCATGATGGCGGCCTACTTCCCTGATGAACCGAACGTCACGTCAGGTCAGATTCACTGAACTCCGGTTCGTGTCTCCATCCGGTTCCGCTGCTGATTATCGTCCCAAACATGCCCGTGATTCACATCAGTGCCACGAATTCGTCCACCGACATCCCCGCGGACCGGATCAGCGCGCGCAGAGTCCCCGGTGCTAGCTCGCGATGTTGGGGCACCGAGAGGCTCGCCGCCTGTCCTGGCTTGATCAGAATGACGTGGCTTCTGCGCTGGCGATCCTTCCTCCATCCCGCCTTCTGGAAAAACTCGCACCGCCCGCTCCCCCGATACGGAGGGCAAGGATGCCATCTACGCGGGAACCTCGACTTCCCGGATCTCGATGGTCAGAGGCATGCCGTTAGCGGCGCGCGCCTCAAGGCAACCCGCGATCGCTTCGCGGATGTTGTCCAATGCCTCGGCTTCCGTTCGCCCCTGCGAGACACAGCCGGGAATCGAGGGGCACTCGGCGACAAGCATCCCGGTCTCGTCGGGCTCCAGCGTCACGAGCAGCTTCATACTTGGATTCTACTGCACCTTGCTCCAGACGATGGAGTCCAGACATGAGGCCGCGCCGTTCGCACGCCGTCTGTCCACGAATGCGCTGTGACCGCGCTGTGACGTCGGCGGTTCGTGGCGGTGTTCCCGAGCGTCCCGGAATACCAAATGTACCGAAAACACAACTACTCGGACCCAACTGGCCCGAGTTGAACTGGGAGCCGTCGGGTTCGAATCCCGTTAGCGCTACCAAGCGCATGGCTGATTCCCTTTTCATCTCCGGGGGCGCGCTGGTTATCGCCGGCGCGTTCCTCATCGCTCCACCGGCCGGTTTCATCGTCGGCGGGTTGTTCCTGGTGGTTTGCGGCGTCGGCTTGGCGCGGGGCCGATTGCCGCGCAAGTGAGCGGCGGGCAGCCGCGGCCGCCTCTTCCCGAGGCGGATGTTTGCCGCTCACTCTTTTTTACCGAAACAGACCGCGCTATTTTTGTTCACGGCAGAAGGAATTATCGATCACATTAGGGAATAGGCCCACCGATTGCGGTAACAGATATACTCGTTTCAATGGCGGTTTGTACGGGGCTTCCAAGCATGTTGTTTTCGGCCAGCAGAGGTTGGATATGAGGAATGGGATTCGGCGAGTCACGCTTTGCTACCGCGTGCTCAAGGCCCTGGTTGGCGCAGAGTCGCCGTTCATCGAAGCACTGAGGCACCATGGATGCCGGGTGACCCTGACCGGCGACGACGGGGACCGGATTCCTCCGGCAGGCGAATGGCTGGTGATTTTCGGCAATGCCGCCTGGTATCCGCAGATTTGCGGACGGTTGCTGCGCCTGGCTCCTGAACGGCGTCCGTACATCCTTCTGTGGCACTCGGAACCGCTTCCGCCGGCGCGAGCCACCGGTGTCCCGATGCCGTGGCTGAACCTGCGGGAGATCGCCAAGATCGTTCTCCGGGATGCGCGGGCCACCGACGTTTACACCAACTACCTGACGATTCGAAAGCTGCATCGAGCCGGGATTCCGGATGTGTTGGTGCTTTCTTCGCGCGGCCGGCAGGAGTTTCTGGCAGAACGCGGCATCCCCGGGCATTTTGCGCCACTTGGGTGCGATCCGTCAATGGGGCGGGATCTCGGCCTTGCACGCGATATGGAAGTGCTGTTTCTGGGAATTTTGAACGTACCCCGGCGGAATCGTCTGTTGCGGTCGTTGCGGCAGCAGAATATCAAAGTCACCGAGGCGGGAAGCTGGACCGACCCGGCGTACTGGGGCGAGAACCGCACGCGGCTGCTGAATCGGGCGAAGATTCTGGTGAATCTGGCCAGGACACCGGCGGAGTTCTCGGGATACCGGCTGAGTCTGGGGATGGCGAACAAGGCGCTAGTGGTTTCCGAACCGATTTACCGGCCGGAACCCTTTGTTCCCGGAGAGCATTTTCTGATGGCGCCCACCGGCGAAATGGCGGGGTGCATCCGCCACTTTCTGGACCACGACACCGAGCGGCATGCCATTACGGAAAAGGCATATGGTTTCGTGAGGGAGGAAGCGACGCTGATGCGCTCCACCGAACGGATGGTTGGACTGATGGAGGAACATGAACAACGCCACGGACTCCGATGAGCGCAGACCGCTACTGATTTTAGGCGCGCGGAGCTTCGCCCGGGAAGTGGCGGACCTGGTGAGCGATATTGCCGGCCTTGAACTGACCGGCTTTGTGGAGAACACCGACCGCGCGCTGTGCGGCGAGGCGATGATCGACGGGTTACCGGTCTACTGGGTGGACGACATCGCTGAGATGGCGGCGACGCACTGGTGCGTGTGCGCCTTCGGCAGCACCCGCCGGATCGCGTTCATCCGGCAGGCGGAGGCGATGGGATTCCGGTTCACTTCCGTGATTCATCCGACGGCAAGGGTTTCGCGGCGCAGTGTCGTGGGCGACGGCAGCATCATCTCGTCCGGAGTGCAGATTGCGACGAACACGCGGATCGGCAGGCACACGCTGATCAACCGGGGAGCGCTGATCGGGCATGACATCGTGATGGAGGAGTGTGTGACGGTTGGGCCTGGCGTCTGCATGAGTGGAATGAGCCGGATAGGAGCGGGCAGCCACCTCGGCATGGGCGCAATTGTGATGGGGAGTCTGAGCGTGGGCGAGGGCGCGGTAGTGGCGGCGGGCGCGGTGGTGCATCGGGACGTTCCGGCGCACGTGATGGTAGCGGGGACGCCGGCCGTGGCGGTAAAGCATGGAGTGGACGGACTGTGATCAATGTGTTTCAGCCCTCTCTGGGGGCGGAAGAACTGGCGGCGGTGGGACGTGTTTTCGCGTCGAACTGGCTGGGAAAAGGTAAGCTGACCGGCAGGTTTGAAGCCGCCTTCGCCGGGCATCTTGGCGTACGGCGGGAGCAGTTGCGGAGTGCGAATTCCTGCAGCGAAGGGCTGTTTCTGTCGGTGAAGCTGGTGGGCGCCGGGCTGGGCGACGAGGTGGTGATGCCATCGATCAGCTTTGTGGCGTCAGCCAACGCAGCGGTCTCGCGGGGTGCGCGTCCGGTGTTCTGCGACGTGGATCCGCGCACGCTGAATGCGACGGCGGAGACGATTGCGGCGTGTCTGACCCCAAAGACGAAGGCGGTGCTGCTGCTTCACTACGGCGGCCTGCCCGCGGACATGGACCCGATTCTTGAACTGCTGCGGCCGCGCGGAATCGCCCTGATCGAAGACAGCGCGTGCAGTGTGGCGTCGGTATACCGGGGAAGGGCGTGCGGCACGATGGGAGACATCGGCGTGTGGTCCTTCGACCCGGCGAAGATTCTGGTGACGGGCGACGGCGGCATGGTCTACGCACGGGATGAAGAACTGGCCTCCCGGGCAGAGCGGGAGCTGTACCTGGGCCTCGGCAGCCAAAGCGGGTTTTCAAATACGTCGGCGACGCGGTGGTGGGAGTTCGAAGTGGCGTGCGACGGGAGGCGGGGGATTACCAATGACATTAGTTCCGCGATCGGGCTAGAGCAGCTTGCGAAGCTGCCCGGATTTCTGGAACGCCGGCGGCAGGTGGACGAGTTCTACCGGCGGGAGTTGGCGGCGATCGACTGGCTGGTGCCGCGTCCGGAGGTCCCGGCGGACTGCCGTTCCAGCTACTACTTCTACTGGATTCAGGTAGCGGGCGAGGGGCGACGCGACCGGCTGGCGGCGCACCTGAAGGAGCGGGGCATCTACACCACGTTCCGCTATCATCCGCTGCACCGGGTGGTGTACTACGGCCATTCCGGCCAAGCGCTTTCCGACACGGAGCGGGTGGCGGATGAGACGCTGCTGCTACCGCTGCACCAAGCGCTGTCGGATTCCGATCTGGACCAGATTCTTGATGGTGTACGGAGTTTCAACGCATGATGCATTCGTTATTGGGGCGTGAAGACACGCCCGCACTTCTGGCCCCGGGACGGCAGGCGCTGAGTCACGCGGGACTGGCGGCTCACGTGGAAGGGACGGTAGAGGCGCTGAACGCAGCCGGGATCGGACGGGGGGACCGGGTAGCGATTGTGCTGCCGAATGGACCGGATGCCGCGACGGCGTTTCTGGCGGTGGCGGCGGGCGCGGTGGCGGCTCCGCTGAATCCGGCCTACCGGCAGCAGGAGTTTGAGTTCTTCCTCGACGATCTGCAAGCGAAAGCGCTGCTGGTTGGCGAGGGGATGGCGACTCCGGCGCGTGAGGTGGCACGGGCACGCGGAATCCCGGTGGTTCAACTGCGGCCGGAAGCGGAAGCGGGACGGTTTCGGCTGAGCGGGTCAGCGGGCGATCCGGTGGCTGGGGGCGGATTTTCCGGACCGGAGGAAGATGCGCTGCTGCTGCACACCTCAGGCACGACTTCGCGACCAAAGCTGGTGGCCCTGACGGGCGCGAATCTGGCGGCTTCGGCGGCCAACATCCGGGCGACACTGCGGCTGACGCCTGAAGACCGGTGTCTCAACGTCATGCCGCTGTTCCATATCCATGGGCTGGTGGCGGCGATGCTGAGCTCCGTGTCCGCCGGAGGGAGCGTGATCTGCACGCCGGGATTCGACGCCGGGAAGTTCTTCGGGTGGATTGACGAGTTGGAGCCGAACTGGTACACGGCGGTTCCGACGATTCACCAGGCGGTGCTGACGCAGGCTCCGGCGTACCGCGAGGTGATTCGGCGCAGGCCGCTGCGGTTCGTGCGGTCGTCGTCCTCGGCGCTGCCTCCGGTGGTGATGGCTCAGCTGGAAGAGACGTTTTCGACGCCGGTGGTGGAGGCCTACGGGATGACGGAGGCGGCGCACCAGATGGCGTGCAATCCGCTTCCCCCGGGTGTACGGAAGCCGGGTTCGGTGGGGCTGCCCGCCGGGCCGGAGATCCGGATTCTGGAAGGTGGCGAGGTGGCGATCCGGGGCGCGAACGTGACGCCGGGGTATGTGGCGAATCCGGCAGCCAACGCGGAGGCGTTCGATGACGGCTGGTTTCGCACGGGCGACCTTGGGCGGATGGACGAGGACGGCTACCTGTTTCTGACCGGGCGGTCCAAGGAGATGATCAATCGGGGGGGTGAGAAGCTGTCGCCGAGGGAGATTGATGAAGCGATTCTTGAGCATCCGGCGGTGGCGCAGGCGGTGACGTTCGCGGTGGCGCATCCGACGCTGGGCCAGGAGGTTGCGGCTGAAGTGGTGCTGCGTCCGGCGTGCGGCGTGAGCGCCGAGGAAATCAGGGAGTTCCTGGCGGCGCGGCTGGCGGAGTTCAAGATTCCGCGGCGGATCGTATTTCGCGAGGAGTTGCCGAAGGGCTCGACGGGCAAGATTCAGCGGATCGGGATGGCGGAGCGGCTGGGTCTAGCGACGGCGGCGTGGGTGGCTCCCGAGAGCGAAACGGAGAAGCAGATAGCAGCCATCTGGAGTGAACTTTTGCAGGGGGGTGATGTGGGGCTGGATGACGACTACTCGCAACTGGGCGGCGATTCGCTGCTGGCGGCGCAGTTGGTGATGCGGATCAGCGAGACGTTCGAGATTGACGCATCGGAGCTGGATCTGCTGGAAGTTCCGACGGTGCGGGCGATGGCGGGCCGGGTGGACGGCAGTCTCAGGCGGCAGTGATGTCTCAGGTCTCCATGTTCAGCAGGCTACGGCCGCGCATCCGCCATTTTCTGGGTATTCCGGCGGCGTTGAACGATGTGCGGCGGGGCTCGCAGTTGTTCGTCCACAGTCCGCAGTTTCTGGCGCTGCCGGCCGCCATGATGATTGCGGGGATCTGCGGGACGTCCGCGGCAGGCTGCGATGCCCGGAGGATCTGACGATTGTTCTGGTACACAACTACCGGCGCGAGACGCTTACGGAGCGGAGCCTGGTGGATTACGTGCGCAGCGGGCAGTGCAAGTCAAAGTCTGCTGTACCTGGACGCCAACGATGTGTTCGTGCGGGATGATCCGGGAAAAGCGATCAGGCTGATGGAGGATCATGGCTGCGATCTGCTGTTTTCCTCCGAGCGCGAGTCGTTCATGTATGACTGCATGCCGGAGGTACGGAGTTGGCTGGAGGAGTTGACTCTGCGGGAGGGTCTGGCACCGCGGTTTCTGAATACCGGAGTGTTCGTTTGCCAGCCCGGGATTCTGCCCGAGGTGTTTGGCGAGGCGATGCGGTATATCCGGGAGACGGAGATGACCCAGGGGGAGAGGGTGCGCTACATCCGCGATGGATCGCTGCGGAGCCGTCTACCGGATTTTCCGGCGGGCGTGGGATCGGATCAGGCAATCCTGCGGTACGTGCAGCCGAGGTTCCACCCGCGAGTCCGGGTAGACCATGCGGATGCGCTGGCGTGGCGGAAGCTGCCCGAGGGAGGAGCATTATGAGCGCGGACATCATTCCGACGGGGATTCCCCGATCCGGTACCACACTCACGTGCCATCTGCTGAACAAGGTGGCCAACACGGTGGCTCTGCATGAGCCTCTGGTGTGGACGGATTACCCTGACCTGACGGACCACGAGGCTGTATGCGATGGAGTGAACCGGTTTTTCGCCGAGACGCGCCGGAGTCTGCTGACCGACGGCACGGCGATGACGCAGCACGTCGAGGGGGAGGTGCCGGATAACCCCATGGGTGGCTATCCGGCGTACACGCATTTGGCGCGCTTTCTAGGCGGGTTGCTGCCGGAAGGGAATTTGCTCTCCCGGCTGGGTCTGAGGGTAGCGAGTGAACTTCGCATCGCCGCCGGACCCAAGTTCGGCGCTGATCGTGTAGGCCTTTTGCAACTGATCAATCGCCAGCTTCCAATCCGACCGGCGATTCGCCACACCGTTCCAGAAGTAGGATCTTGCCAACGCCTCGCGGATCTGCAAATCGGCCGGCGCCAACGCCGCGGCACGCCTGCCGCAGTCAAGGGACACAGCAGCATGGCGGCGCGCCTCGGCCCCGAAGTTATCCTGGACGTGCAATCCGACGATCTCTCCGTGAAATTCGGCGGCCTCCCGGAGCAGACCGGCATCGGACGGACTCTGTGCGAGGGCTTCGGCAAGAAGCGCTTCGGCCCGGCGCATCGCGGCGTCCCGTCCCTTGCGATCTCCGAGGTTGGCGTAGTTGGCGTCACTCAGGATCCGCGACAACTGACGGTATGCTCCGGCCAGTTCCCGGATCAGCGTCACATCGCCGCCGGTGTCGCGGGAAACGCTCTGGAGATACGTCATCGTCTCCTCGATCAACGTCTTGCGAAGCGGCAGTGTCGCCGGGATCGCTTCCATTTTCGGCTGAACGTCGAAAATTACCGTCCGGATCAGCTTCCGGGCGTCCTCGAACCTCCGCGCTTGCGCCCGCGACTGACGGACATAGCTGGCCGCCCCGATGGCGATCGCCACAAAGAGGGCCGCCGCCATCGCCGAAGCGAGCCGGTTGCGCGACACCAGTCTCCGGAAGCGATACCGGCGCGTCGCCGGCCGCGCACCGACCGGCCTGCCTTCCAGACACCGGCGGATGTCGGCGGCCAGATCCGCCACCGAACGGTTAGCGTTCGACCGGATCGATCCGTACGGCTTTGGCGATGATCGCGTCGAGTTCGATGGAAGCCGTGCCCGCCGCCGGCATGCCATGCCGGCACACTGCGTCCACCACCCCGCTCAGCGACTTTCCGGAGAGCGAGAATGCTTTGCGTCCGGTCGTCCACTCGTGCAGCACGACGCCAAGGGAGTAAACATCGGTGGCGGTGCCCGTTGGCTTACCCTCGATCTGCTCCGGGCTGGCATAGTCCGGTGTGAACGCGCGCAGTCCGGTTTGTGTCGCGTTTCCTTCGATTTGCTCGAGTGGCCGCGCGCGATGCCGAAGTCGAGCAGTTTGGGTTCGCCCTCGGGATTCACCAGAATGTTCGCGGACTTGATGTCGCGATGAAGCACAAGGTTGCGGTGCGCGTACTCGACCGCACCGCAGATCTTCTCAAACAGGACCAGGCGGTCGCGCAGCGGCGCTGGCGGCATGGGCGAGGTTTACCACACTCGCGTTGAATTGACCCTCTTTCGAGGAGCTGTGAGGACGTGGACAGCATAGTGTCCAGTTGGTCGGCAAAGCACCCGCCCGGACGAGAAAAGAATATCGGTTCCGGCGAGGGACCGATATCGCCGCCCACTCTCGCCGATCTCGGCCAAAGACGCGAAGGGCCTTATGGACTTGGCCGCCAGCGCAAAATACTATGCCCAGAAAGCCCAACTAGACCTGAGTTGACCGTTGTTGACAACGATGGGGTTAACGAAGAGCAGGTGGGCTTGGGTGGAGGGATTGAGGACAGACCGCCAGGGCCAGGCCGGCGTGTTTCCGCTGCAGCGGGAGGTCAACTGAAGACAGCTGACCTCCTCCAAAGGCGTAGGGATTACTTGTCGCCGTTGATGCTACTACCCCATAGGGCGGAATTCCCCCAGAGGGCGGAACTGCCCCAAAGAGCCGAGCTGCCCCAAAGAGCGCTGAAGCCCTGGGTGCCGGAAGTGCCCCAGACGGCCGAGCTCCCCCAAAGGGCGGAGGCGCCGTTGAGGACGGAGGTTCCCCAGACGGCGGAAGAGCCCCAAAGAGCGGAAGAGCCCCAAAGAGCGGATTCGCCCCAGATCGCGGAATTCGAAGTGATGAGGGTGACGGCGCCGGTTTGGGGATTGAGCTGAGCGAAGGGGGAAGCGGCGCGGCCCGAGGGGAGCTGACCTCCAAAGGCGAGGGCATCGGCGATGTGAAGGTAGCCGGCGCCGACGGTGAAGATGTCGTACTGAATGTGGAAAGTCTGGCCGGTGGAGGAGTCGGTGATGGCAGAGGAGGTGGGGAAGCTCTTTCCGGCGGTGAGCATCAGGGTAGCCTTGACCTGATCGGGTGTGAGAGCCGGGCTCTTTTGAAGGAGGAGAGCGGCGGCTGCGCTGACGACGGGAGTGGCCATGCTTGTGCCGCTGAGACGGAAGTAGTCCCCACTGGCCTTGGCTGCGCCGTTGACCTTGTAGTCGGAGTCCAGAACGCGGTTGGCGGGATAGTTGGAGTAGAGAAAGCTATTCTTAGCGATCGCGGCTGCGATCAGGTTACCCGGGGCGACGATGTCGGGTTTGATGACGTGGTCGCCATAACTGGGACCCTTGGAGCTGTAGGTAGCCATGACGTCGTCTGCCCGGGTGGCCGTTTTCAACGTGTTCATAGCGCCGACGGTGATCACGAAAGGATGGTTGCCGGGCGAGGTGATGGTAGCGTAGCCGTTATTGCCGAGGTTGTTCAGCCGGCCATAGTTTCCGGCCGCGGCGACAACGACGATGCCGGCTCGCCAGGCTTTCTCGGCGGCTTGCGCCAAGGGATCGGAAGTAAAGCTTTCAAAGACGGGACGTCCCAGGGAAAGGTTGATGATCCGGATGGGCCTGGGCTTGGACTTGAGTTTCTCCAATTCGTTATAGAGGAGGATACGCTCGATGGCATCGATGACGTAGCTGTCCCTGCCTGCCCCGGTTGCATCCAGTACGCGGAAGATGTGAAGTTCAGCCTGCGGTGCGATGCCGCGGAAGGTGGCCTTGTACTGTACGCCTGTCGACATCTTCCCAGTGCCTGCCAGAATGCCGGCGACATGGGTACCATGGCCGTAACCGTCGACGACGCCGAATTGGCCCGGAACCAGGTTCGTGGTGGTAAGGATGCGATTGGTTAGGTCGTGATGGCCGATTTCGGCTCCGCTGTCGAGGATGGCGACCCCTACCCCGGCGCCGGTCCAATTGCTGTTGGCAGCGAGGTCGGCAAAGGTGGCTTGGGCCGCGTAATCGAGCGATGCGGTTACCGCGCGGTCCGGGGCGATGTAGTCGACACCAGCGTCCAGAGCAAGGCTTTTGATTTCGGCAGGCGTAAGATCAGCGACCGTGATTCCGGTCTTGGGGAATACCTGGCGAGTCTTGGGCATCAGCCGGGCCGCTACGGATAGCCCGTTGTTGTTCGGGGTCCGGCAGACAAGGACCCGGGTGGTTTGAGATCCGGTGGCTTTCTCCAGTTCTGGGGAAAGCTTCTGTTGGGCCGAGAGCAGGCTGATCCCGCACAGGAAGAGGGTAAAGAATCGCCGGGTGGTCGTCATGTGGATTGTCTCCGTCGCCTAGAACAAAAGCACGGCTCGTGCCAAGTTGCGTTGCCAATGTAAGTCGTGTTTTTACAGACACATAGCAGTGGGCCTCGGAGGCAGGAACACGACACATTGTCGAGTTCGGGGTGGTATTCCCCGTCAAGTTGTCGGGCAACTTGGTGTTAGCATCGAGGCATGGTGATCAACCCGGGAGCGAAAGAACTGGGCCGGGTGAACGCCATCCTGTGGGGCCGCGGGCATCGAGCCGGGTTTCGGTGAAGAGAAGAGCAACCAGAAAGCGCAAACGCTGTTCCTTTCTCCTGAAGCGGAGCAAAGACGTGAGGAACAGCGTATCACGCGCAGAAGGGAAGGCGGCGGACTACTTGTCGCCGTTAACGTTGGTGCCCCAGAGGGCGGACGGGGCGAGGTACAGCTCCATTGTTTACCTGGTGGTTGAGGATATCGAGAAGAGCTACCAGACGCTGGTGGCTAACGGCGTAAAGACGGTTACCCAGCCGCGGCTGATTGCGAAGATGCCGGAACACGATTTGTGGATGGCAGGGTTCCGCGACCCGGATGGGAACTTGCTAGAGTTGATGAGCGAGGTGCGGCGGAAATGATGCGATGGGTGGCGGCGTTGGCGCTGACAGCAGGGTCTGTTGCGGCACAGAATGCGACGATAGCGGGGGAAGTTAGCGCACCGTATCCGACTCTGGTGAACCTGGCGGTGGAGTGGAAAATCGCCGGGGACGAGAATCTGAACGGAGTGGTTCGGGTGCGGTACCGCGCGGTGGGAGAAGAGGAGTGGCGGGAGGCGATGCCGCTGCGCAGGGTGCCGGCGGGAGAAGGGCGGACAACGACGGTTCCTTTTTCGTGGGAGAACAAGCATAGCGGGTCGATTTTCGACTTGCGGCCTGGGACTGAATATGAGATTCACCTGCAGCTTGAGGATCCGGATGGGGGAGCAGAGGAGCGGACGGTGCGGGCGCGAACGAGACCGGTGCCGAGGGCGGCGCCGGACAGCGTTCTGAGGCGGGCGCGTCCGGGAGAATTGGGCAGAGCGGCGCCGGGAGAGATCGTGCTGCTGGAGGCGGGCGAGTATGGGCGGTTCGTGGCGTTGGAGGATGGGGAGCCGGGGCGGCCGATCGTTTACCGGTCCGAGGATGGGGGGGCGGTGTTCGAGTCGATTTCGTTGAATGGGAGGAAGCATGTTTATGTCGAAGGCGTGACGGTGCGCACGGATGGAACCGGGATCAGCCTGAACGATACCGAAGATATCGTGGTGCGGCGGTGCCGTATCACCGCGACCTACGGGGTGAGAGCCTCGAATCCGCCGGGGGCGAAGAACGCCTACATCGCCGATAACGTGATCGAGGGGCGAAATGCGTGGATCAGCCAGGCGATGGGGGCCGATGGGGAGAACCTGGGGGAAGGGATTCAGCTGACCGGGCCGGGGAATGTGATAGCGCATAACCGTGTGAGCGGTTTCCGCGACTGCATCTCGTTCATGGAGGATCGGGGCGCGCATGAGCAGATTGGGATCGATGTGTACGGCAACGATATTGATAAGGGAGTGGATGACGGAATCGAGGCGGATTTTTGTTTTAACAACTGCCGGATCGTGGGGAACCGGCTGACGAATTGTTTTGTGGGCCTCAGTTCGCAACCTGGGCTGGGAGGGCCAACGTACTTCATCAGGAACGTGATGTACAACCTGACGCATGTTCCGTTCAAGCTGCACCGCTACAGTCAGGGAGACGTGGTGCTGCACAACACGACGGTGAAGGTGGGCGACGGGATGGCGTGTTTTTCAAGCCAGCCGTTCGACCATGCCTACTTCCGGAACAATCTATCCATCGGCGGGCCGCCGGGTGAGGCGCGGTACGGCAATTACAGTCCGGGGGCGGGCATGGCGGCGAACATGGCGAATCCAGGGCCACATTGCAGCTTCGATTACGATGCGGTGGGGACGTATGAGACGCCGTTCCGCGGGCGGATCGGGCGGCTGGATTTCTTTCAGGCGGAGCCGCACGGGGTTCGCGTGGAGATGGACGTGTTCGAAGGCGTAGCGTTTCCGCTGCCGGCCATACCGGAACGTGAGCCGCCCGATTTGCGGCCGCGGGCCGGATCGAAAGTGGTGGATGCGGGTTTGAGGTTGCCGAATATCAACGATGGATACTCAGGTGAAGGGCCGGATATCGGCGCCTATGAGGCGGGGCAGACGTTACCGCTATACGGGCCAAGACCGGAGGGAGTGGACGAGGAGGTGGAGGTCAGGAGCGCAGGACGCCGGCGTGAGCCAGGGGGAGCTGGTGCAAGTCGATCCAGCGCTTATCCGATGTCTCCTGGACGAAGGTGAGCCGTTCGGCGGAAAACGAGCGGGGGCCATGAAAGCCGGCCCAGAGGCGCGAGGCTTCCTCGGCGAGTTCACGAGCCTGTTGTTGGGTGAGGTTCTGTGCGAGGGTGATGTGGGGGTGGTAGGGGAAGCGCTCTTCAAATTGAAGGGAATCGGCGTTGAGCTGGTGGTGCAGCTCGCGAAGCCGATGGAAGCCGTCGGCGACGGAGAGGTAGATGACGTGGGTTCCGGGGAAGATTTCGATGCCGCCGGCGGAAATGTTAAAGGCCGGCTCGCCGTTCAGTGAGCCGCACAGCCAATTCCAGGCTTGCTGCTTCATGCCGGGGTCAGGGAGCTGGCGGGGTGGGAGGATGGTGACGTGAGCCTTGGGGCTGAGTGAGTTGGGTTCCAGCTTCTGACGAAGCCGGTCCAGGAAGGAGCCGAGGGGATCCGGTATATACGCTACCAACGCAAAACTGTTGACCCTGGCGGCCCCATTCTGATGGGGTTCCATTTCTTACCTCATAATACACATTGTCAGGCTTCGGCGCAGGCGTCCGGCACCGGCGGGCCCGCGGCGGCGGGATCGTTCTCCATTCCGGATTTGATTTCCGGGATCACCCAGTTGGCTTTTTCAAAGCCTACATATTTATAGATGCAAAGAACGCCGCCGGGTTGCTCCAACAGGTCACCGACCTCGAGGGGCTGCTCGGACTGGCTGAGGGCGGCCCAGGCGGCGTAGGGCGAGGAAGCGTCAACCTCGCCGGCCGGTTCGTAGTCCCTGGGCTTGACCGAGGCGGCGCCGGCAGTGTGGGGAGCCCAGCGGAAAGATTGCCTGGGGTTTGGCTTCAGGCGGTGAATACGGTACAAAGGCATGGAGAAGGATCAAACATAACATAATAAAAATGTTTAGTGCAAGGGAATCCGCTCAGTTGCCGGGGCGGGTATGGGAGAATGAGGTTCTTTCGGCGATGATCTATTCGGATGCGGTTCAGGAGATTCTGAGGCTGGCAGGAGACGGCAAGCGCGTCATGCCGTTGGCCGGTTCGCTGGCGCTGGATGATGCGGTGGGCCGCCTGTTGAAGAAGGCCCAGGCGCCGGAGCTGTTTCCCGGAGCGCGGCATCCGGAAGCAGCGCTGAGCGGGCTGTGGCTGTATTTTTCACGTCTGGATGAATCGCACGAGATTTCGCAGAACATCCACAGCGTGGAGGGGCGCTTCTGGCACGGGATCATGCACCGGAGGGAGCCGGATGCGGGAAACGCGGCCTATTGGTTCCGGAGAGTGGGGCGGCACCCGGTGTTTGAGGAACTGGCGGAGGCGGCGGGCGTGGCGCGGTGGGATCCGTTCGCGTTTATCGATCAATGCGAGGAGGCGTGGCGCAAGCCGGGTTCGGCGATGGAAAAGGATGCGATGGAGCTGCAGTTGAAGGAGTGGCGGTTGCTGTTTGCCTGGTGCGCGAGGAGCGGCGCATGAGCGCGGTGAGGGCGGCGGTGCTGGCCGGCTACAACCAGCCGCTGGAGATGCGCGACTTCCCTGCCCCGCCGCGGCCCGGGCCGGGCGAAGCGGTGGCGCGTGTGGAGATGGCGGGCATCTGCGGCACCGATGTCCATTTGTGGAAGGGCGAACTGCCGATTCCGCTGCCGGTGATCCTGGGCCATGAGTCGGTGGGGCGGCTGGAGGAGGTGGGTGAGGGGCTGAGCCGTGACTGGCGTGGAGTGCCGATTCAGGCCGGGGATCGCGTGACGTGGGCGAGTTCGGTGGTGTGCGGGGAGTGCTACTACTGCCGGCAGAAGAGACAACCGACCAGGTGTTTGCAGAGGAAGGCGTACGGGATCTCCTATTGTTGCGAGGATGCGCCGCATCTGCGCGGGGGGTATGCGGAGAAGATCATGCTTCGGGCCGGGTCGTCGATTTTCCGGCTGCCGGACAGTCTGGAGACGGTGTCGGTGGTGGGCGCCGGATGCGCGCTGACGACAGCGATCCACGGGCTGGAAAGGTGTCCGGTTGGGTGGGGGGATGTGGTAGTGATTCAGGGGACGGGGCCGGTGGGGCTGGCGGCGCTGGCGGTGGCGCGGCAGTCGGGCGCGGGCAAGATTGTGGCGATCGGCGGGCCGGCGCATCGGTTGGAGATGGCGCGCGCGTTTGGGGCAGATGTGACGGTGGATATCGCCGAGGTGAAGGATCGCGCGGAGCGGCAGAAACTGACGCTGGAGTTATGCGGCGGCTACGGAGCCGATGTGGTGGTGGAGTGTGTCGGCCATCCGGAAGCCGTAAATGAAGGGATCGAGATGTGCCGGGACGGCGGGAAGTTCCTGGTTTTGGGCCAGTACGCCAATGCGGGCAATATCGAGTTCAACCCGCACACGATCACGCGCAAGCAACTGGCCGTGCATGGAAGCTGGGGTTTCGAGCCGCGGCACGTGGATGCGGCGTTGCGGATGCTGGAGTTGGGCGAGTGGGCGCGGCTGTTTGCGAGCCAGGTGACGCACCGGTTTCCGCTGGAGCAAGCGACCGAGGCGCTGGAGACGGTGAAGCGGTGGCAGAGCGGGAAGGCGGTGCTGGTGCCGTGAGGAAGCTGGCCACGTTTCTGCTGGTTGTGGTGGTTGTTGCAGCCGCGATGTTTATGTACGGTCGCAGGGATGTGGGGCGCGAGGTCCGGTTCATGCGCGTGGAGCGGCAACGGCTGGTGAGCCGGCTGACGACGAACGGCAAGGTGTTGCCGGCCGAGTTCACCGCCGTGCGGAGCGAGGCGGAGGGGCGCGTGGTGAGATTGCGGGTGAAGGAGGGCAGCCGAGTGAGGCGGGGTGAGGTGGTTGCGGAGGTGGATGTTTCCGCGGTGCGCGGGGAGTTGGCTTCCGCGGAGGCACGCAAAGCGCAGGCGCGGGCCGATTTGGAAGTGTATGAGCGAGGCGGAGCGGCAGAGGCGCTGGCGGAGATCGACAACGGACTGTGGCAGGCGCGGCTGGATCTGGAAATCGCGCGGCGCGAGGCCGGAGTGACGGCGCGGCTGGTGGAAAAGAACGCGGCGACAAAGCAGGAACTGACGGCGCAGCAAGACCGTGTGAAGCAGCTGGAGGCGCAGATCGCGGGGCTGGAGAAGAAGCGTGGTTCCCTGCTGCCAACCGGCGGGCGCGAAGCTGCCGAGGCGCGGCTGAAGGAGGCTGAAGCGGGCATCACGCTGGCGGAGCTGCGGCTGGAGAAGGCGGTGATCCGCTCGCCGCAGGACGGCGTCATCTACAATCTGGCGATCCGAAACGGCGCATTCCTGCGGCCAGGAGACCTGGTGGGGGAAGTGGGACAGCTGAATCGATTGAAGGTGACAGTCTATGTGGACGAGCCGGAGCTGGGCCGCGTATCGGTGGGCATGGCGGTCGCGATCAGCTGGGATGCGGCGCCGGGGGAAAGCTGGAAGGGGGAAGTAGAAATGATGCCGGCGCAGATCGTAGCGATAGGAACGCGGCAAGTGGGGGAGGTGCGCTGCGGGATCGAAAACAGGGACGGGCGCTTGCCGGCCGGGGCGAACGTGAATGTGGAGATCGTGGCGGAGGTGGTGGAGAATGCGCTGAGCATTCCGAAAGAGGCGCTGCGGAGGGAGGGAGGCAAGACGGGGGTGTTCGTGCGCAGTGGGGATCAAGTGAGATGGCGCGAGGTGGAGCTGGGCACGTCGAGCCTGACGCACGTGGAAGTGAAAAACGGGCTTCAAGAGGGTGAAGCGGTGGCGCTGCCTGCCGAGCCACCGCTCGCAGATGGAGAGAAGATCCGCGCCGGCTGACGGGCGCTACTGCTGCTTCTTGCCGCCTTTTTTGCCGCCACCACCGCCCATGCGGCCTTCGCTCGACGGAGGAACGACGCCATTGGCGCGCAGGTGCACGGCCATCTGGGCGTACTCATGCTCGATGTGGATGGTGTTGCCGTAGAGCGTGCCGAGACGCGAGCGCTGGCCGCCGCGGCCGGCGATCATCTCCGTGGCTTTGGCGTCTGTCAGGGAGGCGTAGGCGTTGTCGCACTCGGTCATGGCGGCGGTGAGCGCGGTGATGAGGTCGGCCTTGGCGGTCATCTGTGCGGCGCCGGCTGATTTGCGTTCGCCGGAGAAGCCGGAGCAGGCGCCCATGGCGGAATCGGCGGTGTGCGCCACCAGATCGCGGAAGCTTTGGCTTTCCGGCGCTGGCTTGTAGTCGTATTTATCCTCGGGCATTTTGTTTGCGGCGCCGAGAATGTTGTTCTTGGTTCGAGCCCAAGACTGCTGGGCTTCGGAGCTAAGCGGGTTTTCCTGAGCGGGCATGGTAAGCGCGGCCAGCATCAGCAGGATCAAAGCGCGGTTCATGGAGGTGACTCCTTGCTAACGGGGATTTGAATCCTTGACGTCGTAGCACCAAAGGACGCCCTGGTCGCGAATGTAGAGGCGGCCGTTGGCGACCACCGGATAGGACCAGGCCATTTCGCGATTGCGCAGGTGCTTGGGCTGGCCCGGCGGCGTGAAGCGGCCGAGTTCCCGGTATGCCTCCGGTGTGGCTTCGGCGAGGATCATGTCGCCGGCCTCGGTGTGGAGATAGATGCGGCCTTCAGCGTAGAGCACGGAGCCGGGGCCGTCGGTTTCCGACTGCCATTTCAGCTTGCCGGTGGCGAAGCCGGCGGCGGCGAGACCTTTCTGGTTGGTGCCGTAGAGAACGCCGTTGACCAGCACTTGGCCGCCGAGCGTGTTGGGAGCGTCGCGCTCAAAGTAGACCTCTTCGGCGGAGAGGCCCTGCGCGGTGGCATGGAGTTGTACAAGGCCTGCTCCGAAGCGCCGGGCGTTGGTGGAGTAGACGTAGCCATTGTGAGCGATGGGTGTGGCGATGTTGGCGGGGCCGGTACTGGTTTTCTCATAGCGCCAGAGGAACTGGCCGGTTTTTGCGTCGACGCCAACGACGCCTTTGTCGAGGAACTGCACGTACTGCTTGCGGCCGGCGGCTTGGGCGACGATGGCGGAGGCGTAGGCTGCCGGGTCGGCGCCGGGCACGGCTGATTTCCAGATGAGTTCGCCGGTGGATTTTTTGAGGGCGACGAGGGTGGCCTCGGCGCCACCGGGGGTTGCGATGAGGAGGTCGCCATCGATGAGAGGCGATTCCGAGTAGGCCCATTTGCCTTGCTTGCCCTGGAAGTCGGTTTGGAGGTTTTTCTTCCAGATGATCTTGCCAGTGGAAGTTTCGAGGACGGCGAGATCGCCGCCGGAGCTGAGGGCATAGAGGCGGTCACCATCGATGGTGGGAGTCGAGCGCGCCATCGGATAGGATGGCTGCTGATCGGGCGCGCCGACCTTGCCGAGCCGGGTGGACCACAGCAGCTTCCCATCGTTGACGGAGAAGGCTTGCACGGATTCGTCTTCTACACCGCGGCTGGAGAGGAGCAACAGGCGAGAGCCGGCGACCGCGGGAGTAGCGTAGCCGTCTCCAATGCCCTCGATGCGCCAGAGGAGCTTTGGGCCGTCCTTGGGCCACTGCTTCAGCAGGCCGGTCTCAGAGGAAATGGCATCGCGGCCGGGGCCACGCCATTGGGGCCAGTCGGCAGGGATGGCAATAGCGGACGAGAAAAGAAACGCACAGGTAAGGGAAGCAGATTTCATCCCTACCATCGTATACGCGCGGTGTATTGCAACTGGCGTCCGAAGTAGGTATTGCGCTGCGCGGTGACGCGGCCAAACAGGGAGCTGTCCGGGTTGAGCTGAGGATTGGCGGCGTTGAAGTGGTTCGGCAGGTTGTAGGATTCCATCTTGAACTCGAAGCCGATGCGCTCACTGATGCGGAAATCCTTGCCTAGCGTCATGTCGAGACTGAAAATGCCCGGGCCATTGAAACCGGGCCACTGCAGCGGGTTGCCGCGGCGGGTGAAATCGGGCTGGCGGGTGACCTTGGTGGTGTCGAACCAGCGTCCCAGGATCGGGTTTTCGATGCCGGGATTGCCGGAGACGATGGCGGCGGGGAGGCGGAGGGGCTCGCCACTGATGATCTGCAGGATGCCGCTGACGGCCCATCCGCCGAAGACGTGGCGGACGACGGAGTGCGCGTTGGAGGCGTACTTGCGGCCTTTGCCGAAGGGGAGCTCATAGATGCCGCCGATGTTGAATTTATGGCGCGCATTGGGAGCATCCTGAAGAGTAAGGTTGTCGAGAAAGTTATCGACGTTATCGTAGAATTCATCCTGGCGGTAGCGGTTGTAGTTGTAGCCGATGAGGAAGTTGTAGCCGCCGGCAAAAGGCCGCTGCGCCTTCAACTGAATCGAGTGATAGCGGCGGTGGACGCCTTCCGACATCCACTGAGTAATGGCGTTGTAGTGAGGGTAGGGGCGCAGTAGTTCATTGACGGGGATCCGCGCCACGTTGCGCAGGCCGCCGGGGAACTTGTCCGGGGTGAGGATCTGGAAGAAGGGATTATCGACCTGTGCCTGCACGGCATTGCGGAACTGGAACCCATAACGGGGGTCGATGTTGTTGAGTTGTTTCAGATAGCGCTCATTGAAGCCGAAGCTCATAAAGTAGGTGGCGTCGACGACAATCTGCGACCAGATCTGGCGCTGGTAGCTGAAGTTGAAGCGCTCGTTGTAGGCAGTGCGGAGATCCTGGTTCCAGACGATGGATTGGACGCGGGAGCCGAGTTCAGTGTACCGGCCGAGCCGCTTTTCGACCGGCGGGGTGAGCGGGTTGCTGTTGTTGGGAAACGGGTCGGAGAAGCGCGCGCTGGGAACGCCTTGAAGCGTGGGCAGGATGAAGGTGTCCTGGCCGTAGCCGGGATAGGGGATGACGTCGTTCAGGTTGATGCCGCCTTCGATGTCGACCGAGGGCGGAATGGCGTAGCGAGAATAACCAAAGCGGAGGGAGGAGCGGTCACTGAGGCGGTAAGCAATGCCGACGCGGGGCAGGAAGCTCTTGGGCGACTTGTGGGCGGCGGGATGGGAGTCGTCGGTGTGGATCCAGGCGCCATTGTAGACAGGCGCGGTCCCGCGGATGGCCATGACCGCGGCGGGCAGCCTGGGCGCATTGGCTCCCTGAAATTCGGGAATCGGGTTGGTGAAGTCCAGATAACGGGAGAGGCGTTGGTCGCGGTCGCGAAGGGGAGTATCGTATTCCCAGCGGAGGCCGAGATTGAGAGTGAGGTTCTGGCTGACCTTGAAGTCGTCCTGGAAGTAGAGAGCCCAGAAATGGTTGCGTCCGAACAAGGCGGGGACATTGCGGGCGCGCGAATTGTCTCCGATGGCTCCGAGCAGGAAGGTGGCCCAATCGTGGCCGCTGAGGCCGGTGTTGGGATTGATGTAGGTATTGGCGGTATTGGCGGCGGGGAAGAAGAACTGTAGTGGAGCAGGGAGTGAGTTGTTGCCGCGGAAGGAGCGGAACTCGCCGCCGAATTTGAGATAGTGCTTGCCGGAGGTCTTTGCCATCTTACCCTGCATGTTCCAGAAATCGGGCGCCGAATACCAATAGCCGCCGCGGCCGAAGTTGCCGCCTAATTGGAGGCCCGGGTAATACTGCACCGGGAGGGCCTTGGCGTAGCTGTCGAACCATGTCGGATTGGAAGGCCAGAACTGAGCCATGGAAGGCACCTCGGCGATGGGATCCATGAAGCGGTCCACGGGCTTGTTGTAGGAGCCGCGGAAATCGAGAACGGTGGTTGGATTCATGGTCCAGACGACGTCGCCGGCGATGGTGAGCGAGTTGCGCTCGGAGCCGCCGGTGGAAGCGGCGGGAGTGCCGGGCGGGTTGGGGGAAGCGACGTTGGTGTGGAAACGGGAGACGCGGCCGAAGACCTTGAGCCGGTCATTGATGTTCCAATCGGTGCGGTTGGTGTAGTTGTAGTAGTCGTAGACGCGGGCGAAGGTGAGGCGGTAGTTGTTGATGCCGGTGATATTGTCGCCTGGTCCGTTGGGGGCCCAGATATCGCGGAGGAAGATGAGGGAGGTGGGATCCATGCGCGACTTGGGGATGACGTTTCCGGCAAAGGGCATTCGAGTGACAGTATTTCCCTGTGTCTGGGTAGTCCATGGATCGAAGATGGGCTTGATGCCGGACTGACCGGCGACAAGGAACATGGTCCGGGAGAAGTCGCCTTCGCGCTCCAGCGCGGTGGGCAGCGTCTTAATGAGGTTGATGGGCTCGCGCAGGTTCTGGCCTTCGTAGGAGAAGAAGTTGAAGAGCTTGTTCTTGCGGATCGGATTGCCGCTGGTAACGCCCCAGACGTTGTGGCGGATCAAAGAGGGAGTGGGGGTGGTGGAGTCCGGACGTGCGTTGAGGAGGGGGTTGCGGCCGAAAAAGTAGGTGGAGCCGTGCCAATCGTTGGAGCCGGATTTCATCTGGACGGAGACGATGCCGCCGGCGGAGTGGCCGTATTCGGCGTCGGTGGCGTTCTGCTGGACGTTGAGTTCCGAGACGGAGTCGATGGTGGGGACGTAGTTGGTTTTGGGTCCCCAGGTGTTGGGAGAACCATCGACGAGGATGTCGTTCTTGAGCTGGGTGCCGCCGCCGACGTCAAGCCGGGAACCCGCCCAGTGATGGAACGGGCTCTGCTCCTGCGAGGTGGAGGTGAATGTGACCTGCGGATCGAGCTGCAACAAGAGGAAGGGATTGCGGTGGATGATGGGCAGCGAGTTGGACATCTTGGAGTCGAGCGTGGTCTCCATGGTGGTCTTGGTGAACTGGACGGTGACGGGCGCCTCGATGACGCGGACGGTTTCTGTCAGCTGGCCGAGTTCGAGCCGGGCATTGATGGTGAGGTCCGAACGCGTCTGCACGAGGATGTTCTCTTGGATGAAGGTCCGGAAGCCCTGCATTTCGACGGTGAGCGTGTAGCTGCCCGGGCTGACGAAATCGAACAGGTAGTCGCCGCTGGAACTGGTTTCGCGGGTGGTCCGGACGGCGGTGTTGACGTTGCGCAGCGTGACTTGCGCAGCGACGACGACGCTGCCGGAAGAATCGCTGACCGTTCCGCGGACACTGCCGCGAAGCTCCTGCGCACAGGCGGCTCCGGAAAAGAGCAAAAGGATGGACAAAGCGAGAACAACTCGGTTGGACATCTGACCTCCCAGGCTTAACTGATGTTTACCCCAGGCGGAATATATATCACAGGAAACTCTTGATGGGAAGCACGAAATTGCATCTGTCTCAAGAGGCTTTGAGGCCCATCCACGTCCAACGTTTTCCGAAGTACAGCAGGTTTATGCCCAGGAAGATCAGCGTGGCAATCAGACCGATGAAAGCGCTACCGGATCCAGCCATCGCCGGAACCGCCTCGCGCGTTAGATAGCCGGCAAAGAGGCAGGCAACGCCCCAACGCCGCCGCCGCAGCAGGCCGATACCGGCCGAGGCAAGCAGCACGGCCTGGAGTGCGGAAGCTGCCGCAAGCAGGGGATGGTTGCCGGCAAAAGAATATGCTTCCACCAGCAGCACCGCGGAGGCGAGAAAGGACTGAATGCCCACGTAGCATCCCCATCGGTAAGGGAGCGGCCCCAGCGGTTTCGCTCTCATCGCGGGCCATACGGGCGCATGAAGGAGAATCAGAATTCCGAGGAGGAGCGTCAGCTCAGGCCAACCGAGAATGGGCATGGAAGCACTCTAAAGCATCGAAGCAGGAGTGGACAAGCAGGTGAGATTCCGGTTGCCCGAGGTATGCGTTTGCAATATAATATCCTCAAGCGGGGATTGAAGTTAATTGCTCGGAGCGTGGCTGGTTCCGCTTCAAAACATTGTTCGAGTGAAGACATGCTCATGAACCGTTGTTTCCTTTTCTTGACAGCCACGGGCTTGATCGCGGCGGCATCGGCGCAAACCAGCCCACCTTCGGGTGCCAACCCTTTCACGCAGCATGTCGCGCCGATGCTCACCAAGCGCTGCTCGGGGTGCCATAACGGCCAGCTGGCCTCCGGCGGTTTGAACATACTTCCGTTCCGTGATCCCAAGTCGATCCGGGAGGAGCGCGAGGCGTGGGAAAAGATCGTGCGCCAGGTTCGCGGCGGCGAAATGCCTCCCAACGGAGCGCCGCGGCCGGCTCAGACCGAACGCGAGACATTCCTGAAACAGGTGGAGGAAGCCTTTGAACGCGACGACCGTTCGCGTAAGGCTGATCCGGGCCGCGTCACCGCGCGGCGGCTGAACCGCAGCGAATACTCGAACACGATTCGCGATCTGCTGGGCGTGGAGTTCCGCGCCGACCGCACCTTTCCCACCGACGATTCCGGCGAAGGCTTCGACAACATCGCCGATGTGCTGACCATCTCGCCGCTGCTGATGGAGAAGTATCTCACCGCGGCCGAGCGCATCGCGACGCGGGCGATGGGGCTGGAGAAGCTGCCGAAGCCGATGGAGTCGTCCTACAGCATCCGGAGTTTGCTGAGCGGCTCGCCGCAGGGGGGCGGACGAGGGACGATCCGGCGCATTAACGTGGGCACGATCGAGGTGACGCACCGGTTTGAATTCGACGGCGAATACCAGTTCCGCATCGGGTTGCCGGGCGAGCGGGGCGCGCAGGCCAAGCCGGTGAAGATGAACATCTGGCTGGACGGGCAGTTGGTGGAGTCACGGATGGTGGAGACCAAGCCGTCGGGCCTGGTCTACTTCGATCCGTTTTCCGAGGAGCAGGTCAAGTTGACTGTGGGAGAAGGCGACCGCGTGCTGCGGATCGCGTTTGTGGAGGATGAGTTCCTGACGGCCTTGCCGGAGAAGGATTACTTTAACCGCCGCAAGAACAAGTTTCCCGATACGGTGATGGTGGTCGGACCGTTTGCGGGAACCGGAGAAAGAGCGAGCAGGAAGAGCATACTCCGCTGCGATCCGAAGACCGGCCCGGCCTGCGTAGAGAAGATTGTGTCGACGCTGGCGCGGCGCGCTTACCGGCGTCCGGTGACGGCGGCGGAGACGGCATCGCTGGTCCGGTTCGTGAATGAGGCCAGGCGCAAGGGCCACAGCGCCGAATACGGCATCCGCACGGCGCTGGTGGCGATGCTGGTGTCGCCGCACTTCCTGTTCCGCATCGAGCGCGATGATCCGCGCGACCCCACCAAGGTTCACCGCATATCCGATATCGAGCTTGCCTCGCGCCTCAGCTATTTCCTGTGGCGGTCCATGCCCGATGAGGAGCTACTCGGTTTGGCGGAAGCGGGAAAGCTGCGCGACAAGACGGTGCTTCGCGCGCAGGTGAAGCGACTGATCGACGATCCACGCTCGTCGGCGCTGGCCGACGATTTTGCCGGGCAGTGGCTGGAGCTCCGTAACCTGGACACGGTGAAGCCGGACCCGGACCGCTTCCTTTATTGGGGGCCCGATCTCCGCGCGGCCATGAAGACCGAGACGCAGTTGTTCTTCGATCACATTCTGCGCAACAACCGCACGCTGGCGGAGTTTCTGGATGCCCGCTACACCTTCCTCAACGAGAAGCTGGCCTGGTTTTATGGCATCGACGGAGTGAAGGGTCCGGAATTCCGCAAAGTGGATCTGGCCACCGATCAGCGCGGCGGACTGCTCGGACAGGCAAGCATCCTCACCATCAGCAGCTACCCTTCGCGGACCTCCGTGGTGATCCGCGGCAAGTACATTTTGCAGAACATACTCGGCACGCCCCCTGCGCCACCTCCGCCCGATGTTCCGTCGCTGGAGGAAGAAGCGGTCGGCACCTCGGCTTCTCTGCGCCAGCAGATGGAAAAGCACCGCGCAAACCCGGTGTGCGCCAGCTGCCACGCCAAGATGGATGCGCTGGGCTTCGGGCTGGAGAACTACGACGCCATCGGCAAGTGGCGCTCCAAAGACGGCAAGTTCCCCGTGGATGCAAGCGGAACGCTGCCCGACGGCCGTAACTTCACGGGCCCGTCGCAACTGAAGAGCGCACTGCTTGCGGAACTTCCGGACTTTGCGCAGAACATGGTGGAGAAGATGATGATCTACGCGCTCGGCCGCGGGCTGGGCGGCTATGATCGCATCGTGGTGAAGGACATCACGCGCCGCTTGGCCACATCGAACTATCCATTCCAGTCGATAATCTATGAAGTAGTCGAAAGCCTGCCGTTCCAGTCGCGGCGGGGAGAACTGTTGAGCAAGCAGGACAAGCCGGTGGAGACGGCACAAAGATGATCACACGCAAATCGCTTTCCCGACGTACACTTCTCCGAGGGGCGGGAGCCGCCGTTGCGCTTCCCTTCCTGGATGCGATGGTTCCGGCATTGGCCGCCAGCGGGCCTAAGAAGGCGCCGGTCCGGATGGCCATCGTCTATGTGCCGAACGGCATCATGATGGACGGCTGGAATCCGGATTATGAAGGAAAGCTGGAGGCGCTGCCGCGTATCTTAAAGCCGCTGGAGGCGCACAAGAACGACATCCTGCAGATCGGCAACCTCACGCACAATACGGGCCGCGCGTTGTTGGACGGGGCCGGCGATCACGGGCGCTGCAGCGGCTCCTACCTGACCGGCGTGCAGGTAAAAAAGACGCTGGTGGACATCAAGGCCTCGGTGTCGTGCGATCAGCTGGTCGCCAATGAGGTGGGCAAGCATACGCGCCTCGCCTCGCTCGAGATTGGTTTGGAAGACGCGCGGCAGGCGGGCGACTGCGATTCCGGCTATTCTTGCGCCTACACCAACAACCTGGCGTGGCGCAGCGAGACGCAGCCACTGCCGCCGATTCTCGATCCGCGCGCGCTGTTTGAGCGGCTGTTCGGCGACGGCACCCTGCTGAGCCCGGAGGCGCGCAAGGCGCAAGCGGCGGAGCGGCGCAGCATTCTCGACTTCGTCCGCGGCGATACGCAGAAGTTGAAATCGGACCTCGGGCCGACGGACCGCCGCAAACTGGATGAGTACCTCTCCTCGATCCGCGAAGTGGAGCGGCAGATGGAGAAGGCTGCCAGCGACAACCAGCAGATCGATCCGAAGATGGACAAGCCTTACGGGGTGCCGGCCGATTTCGCCGAGCATTTCCGGTTGATGACCGATATGGTCACGATCGCGTTTCAGGCCGATTTGACGCGCGTTCTGACGTTCCTGGTGACGCGCGAGGGCACCTCCCGCGCCTACCGCGAAATCGGCATACCCGACGGCCATCATCCGCTCACCCATCACATGGGCAAGGTGGAACTGATGGAGAAGGTGCGGCAGATCAACGAGTATCACACCGCCCAGTTCGCGGCTTGGCTCACCAAGCTGAAGTCGATTCAGGAAGGCGATTCGACACTGCTCGATAATTCGATGATCGTTTACGGCGCCGGACTATCGGATGGCAACCGCCATACGCATGAAGATCTGCCGACGCTGATTGCCGGCCGCGGCGGGAAATACTTCACGACCGGACGGCGCATTGTGTGCCGCCGCGAAACGCCGATGTGCAATCTGTTCCTGACCATGATGGACCGCATGGGGCTGCAAATGGAGCATTTCGGGGATGCCACGGGCAGGCTGGACGGTCTGGACCTCAGCTAGCTGATTCCTCGATGAGGCACGGATGAACACGGACAAACACGGATGGGCGAGGCCGGCGTTGCTGTTCTGTCTTGCGGCCGGAATTGCGCTGGCGCAGTTCGGGCGGCAAATTGATTTCACTGGCGTGTGGAAGTTGGAGATGGACGGAGCGGATCCGAAGGCGGCTTCATTGCTGGATGTGAAGATGGATGGGAAGCTGCTCACCGGGAAGCTAAAGACGCCGCATGGGGAGTTTCCCATTGAGAATGGATCGGTGGACGGTGCGGACCTTTTCTTCAATGTGGTGATCAAGCGTGAGGAATATGCGTTGAGGGCAACCTATCGTGGGCATCTGTTCAGCGAGGAGATTCAGTTCACCGTCGAGGCCGGTGAGCGGATGCGGCAAATGATCGCCAAGCGCGTGGAAACCAAGGGCAAGACGTAAGGGAACGGCATGCAACGATCACAACCACTGCCGCCGGTCGGCATCATCTTCGATAGCGACCTCGGCAATCAGATTGACGGTGTGCTGGCAATGGCGCTGCTCTACGGGCTGGAGGGCAAGGGCGAGTGCCGCGTCGTAGCCACCACCGTCAGCAAGCCGAACGTGAAGGCAGCGGCTTTGTCGGAAGTGATCGCACGCTTTTACGCTGGCGAAGTGAGCGCCGCCTATGCGGCCATGGGCAGGACGCTGCCGGTCGGTTTGGCCACGGCGGGGCCGTCAAAGGAAGATACGCCGATGCTGGCCGTGCTCGGCAAGCAGACGGCGGAAGGCAAACCGGCCTATGTTCACGGAATCGACAGTATTCAGCAGACGGCCAATCCCGTGGACGTGCTGCGGAACGGGCTGAGCGCGCAGCATCCTGGCAACGCAATCGTGGTGGCCACCGGACCGGCAACGAATCTGGCGGCGTTGCTGAAGTTTCCACTCTTTCTGCATTTCGTGCCGGAACGCGCGCGGCTGCTGGTGGTCGCCGCCGGCTCCTACCCGGACGGCAAGGCCGAGCCCAGTATCGCGGCAGACATTGTCGCCGCGAGAAAGCTGTTCGCAGAATGGCCCACGCCGATCGTGGCCGTGGGTGCCGAAATCGGTGAAGCAATTCCCTTCCCCGGAGCGAGCATCGAGAAAGATTTCACATACACGCCGGCGCATCCGGTGGCCGATGCCTACAAGGCCCACCAGGCGATGCCTTATGACGCGACGACTGCGGCCATGGCGGCGGTGCTGCACGCGGTGCGGGCCAAGGACAATCTGTTCCAGCTGTCAGAGCCCGGGGTGATCACGGTGCTCGATGACGGGCGCACGAAGTTCACGCCAACGGAGGGCGGCAAGCATCGCTATCTCAGAGTTGACCCGGCGCAGCGGGAGAAGATTCAGCAGATCTACACGGAGATCGCCAGCGCCAAACCGGTTCCCCGCGCGCCGCGGCGGCGGTTCGGCCAGCAGCAGCAGGAACAGCAACAGCAACAACAACAGCAGAACCAGCCGCAACAGCCTCCGGCGGCCAAACCCCAACCCTGAAAGGACACCCGCAGATGAAGACCCTGGGAATCCCTGCGATTGCCGGGCTGATGGCCTGCTCCGCCTTCGCGCAGGCGTTCAAGAACGCTAGGCTTCGCCGCCAGCCGGCAGTTGGCGGATGGCGCCGGCTTCGCGCTGGCCCGCACTGAAGACGGCGGCACGACATGGAAGATCTGGGAAGTGTTGCCAGGGGAAACGGCATACGAAGGAGCCATCCATTCCTTTTCTTCGACAGAAACAACGGTGTCGTGCGCACGAAGGAGAACCGCATGTTTCTGACCACCGATGGAGGACAAACCTGGAACGGCGTATCCGGGCAGCCACAGGGCCGTCCGGAGATCGAATTCGCGGGCGCGAGCGTCGGCTGGATGATGTACTACCAGACCATGACCTACACGACCAACGGCGGAAAGCAGTGGTTGTCGCGAAACATCGGCTTTCCCGCAATGGTGAACGCATTCTGTCTGGTGAAACCGGATCGGGGCTATGCGGTGGGCAACCACGGAATGGTTTACCGGTACCGCATTGTTCCGGCCGATTACACAACCAAGGGGATGCTGGCCGCGCCGCCGATGCCCACGCAGTAGGCGGTGATTCTTACGCCGAAAGCAGCTGGCCCAGCCGACGGGCCACGATTTGCGGCTCCTCATCGCGCAGCATCCAGACGGAAATGCGCAGCCCCGTGGGAGTGAGCGAGACGTGGATCGGCGGATCGGAATCGAGCAGGGCCTGGTGGATCTGCTTGGGAGTGGGGGATTGCGCGGGATCTTTCCAGTCCAGCATGATGTGCGGAACGCGGTTGGCGATCTCCGGGACGTCGATCTTCGCGAGGATTCCCTTGACTCCCCGCAGGGCGCCGAGGATGGTATCCGCGC
>VFZE01000011.1 GCA_016871315.1 Acidimicrobiia bacterium | reverse complement strand
AACCCTACCGCCCCAACGAAACCGCGGCGGCTTATTACATGCCCGGCCACGACGCCGACTACATCGTCATCGGCCCTTTAGCAGGGATTAAGGCGAGCGGTTATCGAAGTTCCGTAGGTTGCGCGCAGTCCACATTCGCTACCCCGAAGTCGCGGTGTTACGTCAAGCTCCTGAAGCACAAAGGCCTCTGGCGTGAACGGCAAGGAAGTGGCGCTGTTGATCGATCAACCCGAGCTAGTCGTCCTCAAGCAGAAAGATGGAGCGATAGAACTGGAGTTGATCTGCGGCAAACAGACGGGCCAATCCATCGCGGCTGAGTATGAGCCAACCGGCGGAGGAGGTACAGCCGGACTTTTGCGAGTGCTTGTGGTTCGCTGAAGCGGCTCCGTGATTCGGCGCCCCTTGTGATCAGCGGTCCGTCACCAGATCCGGATGCTCGCGCCGGAGCGTCTCCGCCACGTGACACTGCCAGCAGACCGGCTGCGCCTTTTCCAGCACGCCCGGAAGCTTCTCCGGAGTGATTTGCTGCCACTCTGCCGTCACGCCTTCGCTCAGCCGCAGCGCGCAGCGGAAGTCCGGCCACCGGAACCCGCTCACATCGCGTCCGCAATAGACGCACCGCTTGCCCTGATACCAGTTCACAGCGACATGGTGCAGCATGCAATCCTCCGGCGCCGCTTTCAGCTCGTGCAGGCACTCCTGCCCGCAGTTCTGCCGCTCCGGCCAGCGCGTGCAGGCGTCCAGCCGGATCTCGGGCGCGCCAAACATCCCGCTTGCCGCCGCTGCTTTGTTATCCACGTGCACCGCGACATGCTCGCCCGTTTCCGGACACTTCACCAGACGCGTCCCGCGCCACTGGATCAGCAAGCGAGCTACGCGAAAAGAGAGAAAAGCCAACACCGCCACGCCCGCGGCCAATGCCACCCAGATGCCCACGGAATTCGCAAACATACTCTCACCCTCCTTTCTCTGTAATGGTTAGGGCAACTGAAGGGCCATCCAGAGGGGATGAGAAACGACCGCATTGACCATCAGAATGGGTCAAACCACTCTTTGCGCTGCGTGCTTTGACCCTGTAGAATCGCTGCTTGACCTACAGCGAGATCAGCTTCTCAGGGCATGCCGTCCGGCGCATGTTCCAGCAGAGGATCGCCGTCGGCGAAGTAGTCGAGGTCATTCAACAAGGAGAAGTGATCCAGGAATACCCCGAGGACCGTCCGTTTCCAAGTCAACTAATGCTACGATTCGTAAAGGGGAGGCCGCTCCACGTAGTGTCCGCTCTGGATCCGTCTTCGAGAATCTGCTACGTCATTACTGCCTATTGGCCTGATCAAGACCTATGGAATGATGACTACCGGAATAGGAAGAAGCGATGACCTGCACAATCTGCAAGAACGGCAGTACAAGCTCCGGCACAACCACCGTGTTGTTGCAACGAGGGCCTACCACTATCGTGCTTAAGGACGTCCCGGCTGACATCTGCGACAACTGTGGAGAGTACTTCCTATCAGAGGCGGTCACCACAAGAACCTTAGGAATTGCCGAACAGGCCGCCGCACGAAACGCGGAAGTCGAAATTGTCCGTTTTGCGGCCTGACGCTTCGCCAAGCTGCTCTTCCCGCATTACACTGTGAAAGAATGCTCCGCGCCGTTCTCAGCGCTCCCTGCTGCGTCCGGATGATGAAGTCTCCTGGGACTACTGGCGGCTCCGCGCACGCTCGAAATCCGGCATCGATATCGACGGCCGCCGCCCGCGGCAGCTCGACGACCTCGTAGCCTATCTTGCCAGCCTCACCGGAGTCCGCCCATGAGAATCACCGCCCTCTTCCTCCTCGCATCTGCCGCGCTCGCCCAGAACTGGACCACCTACCACGGGAGCTATTCCAGCACGCATCATTCGCCCCTCAAACAAATCACGACCGCCAACGCCGGCATAGCTGGACCTGAAGTGGGTCTGGCAGGCGCAGTCGCTCGACAAGTTCCAAGCCACGCCGCTGGTCGTTGACGGCGTCATGTATCTCACCGAGCCGCCTTCCACCGCCGTCGCCATCGACGCCGCCACCGGCCGCACCTTCTGGATGCACGAGCACAAGCTCGAACCCGGCATCACGCCCTGCTGCGGCCGGGTCAACCGCGGCCTCGCCATCCAAGACGGCACGCTGTTCATGGGCACGCCAGACGCGCGCCTCATCGCGCTTGACGCCGCAACAGGCTGCAAGAAGTGGGACACCAAGGTCGCCCCGCACCGCACCGGCTACTCGCTCACCCACGCCCCGCTGGTGATCAAGGACAAGGTGATCGTCGGCGCGGGAGGCGAACTCGGCATTCAGGGCTTCCTTGCCGCCTACGACACAAAAACAGGCCAACAGCTCTGGCGCTTCAACACCGTCCCGCATCCCGGCGAGCCCGGCAACGAAAGCTGGGGCAAGGACTCCTGGAAAACTGGCGGCGCCTCCATTTGGCTGACGGGCTCCTACGATCCCGAACTCAATCTCACCTACTGGGGCGTCAGCAACCCCGGCCCGGACTGGGACCCCGGCGCGCGGCCAGGCGACAATCTCTACTTCAGCTCCGTCGTTGCGCTGGACGCCGATACCGGCAAGCTGAAGTGGCATTCTCAGTTCACTCCACACGACGAATGGGACTGGGACTCGGTCCAAACCCCCGTGCTCGCCGACATGGAATGGAAAGGCCGCCCGCGCAAACTGATGCTGTGGGCCAACCGCAACGCCTTCTTCTATGTGCTGGACCGCTCGACCGGCGAGTTCCTCCTCGGCAAACCCTTCGTCAAGCAAACCTGGGCCACAGGGCTCGACGAGCGCGGCCGCCCGATGAAAATCCCCGGCATGGGTCCCAGCCAGAAAGGCACGCAAGTCTACCCCGGCGTGCAAGGCGGCAGCAACTGGTACGCGCCATCTTTCAGCCCTCTGACGAACCTCTTCTACGTCACCGGCTGGGAGGATTACCACAGCTTCTACTACACCTTCCACGCGCCCTACGAACCCGGCAAATGGTACGCCGGCGGCACCACCAAAGCCGTAGTCCCGCCCACGCGCCGCGAGCAGATCCACCGCTGGGGCAAGGATGCCGGCTACAGCGTCATCATGGCCCTCAACCCGCTCACCGGCGAGAAAGCCTGGCAATTCCCGATGACCAACATGAGCGAAAGCGGACTGCTCTCCACCGCCTCCGGCCTGCTGTTTTCCGGCAATCGCGAAGGCCATTTCATGTCGCTCGACGCCGCCACCGGCAAGCTGCTCTGGAACCGCTACCTCGGCGGCCAGGTGATGTCGTCGCCAATCACGTACGAATCCGGCGGCCAGCAGCGGATCACCATCCTTCCTTGCCGGAATGGCCGGCATGTACATGATCCGCCTCCTGCCAGCCACCTTCTCCGACCTCATCAAGTTCGGAGTCCCGGTGCTTGGCTTCGCCGCCGCCATTCTCCTTTCCCTTCAACTGGGCTGGCTCGCCGTAAGCGCCAATGCGTCGCAATACCTCAAGGCGGCCGTCGCTGCCAGCATCGCCATGCCCGCCGCCTTTGCCGTCTACTTCCTGCTGAGCACGCTGACGACAATCGCGCTGGGCTCGATCATCCCTTCCATGACCAATGACCACCCCGCCTACATCGCCACCGCCTACCTCACCACCGCGGCCGCCGGATGCCTGTTCCCTCTCCTCGTAGGCTACGCGCTGTTCACCCTCACCGGCTTCTGGGAATGGCCTCTGCTTCTGGCAATCTACGCCGTCATGTGGTTCGGCCTGCTGACGCCTTCCCCCTGGGACCGCCCCTTTGTCGCCATCGTCGGAGGCCTGATCGGCCTGTGGCTTTCCCGGACGCCCGCCGCCGGAGGCTAGTACCCCCTCCCGATTCCCGCTTGACTCCCTTGGAGAGGGCTACCTACAATGAAGATGTCAAAACTCAAGGAGGCCGCATGAGATCTCTCGGCGTGCCTGAGTTAATTGTGATCCTCGGCATCGCCGTGCTGCTGTTCGGCGGCAAGAAGATTCCCGAGGTCGCGAAAGGCTTGGGCGAAGGTATCAAGAACTTCAAGAACGCCCTCAAGGGCGAAGAGAAGACGGAAGAAAAGAAGCAGGCGTAAGCGGCCCGCGATGCCCCCCTCGACGCACCTTAGTCAGGGCGGGCGATATCGGATTCCATAATAGAGAAACCCCGCGGTCAGGCGGCCGCGGGGTTTTCGTTGTGTGCCTTGCGACAGGCGCCGTTTACTTCTTCTTCGGCGGTACGATCGCGTCCTTCACGGCCTTGGCAACCCGGAACTTCACTACCTTCTTGGCCGGGATCTTGATCGGCTGGCCCGTCGCCGGATTGCGGCCCATGCGCGCTTTCCGGTCCACTCTTACCAGCCGCCCGATGCCAGGCAGCACGAAGACACCGTTCTTCTTCGTCTCGGCCACCGCGATGGCGGCGTAGTTTTCCAGGATGGCTTTCGCCACTTTGTTGGCCACGCCGGCGGATTCGGCGATCTTCTTCACCAACTGCGATTGCGTCATTCTCTTGTCGGCCATTGCTACTCCTTCTTTCTATCCCAATGATCCTTGCCGGTTCCCGCCGCCCGCCCGAAATCTCTCTGCTCCGAGAAGGAAACAAGTCCGGAAGGAAATGTTTGCTGCTCCATCATAGCCAAACCGCCGCTCGCCTGTAAAGAGGAATGTTGCGCAAAAACCCCATTTTTTGGGGCTCCCAAGCGCCTCTTGGTCAAAAAATCGCCGAAAACAGCCGATCTTAGGCTGTTTGCGCCTTCTGTGACCCCGCCGATCCCGTCTCGCGCGCCGCCGGCTTGCCGTTTGGCGCGATCCCCAACTCCACGCGCAATGCCGCTTCCAGCCGCTCCCGCACCGCCGCGTTTTCCTTCAGAAACTGCCGCGCCGCCTCACGCCCTTGCCCCAGCCGCTCGCCCTGATACGTGTACCAGCTGCCGTTCTTTTCCACCACTTTCTTATCCGCGCCGATGTCCAGCAGCTCCGCTTCCATCGACACGCCCTCCCCATGCACCAGGTCCACCTCCACTTCGCGGAACGGCGGAGCCAGTTTGTTCTTCACCACCTTCACCCGCGTCCGCGAACCCGTCACCTTCTCCCCTTCCTTGATCGCGCTGATCCGCCGCACCTCTAGCCGCACCGACGAATAGAACTTCAACGCCCGGCCGCCGGTGGTTGTCTCAGGATTCCCGAACATCACCCCGATCTTCTCCCTCACCTGATTGATAAAGATCAGGCACGTCTGCGTGCGCGATACCGTCCCGGTCAGCTTCCGCATCGCCTGCGACATCAGCCGCGCATGAAGCCCCATGAAGGAATCGCCCATCTCCCCTTCCAACTCCGCCTTCGGAACGAGCGCCGCAACCGAATCCACCACGATCACGTCCACCGCGAAGCTTGCGGCCAGCGACGAGGTAATCTCCAGCGCCTGCTCCCCATAATCGGGCTGCGACACCAGCAGATTCTCCACATCCACGCCCAGCGCGCGCGCATAAACAGGATCCAGCGCATGCTCGGCATCGATGAACACGGCCGTACCGCCCGCCTTCTGCGCTTGCGCCACCACTTGCAGCGCGATGGTTGTCTTGCCCGAGGACTCAGGTCCGTACACCTCCACCACGCGCCCCCGCGGAAATCCGCCGACACCGAGCGCCGCATCGAGGCCTATCGAGCCGGAAGGTATCACGCTCACCGGCTGCACGCTGCTCGCTCCCAGCCGCTGGATCGAGCCCTTGCCGAACTGCTTATCCATCTGTTGCAGCGCACTATTCAGCGCCTGCTCGCGTTCCTTGTTCAACACGAGACACCTCCCTTTGCTTGCGTCTACTTGGTGGCGGGAGGACAGCGGGATTCTCAGGGAATCCACATTAGTTAGGCGGCCTCGTGGGCAGGCTCGTGATGCAACCGTAAGAGCTGACTCGTCTTCAAGGATGCCATTGCGTACGTTCGGCCTTCGTCATCGCAGAACTCGACCTCGTAGACTCCCGGAGCCAAGTCCTCAATTACGGTCCCAACCTGACCGCGCACCAAGCCGTGCTCGGGCAGGTCCTCCAGGAGCGCAACCACAGAAAGCATCGTGATTTCCTCTGCTGCGCGCAAGCTACTTCGATTTGCCTGCCGCCGCCGGGGCCGGGGCAGGCGCTGCTGCCGCAGCCTCTTCCTTCACCATCCCCAGCTGCTTGCGAACCTCGCGATCCAGCTTCGCGTAGATCTCCGGGTTATCCCGCAGGAACTGCCGCGAGTTCTCGCGCCCCTGCCCGATCCGCTCCCCGCCGTAGCTGTACCACGCCCCGCTCTTTTCGACGATGTTGTGCTGCACCGCCAGGTCCAGCAGATCACCTTCGCGCGAAATCCCCGCGCCGTACAGAATGTCGAACTCCGCCTCACGAAACGGCGGCGCCAGCTTGTTCTTCACGATCTTGATCTTGGTCCGGTTGCCGATCACCACGTCGCCGTCCTTGATCGCCGCGATGCGCCGGATGTCAGCCCGGACCGAACTATAAAACTTCAGCGCCCGGCCACCGGTGGTCGTCTCCGGGTTCCCGAACATCACGCCGATCTTCTCGCGGATCTGGTTAATAAAGATGAGACACGTCTTCGACTTCGACACGATGCCCGTCAGCTTCCGCATCGCCTGTGACATCAGCCGCGCCTGCACGCCCATGAACGAGTCGCCCATCTCGCCGTCCAGTTCCGCCTTCGGCACCAGCGCCGCCACCGAATCCACTACCAGCACGTCCACCGCGCCGGAAGCGATCAGTGAGCTGGTGATCTCCAGCGCCTGCTCGGCATAGTCCGGCTGCGACACCAGCAGGTTGTCGACATCGACTCCCAGCGCCTTCGCATAAATGGGGTCCAGCGCATGCTCGACATCGATAAAAGCGGCCACCCCGCCGGCCTTCTGCGCCTCGGCGACAACCTGCAGCGCGACGGTGGTTTTGCCCGACGATTCCGGCCCGAAGATTTCGCTTATTCTTCCCCTCGGCAGCCCCCCGATCCCCAGCGCGTAATCCACTGATATCGCGCCTGTTGAGATCGCCGCCACGGGGATGATGGCTTCCTTCGACCCCAGCCGGACGATCGAGCCCTTCCCGAACTGCTTCTCAATCTGCCCGAGGGTCGCCGTCAGCGCCCGCGTGCGTTCTTTATCTTCCCGTTCTTCTGCCATGGAATTCGATTATACCGGACCGGGACGCTTGTCAATGGGAGGGGTCGCTTTCTACCCACGCAGCAACTGGGGGATGCGCGCGAAGTGGTGGTCGCGCGTAATCAGAGTGAGGTCGTGTTCCAGAACCAGCGCCGCAATCCACAGATCGTTATCGGGAATCGGAGTTCCTGCCCGCTTCAGTTGAACGAAAAGCCGAGCGTAGTGCTCCACCGTTTCGCGGCCGGGCAGCAAGACGCCTACCGTAGGTTTCCCCAGCAGCTTGACCAGCAAAGCTCCGTTCCGGCGCGCCTGGGAGCCGCCATGAAAACCGGCCTTCAGTTCCCCCAGAACGATCAGCGGAATCCAGACTTCTTCCATCGTGCCCAACAGCTCTGCCAGATCCTCATCACCGCGGAAGAGATCGGTGATGCGGTTGGTGTCGAGCGCGATTCTCACTTCCACTTATCCGGATCGATTTGCCGCTGGCTTTGAATGATCTCATCCAATGACGGGTCTGGCGTCCATCGGCCGGCCAGGTCATGGAAGTCGGCGCGCTTTCGAGAGCCTGTAGTGGCTGCTGTCAACTCTTCGACAATGATCTGGTTGAGGCTCCGGTTGCGTTGGGCGGCTTTTCTGCGCAGTGCACGGTCCACCTCAGGCGGAATGCCCCTGATGGTGTATTGAATCTTCTCTGCCTGCTCCTTCATGCCTGCATGATAGCATAACGTGCAGGCATCACATCAGCGCATTGAACAGCAGCTTGAACGTGCCGTGAGTCTGTGCCCGGTGCTGTGTCCGGAATCCGATCATCACCACCCGCCCGCCGCCTACTTTCGCAGCCACCATCGCCGCCTTCTTGGCGATCCGTTGTTCGCCGATCAGCCAGCCGCTCTCGAGCAGATCCCGGTCCGCGAAACGCACCACCACCTCGTAATCGTCGTTCTTGCCGCTGGGCAGGATCTCGAACACGGGGCTGTTGGCCAACTGGACGATCAGCCCTTCCTCAGGCATGCCGTAGGCAAACGCACTACCCCTTTCGAACTCGACGCGCAGAGTCGAACCCGGGCAGAAATACTCTTTCGGATTTGCGTTGCTGACCACGTTGCGGACCTGCAAACCCAGCTTCTCGATGGCGAAGTTGCTGGCTGCGCCCAGCGCCACCACCGTACCGCCCTTCTCAAGGAACTCGGTGAGCGCCTTCAGTCCATCGTTGCCGATGCCGCCGCGGTACTCGGGCGGGTAGCTCTCCGGCGGGCGCCGCTCGCCGCCGCGCGATTCGGCCTGCTCGCCCATGATGGTGTTGGTGCCGTCGTCGGGAAGAATGATGGCGTCATAGCGGTCCCTCAGCCCACCCTTCTTGACCTCCTCCGCGGCAAGCGAGGTATATGGAAAGCCAAACTGCTCCAGCAGCAGACGAGTCCACCCTTCATCCATGTTGCCGCCGCGGTACCGCTGATACATCGCCACGCGTTGCCGGTTCACCTGCCGCGACGACGCGCTTGCATCCGCGTTCAGCGCCTGGAAATCCACGCCGGTCTCCTTGGCGATCCCTGCCAGCGCGGACTCGGCACCCGCAGCCACGATGAAGTCACCGGGCCGCAAACCATGCGCCGCTTGGTGAACACGACGCACCGGAATCGCTCTCTCGAGCAACCAGTTCACCACCCGGAAACTACCGTTGAGCCTCCCGTCGAACCAATAGCCCGCCGAGCCTCTCGTCACGCGCCCCTGCGGCTCCACCGCTGAGCCAACCTTCGCCAGGCTGGCGCCGTTTATCGCCTCATCCAACGCGTCAACCCTCACCCCCATGAACTCGAACATCGTATCGGCCGCCATGTCGTAAGGCCGGATCGGCGTGCCATCGCCGTCCCGCGTCCATTCATTGTCGGGATAGTAGGTGCGGCCCAGCAAATACCGGATCAGCCCCATCTTCGGCTGTGCCATCGGCACCACATAGGAACCTTCCGGATAGCTCATGCCCTGCGATGACGCAAAGGCTTTGCCCGCCCGCTGCACCTCCACACCCTGCACCAGCAGTTTGTTCACCAGCTTGATCGCGGTGAGCCGGTCATGCTGCATCGCCGGGATGACGTAGGCCGCCGGCTTGCCCTGCGCGCCGCGGTCCGTCTGCCGCTTGGCTTTCAGATACGCGTTCCACAACACCGTTTCCCGGTTGCGAGCCGCAAGGTCCAGCAGCGCCCAGGCCGTCACCTTCTGCCGCTCGACGATATCGCGCAGCCGCCACCAGCCGCCCGGCCACGGATTGGGAAACGTGGTCTGCGCGTTGTAGTCCGGCATCGCCCGCGCGCCGCCGCGTAGCTGCTGCGGGTGTATGTAGAGCGGCGTCGCCAGCCGCGCGCTCGCTGACTCCGTCAGCATTCCCGCGATGTTGTGGAACGGAGTGATCCAGTGAAATCCAAAGTGGCCCCAGCCGGAATAGATCGCCGCGCCGATCACCCCCGATAGATCCGCCTCCTCGGCCTTGTAGGCCATGTGCGCGCCATACCATGCCATCTCGCGCCAGACCAGCGGATCGCCATGCGGCCGGATCGGCTCGGCGTAGGGCGGTATCGAAATGCGCGCGCCGTAGCTTCCCATATGGTGATGATCGACGTATGCCTGCGGGATCCACTCGCGGAACATGATCTTCGCCAGGTATTGCGACTCAACAAGGTTCGTCTGAAACGCGTCGCGGTTATTATCGTGACCTGCGTACTTGTGATAGAGCCACGGCAGATTCGATCCCTCATATTCGCTGCCGAGCGTCTTCCGGTAATAATCGGTCACCATGATCTGCCCATCGGGATTGAAGGACGGCACCATCAGGAAGATCACGCCATCCAGAATCCGCCGCGTGTCCTCGTCATTCGCCGACAGCAGATCGTAAGCCAGTTCCGGGGCCATCTGTGATCCGCCGATCTCTGTGGCGTGCAGGCTCATCGTTTGCACCATCACCGCCTTGCCTTCCCCGATCAGTTTCCGTATCTCCGCCTCCGTTCGCCCGCGCGGATCGCTGATCGCCGCATTCACCTCCCGCAGCCGCTCGAGCTTCGAAAGGTTCGCCGGGGAGGAGATGTAGGCAACCAGGAACGGATTACCCATCGTGCTCGGCCCCATGTTGACCACCTTCATCCTGCCGCTGCCCTGTTTTTCGAGCAGCGAGAAGTACTCGACAATCTTGTCCCACCGCGCCATCTTCCGGTCCGCGCCGAGCTGGAACCCAAAGAACTTCTCCGGCGGCGTGACCTGTGCGCTCGCCATGGGATGGAGCAGGACTAAAGCAGCAAACAGCGGGGTCATTCCACGAATCATGAGAGACCTCCTGGAGGCTTCGGACCCGGAAAGTATACACCCAACCCGTTTCGACCGACGCTCTCTGTAACCCGCCCCTCTACATCCTCGGCGCGTAGTACCCCTTCCGCGCGCGAACCACGAAATCCCGCCGGCCCTTCACTCGCAGCTCCACTTCGTGATACTGTCCGTCGGTCCGCAACGGCTCCGGACGGTACAGGATGTTGTACTGGTGCCGCATCTCGTTGGCGATGTTCTCAAACGACTGCGCCAGGTCCTCCACCTTGAACGGGAAAAAGACCAGCCCGCCGGTCTCCTCCGCGTAGTAGCGCAGCACCTTGTCACCGTTGGTCTGCACGCGGGTGATGTTGGTTGAGATCGAATAAATCACCACATCGGACTTGTGCGCCATCTCCAGCGCCTGGTCGCGCGTGTAGCGGCTCTGGTTGTCCTCCCCATCGGTCAGCACGATCATCGCGCGGCGGAACTTGTGCCGCGGCTGATCCCGCGCCAGCTTGTCGCGGCAGGCCGTGAACACCGCATCGTACAGCGACGTGCCGCCGCCCGGCCGCAGGTCGCGGATCGAATTCTCGAGCTTTGAAATATTCTCCGTCAGGTCCGCAACAAGGTTCGCCTGCGTATCGAAGCTGAACACCACCGCCTTGTCCTGGTGCGGCCGCATGACGCTGCGGATGAACTCGATCGCCGCCTCCTGCTGGAAGCGGAAGCGGTCGCGCACGCTGTTGCTGGTATCGATCAGAATCGCCAGCCGCAGCGGAAGATCGCTTTCCGCGGTGAACTCGAGAATCTTCTGCTGCGCCTTGCCCTCGAAAATCTGGAACGAATCCTTGTCCAGGTCGGTGATGAACCGGCCGCGCTTATCGGTGACCGTGAACAGCATGTTGACGCGCGTCACGTCCAGCCGGATACGAGTCGACTCGTCATCCACTTCCGCCACCTGCTGCGCCGGTTGCTGGTTCCGCTGCACGGGCTGTTCGCCCCACGCCACGTTGGGAATCGCGGACACAACGGCGAGGACTACGGCAATGAGTCTCATGGATACCTCTAACTCGATTATAGGAGCCCTTCCAGGTGCGCCTCAAGATCCGCCGGCAGCGGCGATACCACCTCCACCCGCTGCCCACCCGACGGGCTCCGGAACGCGATCCGGTGCGCATGCAAAAAGGTCCGCTCCATCACCCCGCCCGGGGCGCCGTACAACGTATCGCCCGCCACCGGATGTCCCAGGCTCGCCATGTGCACGCGGATCTGATGCGTGCGCCCGGTGTGCAGCCGGATCTCGAGATACGTCATCCGCTCCCCGCGCCGCAGCACGCGATACTCGGTCAGCGCCTTCCGCCCGCGCCCCGTCCGCGCCGTCATGCGCGTGCGCCGCACCGGATCGCGCGCAACCGGTTTATCGATCATGCCGTGCTCGCGTTTGACCTTGCCGTGCACTAGCGTCAGGTAGATCTTCTCCACCTCGCGCCTGGCGAACTGTTCGGCCAGCGAACGGTGCGCCGCATCATGCCGCGCAACCAGCAACACGCCGCTCGTGTCGCGATCCAGCCGGTGCACGATCCCCGGCCGCTCTCCTCCGCCCGCCTCAGACAGTTTCGCGAAACGGTTCAGCAGCGCGTTCACCAGGGTGCCCGCATGGCGTCCAGCCCCCGCATGCACCACCATCCCCGCCGGCTTGTCCACCGCCACCACGTCGGCATCCTCATACAGCACTTTCACCGGCAAGTCTTCGGGAAACGCCTTCAGCGACGGCAGCGCCGCCGGCTCCACCTCCACACGCTCGCCACCGCGCAGAATTTGCGACGCCTTCACCTCCGCGCCCTCAACGCGTACGCGCCCCGCCTTGATCCAGCTCTGCAAGCGCGACCGGCTGTATTCCGCCAGCCGCTCCTGGAGCCAGTGGTCCAGCCGCTTGCCCGCATCGGCGGCTGTCGCCTCGAGTTGAATCCTGCCTTCCAAGCCTCCTATTCTCCCCTGCCCTGGCCCGCCGCCGCGATATATTCGTTAGGTGATTCGGAGCGCAATCGTTCCCGTCGCCGGGTTGGGCACCCGGCTTCTTCCCGCAACCAAGTCCCAGCCCAAAGAGATGCTTCCAATAGCCCGGAAGCCCGTCGTGCAGTACGTCGCCGAAGAGCTTGTCGCCAACGGCCTCACAGACATCCTGTTTGTCACCGGCCGCAACAAGTCTTCCATCGAAAATCACTTCGACTCCGACCCCGAGCTCTACCGCCTCCTTCAGACCAACAACAAGAAGGATCTGCTCCAGGAGGTCCAGTTCGAAGACCTGAAAGCGCACTTCTTCTACACCCGCCAGCGCGAGCAGAAAGGCCTCGGCGACGCCATCTTGTGCGGAGAGAACTTCGCCGGCGATCAGCCCTTCGCCGTCGCCCTCGGCGACTCCATCCTCGGCATCCACGCCCGCTCCCAGTGCCTCTCCCGCATGATGCACCTGTTTGAGGCGCACAACGCCGATTGCGTCGTCGCCGTCGAAGAGGTGCCGCCGGAGGAGGTCAGCCACTACGGCGTCGTCCATCCGGCGGAGTCCGCCGGCGACTGGATGTTCGTCAAGGACTTGATCGAAAAGCCGCCCGCCGCGCTGGCCCCCAGCAATCTCGCCATCGCCGGCCGCTACGTCTTCTCGCCGCTCATCTTCGGACTCATCCGCGAAACCACGCCCGGCAAGCACGGCGAAATCCAGCTCACAGACGCCATGCGCAAACTTTGCCAGAGCGGCAAACGCGTACTGGCCGTCAAACTCGCCGCCGCGGAAAAGCGCTACGACATCGGCAACTTCCCCAGCTACTTTGAAACCTTCGTCGAGTTCGCCCTCGCCGACCCGCTCCACGGCGCCGCCTTCCGCGATGTTCTCTTGAAACTGCTCAAACAGCCATGAACGCGCGCACGGGTTGGGCGCTGCTCGCCGCCGGCATTTTCGCCTCGCGCCTCGCCCACTTGCGGATTCTCTGGGTGGAGGAATGCTACCCCGCCGCCGCCGCCATCCAAATCCTCCACGGCAAGCTCCCCTACCGCGACTTCTTCTTCGATAAACCCCCGCTCTCCGCGTTCCTTTACCTGCTGTGGGGCGGCTACGACGGTTGGCCGCTGCGCCTCGCCGGAACGCTCTTCATTCTTCTCTGCTGCTGGCTGCTCCATCGCTTCGCCCTGGAACTCTGGAGCCCGCGCGAAGCCTCGACCGCCGCGATTCTGCTCGCCTTCTTCCTCACCTTTGACACACCCTCCGCCGTCATCGCGCTCGCGCCCGACATGCTCTTAGTCGCGCCCCACATCGCCGCCGTCTGGATGGCCTTCACCGCTTCCCCGGTCCTCGCCGGCCTGCTCTGCGCCGCCGCCCTGCTCCTCCACACCAAGGCCGTCTTCGTCATCGCCATCTGCGCTTTTCTTCTGCGCCGCCGCCTGCCCGCTTTTCTTGGAACCTTCCTTCTCGCCTCCCTCGCATCGCTCGGCTTGCTTGCCGCATTCGGAATGCTGGAAGGCTACCGGCAACAAGTCTGGCTCTGGGGTCTCCGCTACGCCGCCGACACGTTCCTCGATGACCCGCTCCTGCTCGGCCTCAAACGTACTGCCGGCTGGCTTGGTTTCCACGCCGCCTTGCTCCCCGGCCTCTGGCTGCTCATCCGCAATCGCGACGATCGCTGGTTGCTGTTGTGGCTCGCCATCTGCCTCGCCGGTGTCGCTGCCGGATGGCGCTTCTTCCCCCGCTACTATTTCCTTATGCTGCCCGCTCTCACGCTGGCCGGTGCCCGCGGCCTCGCCCTCCTGCCGCGCAAGCAAGCTCTCGCCGCCGCCGCACTGCTGCTCGTCCCTCTTGCCCGATTCGCCCCCCGCTACTTCACCGCCAACGATCCAACCTGGGCCGACACCGCCATGAACCGCGACTCGCGCCAAGCCGCAGCGATCATCCAACAACACGTGCGCCCCGGCGACACCCTGCTCGTCTGGGGTTACCGTCCCGACCTCTACGTCTACACACGCCTCCCCGCCGCCACGCCGTTTCTCGACTCCCAACCCCTCACCGGCGTCATCGCCGACCGCCACCTGACAAACAACACCCCCACCGCCCCCGGGCTCGCCGCCTCCAACCGCCGCCTCCTCCTCAAAACCCGCCCCACCTTCATCGCCGACGGCCTCGGCCCCTACAACCCCGCCCTGCGCATAACGGTCTTCCAGGATCTGCTGCCGTGGCTCGCATCCTACCGAACTCTGCCAACCACCCGTGGCATGCGAATCTCCCGCCTAAATCCACCCAACCCGTAACCGAGCCGCGACTGTCAAGGAGCGGTCAGATCATCGAGTTCAGAAAAATGTTCCATGTTCTCCTCAAACTCTCGAAACTCTTCCTCGCTCCACGTGCCCGTAAGCCGTCCCAAACCGTTGCTCTTGCGGCCGCCACCGTCGGCCTCTCCCGCCTTGTTCTGTTTCTCGAGTTCATTCATCCCTTTCGCAACTCCCCCAGCATCGGCCGCACCGTCAGCTCAGACGCCCCCAGACCAGCCCGGTGCAGCGCCGTACGCACCTCTTTAAGCTGCTCCTCGTAGGCCGGAAACTCCACCACAGCCTCCGGCTTCTCACCGAACTTGTGTTCTATGTTGGGGTTAACAGGGAAGGATAGTGCCGCCAGGCTCTCCAGTAACTCCTCCAAAAGCCTTGGCTCCACGGCCAATCGCAGGGAAATCAGCTCCCCCTCACGGCCTGTCAAAATGGGATGATCGGTAAATCGGCTGGCCCATACGCTCATACATTTGTCTCCTAAGCGTATCGGCCTGAAAACAAAAACCCTGAGGCGAAAGCCGCAGGGTCGTTTACTGCCTAAAGCCGATCGCCTTTAGCACTTTTTTTACCGTGGTTGCAATTAGCTGAACCGGCCTTGCGACCGTTCTAAATCAATCCACGTACTCAAACAGTATACCACAGCCCGAGCCCCAAGTGTTGTTCTTTTTTCGCTCCGATTGTTAAAAATCAGCCACCCTCGGCCAACCTTCCAAACACCTCCGCCAAGTGCTTGAAAACCTGCACGGGCAACGCCGAGGTGAACTGATACCGCTCCGCCTTCCGCCCGTCCACAAACGCCGTCACCACCCCGAAATACCCGTCCCCCACTTGAAACACGAACGCCGCCGTACGGTTCACCGCCCGCGAATTCAACACCGCGCCACCTTTCGAATAAGTCTCGAAGCGGTTATCGCCCGTCCCCGTCTTTCCAGCCACCTCCAATTTCCTCCCATCCTTCAACACCACCACGCCATTCGCCCTCCGCCCCGTGCCATGCTCCACCACGCCGATCATCTCCCGCCGGATCGCCCTTGCCACCTCTGCCTCCAACACCCGCTCCTCATCCGCAGGCTTCCTCTCCACCACCGTCTCATACGGCGTCCGCGCCGCAAAGTGCAGCTTCTCCACCCGCAAAGTCGGCCGCCGCACTCCTTCATTCAAGATAATGCCCGCCAGCTCCGCCAGCGCCGCCGGATTATCGCCCGAACTCCCAATCGCCGTCGCGTACGAAGGCGTCAGGTTCTCAAACGGATAGCCGGCCCGCTTCCACGCCTCATGCACTCTCTGAAACGCCGCCGCCTCCAGACTGATCCAGACCCTCTTGTCCCGCGCCGCCTTGTGCCTTGACCGGAACAGCCAATCATACGCCAGCTGCCGCTCCTCGGCGCCCGCCGCCAGTACCTCCTTGAGCGTCGCCTTCGGGCGCACCTTCATGTACTCCTCCAGCCACAGCGCCAGCGGATGGCTCCCTATCCTCTCGCCCGCCTCGAGCTGCCGGTAGAACCGCGTCAAAAACACCGAACCTTCTTGATCGGCGAACTGCCTCAGTAGCCGCAGCCGTGCCGCATCCTTTTCCTCGGTCAGCGTCGCCGCCGTCACACCCGGAACCCGCATCGCGTGATACCACACGATGTCGCGCATCAGCCGGATAAACACCAGGTTCACCGAACGCTCGAACGCCTCCCGCACCGTCATCACCCGCCCGTCATCCTTCCCGTCAAAATTCGAAAAAGTGTGCAGCCCGCCGCCCGTGAAAAACCGCTCCGCCGGATTCGCCGAATACGTCCGCCCCATCGCCTCCTCCAACATCTCCTTGAGCGTCGCCTCCGGCCTCCGGCTCAGATAATTCGCCGCCCACATCGTGATCTGATCCTTCCTGTGCTCCTGCCGCGCCACGCCCTCCCTATGCAGCTCCGCCACCATCTCCAGGTAATGCACCAACGTCCGCAGCTTCGCTGTGGAACCCAGCTCCAGCCGCGTCCCCTGGTTCACGTTCAGCGGCTGATTGTAGTTGTCCGCCTGGATCCGCAGCAGGTTCCCCGCCTCGGTCCGCTCGTACAGCGTCACGCTGTACACAACCTCCCCCGGATCGCCCGTCGATAGCAGCCGCCCTCCCGTTAACCCCGCCGACCGCGCCAGCTCCGGCTCCGCGAAATTCGATAGCGCCAGCGACACCCCACTGTTGGCCGCCGCATCCAGCGTCGTATGCACCGTCAGATCCAGCCGATCCAGCTCATACAACGAACCGACGCCCAGCGCCGACTCCAGTTGCGCCCGAATCCCGTCCGTCGCTTTCAGCCCGGCGAACTGCCGCGGTGCTGCCTCCGGAGCACGGCTCAACACCTCCGCCTTCGCCTTCAAGGCCCCATCCCGCAGCCCCTCCGCGATCACTCCCTCCCCGGCCAGCATTCTCAAATACGCCTCCACCCGCCGGTTCAACGCATCCCTGTCCTGCCGCAGATAGAACGTCGGCCGCCGCAGCGCCAACAGCAAGCTCAACGCCTGCCGGTAAGCCAGCGCCGTCTCCTCGTCCTCTCCCTTCACCCGCAACCGCTGATTCACCGTCTCAAAATCGGCCCCGAACCACGCCCACAACCCGTCCCCCAAACCGTGCACCTCCCCGAACCCCGCCGTCGACGCCAGCGGCATCGAGTTCAGATACTCCGTCACAATCCGCCGCCGCGCCTCGGTCGTGTTCTCCCCGTCCAAATACGCACGCACCGAAGCCGACGCCATCTGCACTGCCTTCTCCGCCGGCTCGCTCGTCCGCCCGCCCGGCGAATGCCGTATCTTTTCCAGCTGCGTCGCCAGCGTGCTCCCGCCCGACACCGGATGCCCGTCATGAATCCGGTTCAGCCCCAGGTCAATCACCGCTTTCGTGAACCGGTCCCATTCGATCGACGGGTTCCGGTACGGTCCCGGATCGTCCAGAATCTCCCGGTTCTCGATAAACGCCAGCGTCTCCACAATCACCGGCGGAATCGCCTGGAAGCTCTTATACACCTGCCGCGGATACCGCGCCTCATAAAGCGTCGTCCCCACGCGATCCACCACCGCCAACCCTGCTTGTGCTTTCTCGTGGTAAGGCGCATACAACCCCAACCCCGTCAGCCTGTGAAAAAATGGCGAACTGCGCGCCTGTGCCGTGATCACGAACCCGCTCCCCATCAGCCGCTCGAAAAACGACGGCATCCGCGTAAACCCCATTTGGTGATCGTAAGGACCTGCTCCTGGAAACCGTATCCGCGAACTCGGCCCCTTTTCCACCTGAAAAGTGAGCCTTCTTCCCGTCGCCGCCAGCATCCGCGATTGGAGCCACGACGTCCGCATCTCCACCGCAGCCGCGCTAACAAGACCCAGCGCGAGCCAATACGGCCACCCCGGCCGCCGCAGCCGCCGGACCCAGGGGCCCGCAACCACACCCCATATATTCCGTACTCGCTCCATAGACCATCCTGTTTATTTGGATGCAGAAAGGGTTGCTCAAGTTCCGCAATCCGGCGTCCGCGCAGAATAGGACCAAAGGAGTAACCGCTGTTGCGCAAACTTGGGAAGAGCGGCTTGGAAGTTTCCCCCATCGCCTCGGCTGCATGGGAATGAGCTTCGGTTACGGACCGCCCAAGGACAAGCCGGAGATGATCGCCCTCATCCGGGCGGCCGTGCGGTGTCACTTTCTTCGACACGGCCGAGGTCTACGGGCAAGACCGGTGTCAAGGTGAGTGTCATCTCGCAAGGCGGCGCCCGCATGGATCTTCATCCCGACATCCCGTCCGCCGCCGCCCACCTACGCAAGGTATACGACCTCGGAGTCACCTTCTTTGACTGCGCTCGCGCCTACGGGAACGGCCGCTCTGAGGAAGCTTACGGCATCGGCCTGCAGGGCGTCCGCAAGAACGTGTTCCTCACCACCAAGACCATGTCGCGCACCGCCAAGGAGGCGCAACAGGATCTGGAAACCTCGCTCCGCTTGCTCAAGACCGATTATCTCGATTTATGGCAGGTCCATTCCATCGAAAACCAAGGCGACATCGACAAGATTCTTGCGCCCGGCGGCGCCATGGAGGCTCTTGAAGCCGCGAAAAAGGCCGGCAAGTGCCGCTTTGTCAAGGTCTTCGGTAAGGCATTCCTGCTGCGTTCCCTCAGCCCCGCCGACTGTCTCCGCTACGTGCTCAGCCAGCCCGGCGTCCACGTCGCCATCTGCGGCGCTGGAACTCAGGGACAGATGGAAGACAACGTCCGCACCGTGCAGAACTTCCGCAAAATGACTCCCGAGGAAATCGCCGATGTCCGCAAACGCGCCCTCATCGGCTCCGGCGTCTATACCGGGCCTCCGCTGGAGTATTGGAAGAAGAAGGTCTGAGCAACAGTCGCAGAATGAAGCCTGGAGACTGCCCGCAAAACGCCAGCGGCTACTTGACAAGTATCAAAAGCGCGGCAAGGCGTGAGCGCCAGATACGTCGTTCGGCCTAACTATAAGGTCGGCCGAAGGCCCGCCTACGCTAAAGCTTCGGCGGGCAGCCTTCTCCATGTCTACGGCTTGCCAGCCGTAGGCTTGGCGAATGCTGGTGCGGAGAGGGGGACTTGAACCCCCACGAGATTGCTCCCGCTAGCACCTCAAGCTAGTGCGTCTGCCAATTCCGCCACCTCCGCATTGGGTGACTCTACTTCTACTTCTTCGCCGGGGCAGCCGGCGCCTTGCCCTCTTCCGGCTTCGGCGGCAGCGTGATCGGTGTCGTCACGCCCTGACCCTCGGCCCCTTCCGGGAAGACCGTCACCGAAGGTCCGGTGCTTGGAACTTCCGCCGCCTTCTTTGTCTCGGTCGCCTTCGCCGGAGCCTTGTGCTTTTCCAGCACCGTCGAGGACACACCGGCGTTCCGCGTCGCCAGAATCGACAGCGAAATCGAGGTCACCATGAATAGTCCCGCCGCGATCGTTGTCGCCTTCGTCAAAACAGTCGCCGCGCCCCGCGGCCCGAATGCCGTCTGCGACCCCATCCCGCCGAAGGCGCCTGCCAGGTCAGCGGCCTTGCCGCTCTGCAACAGCACGACCACGATCAGGAATAAGCAAACCAAAACGTGGATGATCGTCAACAGAATAATCATGATTCAATACCGAGAAGGATATGGTTACGCCCGGTTTCGGCCCGTAGGGAACCACACTCAATATACCATACGTCCGCCCGCGCGCTCCGCCGCCGGGGATTGCGCCTTCCCCCCGCAGCTTCTACCCTGAACATGTGAAGCTACAGGACATCGCTCACCGGCTCGGCCGGACTCTCCAAGGCACTCCCGATATCGAGATCACCGGCGTGGCCGGTATGGAACAGGCCTCCAGCTCCGAACTCACCTTCCTCGCCAACCCCAAGTACGCGCACCAGGTCAAAGAGTCGAAAGCCGGCGCCATCCTCGCCACGCAGCCGCACGCCATTCCCACCATCGTCACCCCTGAGCCGTACCTCGACTTCGCACGCGCCCTCGAACTCTTCTATCAACCGCCGCGGCCCGAGCCGGGCATCCATCCCTCCGCCTGCATCCATCCCTCCGCCTCCATTGCAGAGGGTGCATCCATCGGTCCTTTCGCCGTCGTCGGGCGCAACGTCACCATCGGGCGCAACGCCGTGCTTCACCCCCATGCCGTCATCTATGAAGGCGCCGTCATCGGCGATCACTTCACCGCCCATTCCCACTCCGTTGTGCGCGAATTCTGCCGCATCGGCAACCGCGTCATCCTCCAGAACGGTGTCGTGGTGGGCGGCGATGGCTTCGGCTACGCGAAGAAGCCCGATGGCACGCACTACAAAATCGTGCAAAGCGGCATCACCATTGTCGAAGACGACGTCGAGATACAGTCGCTCACCAACATTGATCGCGCCACCGTAGGCCGCACCATCGTCCGCCGCGGTGCCAAGATCGACTCCCTCGTCCAGATCGGCCATGCCTGCCAAGTGGGCGAGGACAACATCATTTGCGCACAGGCGGGGCTGGCCGGCAGCTCCATCTTGAAAAAGAATGTCCTGCTCGCCGGACAAGCGGGCGTTTCCGGACATCTCACCATTCACGACGACGCCGTCGTCTATGCCCAGTCCGGGATCGGCGCCGACGTCGACGCCGGAGCCATTGTCTCCGGCTCCCCTGCCTTCGACATGAAAACCTGGCGCAAAGCCGTCCTTGCCTTTCCCAAATTGCCGGAACTTGTGAAAGCGGTGCGAGAATTGGAAAAGAGGTTGTTACCACCAGATGCCCAAGGCGAGAAGTGACAAGCCGCAAACCTGCCCTTCCGTTGCTTACCGGAATGAGGAGTTCCTCAACGGCCGCGACGGCCGTTCCATTCGGATCCTGTCCGAGTATCTTCAGCCGCTCTCCCATTTCCGCGAGGCCATGGTGCACGACACGGTTGTCTTTTTCGGCTCCGCTCGAACAGAAGAGGATGGGCCGATGGGCCGCTACTATCTCGAAGCAAGGGAGCTCGCCCGCCGCGTCACCGAATGGTCCGATTCCCTCACCGACGCCCAGCGCCGCTTCGTCGTCACCACCGGCGGCGGACCCGGGATCATGGAAGCCGCCAATCGCGGCGCCATCGACGCCGGCGGCAAGACCATCGGCCTGAACATCGGACTCCCCTTTGAGCAGGAACCCAACCCCTACATCACGCCGGAACTCTGTTTCGAGTTTCACTACTTCTTCATGCGCAAGTTCTGGTTCGCCTATCTGGCCAAGGCGCTCGTCGTTTTTCCGGGAGGCTTCGGCACCCTCGATGAGCTCAGCGAGCTGCTCACTCTGGCCCAGACCAGAAAACTCGAAAAGAGAATCGTCATTATTCTCTACGGCTCCAGCTTCTGGAAAGAGGTGCTCAACTTCGAGGCGCTGGTCAAATACGGAATGATCAGCAAGGAGGATCTGGATCTGTTCGAATACGCCGACGATCCCGACACCGCCCTTGCCATCCTGCGCGACGGGCTCACCGAACACTGGCTCAAGCCCGAGGCGCCTATACACAAGGAGGAGGAGGAGACTCCGGCCATCGCCCGCTCGCGCGTCTGACCCGCGCGTCTGCAACGCGGCGGGGCCGCCATACCCCGGATGTGGAAACAGCTCAAACCCGGCCGGGTCGAGATCGGTCTGGCTCTGTTTGCCGGGCTGTACGCGCTGCTCCGCGTCTTATCCGCCTCTCCCCTTCTCGAACTCGCCGCCCTCCTCGCGGTCCTGGGCTTCGCTGGTGCGGCGCTCGTCAAGCTCGCCCGCGCGGCCTCCCGCAGGCTGCTCTGGCGGCTGCGAAACAGGATGATCGTCGTCTACCTTGTGTCGGCCGTCATCCCGGCTCTGCTGGCCGCGCTCATCATCGGCTACGGTGCGCGTTTGCTGGCCGGTCAAATCGCCGTCTACATGGTGCACGCCGAGCTCGAGCGGCGCCTCGACACCATGTCGGAAATCGCCATGGCGCTCGCTGAGGCGCCCGAGGGGCGGCGCAACGCGATGGTTGATCGGGTCCACGATATGTTCCAGACTCAGGGTCCGGGCACGACGGTCGTCGTGCAGGCCGATGACGATAATCCGGAGGCCTCCCCGCCTTCCGGCTGGGGCCAGATCCGCGGCCTCGTGAGAAAAGGCGAGATGCTATACGCTTGGTCCCGCGTCGTCGCCGGTCATACCCGCGTCACCATACTCACTCCGCTCACCCGCGCATGGCTCGCCAAACTCGTTCCCAACATCGGCCAAGTCTCCGTCGTCCACTTCAATGCGCGCAACCGCCAGCGCATGAAGGTGCACCAGGGAGACGAAAGCGATGACGACTCTCCGGAAGTTCCGCCGCCGGTTCACACGCTGGATTTCGATATTCTCTGGGGCACGAATATCCCCGTCGCCGTCTGGGACACCCCCCAGCAGGAGGATCAGGGCCTCCTGGCCGTCCATTCCCGCCTCTCCGCCGTGCTCGGAATACTCTATTCGCTCAAGACCAATTCGCCCGTCCCTGTCGTGCTCTACCTGTTCGGCGTCGGGCTGATCGTCGTCGAGCTGATGGCCCTGGTGCTCGGCGTCTCCCTCACCCGCGCCACTACCCAAGCCGTCCATAACCTCTATGAAGGCACCCAGCGCGTGATGAAGGGCGACTTCGCCCACCGCATCGAGGTCCGCGGCAATGAACAAGTCGCCGAGCTCAGCCGCTCCTTCAACCTGATGACCGAGAATCTTGAGCGGCTCGTCGCCGTCGCCAAGGAAAAAGAGCGCATGGAGGCCGAGCTCGAAATCGCCCGCGAGGTGCAGGGCCAGCTGTTTCCCAGATTCGTCCCCACCCTGCCCGGCCTGCAACTCAGCGCCGTTTGCAAGCCGGCGCTCGCCGTCTCCGGCGATTACTACGACTATCAGTCCCTCCGGGATGGCTGCCTCGCCATTGCCGTCGGCGACGTGGCCGGCAAGGGTATTTCCGCGGCCTTGCTGATGGCCATGCTGCAATCCTCCCTGCGGACGCAGTTCCGCCAGGCGCTGGAGAGCGGAAATGGAGACGGCATCTCTACCGCCGCCATCATGTCCCGCTTGAACAAACAACTGCATGCCGATACCGCGCCGGAAAAGTACGCTACCTTCTTCCTCGCCCTCTACCATGACGATTCCGGGCTTCTCACTTACACCAACGCCGGACATCTCCCGCCGCTGCTCATCCGCCGTGGCCAGGTGCTGCGCAGCGACATCAACGGTATGGTCGTGGGCGCCTTCCCCCATGCACAGTACGACGAAAGCACCGTCCTGATGGAAGCGGACGACTTGTTCGTCTGCTACACCGACGGCGTCACAGAGCCCGAAAATGAGTTCGGGGAAATGTTCGGCGAGGAGCGGCTGGTCGAGATTCTGCTGCGTAGCTGCCAGCTCCAGCCGCGCCAGATCATGGACAACGTGATCGAGGAAGTGCAGAAGTTCACCGGATCGCCCGAGCTGCAGGACGACCTCACCATATTGATCGCCCGGAGAAACGCGTGACCAGGCTGCGGCACATTCTGGCGCTGATCGCCCTGCTGGTCGCCGCAACCCTTGCCATCGGCACCGCCGGCTTTGTTCTGATCGAAGACTACCCGTGGTTCGACGCCTTTTACATGGCTGTGATCACCATGACCACCGTCGGCTACATGGAAGTCCACCCGCTATCGCAGGCGGGCCGGATCTTCAACAGTTTCCTGCTGCTGTTCGGGGTAGGTATCATGTTCTTCGCGGTCGGCGCCATCACCCAGAACGTCGTCGAACTTCAGTTCGCCGAGGTCTTCAACACGCGCCGGATGAAAAAGATGATCGAGAAACTCAACGGACATTACATCCTCTGCGGCTTCGGCCGCGTGGGCCGCGCCGCTGCCGCGGAGCTCAAACGGACCGGCGTCACCTTTGTCGTCATCGACCGCAATCCCGATCGCGTGGAAATGGCCGCCAAGCAGGGAATGCTCGTGATGCAGGCCGATTCCGCACGCGATGAGACGCTCCTCGAGGCCGGCATTCAACGCGCCCGCGGCCTCATCGCCGCCCTCGCCACCGACGCCGACAATGTCTTCCTCATCCTATCGGCCAAAAACCTGAACCCATCGCTGAAAGTGGCTTCGCGTGTTGCCGAAGAGGCCAGTGAAACCAAGCTTCGCCATGCCGGAGCCGATGCCGTTTTCACTCCCTACTCCACCACCGGTTACCGCCTCGCTCAATCCATTCTCCGCCCCCACGTCTACGAGTTTCTCGAACTCACCACCACGAGCCTCGGTATGAACGTCTGGCTCGAGGAGGTCCATGTCACCTCGGGAAGCTCGCTTGCCGGCCGCACCCTCCGGGAACTCCAGCTCCGCCGCGATGTCGGTGTGATCGTCCTGGCGATCCGCAAAGCGCTGGGTGAGATGCAGTTCAATCCCCTTGCCGAGGCGCTCGTCGAAGCCGGAGATCACTTGATCGTCATGGGAGCCGATGAAGATGTGCGCAAACTCGAACAGATGGTGAACCGGAACGCCTCATGAAGATCCTCACCGCAGCCGAAATGAGAGAAGCAGACCGCCTCACCATGGAGGCCGGCATTCCGAACCTTGTCCTAATGGAAAACGCCGGCCACCGCGTCCTCGAGGTGCTGGAGCGCAGGTTTGCTCCTCTCGCCTCGCACCGCATTCTCGTGCTCTGCGGAAAAGGCAACAACGGAGGCGACGGGCTGGTGATTGCCCGCCAGCTCTACACGCGCATCCAGCCGCGCGCCCTGTGGGTGGTCATGGCTCAAGAACCTCCCGAGCATCTTCACTTGCTGGAAGCCTGCGGCTGCCCGTACACCGGGAGCATCGAACCCGAGATGCGTTCGGCGACCATCGTCGTTGATGCCCTTCTCGGGACGGGCCTGTCGGGACCCCCGCGCGCACCATACCTCTCCCTCATCCGCGAAATCAATACCGGCTTTCCTCATGCCGCGAAAGTGGCCGTCGATCTCCCATCCGGACTGTTCACAGATGGACCGGCCACGGAGTGGGAGCATGCCCGCGCCGATTGCACCGTCACTTTCACCGCGCTCAAGCCGGCGCACGTGCTGGAGCCCAACGCATCCGCCTGCGGACACGTCGAGGTCGGGCAGATCGGCACCCGGCCGGAATTCCTCGCTTCGGCGATGAACCTTCCGCGGGCCTCTGAGTTCTCGTTCCTGTTCGCGCCGCGGGAGCCCATTTCCCACAAGGGCAGCTTCGGTCATGTGCTCGTGATTGGCGGCGTGGCCGGTAAGACCGGAGCCGCTGAAATGACCGGCATTGCGGCCTTGCGCGCCGGCGCAGGACTCGTCACCGTAATGAGCGACGCCGCGCCCCATTACGTCGAGCTCATGCGCGAGCCGCTCGGTAACTTCGAGCATGTACGCGTCGCGGCTGCGGAGAAATCGGTGATCGCGCTGGGACCGGGCCTCGGCACATCGCCGGAGATGGCCGACATGGTGCGCCGCGCCATCACCGGGATTGACCTGCCCGTGGTCGTCGACGCCGACGCCCTCCATGCCCTTATCCGATGGGAGCCGCCCGTGCGAAGCGGACTGATCCTCACTCCCCATCCCGGCGAAATGTCCCGCCTCTGCGGTTGGACCGCTGCCGAGATTCAGGCCAACCGCATCGGCATCGCCCGCGATTATGCGAGGAAGCACAGCCTGACGCTCGTGCTCAAGGGCAACGATACGGTCACCGCCTTCCCCGATGGGGACATCTGGGTCAACCCCACCGGAGGCCCCGCCATGGCCACCGCAGGCTCTGGCGATATGCTCACCGGACTCATCGCCGGCATGCTCGCGCAGTTTCCGGGCGAGCACCGGGCGGCCGTCGTCGCGGCCGTTTGGTTGCACGGCCGGTGCGGCGATCTGGCCGCGGCCGAACTGGGAGAAAAGTGCGTCATCGCCACGGACCTGCTGCGTTTCCTGCCCCACGCCATGGAGGAGTGTGCTGCGCTTCGAGACCGCCAGTGAAGCCGAAACCATCGCGCTCGGCGAGAAGCTGGCGCGCCAGGTGTTTCCGGCGCACGGCGTCGTGCTGCTCACCGGCGGGCTCGGCGCCGGCAAGACGACCCTCGTGAAAGGAATCGTCCGGGAACGCGCGCCGTCGTTCCGCGAGGAAGTCTCCAGCCCCACCTACACCCTGATCCATGAGTACGGCGATCCCGTGACCGTCTACCACGTCGATCTCTATCGTCTGGACCACGAGCGTGAACTGGCAACACTCGGGCTGGAGGAACTGTTGGATCGCGGCGCCCTGCTCGTAGTCGAGTGGCCCGAAAAGTTTCCGCGCATCTGGCCCGTACGCCGCGTGGATGTGCGCATTGAGCGCGGGCCCGGCGATCAGCGCTCCGTTACCGTGTTGGAGAGCCAGGCCTTATAAGAACCGGGCTGCCGCTCTTCCATCCAGCCTACATAGTCCGCCGCCACCGACTCCAGGTTCGACATCATCAGCTGATCCTGGTACGCCTCGCGCAGCCCTTTGATCGCCGGCTTCAGCCGCTCCCATACCACCAGCATTTCGCGGTTCGACTCAAAAAACAGCCCCGCATTCAGCACGCCGGCGGTGATGAAACTGGCCGCCATGTCCCAATAACTGGCCACCATCCGCAGGTTGGTGTTTTCCGGCGAGCCCGGCGGGCATTGCTTCATCAGTTCCTCGAAGCTCTTCGGCTTGCAGCTGCTGATGAACCAGTCGCGCGCCGTGCGCAGCTTCGTCTCCCGGCGGAGCTCATAGAGACGGATCACCAGATTCACATCGTCGTAGGTGGCCGTCGGCTGAGTTTTTGGCATACCGTACCAGATTAGCCTGAGGCGAACAGGCGCCGCCAGAGCGACGGCTTTTCCAACTTGATGCCGGCAGCCTCCAGATAAGCGGCCGTCTCCTGCTCGTTGAGTGGCTGTACCGAGCGCAGCGCGTCATCGGCCTCGCGCACGCGGCAAAGGTGGTCGATCTCATGCCATGATTGCGCCAGTCCCCGCTCCACGGGCACACGGTTGGCCCACGTCAGCCGCCCGTCGACGATCTCGATGTATTCGCGGAAGCTGACCGGCTCTTCCGGTTTGGCTCCTCGCGCCTCTTCACCCAACTCCGGTCCCGCGTCGCGGAGGATGGTTTGTGTCCAGTTGCTCAGGTGCGGACGGACCAGTTCCGCCGCGCGCACGCAGGCCTTGCCCGCCGTCTCCGCGGAAACCCGCAGGATGCGCGCGATGCCCGCCGCGTCATAGCCCATCGAGCTCAGCCACACCATCTGGCGCTCCAGTACGGAGAACTCTTCCAGCGCCTTGCTCAAAGTTACCAGATCCAGCCCGGTTGGCTTCACTCCCTTGCCGTATCCGGCGCATTCCTGGATCAGAGGGCGAAGGTCAACCATGATCCGCCGCTCCGGCCCCGGTTCCATCGCCGCCAGCGCCTTCGGCGCCCGCCCCAGCAGCGTGCTGACCTCTTCCTCGCCTCCGCCGTAATGAAGCGTCAGTGAGCGGCAGCCGGCCAGGAAATGCCGCACGAAATGCACCACGCCCGCGGGTTTACCGGCGCGGCAGTCGCCGATCATGTCATAGCTTGTGTAGATGCTCAAACCTTGAACTCGATGCCCTGAGCCAGCGGCAGGTCAGTCGAATAATTTATTGTAACCGTCTGCCGCCTCATGTAGGCCTTCCAGGCATCGGAACCGGATTCGCGCCCGCCGCCGGTCTCCTTTTCCCCGCCGAACGCCCCGCCGATCTCGGCGCCCGAGGTCCCGATGTTGACGTTGGCGATGCCGCAATCGGAACCGCGGGCGCTGAGGAACGCCTCCGAGTTGCGCAGGTCCTTGGTGAAGATGGCGCTCGAGAGCCCCTGCGGGACGCCGTTGTTCAAAGCTATCGCCTCATCCAGAGTTTCAAACTCCACCACATGCAGCAGCGGCGCGAAAACCTCTTCCTGCATCATCGGCATCCCCGGTGGGGAGCGCACGATAGTGGGCTCGACGAAGTTGCCGTGAAGGCGCTTGCCGCCGCAGACCAGCTCTCCGCCTTGGGCGCGGATCTTATCCAGCGCGTCCATCATTTCCTCCACCACCTTTTCCGTGATCAGCGGCCCCATCAGCGATGCCGGGTCCATCGGATCCCCGATCCTCACCTGCCGGTACGCGCCCCTCAGCAGTTCCACCATCTTCGCCGCGACAGCCTTCTGCACCAGCAGCCGGCGTATCGAAGTGCAGCGCTGGCCCGCCGTCCCCACCGCGCCGAACAGTATCGCCCGCAACGCAAGATCCAGATCCGCGTCCCCCATCACGATCACCGCGTTGTTGCCGCCAAGCTCCAGCAGCGTGCGCCCCAACCGCGCCGCCACCTTCTGTGCCACATGACGCCCCATGCGGCAGGAGCCGGTAGCGGAGATTAACGGAAGCCGCCGGTCCGAAAGCATCGGTTCGCCCACAACCTCCACGTCCCCGATCAGGGTCTCGAAAACCCAGGGACACTCATGCGCCGCCATCACGCGCTCGCAAATCTTCTGCACCGCAACCGCGGTGAGCGGGGTAAGTGGCGATGGTTTCCAGATCACGGTGTCCCCGCAGACTGCCGCGATCAGCGCGTTCCAGCTCCAAACGGCGACCGGGAAATTGAAGGCTGTGATTACCCCCACCGGCCCCAGCGGATGCCACTGCTCATAAAGCCGGTGGCCCGGCCGCTCGCTCGGCATCGTCAGTCCGTAGAGCTGCCGCGACAGCCCGACCGCGAAATCGGCGATGTCGATCATCTCCTGCACTTCGCCCTTGCCCTCGGCCAGGATCTTGCCGCTTTCCAGCGTAACCAGCGCGCCCAGATCGTCCTTCAACCGCCGCAGTTCCGCCCCGATATCGGCCACTACGCGCCCACGCACCGGAGCCGGCCGCATCCGCCACTTCTCGAACGCCGCGGCCGAGCGGGCAACCGTCGATTCGTAATCGCTCGCGTCAGCCTTCCTCACCCGCCCGATGGACGCTCCGGTGGCAGGGTTGATGGATGCAAGCTCCCCGCGCGAATCATCCGCCATGCCGAGTCTTTCCAGAATTTCTGCTACTGAGCCAGCCATGAAAAAGCCTCCGGTCCGATTGCGAATTTCCGCCCGCTCTCCCGCACCACTGCCGCCATTCTTCCCGCGATCCGCGCCTGAAAGCCGGGCTCGTGCCACTCCTCATAACCATGCTTACGGCTGATCGCTTCGGCCTGCGGCCTTGTCACCGCCCCCGCCGGTTTGTTGGAACGTTCGTGGAATGGGTCGCCAAGCACGTCGTTTTCGGTCGCCTCCAGCGCCAGCCGCGCCAGCCTTTCCGGATTACACGGCAGAATGGGCGCCAGAGTCGCGAAGGTCTTTATGCCTCCATTTCGCAGTGCCGCCACCGCCTGAAGCCTCTCCTCCAGCGATTCGCAATGCGGCTCGTAGATCCGGCGAACCTCGTCCATGTCCGTTGTCAGTGAAAAACTGACGCGCACACGCGTCTTCCCCGCCAGCTCTTTCAGCAGCTCCAGGTCGCGGATCACCAGTGGGGAGCGGGTCTGAATCGTGATTACCGCGGGCGGCTTCCGGATGAGTGCGGCAAATAGTTCCGGCATCATGCGCCGCGCGGCCTCCGCCGGCTGATAAGGATCCACCAGCGGCGAGCAGTAGATCACCTGGGCCGGGCGCAGCGCCTTCGCCAGCAGCGCCGGAGCGTTCGACTTGAACGTCGTGAACTGGCCCCATCGTTCCCATTCGCGCTGCCTCAGGCCGCCGTGAACCCGCATTGTCGGCACATAGCAATACGTGCACCCATAGGTGCAGTTCCGTGCCGGATTGAGCGAATGTGTAAAGCCGGCCTGGGCGATAAAGCCGGACGTCGGGCTGAGGATCGACTTTACCTGCTCCTCATAGATCGGCAACGGGAGGCCCACACCTTGATTGTAGGTCACGAGTCTCGGAGATTTATTTTTCGTTCTTTTTCAGTCACTTCACGATTCGCTTCGATCGCTCTCGCCCCCCCGTAGCCCTAAGGTGTGGATGGGAGCAGCGGGGCCGCCCCGCTGTGAAGATATCATGGACGAGATGCTTATCATCTTCCCACCTCCCGCTCTGTGGTTCTAGTCTGGTCCTAGACCAGCACACTCGTGCGAACACAGACGCACGTATCAAAACACAAACCTCACCTAAAAAGAGGTTGCCACAATCTGGCAAATGTCTGGTATGATGCTTGGGGATACTCCTGACATAGGGTATCCCCAAGAACGCCAGCCCTTCCGTTCTATCCAATCCCCGAATAGCCAAGCGATTTTGATGCGCACTACTTTACTAGTGCTGATTCTGACGTGCCTGCTAGCTCCGATCTCCGGCAGCTTTCCGGCTATCCGTGGGCGCACTGTCTCACACTTTGCGCTGGAGGCAGGGCTGAAAAAACGCTGGCTCGAGCTGAACAGCCTGGCATCCAAACTCGGCAACGACCGAAAGTACTCGGAGGTTCTTCATCTGCTGCAGCCGGAGGCGGAGGAATATGCGGAGCGTTTTAGCGGCCATCCCTACGCGGCTCGGACGCTGGCTTACCTGGGGGGAGCCATGCAAGGTCTGTTCCGCTTCCGGGAAGCTCTGCGCTATGGCCTGCGCGCGCGGGACGGGGCCCTCGAGGCAGGAGACCAAGAGCGGGCGGCAATGATCTCGCATAACCTCTCCAATCTGTATTTTCATCTCCAAGCCCACCAGCAGTCGCTGGAAGCTGCCAACGATTCCGTGGAAGCTCTGGCCGCCGCCAACAACCATCAGGCGCTTTCCATGGCCTACCTCCACAAAGCCAGGCTCGTGGCTCGCCTGGGCGATCTTCCCAGCGCCATTCCGTTTTTCCGCCAAGGGATCGAGGTAGCCGATCGCGGCGCCGCTACGCCGCTGCAGGCAGCCGGACTCGAGTTGCTCGGAAATGAGCTAATGCGCGTCGGGCGTCTGAGCGAGGCCGAAGACGCCATCGTCGACGCTTTTCGCCTGCGGAAGACCTCGCGTGATCCTTCGATCACGACAACCTACCAATACTTGGCGATGCTCCATTACAAGCAGGGGAAACATGACTCGGCGCTCGCCTTGATGGAAACAGCGATGGGATTGAGAGACCGCTCGCCACGGCTCCCACGCTGGAATCTCTACTACTACCGCGCACAGATCCAGTTCGCCAAGGGAGATCTCCACGGTGCTCTGAACGATCTGCGAATCGCCATCGCCCAGTTCCACGATGCGCGAATGCATCTGGCGGCTTCCGAAGCCCTGCGGGTCAGCAACACGGTGGCCATGCAGGAGGTCTACTCGCTATTCGTCGACGTGGCCACCGAGCTTTACCGCCGCCGGCGCGATCCCGCCCTCGTCGCCGAATCGCTCTGGGCGGCCGAATCCAACCGCGCCTACAGCCTCAGGGAGTCGTCCGGAGAGACGGATCGCTGGCAGCAACACGTACCGCCCAACTATGCAGAGACTCTGGCGCAGCTGCACGCCGCCTACGCGGCCATCTACCGCGCCTCCAGTGAACAGCAGCGCCGGCGCATCCAGGAACTGCGGCTTCGGTTGAGCGAGATGGAAGCTGCCGCCGGCGCCTCCTCCGTTAGTCTCCCTGCACAGGCAATGCCCCGCGATCCTGCCCAGTGGGTCCGGCAACTCCAGAGCCGGCTTCAGCCTTCCGATACGCTGCTGGTTTTCCACCTGGGCCAAGATCAAAGCTTTCTTTGGCGCGTTGGGCGCAACTTGCTCGAACTTCATCCGTTGCCTTCGCGCGAAAGCCTCATCGAGGAGGTGGATCGGTTCCGCCAGGCCGTGGCCGCCGACCTCCCGTCACAGGTTTCCGCCGGTGAGGTGCTCTATGCCAATCTGTTCGGTTCCCTCAAAGGGTTAAACGCGCATGGGGACTGGATTCTGGTTCCCGACGGCCCCCTGTACGGATTGCCCTTCTCCGCTCTGGTAACACGCCGCCACATGGGCAAGCCCGTTTACCTAGCCGAGTCCGGAGCCGTGCACCTGATCCCCGGCTTGTGGGCCTTGGAACAGTCCTCCCCCGACGATTCAGGCTGGACCGGTCCGCCCGTGGCCGTGGGCGACCCTGTCTATAACCGCGCCGATCCCCGTTGGAAACCGGATTCCAGCTCCGGACTCCTTCGGCCTTTGCGCAGTCTCGCCGACTTGTTTTCCCGCCACGTCGATGCCCGGGAGTTGTCCAGACTGCCGGGGACCGAACAGGAAATAGCCGCTTGTTCGCGCAGCTGGCAGGCGGCCGGAAACATACCCGGCCCCGTCCTGCGTGGCGCTGATGCGAACCCGGAAACGATCGCCTCCGCCTTACAGCTTCGTCCCTCACTCATGCACTTCGCTACCCATCTGATTCCCTCACCGGAGAATCCATCCGCAACCCTGCTGGCGCTCTCGCTGGACCCGGCTGCCCAGCCCTCCTTCCTGGGCCAGGAGTGGATCGCCTCGCGCAATGTCAAGGCCTCCCTGGTGATGATGAGTGGCTGTCACTCCGGCGGCGCGGAAGTGAAGCCGGGAGAGGGGCTGATGGGGCTTACCCGCGCCTGGTTGCTGGCCGGCGCGCGAACCGTCGCCGCCACGCTATGGGCCATCCCCGATGATGCCGCTCTAACGCCAACTTTCTATCGTTATTGGTTTGACTTGAATCATCTACCTGCCCGGCGCAGGGCTGCCAGGGCTCTGCAGTCCTCGCAGTTGGACATGATCCGCTCGACTACCTTTCGTTCACGCCCGAAGTACTGGGCCAGTTACTTTGTCGTGGGGAGAAGCTAAAACGCCAAGAAATGCTCATCTTGCAAGGCACGCCGCAATTCATCGCCCGGAATGAGACGTCTCCCTCCTTTCGGTCCGCCCCCGTTGTTGGGCTGCATTCTTCTACTTGCCAGGAAAGATACAGTTCAACATGACGAGTGTGAGAAACGATGTGGGTGACGCTGAATCCAATTCGCAATCGATGAGCACCCCGGAAACGCCGTCCGTACCCGACGGCAGCCAGTGGCGCGTCCTGGTGGAGCGCATTCAATCCGGCGACAACTCCGCGATGGAGGAGCTCTATAGTCTTTTCTCCCGCGGCATTCGCTTCTACCTTTGCCGCCAGCTCGGCCCTCAGGAGCTGGACGACAAGGTCCACGACACCTTCCTCATCGTGGTGCAGGCCATCCAGCGCGGCGATCTCCGCGAGCCCGAGCGACTGATGGGCTTTATCCGAACCGTGGTCCGCCGCCAGGTGGCCGCTTTCATCGACAATGCCGTGCACAGCCGCCGCGAGCAGATGGACCTGGAAACCGGAGTCAGCATCGCAGACAACCGCCAGAATCCCGAACAGAACGCCATCATCGAGCAGCAAGCCGGCATCATGAAGGAGGTTCTCGATGATATCTCTTCGCGTGACCGGGAGATCCTCACGCGCTTCTATCTCCATGAGCAGCCTCAGGAACAGATCTGTCAAGAAATGAACCTCTCGGAAACCCAGTTCCGCCTCCTCAAGTCCCGCGCCAAGGCCCGCTTCGGCGAGCTGGGCCGCAAGAAACTGAACCGCAAATCATTAAATAAACTTTCCATGAGAAATACGGCGGGCTCCTGACACTTCTTTCTCGGAGGGGATATCTCCCCGCCAACCGCAGGGGATCGGCCCAGCTGGTCCTTGAAAACGGACGGTCCGTCAACTTCGTCTCTCACGTTGACGGCAGGGGGCTGGCGAGCGGCAGGGGTGATCCCCGATACTGAGGAGGATTGTTGCCGGTCTATGGGGATTATCTTGGAACCGCACGTCAGTGAGGACACACTGGAACGTTACGCGATGGGACTTCTGCCGCCGCCAGAAGCCGCCCGCTTGGAAGAGCACCTGCTTGGCTGCCACCTTTGTCAGGACAGGCTGCAGGAAACCGACGACTTTATTCAGGCATTCCGGATTGCCGCACCCAGGGTGGCCGAAGAGGAGCGTTTGCGCCCTCAAACCAAGCCTGGCGAATGGCTGCGAGCCGCCCTGAGCGGCCTTTTCGCATGGCGGCCATTGCCGGTGGCCGGAGCTTTGGCTGCCATTGCGCTGGCGGTTTTCCTGGCCATGCCCGACAGCCAGCGCATCCATCCGGTGCAAACCCGCGTGCTGGACCTCCGCGCCATTCGAAGCGATGCCTCAGCCATCGCCAGAGTATCCGATCAACTGACCCTTCGCCTCGATCTGGAGGGCCTGCAACCGGAGAGCGGTTACCGCGTCGAAATCGCCGCCTCCAACGGCCGGATCGTCTGGAGCGGCGAGGGCAAGCTGGAAGGGCCCATGCTCGCGGTCAGCCCCGGCACTTTCGACGAACCAGGCTTCTACTGGGTCCGTATCGTGAACGCGCGTCAGCAAGGTTCCCTCCTCCGCGAATACGCCCTAGAAATCCGCAATTAGCCTTGGGGCTATCGCAACGGCGCCACCGAAGCCGCGATCTGAGTCGCCACATAGCCGGTGACGCCCACCCAGCCGCTCCATCGGAATCCCGATGAACGCACCCACTAAGATCATCGCGCCGAAATCGATGACAAGCGTCGCAGCCATCGCCAGCGGCCCTGGAGTCGGAGGCGGCATGCTGTGCGTCACCGTTCCCCCGCCGCGCAGATCGCCACCAGGAACAGCAGGTAGTTCCGCCCCGTCCTCACCCGAATCGAGCGCGCCAGCGGCACCAAAAGGTAGAACACCGTGTCGAAGAAGACCGGCACCGACAACACGTAGCCGCTCGGCGGCAACGACCACGAAGCATGCTCCCCCCGCGCATCCGCACAAACACCCGTGTAATCTTATCTGCCGCCCCGCTCTCCATCAGGCATTGCCCGATCAGCGCCGCCAGCGCGATCACGATCCCGATCCGTCCGCACACCGACCCGAAAATCTCCGCCACCCGCGGCACCACCCTCGCCAGCGGAACCTCCGGCGACAGCAGCCCTAACCGTCATCGCCGCCACGATCAACGCCGGAAATGCGCTGATCTTCATCCGGATGATCAACAGGAAAACCACCGCGATCGCAATCGCCAGTACAAGCAAAGGGTGCATAGTCATGCATCTTAACGCAGAGATTCTGCTTGCACCTGCCGGGGAAATGGTGCAAGATCGGCTACAGGTTGCCTGTCATGGCCCGCAACAACATCCCGCTCGGGATCTTGGCCGCCGCCATCTGTCTGCTTACCCTCTCTTGCTCCACCGCCCCCAGCCCCGGCTCCGCTCCCTTCCACTGGGACGCCGCCAAGGAGACCTTCCTCTCCGGAGACTATCGCAAGACGAGCGAGAACCTGGAAAAGCTCGCCGGCATGAAGAGCGAATTCAACGGCCGCATCCGCCCATGGCGCCTCATCGTCCTATCGGGTATGGTGCAGGCCAACGCCGAGTTCGCTGACCAATTCGAACAAGGCGCCCGCGCCAACAAGGCCAATCCGACCCCATTCCGCCGCGAAATGGATGAGTCCCGCGCCCTCGCCGCCCGTCTCGCCCTCACCTTCGGCGAAGCCTACGCCGAATTCCAAAGGGTCCAGCCGGAAGGCGCTGCCACCCTCGACTTCCCCTTCCCCGCCCGCGGCAACCTCAGCCTCCCATCCCAAATCGCCCGCATCACTGCCGGCTCCGTCTATTCGTCCCAGGAACTGGAAGTGGTTCGTAGCGCCATGATCCAGCGCGGTGTCATCCAGGCCGCCTGCCAAGCCGTCGGAGCCACCGACGACATGGCGCGAGCGCGCGAACTCTTCAAAAGCCCGCCAATCCAAATCGAGCGGCCTACCTTTGAAGCCGGCATCGCTCACGGACTCTACGCCGCCGCCACCCTCTTCGGCCGCGACAAACGCGCCCGCCCCGAACAGCAGAAGTTCTTCCACGACCAACTCGTCAACATCGCCAAGCTCAACCCCAGCGCCCCTAAGCTCAAGGACTGGATCTCCTCCCTCGCCATGGAACTCAAAGCCGCCGGCATGTGATACCTTCTCTGCCATACCCCTCAGCCAATCGGAGGCATTTTGGAAAACTCAATTCGAAAAAACCTGTTCCGCTTCGTAGCCATGCGCCCCGTGCAGAAAACGCCCGCCTCGCAGCCCGACCTTCGTTTCCTGCGCCCGGAATCGGGTGGCGACCAACCTTGGACTGAATTCGCTCAGTCCCTTCAACGTGCCGACAGCTGGACGGAAGCCCAGTCGCTTGCCGAGCAGCACATCAACTCCACCGGCTATCCCGGTACTTGGGGCGTCCAGGACCACTCCTTGGCGCTCCTGTCTCGTGTCTATGCCGCGATGAAACTGGCTGCCGCTAAGGCAAACCTGGAGGAACTTCACAAGGCCTTGAAGCCCCTGCAGTCGGATCGCAAATCCTTGAACCTGCGCGCAACCTGGAACAGGCTTTGGGACGCTCTGCTGGCCGCCTACCTCGTTCCCGACGTCAAGCCCCAGGACCGCGGCGACATCATCAACGCCCTTCGCTCCGTCAGGCTTTTGGAAATCTACGACCAGCTCAAGACCGCCGATGATCTGAAGCTCCTGCTCCGCGCACTCCCCCTCATCCCGTCCTGGTCGGCTCAGCTTCGAACAGGCGCCGAACCTTCCACGGAGACTCCTGTCTCTCCCACGCCGCAACCTCAAATCGACCCCCTCAGGGCGGAGGTCGGCGCCATCGATGCGGCGCTCCGGGATCTGGACGAGGCTTATGTCCGAACCGCCAGAGCGCAGCATCGCTCCCAGGCAATGCCCGCCGCTCGTCAACCTGCACCCCCGCCGGACGCACAATCCATGGGCATCCAGCTTGTCGATGAAGAATTGTCTCCTCCTTGGTCCAGGTCCGGCGCCGTGGCAAGCGCTCTCCAGCCGCCAACCTCCGCCTTTCTCGATTCCATCGACCCTGCCTGGAAACTGAGAAGCCACCACGATCTGATCCGCCTCCTCGAGGACAGAAGGGAAACAACCCTCGATAGCCTGGAACGCACGGCCGGACGCAAGTCTGTTTCCGAACGGCGGCGCACCTCCTCTCCCCGCCTCACCGCCGCCACTCCTCTCCAGCCGCCCGACCTTCTGAACGTTCCCATTAGCCCTACGTTCGAAAAGTCCATCGTCGGTTCGGTCGGCTCCGTCAAGCCGGTCGGCGTGGGCGACCTGCTCATTGTCGAAGAGCGCCTCATCGGCTACCGCGAGGGCGAACTCTCTCACGTCGAGAATGTCATGCGCAGCGAAAAGCGTGAAAGGATCCACCGCCAGCTCGACCGCGTGACAACCACAACCTTTACCGCCACCGAAACCACCGAGGAGACCGAGCGCGACCTGCAATCCACCGAACGTCACGAAATGCAGTCCGAGGTCCAACAGACCATCCAAAACGAAGTCGCCCTCAACACCGGCGTCAACGTCTCCGCAGGCTTTGGGCCTGTCGTGCAGGTGGACACCAACGCCGACTTTGCCGTCAGCAACTCCACCGAAAACTCCATGGCCAACTCCAGCCTCTTTGCGCAGGAGGTTGTCGATCACACCGTTTCCAAGCTCACCCAGAGCATCCGCGAGGAAATCACGCAGACCGTGCTCACCGAAACCGAGGAAACCAACCGCCACGGTTTCGACAACAACTCGCCCGACCACATCATCGGCATCTATCGCTGGCTCGATAAGGTCTACCGCGCCCAGGTCCTCAACTACGGCAAACGCCTCATGCTTGAGTTCATCGTTCCGGAACCGTCGGCCTTCTACAAGTTCGCCCGCGGCAATTCCGTCGTTACCGATGTCCAGTTGGAGGAGCCCAGAAAGCTGCCCGACGACTTCAGTTTCGAGGACATGACCGTCAGCGGATATAAGAAGTGGGTCGATCGCTACCAAGTGGCCGGCGTCAACCCCCCGCCGCCAAGATACCGCGTGGTCTCCAAAGTGCTCGAAATGCCCGAAACCACCCATGGCCTCAAGAGGAACGACTACTCTCTTACCACGAAATCCGACTCCCTGCCGCTTCCCGACGGCTACCTGGCCAAGGAAGGCTGGGTCAGAGGCTCCTGGGTCATTTACACCGACCAGAAGGAGAACAAGCAGATCTCCGTCAACAAGCTCAAGGTCGTCTTGGGCCAGAACAGCATCGACAAGCTTGCCGATCAATACTATGCCACGATGGACGAGGAGGAGGCCACTGTCCCCATCAGCGTCGTCGCCTACAATATCGCCGCATACTCCATCAACGTCGAAGTGAGCTGCGAGCGCAGCGAGAAAACTCTCACCGCCTGGCAGATGGAAACCTACAAGAAAGTCGTCGATGCCTACAACGCCCTGCAATCCGCCTATGATGCCGCGGTCGAGGCCGCCCGTGTCGCCCAGTCTTCCTCGCTCACCTCCGCCCCTCCGGAGGCCAAGCGCATCATCGAGCAGACCGAGCTCAGGAAAGGCTGCCTCGTCCTCCTCACCGCCCAGCATTTTCACGACTTCGATGCCACCGTCACCGAGGCCGAACCCTACGGCTATCCCGAGTTCGTTGTCTCCCAGGCCATGCAGGAAGGCGTGTACTCCCAGTTCTTCGAGCAGTGCTTTGAATGGGAGCAGATGACCTACATCTTCTATCCCTACTTCTGGGGACGCAAGGACGAGTGGGTCGCCAACAGCACCGAATCGGACCAGGATCTCATCTTCGAGTCCTTCCTCCGCTCCGGATCGGCTCGCGTCCTGTTGCCCGTCCGGCCCAAGTATGAGAAGGCCCTTTGCTACTACCTCAACACCGGGGAAATCTGGAACGGCGGCGAGGTTCCCACCTTGGATGATGAACTCTACGTTTCCATCGCCGAGGAGGTTGCCGAAGCGCAGGATGTTACTCCGGACCAGGCGCGTCCGTACGGAGAACCCTGGACCTATACCCTGCCCACGACGCTGGTAAAATTGCAGGCCGACGCCACGCTTCCGCGCGTCCCGCCGCCAGCCTAGTTCCGCATCTTCCTCCATGGCAGGCAGCAACTGGACCGGTCCAACCGGAGAATGGCTGGAGCGTAACTGGAGAGGCGACGGCACCCTCGCTTTCGTGGCCGGCGAGCAGATCCTCGCCCCCGATGCGCAGTTCCCCGAATTCCTGCCGGTGCTCTCTCCGGCCGCCGGCGCCGGCGTCCTCTACCTCAAAATCCCGGGGGCAAATGTCTGGAAAAAGTTTCTCGGCTTTTCGGGCAGCCCCTGGGACAAAACGGGACGCTGCCCGGTCAGCTGGTGGATGAGCTACCTGCCCCGCTGGAAGCGCTCCCGGCTCGATCTGGTGGCCTCTCCGGAAGTGGAGCTATGGACAACTGGCACGGAAGGCATTCCCACGCTCTCCCCGGAGCCCTTTATCACCATCCTCCGCGTCAGCTCGCTGGAGCTGGTACCTGATCCGGACTCTCCCCAGCCGATTGCCGCCCTCATCGGAACACCCCTGAAACTGGTCAACGGCGTCGATCCCAACGACCTGAAAGTGGCAAGCGAAGATCCGTCGAGAGATCTGAGCGACTCCGAACGCTACGCCGCCGGCTACCATGTCGCCACCGTCGATCCCATCACCGTTCACCCCGGCCCCAACCGCGTCTCCATCGTCCAGGACAACGGCCAATGGAGCGTGCACATCAAGAAAACCAGCCTGCTCGTCCCTGGCGGCTTCGCCTACCAGATCCTGCCTGTCGCCAAGGACGAGTCCGTCGTAGAGGCTGCCAGACGCCAAGGAATTACTCCGCCTCCCGAACTCCTCTGGCTCATCGAGCTCCGCATTGTCTACTCCGGCTGGGACGTCGAAATCACCGTCGAGCCGAAGTCACTCTTCACGCAGGCAGTCGACACCATCCAGGAGTGGTTGCTGCCGGTAGGTTGGGTGTCGAAAGCCGCGAGGCTGGAGGTGAGGATCGGGAAAGTAGACCTCCAGTATCTTCCTCCTCAAGGCAGCGCGCTGCCGGAAAATCTGGCCGCCTACCGCTCGGATCCGAAGAGTCCGCTCGCCGTTTATGGCCCGATGCTGGAGGCTGTCATCGGCTTTATCCCTCTGGTCGGCACGGTCGCCGACGTCGTCCATCTCACCTACATGGCTGCTTACGGGGAAAACTTCTGGGGTGACCAGGTCTCGGAAACAGACATCCTGCTTCAGGCTGGTTTCGCCCTGGTCGGCGTGGTGGCCGATTTCGATGACGCCGCCAAACTGATTGGTCTTGAGCCGTCGTTATTCAAAGCCATCCCCGGCGAGCTTTTCCCCGGCGCGAAGCTCGTCTCCACCAACCCGGGACTCTTGCCATGGCTGAAAGAGGCCTTGGAGAAAACCGCCGACCCGCTGCTTCTCGAGGTTGCCGAACGCAATCGCAAACAGATCCTTCTGGCGCTGGAGGACTACTCCAAAGCGTGGGTCAAGGATCCCCAAGCGTTCCTGGATGCGTTTAAGCGATACGTCGCCGATCCCTACCTGGAGGCTGTCGAATCCGGCGCCATTGCCGGCCGCATGGCCGTCGCCGCCGTAAGTGAGATTCATCCCACTCACCTTGACGGATTCCAAGCTCTTCCATGGGAAAAGCAGAAGGAGGTGCTGGAGCTTTGGAACGCCACGCTCAGTCCGCCCGAAACCCGGCGCGATCTCTTTCGCCGCATCACCGAAGGACTGGACGCCATCGATCCCACCCTCAAGAGCCAGTTCGACACGGCCTTCCAGGACTGGCGCATGCTCCGTGTCTTCTCCGCTGACGCCACGTCCTTCCGTAGCAAACTCCTCGACGAAGGATTCCGCAAGTACAAAGCCCGCGGCGGACTGAAGAACGCCGTGCAGTGGGCCGCCGCGCAGCGGTCCGGCAAATACTACGACCACTTGCGCAGCCTCATGGGACGGGAATTCAAAACCGTGCTCAGGGACACCGAAGAATATTGGAAACTGACGCCGGAAGCCCTCCGAAAGCTGGAAACCATCAATCCTTCCAAATTCTTCAACTTCTATGAAGCGGTCCGCGAAGTCTCCCATGGCCTGGGCAAATGGTTTCAAGTGGATCATGTCATGGAACAGCGATTCATCAAGAACCACCCGGTGCTCAAGGCTGTTTTTGACACCGGAAAAGGCCGGCCGCCTTTGTCGGATGTCATGTCCATTCTTGTGCCGGCCAATCAGCGCGTCGATGCTCAGCTAAGCCGAAAGTTGAACAACTTCCCCTACATTCATGCGCAGAAAACGCAATACATGAGGCAGCTGATTCCCCATGGCAAGGAGGCGGACTTCAATTTGCTCGATGTGTTTGACGCCCATGTCATCGTAATGAAACATCAGTTGGATCTGACTGGGCAGTTCTTCGGCGACAGCTTCTTCGATAGTGTGTTGAAGGATCAGTTCATTCATGTGGTCGACGCGCTCCTGAAGGTCGAGACTATGGCGGCGGTGAAGTCCACGCTGGGTGTGGATGGCACGCGCGACACAATCCGCTCCATCTTTCTGGCGGAAATGGAAAAGTCGCTTCGCACCGACGGCCACGTGCTGCTCCGCAATCCCAAGTTCTTTCCCGGACGCTAGCGCCCCCCGCGCGACGGGGTGTTATGATCCAATTTGGTCCGCAACTCGCTGGCTAATGCTAATTTGCGCAAGGGTCCGAGGCGGCCGGCGCCACGCAGGCTTGCGTGCAACGCCGGGCCGCTTCCTTTATCAGTTTTTCATACTAATCCAATTCCGGGGAGTCTAATCATGAGGAACTTTTGCTTCGCGGCCAAGGCCGCTGCTTGCCTGATTATCTGTGCCTGCTCTTTGTTTGGGCAGGCAAGAAACGGCACCATTCTCGGCACGGTGTTTGACAGCACGGGCGCCGCGCTGCCCAACGCGAAAGTGGTGGTCACCGAAACCAACACCGGCGTCAGCCGCACCGGACAGACGACGGCTGTCGGCTATTTCGCCTTTCCCGATCTTCTGCCGGGACTCTATTCCGTCTCCGCCGAATTCACGGGTTTCAAGAAAGCCGTGCGGCAGGAGTTGGCCCTTCTGGTCAACTCCACGGCCCGCGTCGACCTGACTCTGGAACCGGGCAACGTCAACGAATCGATCAACGTTTCGGCGGAGATTCCCCTGCTGCAGACGGACCGCACCGACACCGGCCGCAAGCTCGAGACCCGGCAAATCGCCGACATGCCGCTCGGCTTCAACCGCAATTTCCAGTCCCTGCTCAACCTGGTGCCCGGGACCACGCGCGCATTCCGCCCCCACTCGGTCTTTTTCAATTCCCAGGACAGCCTCTCCACGCAGGTGAACGGACAAAGCCGGCTCGCCAATAACGTGCAATTTGAGGGCGTCGACAACAACCACCGCACCGGGCTGCTGACCGTGATCATCCCGCCGATCGAGGCTTTGTCCACCGTCGACGTGACCACCAGCAACTACGAAGCCGAACTCGGACGCGCCGGCGGCGCCGTCACCAACATCGCGCTCAAATCCGGCACCAACGAGATTCACGGCAGCGGCTTCTGGTTCAACTCTCTCAGCGCCTATGGCGCGCGCAACTTCTTCCAACGCACCATTCCCGTCACCACCTACAACTATGTGGGTGGCACCCTCGGCGGACCCATCGTCAGGAACAAGACTTTCTATTTCGGTGATTACCTGCGCATCTGGGACCGGCGCGGTCAGGGCAACCGCTTCACCTTGCCGACCGGCCAATTCCGCAACGGCGATTTCTCCGGCGCCACCACACTGATTTACGATCCGGCCACCGGCGTCCCCGACGGAGCGCGGCGCCAGCCTTTTGCCGGCAACCGCCTTCCTGCCAGCCGCATCACCCCGCTCTCCCAGAAGGTGATGGCTCTGGTGCCGCTGCCCAACCTTCCGGGCACCGGCGTGAACTTCGATCAGAATTCCGTGCTCAGCAAGGATACCGATTCCTTTGACGTGAAAATCGACCACAATCAGACCGAGAATGACCGCATCACCGTCCGCTACAGTTTTCAGCGGCCAGTGGTCACTGATCCGCCCATCTTCGGACTGGCCGGCGGGCCGCGCGGTGGCGGATTCCAGGGTACGGGCACCAATAAGACTCAATCCACCGCGCTGAACTACACCAAGGTGCTCTCGCCGACGCTGTTGTCGGAGTTCCGGCTCGGCGTCAGCCGCTACAAGAACGTCGCGCTCAACGCCGACTACGGCAGCAAGGCCTCCGAAGCGCTCGGCGTCCGCGGAGTCAACCTCGATAATTGGACCAGCGGCCTTTTCTCGGTGGAAGTGGACGGAGGCTTCTCCAATCCCCTGGTCGGATATTCGGCCAGCCTGCCTTGGGACCGCGCCGAGACCAATTTCAATCTCGTCAACAACTGGACCAAGACCGTGCGCAGCCACACCATCAAGTGGGGCGCCGACATTCGCAGGGTCCGCGACGATCTCAACCAGACGCAGACGTTCAATCCGCGCGGCGTATTCCGCTACGGGCCGGGCACCACCGGCTGCCGCACGGAATGTTCCGGAGCCACTACCGCCAGCTTTGCCAACTCATTCGCCAGCTTCCTGCTCGATATCCCGCGTCAGGCCGGCCGCGACCTTTCCATCATCTATCCAGCCTGGCGGCAAACGCAGTGGTTCTTCTACGCGCACGACAAATGGCAGATCTCGAGGAAGATGACCCTCGATTTGGGGCTCCGCTGGGAGTATTATCAGCCCGCCACGCCGCGCTTTCCCGGCGGCTTCTCCAACTACGATCCGGACACCAACAGCCTCGTTCTGGCCGGCATCGGCAACAACCCCATGGATCTCGGCCTGCGCAAGAACCGCCGCAATTTCGCCCCGCGCGGCGGCATCAGCTACCGGTTCGATGAGCGCACCGTCCTCCGTGCTGGTTTCGGCATTAGTTTCTTGCCTTATCCGGACAACACCTACGCCTACAATTTTCCCGTGCGCCAAAACAACGCCTTCAATCAGACAAGCACCTTCACGCCGGCGATCACGGCCGCAGGACAGGTTGTGAACATGGCGTCCGGCTTCCCGGCTCCCATTCCCGCCGAAATCCCCTCGAACGGAATCATCGCCAACGCCGCGCTGGCGCAGAACTATGACGTGATCAACAAGGACTTCCGGGAAGGAAACGTTCAGTCCTGGAACCTCGCCGTCCAACGCTCGCTTCCGAACCAGTTTGTTCTAGAGGCGGCCTACGTCGCCAACCATGGCGTGCGCGTGCCGACGCAGTACCAGCTGAATGCCGGCCTGATCGCCGGCGCCGGCTCCAACGGGCAACCGCTGTTCCAGCGTTTCCGCAAGACGGCCAGCGCGAACTTGCGCTTTATGGGCACCAGTTCGAACTACCATTCCCTGCAGGTGAAGCTCGACCGGCGGTTTGCCGGCGGATTCCTGATGACAACGGCCTATACGTGGTCGAAAGCTATCGGATTCACGGATGAGAACGGCGGCTACTCCTTCTACATCAATCCTGAAAGGAGCCGCGCCGAGCTCGGCTTCTCCCGCCGCCACACCTACGTCCAGAGCTACATTTATGAGCTTCCTTTCGGCAAAGGCCGCCGCTGGATGAACAGCGGCCCGGCCGCCTGGATTCTCGGCGGATGGCAGGCAAACGGCATCCTGACACTGATGTCCGGACCGCGGATCAACTTCTCCTATACAACGGCCAGCATCAATGCGCCGAATAACTCGCAAACCCCCAATATCACCGGCGCAGTCCGGGTGCTTTCCGGAGTGGACGACGCGCTTTGGTTCGACACCTCCAACTTCAGCGCCCCGGCAAACGGCGTGTTCGGAAATCTGGGCCGCAACCCGTTCTCCGGTCCCGGCTTCTTCAATCTGGACGGATCGCTGTTCAAGATGTTCCAGGTTGGGGAGCGCACCAAAATGGAGCTCCGCGGCGAATTCTTCTCGGTCACTAACACGCCGCAATTCAACAATCCCAACGGGGAATTCGGCAACGCCAATTTCGGCAGGATCCGTGGCGCCGGCGGCAACCGCGGCGGCCAGCTGGGACTGAGGATTCTGTTCTAACAGCCGGGGCTGTGGTTACCGACGCGTGCCCGCTTCGCGGATCACTTCCACGCGAATGCCAGGCAACCCGAGCGTACCCCAACGCCTGTCCGCAGTCACCGCCGGCAGGCGCCGCTCCCCGGCTAGCGTCAGGCAGGCGCGGTCTCCCTGGGACAGTCAGCTTCCAAGCTCCTTGCGCGCCTCCCTGCGTCTTTCTTTCAGAAAGCTTTCCACCACCGACCCTCTGCCAGGCTTCAGCCGCCGGCAAAACTCCTGGGCCCTGGCGATGGCCTGTTCACGGGTCTGCATCTGGATCAGCCCATCCGATACCGCCACGACAAGCTCGGTGCCTTCTTCGATTCCCAGTTCTTTCCTGACCTGAAGAGGGATCATTATTCTTCCCGCTCTATCAACTTTTGCGGTAACCGTATTCACGCTCCCATTATCCCACTTCACCCCCCAATCGAGTACATCGGCCGGGGAGGCGCGACGAACTTCGCCGAGTTGATCTCGTGTCCCAGCCACTTCGCCTCGACCGACGACCGGATCAGCTCCTCCACTGCCTCATCGCCGGAGCCATCGCGCAGCGCCGTCTTCACGTCCGTCTCCTCGAGTGCGAACAGGCAGTAACGGAGCTTGCCGTCCGCCGTCAGCCGGATCCGGTTGCAGTTCAAACAAAACGGCCGGCTCACCGAGCTGATGAACCCGACCCGCCCGACGCCGTCCGTGAAACGGTACTCCGATGCCGGCGCTCGCGGGTCGGCGTCCGGGATCTCCTCCAGTGGCCCGATCCCGTCTTCCAGCATCCGCACCATGTCGGCCTGCAGCAGCACGCGCCCGCGATCCCACAGGTTCTGCGCATCCAGCGGCATGAACTCGATGTAACGGATCTCGACGCCACGCTCCCGCCCATACCGCGCCAGCGGAACAATGTCCGGCTCCACCAGCCCCTTCACCGCCACCGCGTTGATCTTCACCGGTTCATATCCCAGATTCAGGCACGCCTCGATCCCCGCAATCACTTTATCGAAATCGTCCCGCCGCGTGATCTGGCGGAACCGCCCCCGGTCGAGCGTATCCAGGTGAATGTTGATCCGCCGCAGCCCCGCATCGTAGAGCGGCTTGGCCAGCTCGGCCAGCGTCACGCCGTTGGTCGTCAGCGCGATGTCCTCAATCCCTTCAATCGCACTGAGCTTGGAAATCAGCACATCCAGGTCGCGCCGCAACAGCGGCTCGCCGCCCGTCAGCCGCAGCTTCCGCACGCCCAACCGCACAGCGATCCGTACAAACCGCTCGATCTCTTCAAAGGAGAGTATCTCCGCCCTCGGCACGAACTCCACATCGTGCTCCGGCATGCAGTAAAAGCACCGTATGTTGCAGCGGTCCGTAACGCTGATGCGCAGGTTGTCGTGCAGCCGCCCGAAGCTGTCGGTGAGGCTCATTTCACCGCGAGCATGCGCTCGATCGGCGCCAGCGCCCGCTCCATGATCTCCGGCGTCAGCTCCACACGCGGCGTCAGGTCGCGCAGGCTCGCGTAAAGCTTCTCCAGCGTGTTCCGCTTCATGTACGGGCACTCGCTGCAGTTGCAGTTCTCGTTCGGCACAAAATGGAACTGCTTGCCCGGAGCCCTCTTCTCCAGCATGTGACGCACGCCGCTTTCGGTCATCACGATGAACTCATCGGCCTCGGCCTTCACGCACCAATCGATGATCGCCGAGGTCGACCCGATGAAGTCCGCCATCCGCAGCACGTCCGGCGGGCACTCAGGGTGCGCCGCCACCAGCGCGTCGGGATGCTCCGTCCGCGCCGCCGTCAGCCGCCGCGCCGGAAACGTCGCGTGCACGATGCAGGTCCCCTGCCAGATCTTCATGTTCGCCCGGCCCGTCTGCTTCTTCACGTAATTGCCGAGATTGATGTCGGGCAGGAACAGGATCGGCTTATGGGCCGGGATCGAATTCACCACGTTCACTGCGTTGCGCGACGTGCACAAGATGTCGGTTTCCGCCTTCACCTCCACCGACGTGTTGATGTAGCTCACGATCACGTGGTCCGGATGGCGCCTCTTGAAAGCGCGCACCTGTTCCGCGGTGCATGCGTCGACTAGGCTGCAACCTGCCTCCCGGTCCGGAACCACCAAGGTCTTGGTGGGGTTCAACACCTTGGCCGTCTCCGCCATGAACCAGACGCCGCAGAAGGCGATCACCTCGCCGTCAAACTCCTTCGCCTTCCTGGCAAGCTCGAGGGAATCCCCCACCGCATCGGCCAGCTCCTGGATCTCCGGCTCCTGGTACAGGTGGGCCAGAATCACGGCGCCCCGTTCCTGTTTCAGGTGAAGGATATCCTCGGCGATGGAATGCGTGGCAAGCATGGGACAGCGGAAAAGGTTCAATTCGATTCTAACGCGAGTGGCGCGGATTGTACCAGGGGATCAATCCCCCTAATCCCGAGCGAGATTGCGATGATTGACCGCCTTCGCTAGAATAGAGCTGTCGGGGCTCCCTTTTCAAGAGGCTTCCTCATGGCCATTGCCATTCCCAGACTTTATCCCCATGCCGATACCTCCGTGCTGGCTCAAATCGGCAATACGCCCTTGCTGCGCTTTGCCAAGCTCACGCACGACCTCCCCGGCATCGAGATCTACGGCAAGGCGGAGTACTTCAATCCCGGCGGCTCGGTAAAGGACCGTCCCGCGCTGAACATGATCCTCGACGGCGAGCAGAGCGGCAAGCTGACCCCCGGCAAGATCATCCTCGACTCCACTTCCGGCAACACCGGCATCGCCTATGCCATGGTCGGCGCGGCGCGCGGCTACAAGGTGAAGCTCTGTCTGCCGATGAACGCCTCGCCCGAGCGCAAGCGCATCCTCCACGCCTACGGCGCCGAACTTGTGCTCACGGACCCGACCACGGGCTCCGACGGCGCCATCCGCCGCTGTCACGAAATCTACGCGGAAAACCCGGACAGCTACTTCTACCCGGACCAATACTCAAACCCGGCCAACTGGGAAGCGCACTTTGAAAGCACGGGCGTCGAGATTCTGGAGCAGACCGCCGGCCGCCTCACGCACTTCATCGCCGGGCTCGGCACCAGCGGCACTTTCATGGGCGTCACGCGACGCCTCAAGCGTGACATGCCGCCGGTTGAGTGCATCTCCATGCAGCCCTCCACCGGCTTTCACGGGCTGGAAGGCTTGAAGCACATGGCCACGGCGATCGTTCCGGCAATCTATGACGCGACGCTTGCGGATGCCAACATGGAAATCGAAACCGAGGACGCGCACACCATGGTCCGCCGTCTTGCGCGCGAGGAGGGCGTGCTGGCCGGCATCAGCTCCGGCGCCAACCTGGTGGCCGCTTTGAAGCTGGGCCGGCGGTTGGCCGCCGAAGGCAGGGAAGCCGTCATCGTCACCGTGCTCTGCGACGGCGCCGACAAATACTTAAGCGAAGAGTTCTGGCATGATCCGGATTGAACCTGAGGCGTGGAAGGAAATGGTCCGCCACGCCGAAGCCACGTTTCCCAAGGAATGCTGCGGCGTGATGATCGGCGCTGAAGAGAACGGCGCGCGGCGCATCACGCTCGCCGTGGCCTGCCGCAACGCTTACGAGGGCGACCAGAAGGACCGCTTCCACATCGATGGCCGCGATCAGGTTGCGGCCGAGCGCAGGGCCCGCGAACTCGGTCTCGACGTCATCGGCTATTTCCATTCGCATCCCAACGAGGATGCCTATTTCTCCTCGACAGATCTGAAACATTCCTGGCCCTGGTATTCCAACGTCGTGATGAGCGTCCGCGGCGGCGTCTTCTCGCACGCCAAGAGCTTTATCGCCAATGACGATCAAACCGCGGCCGAGCCCGAAGATTTACACTATTAGTCACCGCAACTGGAGTTTTCAATATGGCAAAAGTTCTCATCCCAACCCCGCTTCGCCAGTACGTCGATAAGAAGGACAGCGTGGACGTCACCGGCTCCACCGTCGGCGAGGTGCTTACCAGCCTCACCACGCAGTACCCGGATCTGCGCAAGAACCTCTATACCGACGAGGGCAAGCTGCGCAGCTTCGTCAACATCTACGTCAACGACGAAGATATCCGCTACATGAGCAAGGACGCGACCAGCGTCGCCGAGGCCGATACGGTCACCATCGTCCCCAGCATCGCCGGAGGCTTCTGATGTCCACCCTCGCGCCTCCCGCCGCCGCTCAGCTATCGAAGGAAGAGATCCTGCGCTATTCGCGCCACCTCATCATGCCCGAGGTCGGCATGGACGGCCAGTTGAAACTCAAGCAGGCCAAGGTGCTGCTCATCGGCACCGGCGGGCTCGGCGCGCCACTCGGCATGTACCTTGCCGCCGCCGGCATCGGCCGCATCGGTTTGGTCGACTTTGACGTCGTTGATTACACCAATCTCCAGCGCCAGGTGATTCACGGCACCTCCGATGTCGGCCGCAAGAAGCTCGACTCGGCCGCCGACACCATGCGCGAGATCAACCCGCACATCGACATCGACAAGCACGAAGTGGCGCTGTCGAGCGAGAACGCGCTCGGCATCCTTAAGGACTACGACATCGTCATCGACGGCACCGACAACTTCCCCACGCGCTACCTGGTCAACGACGCCTGCATCCTGCTCGGCAAAGTAAATGTCTACGGCAGCATCTTCCGCTTTGAGGGCCAGTCCACTGTGTTCGGCTATCCTGGCGGCCCCTGCTACCGCTGCCTCTATCCGGAACCGCCACCCCCCGGCCTGGTTCCCTCCTGCGCCGAAGGCGGAGTGCTGGGCATTCTGCCCGGCGTCGTCGGCCTGATTCAAGCCACCGAAGCGGTGAAGCTGATCCTCGGCAAGGGCGAGCCGCTCATCGGCCGACTGCTGCTGTACGACGCGCTCAACATGCGCTTCCGCGAGCTGAGGCTGCGCAAGAACCCCGTGTGCCCCATCTGCGGGGACAACCGCACCATACACCAGCTGATCGACTATCACCAGTTCTGCGGTATCCCGCAGCATGAGCCCGCGCCCGAGTCCGGCGTCAGCGAGAACGAAATCGAAGTCACCGCGCTGAAGGCGAAAATGGACCGCGGCGAGAAGTTTGTCCTGGTGGACGTGCGCGAGCCTCATGAGTATCAGATCTGCAAGATGCCGAACTCCGTCCTCATCCCGCTGGGCGATGTCGCCAAGCGCGTGAACGAGCTGAACTCTGCCGATGAGATCTACGTCCACTGCAAATCGGGCATGCGCAGCGCCAAGGCCTGCGACTTCCTCCGCCAGAGCGGCTTCAAGAAGGTGAAGAACGTCAAGGGCGGCATCCTCGCCTGGTCCGATAAAGTCGATCCGTCGGTGCCCAAGTACTGAATCGCTTGGAATGCCCGCCGCACTGACCATTGCCGGCTCGGACCCTTCGGGCGGAGCCGGCATTCAGGCGGACCTGAAGACCTTCCACCAGTTCGGCGTCTACGGCGAAGCCGTCATCACGCTGCTCACCGTGCAGAATACGATGCGCGTCTCCCGCGTCGAATGCCTCGACCCCGCGCTGGTCCTGGACCAACTGGAAGCCGTGCTCGAAGACATCCCGCCGCAGGCAGCCAAGACCGGCGCGCTCGGCAACGCTGCCATCGTCGAAGCCATCGCCGCTGCCGCCGAGCGTTTCCGCTTCCCGCTCGTTGTCGATCCGGTGATGATCTCCAAGCACGGCGCCCCGCTCATCTCTCCCGATGCGGCCGAGGCGCTCAAGACCAAACTCCTCCCCCGCGCCGCGCTTGTCACTCCGAACCTGCCCGAAGCCGAAGCTCTAACAGGAACCGCTGACCCGCGCCGAGCCGCCGAGCGTCTGATCGAACTCGGCGCCGCCGCCACGCTCATCAAAGGCGGCCACGCGAAAGGCGACGCCACCGACCGCCTGCTAACCCGCGACGGCTGGCACGAATTCCCCGCCCAGCGCATCGACACCCCGCACACCCACGGCACCGGCTGCACTTATTCCGCTGCTATCACCGCTTGCCTCGCCCTCGGCCTGGCGCTGCCGGAAGCCGTCGCCCGGGCCAAGACCTATATCACCGAGGCCATCGCCAACAACCCGGGGCTTGGCCGCGGCTGCGGCCCAGTGAACCACCACGCCAAGCCGTAGGCTGTTCTACAGTAGCGGGATTGATTCGACCCGCAAACCGACGCGGGGCGAACAGGGTGGATCTGACTGAAAACCGCTGGCCTTCCGTGAACAAAAAGCCTCGAAGCCGCGTATCCAAGGCATGATCTCCGATCAGAAGAGACACTGGCGTCTGTGGCCCGGCATCGCCGCCGTCCTTTTGATGTGGCTGGCGCGGTTTGGGGCGATAAAGCTCGACCTGGGGGCGGTGGGCTTGTACATCGTCATCGGAGGAATGTTCGCGGGGCTACTGGGATTCATCTTGTGGTGGGCGGTGTTCAGCCGCGCGGCGGGGTTTGAGCGGTGGTTCGCTTTTGTGGTCATGATCGCAGCTGTGGCGGGGATATCGAGGCTCCTGCATCCCTCCATAAGCGGGGCAATGATGGGCTTCATGTTTTACCTCTACTCGGTTCCTACCGTGTGTCTGGCGTTCGTGCTTTGGGCTGTGGCTACACAGAGGCTCACAGCGCCGGTCCGCCGCATCAGCATGGTTGCCGCGATCGCGGCCGGAAGTGGTGTCTGGACGCTGGTTCGCAGCGACGGCATCACCACCACCGGCTCGGGTGAGTTTGCGTGGCGTTGGAGCAGGACCGCCGAGCAGCAGTTGCTGGCCACGGCCGTGCCTCCCCCGCCCGTTCCGGCAATCGTGGAAGCTCCCAAGCCCGCACCGACGGCAGCTCCCGCGGAGCCGAAGCAGGCAATCATCTGGCCGGGCTTCCGTGGTGCCGATCGCACCGGAATCATCCCCGGCGTGCGCATCAAGACCGATTGGTCGGCGCTACCGCCCGCGGAAGTCTGGCGAAGACCGGTCGGTCCGGGCTGGTCATCGTTCGCGGTTCGCGGCGACCTGATCTACACCCAGGAACAGCGCGGGGAAGAGGAGATCGTCGCCTGCTACAACGCTGGCACCGGCAAGCCGGTTTGGGAGCATCGGGATAAGGCGCGGTTCTGGGAGGCCAATGCAGGCGCCGGCCCGCGCGCTACCCCGACACTCAGCGGCAATCGCGTTTACACATGCGGGGCCACCGGGATCGTCAATGCCCTCGACGCCCGTACAGGAACCAAACTGTGGTCGCGCGATGCCACCGCCGACACAGGCGGGAAGGTGCCGTATTGGGGCTTCTCCAGCTCGCCGCTGGTTGAGGGAGATATCGTGATCGTTCATGCCGGAGCGCTTGCCGCTTATGATGCGTCGACCGGCGAGCCGCGCTGGTCCGGCGCAGCAAAGGGTGGCAGCTACAGTTCCCCGCAATTGGTTTCCCTCGAAGGCGTTCCGCAGGTGCTCATGATGAATAAGGACGGAATCGCGAGCATCTCTCCCGCTGACGGTGCGCTGCTGTGGGAGCACGCCTGGCCAGGCATGCCTATCGTCCAACCGGCCCTCACGCCGGACGGCGACGTGCTGATCACCAATGAAGAGCGGGGTGCGCGCAGGCTGGCGGTCAGGAGTGCAGGTATCGGATGGAAGGTGGAGGAGCGCTGGACCTCCAACCGCCTGAAACCTTCCTTCAACGACTTCGTGATCCATAATGGCCACGCCTTCGGCTTTGACGGCAGCATCCTGGCCTGCATCGACCTCAAGGACGGGGCGCGAAAATGGAAGGGCGGCCGCTACGGGCAGGGTCAGCTGGTGCTGTTGCCGGACCAGGATCTGCTGCTCGTGATTTCCGAAGAAGGCGAACTGGCGCTGGTTGCCGCGGCCACCGAACAGTTCAAGGAAATCGCGCGAGCCCCGGCCATCGATGGGAAGACGTGGAACCACCCCGTATTAGCCGGCGGCGTCCTGTTTGTCCGCAACAGTCAGGAGATGGCCGCGTTCCGGCTGCCGCTCGCTTCCCGCTGAGAGCGGCGTCACAAATCCCGCCTATCTGACTCTGCGCACTTCGTTACGGCACACATCCAGGAATGCGAAGCTGGCCGCGGGGGCGAATCGGCGGATGGAGGTCTTGAGTTCTTCCACGGAGAAAGCGCCCGTGGGAGTGTTCCCGGACACGTCAAGATCCGCAAGCCCCACCATGTTTTCCCCATTCATGGACCAGCCATGTCCGGCGAAATAGAAGTAGAAATTACCCGACTGTCCGGTGGAACGCAACGTTTGCTCGATGGCCGCCAAAAGGACAGGGCGGGTTGGATCCACCAAGGTTGTGACCGTGGCACCGATTTGGCGCAACGCGTCCGCGGTGCGGTCGGCATCCTGTTTAGAGAAGTTCAAGGGTCTGATCATGTCTGGGTAACGGGACACCCCAACGACCAGCGCTCTTTGCGGCAACCGCCGTTCGGCCGCCAGACCGGCAACCTTGAAAGGCCGAGGTAACGTAAATACCGACGAGGGCGATGACAATGCTGGAGAAAAACAGAGGCAAGAACAGGAGCCTTATCCCACCAGTCGCGCTTCTTGCCTGAAGTAGCTTGCTGCGTCTTGAGTTGACGAACCAACTGCCTCAGCAACGGAGATGATGGCTTGAGCTCCATTCGACGCGCCGCCATTGTTTCAGATGGACGCGGTGGTGAGCTGAGTCCCGCCGAGCGGCGCTACAATCGAATCCTGATGCTGTTCTCCGAATTGCTCCTTCTCGCCATCGGCCGCTCGGAAATCCCGCTGCGCTTTGAGCCCGGCGCCGAGGAAGCGGTGGCCAAGCCGGTCACCGAATTTCTTCGCGCCTGGATTCAGGCGCACATCGAGGAGGACCCGGCACGCGCCCAGGTGCTGGGCGCACTGATCGACGAACTCGACGGCAACAAGCCCGTGCCGGTCTGAGGGTCACCGGCAAAGGCTGTCGGCCTGCTCGGCGAAAATTGCTGATCCGCATCCAGCAGCCTTGGCTTCGCCCGGAGCCGACCGCACAAGCTCCACTTCCGCAACCAGCAGCGTAGCGTGCGCGTTGGCAACTCATAGAAACTCATATAGAATTCCATCCTATGAGAATTCGACATTTGATGGTAAAGTCTGCGGCCATTACCGCGTTAGCTTGCTACTTTTTCACCAACCCCGCTACTGCTCAGAATGGCCTGCAATTCGGCGACCCTGGCTGTGACCTGGAGTTTAAGGACCGCGAACCAGCCGACCGCAAATTCTTCCAGCTGTGTCATAGCTCCGACCTAAAGATTCCACTATGGGTCGGCTATGTACTGACTAAGAAGGACCTCAACGGACCTGCCGAGCGCCCTTCCGGTTTCAAGACGGACGATAAGCTGAAAAGTCTCGGGGCTAAAGAGAGCGACTATGTGCGCTCGGGATTCTCGCGCGGCCACATGGCCCCGGCGGAAGACTTTTCGCGATCGAAGGAAGCCATCCGCAGCACGTTCATTCTTTCCAATGTTGTGCCGCAGTTTCAAGGAGTGAACGGCGGCCGCTGGGCGCAATTGGAAGCGACGGTTCGCGACTTGGTGGCGGCGGCCGGAACGGCCTACGTCTTCACCGGGCCGGTATTTGAAGAGGAGGACGTGGACACGATCGGCGACGGGGAGGTGGGCATCCCGACGCATACGTTCAAAGTAGTGCTTACCATCGGCCCAGGGGAGGCGAAGAAAATGTACGCCGTGATCATGCCGAACGCGGAGCGGGTCTCCGGCGACGTCAATTCCTTCACCACGACGGTGCGGGAGGTGGAGGACAAGACCGGGTTCGACTTTTTCTCCGGGCTGAGCCAGGCCGAACAGAATCGACTGGAGACTGTCCAGGAAAAACTCCCGGAAAAGGCCAAGAAGAAAAAGCCCCGGAGAAGAAGGGCCTAGGAGCCAAATCAGGCCGCTACGGCCACCACCTCGACTTCGATTTGCGCGCCCTTGTCCAGTCGCGCGATTTCCACCGTCGTCTTGGCCGGACGGTGCGGAAAGTAATGGCGGTAGACTTCGTTCATCTCGCGGAGCCGCGAAAAGTCGGTGACGTAGATATTCACCTTGGCCACAAGCGCGAGCGACGAGCCGGCTTCCTTAAGAACCGCGGCGACATTGTCGAGAGCAAGACGGACTTGCGCGGGAAACTCCTCCGGCAACGTGCCGTCCGGCTTGACGCCCAGCTGACCGGAGACGTAGATCAGCTCACCCAGCCGCACGGCTTGGGAGTAGGTGTCGTTCTGAGGCGGAGCGGTTTTTACGGGGATGGGTTGAGGGGTGAGGGGCATGTTCTCCATTGTGACGCAGCACGGCTGTGACGCAGCACGGCGTGGCACGATCCTCGGTTTCGTGCTACTGTGTAATTCCTCATGCACATCCCCGACGGATTTCTGGCAACACCGGTCTGGGCTGCCCTGGATCTGGCCGCCATCCCCGCGGTGGGCCTGATCGCGCGCCGCAGCCAGGCTGGATTGGAGGATGCCCGCGCTCCGCTGCTGGGCGTCATGGGAGCCTTCGTGTTCGCCGCGCAGATGATCAATTTTCCCGTCGGCGTGGGCACCAGCGGCCACCTGGTTGGGGGAACGCTGCTGGCATGCACGCTGGGTCCGTCGGCGGCGGTGGTGGTGATGACGGCGATTCTCGCAGTGCAGGCGCTGGTGTTTCAGGACGGCGGATTGCTGGCCCTGGGAGCCAACGTGATGAACATGGCGGTCGCCGGGGTGCTGGCCGGCTACCTGCCGTTTCACTATTGGGGCCAAGGCCCGTGGCGCAGGGCGGCGATCTTTCTGGGCGGCGTGTTGTCGGTGCTGGTCTCGGCATTCCTCACGCTGGCGCAGCTGCGGATTTCGGGAATCCCGATGCCCTCGGCGGTGCTGGGCTTGTCGATGGCGCTGTTTCTGGTTTCGGCGTTGGTGGAAGGCGCGGTGACGCTGGCCGTGTTCGGCGCCTTGGAAAAGATGAATCCGGGCTGGGTGCGGAAGCCTGCCGGCGCGATAAGCCGTTTGCGGGGGGCGCTGGCGGCGGGGGCGCTGCTGATGGCGTCGCTGGGCGCATTGGTTGCGTCGGGCTTGCCCGACGGGCTGGAGAGCGCCGCGGCAAAGCTCGGCATCCATGAGCGGGCATGGAACCTGTTCGAGACGCCGCTCCTGGACTACGAGTTGCAATTCGCCGAGCCGGTCTGGATGCGCAAGGTGGCCGCGGGATTGGTGGGTCTGGCGATCATCTACCTGCTGTGCGCCGCGCTGTCGCGCTGGCTGCTGCGGCGGAGGAGTCCCTAAGTTGCATTACCTGGTGATGGAGGAATGGGCGCGGCGCGATTCGCCGCTTCACCGCCGCGATGCGCGTGTGAAGATGATTCTCCTGCTCGTGTTCCTGGTCTGGATTGGCACGGCGCGGCCTGCGCAGCCGGAGGCGTATGCCGCTTACGCATCGATCCTTCTGGTTGCCGCTCTCGCGTCGCGCCTTCCCTTGCTTTCCCTGCTGTGGCGTGCGGCGCTGGTTCTGCCCTTCGCGGCCACGTTTGCGCTGCTGAGCTGGATGGCCGGCGATGCTGAGCGCGCCGCGAGCCTGGTGTTGAAGAGCAGTTTTTCCGCATTCGCCGTGCTGTTGGTGGTTGCCACCACGCCGATGCCGGCGCTGCTTGCGGCCGTGGAGTCCCTGGCCGCTCCGAAAATGCTGGTCATGGTGGTTCAGTTCCTCTACCGCTACCTGTTTGTGCTGTCCGAAAAAGCCCAGCATATGTGGATGGCCGCGCAATGCCGCGGAGGCATCCGGCGTGCTTCAGCCGGTGGCGCCATCGCCGTTCTGTTTGCCTCTTCCCACGCGCGCGCCGAAGGCATCCATCGCGCCATGCTTGCCCGCGGCTTTGCCGGCCATATGCCGCTCATCCGCCCGAGCAGTCTCCATTGGTTGGATATCAGTTTTCTCGCCACGGGGATCCTGGTTCTTTCCCTGGGTAGATGGCTATGGATCCTCTGATACGCGTGAGCGGCCTCAGGTTCCGCTATCCGGACGGCACGGAGGCGTTGAAGGGAGTTGATTTTGAACTCTTCCCCGGAGAAACCGTCATCCTGCTTGGGGCCAACGGCTCCGGCAAGACCACTTTTGCCCTTCACCTCAATGGACTGCTGGAAGGCGAGGGGCAGATCCGCGTATGCGGGTTGCCGATGGACAAGATAAGCCTGCCCGAGATCCGGCGCCGCGTCGGCATGGTTTTCCAGGACGCCGATGAGCAGCTGTTCATGCCTACAGTGATGGAGGACGTGACTTACGGTCCCTTGAACCTGGGCGTCGAGCCGGCCGAAGCGATGAGGCTGGCTCGAGAGGCCCTGGAGCAGACAGGAATGTCCGCCGCGCACGCAAAAGCGCCCTACCACCTAAGCGCGGGCGAAAAGCGGCGCGTGGCCATTGCCGGGGTTCTGGCGATGCGTCCGGACATACTCATCCTGGACGAGCCGACGACGTCCCTGGATCCGCCGGGTCAGCGGGACTTAGTGGATTTATTGACCGCCCTGCCACAGTCTAAGATCGTGACGACCCACGATATCGCATTCGCGCGCGCGATCGGCACGCGAGCGGTTTTCTTCGAAAAGGGCAGTATCGCCGCGCTTGGCACGGTAGGCGACATTGCCAGCCGCTTTGGCTGGGAGCCCCTTCCGAGAGGGTGAAGCCTTAGCCCGCGGCTTTGGCTTTGCGGTACTCGGCCCAGCGCTTCTTCTGCGCCGCGGCGATGCGGGCTCTGGCAGCGGCCGACAACCGGCGCTTACGGCCCGGCCGGGCACCGGCGGCGGATGCCGTCTTTTTCGAACCGCCTCGACCCATTGCCGCCTTGATTTGAGCGATCTGTTCTTCGATTCGGGATCTTTGAATCTCCAAACCTTCCAAAGCGGCAGCGAGTAGGGTTGCTTGATTCATGTCTAGTTTTGCCATCTTTCCTTTTCTTCTGTAATCCCCGTAACAGTTCTAAATCAACCGTTCGGAATCACATAGTATCGTAACTGGGCCATCGTTGACAAGCTCGACTTCCATCATCGCTTGGAAGACGCCGCTTTCCACCTTGATGTTTCCCCCGCCGAGCATTTGTAAGAAATGTTCATAGAGGCTACGAGCCTCGGCCGGGTTCGCAGCCCGGTCGAAGGCCGGCCTGCGCCCCTTGCGCACGTCTCCATATAAGGTGAACTGCGAGACCACCAGCAGGCTTCCCCGGGCCTCCACCACGCTGAGGTTCATCCGTTGCTCTGCATCGGGGAAGATCCGCAGCCCAAGCGCCTTGGCCGCGAGAAACTCGGCGTCCGCCTTGGTGTCGGTCTTTGCGATCCCAACCAGGATAAGTAATCCGCGGCCGATCGAGCCCGTCACGCGCCCCTCCACACGCACCTCGGCCCTCGAAACCCGCTGCACAACCATGCGCATAATGATGGAGACGCCCTTATGATCGAGACATTCGCCTATGCACGCGCCGGGCTGCTCGGCAACCCGAGCGACGGTTACTTCGGCAAGACCATCGCCCTGCTGATCCGCAACTTCCGCGCCAGAGTGATACTCTATCCCACCGCGCGGCTGGAGATCAAACCTTCCAAAGCCGATACGCCGATTTTTGAAAGCCTGGAGGACTTGTATCAAACCACGCGCTGGCGCGGCTACTATGGCGGCATCCGCATCATCCAGGCGCTGCTGGTCCGGCTGATGGATTACTGCCGCGAACAGAACATTGAGCTCGATCACCGCAACTTCACCCTCGAGTACGAGACGACCATTCCCCTCCGCCTCGGCCTGGGCGGCTCCAGCGCGATCATCACCGCCGCTCTTCGCGCGCTTTGCCAGTACTATCACCTTGACATCCCGCTGCCGGTTCAAGCGAACCTGGTGCTGGAAACCGAGACCCGCGAGCTGGGCGTGAGCGCGGGCTTGCAGGACCGCGTCGCGCAAGTTTATGAGGGCCTCGTCTACATGGATTTCTCCCGCCATCTTATGGAGGGCCGGGGCTATGGCGAATACGAACGCATGGATCCCTCGACGCTCCCCGATTTGTACCTCGCGTATCGCACCTCGCTCAGCGAAGGCACAGAGGTGTTCCACAACAACATCCGCCAGAGGTGGCTCGCCGCTGACAAGCAGGTGGTGGAAGCGATGAGAACATGGGCCAGTTACGCCGAACAGGGGCGCCAGGCTCTGATCGAGCGCAATTACGCTGCGCTCGATCAGCTGATAGATGCCAACTACGACCTCCGCGCTACTATATACAACATTGCGCATGGCAACAAGGAAATGATTGAGACTGCCCGAAGGTTGGGCGCCTCCGCTAACTTCGCCGGCTCAGGCGGGGCTATTGTCGGCCGGTTCCAGAGCGAAGAGATATTCCAAGCCTTGGCGCGTGAAATGAAACAGATCGGCGTGGCGGTGGTGCGGCCGAAGGTTGTGTAGAAAGTAAGGTCTTTTCCTGAGCCAGCTCCGATTTCTCGCTTATTCCCGCCCGAGCAGACTTCGCCGATAAATGGTCTCATGGGCACAAACAGGCGCAAGCGGCGGAGGGCGCCGAGCGGCTTCTTCCGCTTCGACAGCATGCATAGCCGTAGTGTCTCCGGGTTCGGAGATGGCGACGGAGTCAGGCTGCGGGACGAACACGGAGATGAATGGTTCGGCCAAGCCGACCTTCAGGACGACGAAACCATCCGCTACCGCTTCCGGGACTCCAAAGGCAACACGATATCCGGCATTTCCGACGGATACGGCATCCTGCTGCGCGATCAAAAAGGGCGCACCTGGCGGGGATTCGTTTACTAAAAGAATCCGCTCAGCCTACCTGAGCCTGGCGCCGTTCGGAGGCTCCCCGCAACTGTGCTTCCTCGAGCTGCTTGGCTTCCCGGTAGGTGAAGATCATCCGGTGCACGACGGTGAGGTTGCCGAGGATCGCGATCACCCACAGAACCGCCGCCATACGGTTGAACAGCGCACCAATGAGGAAGAGCACTATCCGCTCCGGCCGCTCCATGAATCCCACCTTGCACTTGGGGATCGTGTTTTCCGCCCGTGCGCGCGTATAGCTGATCATCACTGATGCCGTCATCACGATCGCCGTCAGCACCACATAGAATGACCGGTTGATGGAGGCGTAATAGACCAGCAGGCCCATCAGCAGCCCAAGATCGGAATAGCGGTCCAATACGGAATCGAAGAACCCGCCGAAGCGCGTCACCTGCTGCGTTTCCCGCGCCACGCGGCCGTCCACCATGTCAAAGATGGCCGCTACGGTGATCACCCAGCCGGCCCACCAGAAGTTGCCCTGCGCCAGCAGCACCGCCGCCGCCACGTTGATCAACAGCCCGATGAGCGTAAGCGCGTTGGGGTGAATTCTGGAAAGTGCAAGCCCACGCACGATCAGCCGGACAATCCGGTCCGCGGTCACGCCGATTGCGCGCGTATAAGTCATCGCAACAACTCTACAACAACTCGTGGATCGTGGTGAGCTTGAGAATCTCGAATTCCTTCACTCCCCCGGGGCTCTGCACCCGGACCACGTCTCCAATCTCCTTGCCTAACAGCCCACGCCCGATGGGGGAGGTGGTGGAAATCTTTCCGTTGTTGGCGTCTGCTTCCTCGCTGGTAACCAAGTTGTAGGTGATCTCCTCGTCCTTGTTGGTGTCCAGCACCACCACGCGCGAACCCAGTCCCACACGGCCCTTCGGAATCCTGGTCATGTCCACCATGGACAGGTCGGCGAGCCGCTTTTTCAGCTGCCCCAGACGGGCGTCGACGAACGACTGCCGCTCCTTGGCCGCGTGATATTCGGCGTTCTCGCTGAGGTCGCCGTGAGCGCGCGCTTTGGCGATCTCCTTGGGAAGCTCCGTGCGCAGCTCGAATTCGAGCGCGGCGATTTCCTCTTGCAGCTTTTTCTTGAGGTCTACCATGTTGCTTCAGACCATCACCCAATCTCTAATTATAGAACACCGCACCTTGCCAGCACCGCATCCAAAGGCGCTCCGGTCACCCTGCCCTCCACTTCGCTGAACCCGGCCTCCTGGAGTAGCTCCGCATATTCGGTAAAGCTGCGTTCGCGGCCTTCGGTGCAAACCAGCATGTTGAGTGACTGCATGTGGGCCTGGACGGGGCCGGAATGATCCTCCCAGAGCAGTTTTTCGGCAATCAGCAGGCCGCCGCCGGGCGGCAGGCATGTCTGTATTTTGTTGAGCAATAAGCGGATCTTGTCTTCGCTCCAATCGTGCAGGATCCTTCCCACCGCATACAGGTCCGCCTTCGGCAGCTTGTCTTGAAAAAAATCGCCCGCAAGCAGCTCCACCCTCGACCCTGCAGTAAACTCCCGCGCGAACTCCACCGCTTCCGGCAAATCGAACACCGCCGCCGACATGTCCGGATACTTCTCGCAAGCCGCCATGGCCAGGTGGCCGGTACCTCCGCCCAAGTCCACCAACCGCTTGAACCGGCTCAGATCGAACACGCTGACCACCGCCGGACTGCTGAGCAATCCGAAACCATGCATGCCCAGCAGAAAGTCCCGCTTATCGGATTCGCTGCGGTAGAAGTGGCTGAAAAGCGCTCCGTCGAGCCCGAAGGTTTGTTTCCAGCGGTGCGTGCCTTCGCGCACCGCGCCTTCCAGGTGCTGCCACATCGGGAACAGCGCACGGTTGGAATAGGCGACGTAGCCGGCCAAAGTAGAGACGCTGGAGCGGCACAGATATGCCGAGGCTACGGCGCTGTTGCGGTACACATCGCCGCTCCGCTCCAGCAATCCCAGCGACACGCAGCCGTCCAGCAGCCGCGCCATTGTGTCAGGGTCGCCTCCATCAGTCAGTTGGTCCGCTCGCGCCGGCCCCTTCTCCAACCGGTCGAACACACCCACTTCCACTGCCGCGAACATCGTCTTGGAACGCCGGAACGCCTCTATCAGGTCCAGCACAACACCAGGGTCAGGTTTTGTCATCGCTTCTTGAAATGATCGTAGCCTTTTGGCTCAAGCCGCCGCCCGAAGAATTCCATTTCTCCCGGCTTTCCATTCACCACGGTTCCTATGCGTGTCAGCGGCAGCTTTTGCCGGATTGCGGGAATCCGCTTGTTGGCCGGCGTGGTGAACAGCAGTTCATACTCCTCGCCGCCGTGCAGCGCCTGGTCCAGGCTCGCGCCATGGAAAACCGGCAGCGGACGGTCGACAACCCCCGCCACGCCTGACTCGCGTAGCAGGCGGTGGAGATCGAGCGACAAGCCGTCGCTCACGTCCATGCAGGCCGTGGCGCGTCCGCGGAGCCAGCGGCCCAGCTCCAGTCGCGGCTCGGGACGCAAGTGGCGCTTCCATGCCGCCCCGGAGCGGGTTTCCAGTCCCAACGCCGAGCCGCCCAGCACGCCGGATACGTAAATCGCATCGCCCGCCTTCGCGCCGCCGCGCCGCAGAGCCTTGCCCGCTGGCACGCTGCCCAGCACCACGATGTCGATGGCCAGCAGCTTGTGCAGCGCGAGGTCGCCGCCGGCCAGGTGGGTTCCCGCGGAACGCGCCCTTGCCAGCAGCCCGCGGAAGAACCGCCCCATCCATTCCCTGGTTGCCCATGGCGGCGCAGCCAACGACACCAGACACCACATCGGCGTTCCCCCCATCGCCGCGATGTCGCTCAGCCCGCGCGCCAACGCTTTGCGTCCCAAATCTGCGGGACCGTGCGTGGCGCGCCGGAAGTGGACGCCCTCCAGCAGCATGTCCGTGGTCGCGATCAACTCCTGCCTGGAACCGGGCATCCGCAATACGGCGCAGTCATCGCCGATGCCGGAGCGCTCGCCCGCCAGCCGCCGGATCATCTCCACCAGAGCGACTTCACCCACCGGCCTGCTCCCCGGAGCCCATCACCAGCCCGCTCGGCAACTCCTCGCCGAACATGCGGCTCAGCGCCTGGCTGTCTCGCCCGCCCTTGCCTTCCAACATCTCCAGCAGGCTGCCGGCATCTTCGTGCCGCTCCAGCCCGCGCCGCGCAAGCTCCAGCGTGGCCGGCGGGAGGTCACGTGTTCCATCTCCGGTTCGCCGCGCCATCGTCGCCACGGCTTCCGCCGCCGCCGGCAGCTTCGCCAGAGACTCCACCCAGCGCGACACCGTAGCTGGAGGCAGAACCTGATTCGTTGGCCCGTAGAGCAGTTCCCGCGCGCCCAGCCGCGACAGGCACCACAGCTCGCTGTCGCGGAAGTCGCCTTTCTTAATCTGTTTCAGCAGCGCCTCGCCCAGGTCGGTGCGCGGCTGCGTAGGCAGTAGTTCCAGACTGCAGGCGCAACGCCACATCTCACGCAACAAACTGGAATTGACGCGCACCCGTTCGCCCTTGCGCGGCAGCAGCGTGCCCGACAGCCGCTGATACAGGTCGGCCTGTTGATTGCGGTTCAGTCCGCCCGCCACGCGCCCCGAGAAAATCCACCACTCGCTTTGGTTCTGCACGGCGTTCGAAAACACAAGCCCGGCGGCGAAGATCCGCCGCGCCTGCTCGATGCGGTAGTCATCGCCCGGATAGCCGAACCCGGGGCGCAGGCACAGCCCGCACAGGTTCAGCCAGCGCAGCTCCATCGCCGCGCTCTTCTTGCGTTCCTCGGCCACCTCCAGAAACACGTCGGCCAGCCGCCGGATGGCGCCAAGCGGCCAGGAATTGCGCCCCAGCCCGAGTGTCCGCTCCAGCGCCGAAGGCAGTTGCTCGGGCTCCATCGTCTGCTCCGCGAACGTCTGCCGGATCAGCGATTCGGCCGCCACCAGCGCCTCCTCGCCAATCACCGCCGCCGGACGCGCCACCCTTTGCGCGGGCCCCTGCTTGCGCAGCTCGAACTGCAGCCGCCAGCGGTGCTCGCTGATTTTCGAATCGGCCCACAGCTCCAGTGTCCCCACTTCCGTCAGCCGCGCGCCGAGCTTCACCGGCACCGTGCGCTCCAGGCCCGGCTTGCCGAACCGGATCACCGCATGCAGCGGCGCATGCAGGTGCAGATGCCCTTCGGCCACCGCGGAGGCCGGCAATTCCACCGCTTCTCCAATCTTGTCCTCGTGCCGGGTGAGCGAGCTATACAGCCGGAAAGTCACCGGCTTGTTCGCCACCAACTGCATGCCTTCCTGATCGATCTCGAGCGAGTCGCCTTCCTCGGTCCCGCGCGGCACAACAGTCACCGCCTTCAGCTTTTCTCCGGCTTCCAGCCCGATGTAGTATGCGCGCGGCAGCCCGCCGCGAACGACCAGCCCCGCGCCCGTCGAACGCGCGAAGTTATAGTAAGCCGCACCCGCCGCCACGGCCAGATCCAGGTCCTGATTCTCCAGCACCAGCGGACGCTTGCCGTGCCAGCGTTCCAGCACATCGGCCACGCGGCGCCGCAGCAGCGCGGGAATGAAGAATCCGCCGTTGAACAGCACCGCGTCCGGCTTGGCCCCGTCCGCATCGGCAAGGAACGCCGCCAAATGGCGCGTGACCGCCGCGTCGGATTCATACGGCAAACCCAGCTCGCCAAACGGCGACATCTCTTCCTTCTGTGGCCGCTCGCCCGGTTCGCAGAATGGCAAGAAGCCGTCCAGTGCCAGTTCCAGCGCCTCCTGGCGCGTGATCTCGGTGCGCAGCGTTCCGCCGATCAGCGAGCGCCCCGCGCCCAGCACCGTGATCGGGACCTTCTCTACCGCTTCATCGGCCAGCATCTTCTCCTTTGCCGCCGAACATTGCCGGCGCAGCGCCGTGCGCTGGCGCACCGACAGCTGCGTGTTCAGCTTCGATTCAGCCAGCCAGGACAGCGTAAGGTCCAGATTGTCGCCGCCCAGCAGCAGGTGGCGGCCCACCGCGGTCCGCGTGAAATCCACCTTGTCCCCGGTGCGGCTGACGCGAATCAGCGTGAAGTCCGAGGTTCCGCCGCCCACGTCGCAGACCAGCACAAGCTGGCCGTCGTGGAGATCCTTGTGCGACTGTTTCAGATGATTCGCGATCCAGGAATAGAAGGCAGCCGCGGGCTCCTCCACCAGCGTCAGCTTCTCGATGCCTGCCTCGCGCGCCGCCATTACCGTCAGTTCCCGCGCCTCTTCGTCAAACGACGCCGGCACCGTCAACACCACTTCGTGGCTCGCCAGCGGCTCGGCATGCGTTCTGTCCCACGCCTCTCGCATCTCGGCCAGGTAGCGGCTGGAAACCTCCACAGGGCTCAGCACGCGCCCGCCTTCGGCTGCATCCCACGGCAGAATCTTCGCCGTGCGGTCGACGCCAGGGTTCGACAGCCAGCTCTTGGCCGAATGCACCATCTTGGTGGGGGTCAGCGCGCCCTGCTCGCGCGCATGCACGCCGGCCACCGCCGTGTCGCCCAGGTAGAGAAACGACGGCAGCGTGCGCCGCGGCTCGATCACGCCTTCGGCCACCGGCTGCGGTATCTCCAGCACATGAACCGGCGGAAACTCCGACTCGCCCGCCTCCTCGGCGGAAATGTAGGCCAGGGCCGAGTTGGTCGTGCCCAGGTCGATTCCGATGAAGGCCCGCACCGGCCGCCCCTACTCGACTTCCACTTCGGCGGGCGCGATCACGCGGCGGCCCGCCTTGGCCGAAGGGAGCTCTACTTTTTCCGCCTTCCAACCGCGGTGGCGCAGGATGCCTGCCTCCACCTTTCCGTCGGGCGGCACCTGGCCCACCAGTTTCAGCGTCGACTTGTCGTTGGGGTCGAGCCCGGCGGAAGCCAGCCGCGTCGTGGTTCCCTCCACGCCATCCACGATGGGCGCCAGCTTTACGTGACGATCCAGCGCCTTGCGCGATTGTTCGTGAATCCCGCGCACCGCCGCGCCCACCTGTTCATCGCTGTAGCCGGCGATGTCTTCCTGGAGAAAATCCACCAGCCGCGCCTCCTGCTGCAACAGCGCCAGCATCTGCACCGCCCCGTCGGCCGCGGCGGGCTGCTCCGCCGCCGGCTTGGGTTTCGGGGCGGGCGTGGCCGCGCGCCGCATCAGCCCCAGATCGAAGGCTGCCTCATCGGACAGCTTGCCGGAAAACAGAATGGAGAAGAAGCTCTTTATCGCCAGGATGATTCGATTCAAGTTTTTGCCTCGAAGCTTTTAGGATACAATGCAAGCTTCGTCCCAACCGGGACTTCTATTCTCCGCTTGAACGACAAGATCATCATCATTGGCCCACAGGGCGCGGGCAAGGGCACTCAGGCGCAGTTGCTTTGCCATCACTACGACTTTGTCCATATCTCGATAGGCGAAATCTTCCGCTGGCACATGGAGCACCATACCAAGCTTGCCGCCCGCGTACAGCGCATCATGAACGAGGGCAGGCTGGTGCCCGATGAGATCGTGGAAGAGGTGGTCCGCAAGCGCCTGGAGGAGCACGACTGGAACTGGGGCTTCGTGCTGGACGGCTTCCCGCGCACGCGCGCCCAGGCCGAGTACCTGTTTGAGAACTGGAACCTCGACAAGGCCGTCTATCTCGACATCCCCGATGAAGTAGTGCACGGCCGGGTCATGTCGCGCGCCGCGCTCGGTCAGGGCGGCGGATTCACCAAGCGCGCCGACGATAACCCGCAAGCGCTCCGCGTGCGCCTGACCGAGTATCACGAAAAAACCGCGCCTCTTCTTCAGCTGTTCCAGAAGAAGAACATGCTGGTCACCATCGACGGCAACAATTCCATCGACGATGTCTATGACTCAGTTGTGGCCGGTCTTGATCTGGGCGAGCCTGTCCGGCCCCGCTAGCCGTCAAAGAACTTCACGCGGGATGGCCAGCGCTTCCTCCTGCTCGAACCGGTCGAGCAGACCGGCAGCAAACCGATGACCCTCCTCATCAACGGGCAGGCAGGCGTGCGGAAGTAGTATCCTTCGCCGCGGCATGATTTATACTTGGGGTGTCCCATGGCCGTTCGTTATGTATTAATCCGCGAGGTGCCGCCGCCCGAACCTCTTGCGATCAAAATGGAAATTCCGCCCGAACAGAAGGGCACTCGATTATTCAGTGTCAGCGTTGGTCGCCGGCGACAACGCGTCGACGCCGATTACGGTGGTGACGAACTGGATGGCGGCGCTGAAGTCGCGTCGAGACGAGTCTCGACGCGGCAGGCACGGGTGCCCGCGCCACGTTGCTTGTTGCGTTCTCAGTTGCCGGGTCCGCGGTAGGAAACACTCTTGGCGAGCGCCTGATCGGTCTCCTCCACCGTCAGTAGCGGCGTAGTTCTTAGCTGCACCAATCCGGTGGATGAGGCGGCCAGACTCAGCGCGGCGGCGGAAACATTGTCCGGCGCCTCGGCGATCACTACCACGTCATCAGCGCCGAAGGTGTAATAAATCGATTCCAGCTTGCCTCCCATCGCGGTCAAGGCTTGCGACACCGCCGCCTTGCGTCCGGAAGCTTTGTCCTTGATCAGCCCTTTCAGCCCATCGGCTGTATAGGAGCCCTGGATCATGTACTTTGGCATATCGCGGTCCTCCTTTCGGTTGACCCTATTGTAGACTGCCCAAGGAAAAAACGCCTACGGCTGCGGCGTAGCGGCTTTCGGCCGCCAGCTGCGAACCAGGTCCTGCGCCTGCGCCACCTGCTCCCTGGTCATCAGCGACGTTAGCCGGTTCCGCGTCTCCAGCGCCTGCTCATCGCCTGCCGCGGCGGCAAGATTGGCCCACATGTGCGCCTGCACGTAATCTTGCGGAACACCGCGGCCTTCCAGGTGCAGCCGCGCCAGCTGGCTTTGCGCCCCGGCGTGGCCGTAGTCGGCGGCGATGCGCAGCCAGCGTGCGCCCTCCCGCACGTCCTGCTTCACGCCCTTCCCGTTCAAGCACGCGATCCCGTAGGCATAGGCCGCCTCGGCGTTGCCTGCCTCGGCCGCCACGCGCGACCACTGCGCTACCTCCGCCTCGTTCTGACCGGCCGCCTTGCCTTCCAGCAGCAGTTCCGCAACCGCCCCCTGAGCTTCGCGGTGACCTTGCTGCGCCGCGGAACGGTACCAATGCGCCGCCTCACTCGCGTTACGCTCCACTCCTTTTCCATCCGCCAGCATCCGCCCCAAACGGTATTGTGCCTCCACGTGTCCCTGCTCGGCCGCCGTCCGGTACAGCCGAGCCGCCTGAGCGCCATCGCGCGCCACGCCCTTGCCTTCCTCCATCAGCAGGCCCAGTTGCAGTTGCGCATCCGCATTGCCCTCCTTGGCCGCCACCTGATATACACGCAGCAGATCCGCCTGCTTGACCGACTCCGCGCGGCCCGCCTCCAACATCGTCCGCAACTGGAAAAAGCCACCCGCATGACCCTGCTGCGCCGCGCGCAAGTACCATTTCGCCGCCTCGCTATCCTGCTTCTCGACGCCCTGCCCGTTGGCGTAGCGGAACCCCAACGCATACTGCGCCTCTGCGTGATTGCCCGCCGCCGCTTTTTTCAGCCAGCCCACCGCCATCGTGTCATCCTGCGTGATCCCCTTGCCTTCGGCGTACATGATTGCCAGCTGATACTGCGCTTCCGGGTTCGAGTTTTCCCCGGCCAGGTGCAGCCACCGGAACGCTTCGGCGTCGTTCTGCGGAACTTGCTTGCCTTCCGCATACATCAGGCCCAGCTCGCCCTGCGCCGCCCCAAAACCGCGCTCCGCCGCCGAGCGCAGAAGGCCAATGCCGCCGCGTTCGTCCTTCTCCATGCCGCGGCCTTCCAGTCTCGCCTTGGCCAGCTCATACAGCGCACCCGGATGACCCGCGTCGGCCGCCTGCTGCAGGTGCGCGGCCGCCGCCGCTTCATTTTTCTCCAGACCGCGGCCCTGCATGAGCAACTGGCCCAGGTTGTATTTGGCCGGCGCATGGCCTTGCGCCGCCGCGAACCCGAACCACTTTGCCGCTTCCTCTTCATCGGTTGCCGTACCCCGTCCGTTGGCGTAAAGGAACCCGAGCGCATACTGCGCGTCGGCATGACCTTTCTCGGCCGCCATCCGGTACCACTTCAGCGCCTCGGGGTCGTTCACTGCCACTCCCCGGCCCGCCGAATGCATGAAGCCCAGCAGATACTGCGCCCCGATGTGGCCTTGCTGGGCTTCCCGCGTCAGCTCCCGCAGCGCGGTAGGAAAATCTCCATGCTCATATGCGCGCATCGCCGAAGCGAAATCGGCCACCAGTGGCGGAAGGCACAGTCCGCCAAGCGCGATGATGCGGAGGATAGAGAGCAACATAACCGTCTTGCGAGATTATAAAGCAAATCACCGCTTTCCCTGCGTCTTGTGATACGATTTCCCCTCTCTCTGACTCATGCGCCCCTCTCGCACACGCCACATCGTCCTTTGGCTCACCGTGGCGGCCTACATGATCACCTACATGGATCGGGTCGTCATTTCCGCCGCCGTTCCCCTCATCCAGAAGGAGTTCGGCTTTGATCTGGTCACGATGGGCTGGATTCTCAGCTCGTTCCGGTGGGGCTACGCGCTGTTTCAGATCCCCGGCGGCTGGCTGGGCGACCGCTTTGGCCCGCGCCGCGCCCTTTCCGCCATCGTCGTCTGGTGGAGCGCCTTCACATCCATCACCGCCCTCAGCTGGAACGCCCTCTCGATGGCCGTCTTCCGGTTCCTGTTCGGCATGGGCGAAGCTGGCGCCTTTCCCATCGCCACGCGGTCGCTTTCCCGCTGGATGCTTCCCACCGAGCGCGGCTACGCGCAAGGCGTCACTCATGCAGGCTCGCGCCTCGGCGCCGCCATCACGCCGCCCATCGTTGTCTGGCTCATGCTCTCCTACGGCTGGCGGTCCCCGTTCTTCCTGTTCGGCTCCGTCGGCCTGCTCTGGGCGGCCGTCTGGTACTTCTACTACCGCGACACGCCGGAAGAACATTCCGGCGTCAACAAAGCCGAGCTAGATCTGATACACAACTCCCTCGGCGGGCCGCGATCAAAGACCTCTGTCTCGGTGCCGTGGAAAGCCATCCTCTCCAGTTCCACGCTGTGGACGCTTTCGCTGATGTACTTCTGCTATGCCTACTGCGTTTCGGTCTACCTGGATTGGTTCCCCAAGTATCTGAACGATCACCGCGGCTACAACCTCAAGCAGATGGGTTTTTACGCCGCCCTTCCGTTGCTGGCGGGCACCATCGGCGACCTCGCCGGCGGCTGGGTTTCCGATATCTGGGCGCACCGCTCCGGCAATCTGAAGCTGGCGCGCCGCGGCGTGGCCATCGCCGGCTTCGTGATTGCCGCCGCCGGCATCGTTCCCGCCACGCTTACCTCGGATCCCGAGGCCTGCGTCGCCTTCACCTGCCTGGGCGTCTTCGGGCTGGAGGTGACGGTCGGCGTCTCCTGGGCCATCCCGCTCGACATCGGCGGCGATTTCGCCGGCTCGGTCTCCGCCGTCATGAACACTTGCGGCAACATCGGCGGCGCGCTTTCCCCCACCGTGCTCGCCTACCTGGTGAAGTGGTACGGCTGGGATGTGCCCTTCCTGCTGGCTTCCGCATTGTGCGTGACCGCCGCCTTGTTGTTTACTAGAATAGACGCGACGCGAAGAATCCTTTCCGGGACGTGACCTATGAGAATTGATCCTCAGAAATGTGTTGCCTGCGGCAACTGCACCTATGTCTGCCCGATGGGCGCCATCTACATTGACCCGGTCATCAGGCGCGCCACGGTCGACCGTGACGAGTGCGTGGAATGCTACGCCTGTTACAACGGTCTCAGCCAGGAACATCTCAACCCCACCATGGTCCGCACCGTGCGCAAGGTGTTCCAGTTCTTCCGCCTGCGCTTTGAGCCGGAACCGGACGTCTGCCCCACCGCTGCATTTGCTCCCGAAGACCTCACCTGGCCGCGCATCGTGCGCCGCGCCTTCTCCGATCCGCGCGTCCCGCACGAATCCACGGGAGTGGAGGGCCGAGGCACCGAGGAGGTTAAGACCAACGACGTCAGCGGCCGCGTACAGACGGGCGAGGTCGGCTTCACTATTGAATTCGGCCGCCCCGCCGTCGGTGTCCGCTTCCATGAGATTCAGAAGATGACCATGCGACTGGCAAAGGCCGGGGTCGCCTTTGAGAAGAAAAACCCCATCACCACACTCCTCAAGGACGAGACAACCGGCGAGATCCGCGATGACATACTTGACGAAAAGATCATGTCCGCCATTGTGGAAATCAAGGTCCCCGTGGAGCGCACCGAAGAGATCATCCGCATGGTTTGGGAAGTGGAAAAGGAAGTCGACACGGTTGTCTGCCTGGGCGTCGGCGCGCGTTGTGACGAAACCGGCCGCGAAAACATCGTCGCGCCAATCCTCGAACAGCTCGGCTACCATCCCGAACGCGCCAAAACCAATATCGGCCTGGGCCGCATCACCAACAAGCCCGCCGCCGAACCGCGGACGGCCGCCGAACCCGTTACCACCCGTTAAGGAGATCCGCCATGACCAACACCCTGCACCGCTTTGGAAACTCCGAGAGCTTCCGCGACGACTTCATCGTGTTCGCCATCGCCTGCCGCGGCAAGAACGAGCAGGATGCGCTCCCCCGGCTCCGCAAGTTCCTCGAAATGGCCATCCCTTTCGGGCCCATTAATCTCGGCGACGCCCGCAACGGCGGCGCTTTGCGCCCGTCCAAGGATCTCAATCCCACCGCCCATTGGAATCGCGACATCCAGCCAGACTTTCAGGCCGTCGTCAATGGCCTCTCCCACATCACCACAGTCGCTGCCGTATTCGATGACCGCGTCAAAGCCGAGGAATTCGTGAAGAAGGTCAAGGCAGCGGATCTTGGCCTCTCCATTAATGTCTCCACCTCTGTCGATGGAGCCGACCAGTGCTGCCACGCCGCCGGAATCGCCCGCCATAGCGTCGGCTATTCGCTCGGCTTTGAAGGAAAGACCGAAAAACTGCCTAACTCCCAGGTGCTCACTCTCATGACCATGTGCGGACACGGTATGATCGCCTCTTCCCTCGCCAAGAAAATGATCGATTGGGTCAAGGAAGGCCGCCGCACGCCGGACCAAGCCGTAACCTATTTGGCTCGTTTTTGCTCCTGCGGCGTCTTTAATCCCAGCCGTGCAAAACGTGTGCTCGAGAATGCCCGCTCCTCGACTAAGTAGCCCGGAATCCTCCGTTCCGGGAGTTTTCCACAGGCTTTCAACAGGGTCCCGACTCCTAACCTTCTCTTTCCAAAGCGAAAATTTCTTTGGATAAAGTCCGGATATTCACACTAAAATATAGATGAGTCCAACGCTTCTATGCCAAACTAAGTCATCTGGAGCGGAACCACCCATGCATGATCGTTGTCCCCCATCGCCGGACGAAGTAGCAGAATCCTACTGCTTCGGCCGCCTATCTCCGCAGGATCAGGAGACTTTCGAGAACCATTACCTGCTTTGCCCGCGCTGCGCGCAGCTGGTGGAATCGACGCAGGAGTTCCTCGATGTTTTCCGGGTCGTAGCCACACAGGAGACTAGCATAACTCGCAGGGCTAACTCGATCTAGGCTCAGGGATATTGCTGTCTTCCTCTCCTTAACCCGTTTATTTTCTTGCCGAGTATGGTTCTGGTACTCTTAGTAATTTCCTCTAAGAATCCCTGCAATTTTCCACAACCTCTCCACACTACTAAACAACCAGCCGAGGGCATACGCTCCGGCTCGCTTGACTATATGCAGACCGACAAACCTGCCTACACCCCCCAGGCTGAGGCGCCTGCCAACGATCCTCAGCTCATTGCCGCTCAATCGGACGATTGGGCACGACTCGTCACTGGAGTTCGGAGAGGTTCCCCGGAAGCCGGGGAGGAGTTCGTAAACACCTACTCTCGTGGCGCCAAGGTCTTTTTTAAGCGCAACCTGGGTCCTGTCGGCCTGGACCTGCTTGTCGACCAGGCTTTGCAAGGCGCACTCGCAGAAATCAGGGCAGGGCTCATCGAATACCCGTTCGATCTGGTAGCTTTCTTCCGCCACGTGCTCAAACAGCATACCGGGTTCCAACCGGGGGAAGATCAGACAGGACGATTTGAGTCGGGCACCGCCACCGTACTGGGCAGTACCGATAAGGCGCGCATCCGCGGAAAAATAGCCCGGCTGGAAAGCCTCCTTCGAGATTGTTCCCAGAAGGAGCGTTCCGTGCTCGAGCGGTATTTCATTCACGGCCATCCGCTCGAGATGATCTTGCAGGAGATGGGCATGGACCGGACCCATTTTGAAAAGATCAAGACGACTCTGTTGACTTCGGTTTCCAAGGCCGGACTGCGGCGACCTCCGTCAGCTCACACTCAGATGTTCAAGCGGCGCGCAGCCGTCAACGGATTCTGATCAGGCCAGTTCGCGGTAGCAAGTCAGCCGGATCTGCCTGTCTGCCAGAACGGCCTTCACCTCCGGCGTAGTCAGGGCTTCCAGTTCCCGCTGCCGGCTCTCCTTCAGCCTCGTCCTGGCAGCCCGCAGCGCCTCTCCGTAATGGCCGGGGTGGCACATAAACTCGGTGACCCCGTCCGGCAAGTGCTCCAGCAGCGCGATCAATTCCTGCGCTCTGTAGCGCCCGGTCATCTGAAACCCGGCAAAGTGATCCGTCCATCGGCAGCCGTGCCTTTCCAGCACGGTGTGGAATCGCCGCCGCACCCCCTTCAGTGCTTTGCTCACCGCTTGCACCTTCCACGGCCCTCGGCCCGTACCCGTCATCGGCAGGTCGAACGGTCTCCGCACCCACTTGATCCCGTACCGCTCGGACAATTCCGCCACCACGGCCAGCACTGGCGGGTACAGATGCGTGTGCTTGTGCGTGTCCAGGTGCGTCGGGTTCACCTCCGCCTGCAGGATCCGCTCAATCTGCGCTTCCAGTTCCCGCCGCACGTGCAGCCCGCCCGCCGCCACCGCCGCCATCATCCGCCCCACCGTCGCCGGCAGCTTTCGGCCCGGCTCCGACAGCGACTCGCCGCCGGCCAGCACCAGGTGGCAGCCGACATCCAACCGGGGGTGCTCCCGTGCCAGCTTCACTGCGTGATCAAACGCCCGTCCGTTCCCCATCAGCGTCGCCGCGGTTAGTATCCCCCGCTCATGCGCTTCGATGATCCCTGTATTGACGTCTTCGGTGAAGCCGAAATCGTCGGCGTTGACGATCAGCTGCTTCATCAGCCGCTCTAGAACAATCCCAGCTTGATATGCAGGAACTTCTTCGGATTGGCGCGGAAATCCTTCAGGAACTCGTGCATCTCACGGGTCATGCCGTTCAGCGACTCGTACATCTGCGGATTCACAACAAGCTGCCCCAGCGTGCCTTGGCCTGTGTTGATCTTTTCCAGCAGTGTATCCAGCCGAGCAATGGTCTGCTGGATTTGTTTGTGCAGCGTTTCATCCTTCAGCAGCTTGCCCGCCGTGCCCTTGCCCGCGTTCAGATCCGCGACCAGCGTCCGTACCTCGCCTACTGTCTTGCGCAGGTCGTCGTAGAGCGCGGGATCCTTCAGCAGCTTGCCCGCCGTGCCCTTACCGGTCTGCAAATCATCCAGAAGCAGATTCACCTTGGCCGTCGTCATCCGGATGTCTTCGTGCAGGGAATCGTCGTAAATCAGGCGCCCGATCGTTCCCTTGCCCGAATTCAGTGCCTCGGTCACCTTCGCCGCTTCTGCTGTTGTCTTTGTTAGGTTTGCGTACAGCTCCTCGTCGTAGATCAGTTTACCGATGCTGCCCTTGCCCTCCTCCACCACTTTGATGATGGCATCTATTCGCTTTAACACGCCTTGCATCGATACCAGCAGCGCATAGCCGCTGGCCACTACCTCATCGAATTCGCTCGTATCCTTGCTGGGCAGCTCCGCGCCCGGTTTGACATGCTCGGGTTTCTTGCCTTTCTTGATGTTGATGTACTTGCTCCCCAGCACGTTCTCCGCCGAAATCGCCGCTTCGGAATCTACCGGGATTTCCCCGAGCTTATCCGCGAACACCTCCAGCGTCACTTTCACCACCCGGCGCTCCTTCGTGCTGCCGGACAGTTCCACCGCCAGCACGCGCCCCGCGAGAATGCCGTTGATCCGCACGTTGGCCCCCGTGGTCAGCGCCGCCGAATCGCTCAGATACGTGTACAGGATTGCATTCTCCCGGAAGAACGTCGTCGTGCCCGTGATCAGAAAAACCAGCACCGCCACGATAATCATCGCCGCGATCGAGATGACGCCCACGCGAAGCTGAGCCCAGGAGACTTTTTTGGCGGATGGCATATAGGTTTATTGTTTCAGAGCTTTCGTAAACTTGGAAACATATTCGTCCCGGCTTTCTTCCAACTCCCGCTGGCTTCCTTCAAACACCAGCCGGCCGCGGTCCAATATCAGGAACCTCGTTCGCAATCCGGTTCCGTTCGATACCGCCTCCAGTTGGCCCGTCGCGCCGTTGTAGCGATAGTTGGCCAGCAGGTACCCATCCTGGTAGCGATGCGTCGCCAGCAGCGTCGTCGTCTGCCGGATCTCGCGTTCCTTGGCGATCAGCGCCATGATCGTGTTCGCCGTGATCGGATCCAGCCCCGCCGTCGGGGAATCGTATAGCAGCAGCTCCGGCTGCGTCACAATCGCCCGCGCAATCCCCACCCGCCGGCGCATGCCGCCCGACAGCTCGCTTGGCACCTTTTCCAGCGTGTGGCCCAGCTCCACGAACTCCAGCGCCTCCTTCACCCGAGGCAGCACTTCCTCCGGCGCGCATTTCACCGACTTTTGGTTCAGCAGCGGATAGGCCACGTTCTCCTCAATCGTCATCGAATCAAACAGCCCGCCTTCCTGAAACAGGATTCCCATCCGCGCCCGCAATTCTTCCAGTTCTCTCCGCCGCAGCTTCCCCGCATCCAGGCCGAACAGTTCCACACGCCCGGCATCCGGCCGGATTAATCCCAGCGCGGTCTTCAGAAGCACTGTCTTGCCGCTGCCCGCTGCGCCCTGAATCACGCATGTCTCCCCCTGCCGCACCTCAAGGTTCACATTTTCCAGCGCCACGGTGTCATCAAACTCAACCGTCACCCCCTCCAGCCTCAGTGCAACCCTCTGCCCTTGTGAACTCATACGTCAGTTGAGGTTCACAAAGAAGTTCCCGATGAAGAACGTAAGCACGATCACCCAGACCGAGCTCACCACCACGGCGCGCGTCGTTGCGCGCCCCACTCCTTGCGTCCCGCCCGTCGTCTCCATCCCGTAATGGCAGCCAACCAGCGCTATCACAAACGCGAAGGTCAGCGGCTTGATCAGCCCCTGCGCGATGTCGCTGTAATCCAGCGCCTGGTAGGCGCTGGACCAGAACTGCGTCGGCGTCGTCAGGCTCAGCATCACGCAGCCCACAATGTAGCCGCCGACAAGACCCATAAAGTCGGAGATCACTGTCAGCACCGGGAGCATCGTCGCCGTGGCGATCAGCCGCGGCGTCACCAGCTTCTTCGCCGGATCGGTGCCCAGTGCACGCATCGCGTCAATCTGCTCGGTCACCTTCATCGAGCCCAGCTCGCTTGCCATGCCCGAGGCGTTCCGCCCCGCCACCAGAAGCGCCGTGAGCACCGGACCCAGCTCACGCACCAGCGTGATCGCGACGATGTTGCCCACCTGCCCGCTTGCCCCGTACTGGTTCAGCGCGCGCGACATCTGCAGCGTGATCACGCCGCCCGTGAACAGCCCGGTCAGCAGGATCAGCGGCAAGCTGCCCACCCCGATGATGTCCATCTGCAGCGCAATATCGTCGGCGTAGTGCGGCGACCGGAAGATATTCACGATCGCACGCCCGCTCAATAGGAAAAAATTCTGAACATTGAGGATCGGACCCTTGAGAAAATCGAGCATCCCGTTCGGTTTCCCTCCGATGCTACCATACTAACCAGCCGTACTTGCCTCATGAAAGGCCTCACCGATATCGATGGCATTCTCGTCGGCCATGCCACCAATCTAGACGCGCGTACCGGCTGCACCGCCATCCTCTGTCCGCAGGGCGCCGTTGCCGGCCTCGACATTCGCGGCTCCGCCACCGCCGCCAGCGAACTCGATCTTCTCACCCCCGGCCACCTCACCGAAAAGATCCACGCCGTCACCTTCACCGGCGGCAGCGCGTTCGGCTTGGAAGCCTCCTCCGGCGTGCGCCTTTTCCTCGAGCGAAAAGGCTTCGGCTTCCAGACCGGTCCCGGTATCCTCGTTCCGCTTGTCCCCTGCGCGGTCATCTATGACCTCTCTTTCGCCAATGCCGGACTCCGGCCCACGCGTGAAATGGGCCACGCCGCCGCCACCGCCGCATCCTCCGCCGCCGTCGAAGAAGGCGCCGTCGGGGCAGGTGCCGGTGCCACGGTCGGCAAACTCTACGGTCTGGAACGTGCCATGAAGTCCGGCGTCGGCTCCGCAACCATCTGGCTCGACGGCCCCTATGCCGGCGTGCGTGTCGCCGCGCTTGCTGTCGTCAATGCTTTCGGGGATGTGCGCGACCCGCAATCCGGCCAGCTCATCGCCGGCGCGCGGCACTCACCCAACTCTACGGACTTAATCGACACTGCGCTCCAACTCAAGCGCGGCGCGCGCGGCGGCTTCCCGCGCACCAACACAACGCTGGTCGCCGTCGCCACCAACGCCCAGCTCAACAAGACCAGCGCAACCAAACTCGCCCAGCACGCCAGCGCTGGAATGGCGCAAGCACTCTCGCCCGCCTGGACCATCCACGACGGCGACCTCACCATCGCGCTATCGTGCGGCGAAGCCAAAGCCGACATCACCGCCCTCGGCACTGCCGCCGCCGAAGCCACCGCTCAAGCCATCCTCCGCGCCGTCCGCTCGGCGCCATCCATGGGCGGCCTCCCCGGGCTCAGATCCTGATAAACGCGTTTCTCATTTGAGACAGACTGTTCATTGACAACATTGCCCCTGCTCATGTATATTGCGCTCCAAGCCGGTTGCGCTTCGGGCTTCTGGTTTCGAATATTTCCAAAGCTAGGGAGGCTGTATGAAACGACAGAGGATCTGCGTCATTGGATTCGCCCTTCTGATGGTCGGTTTTGCCGCGGCGCAAACTACGTCGACCGAAGTTCTTGGAACGGTCGCTGACCAAACCGGCGCGGTTGTGCCCGGCGCAAAAGTAATCCTGAAACGAACCGCTACCGGTCAGGTTCGCGAAACGGTCACCACCGCCGGCGGCAACTACTCTTTTCCTCTGATCGATGTCGGTGAATACAGCGTGACGGTTCAGGCTCAGGGTTTCAAGACCCAGGAACAGCGTGGGGTTGTCGTTCAGTTGCAGCAGAAAGCTCGTGTGGATTTTGAGCTTACCGTGGGAGCCGTCACCGAGACCATTGAGGTTGCCGCTGCGGCTGTCTCGCTCAAGACCGAGGACTCCTCCGTCGGTGCGGTCATCGACAACAAACGCATCATCGAACTGCCCTTGAACGGGCGCAACATCGCCACGTTGGCCGTGCTGGTTCCTGGCGTGCAGTTCGGCGTCCGTATGGGGCTGGACGGCTCGGGCGGCTTCCCGATTCCCGGCAACGGAGTGGCCGTCAGCGCCAACGGCCAGCGCGAAGTGAACCAGCAGGTCACCCTGGATGGCGTGATTGCAACCGAGCCCCGTGTGAACACGGCGGCCTTTTCTCCTTCTATTGACGCCTTGGAAGAGTTCAAGGTGCAAACAAGCTCCTATTCCGCCGAGTACGGCCAGAACAGCGGCGCCATCATCCAAATGGTGGTCAAGTCCGGCACCAATCGCTTCCGTGGCACGTTCTGGGAGTTCCTCCGCAACGATAAACTCGCAGCAAAAGACTATTTCCTGAACTTCCAGCAGCCCGCGGGCGCGCGCCTCGCTCAAAAGAACGTCCTGCGCCGCAACCAGTTCGGTACCTTCTTGAGTGGTCCCGTGCAACTGCCCGGCATCTACAAGGGCCGCGACCGCACCTTCTGGAGTTTCAACTATGAGGGCCGGAGGGAAGCGAGAGAAGCGGTCCAGGAGGCATTCTGGTACCCCGAAGCTTTCCGTCGCGGCGATTTCTCCGCCCTCCTGACTCCTCCGTTGCGCGATGGCCGTCCCCTCCGGGCGCCCATCATCATCTTTGACCCGGCGACCGGCGAGCCGTTTCGCGACGGCTCCGGCCGCATTTCCAACATCATCCCGGCGAGCCGGATCAACCGCAACGCGCAGAATTTTGTGAACAATTTCCTGCCGCTGCCGATGTTCAATCCCGAAGATCCACTGGACGTGAATGCTCGCGCCTCGGTGCCGAACCTGATTCGCAATGATCAATACATGTTCCGTATCGATCACAACTTCACCTCGAATGACAAGATCTTCGTTCGATACATTACCGACCGCGGCAACTGGGATCAGCGCTTCATCAACCCAAACTTCCCCTACTTCGTCAGCGCGATTAATTGGAACATGGGCGTACAGTATGTGAAGGTCATCAGCCCCACCGTCCTGAACGAATTCCGCTATGGCATCAACAAGTCGGACAACAACACCCTCAATCCCCGTTCGAACTCCGATTTTGACCTCGATTCGCTCGGGATCGGTCAGTTCCGCGTCGCCACCGACAGGAACCGCAAGTTCACCAGTCGCGAGGCTGGCATTCCGAACGTTGGACTTGCCGGCATTCCCGGTGACCGCGATGGCGGCAACGGATTTGACTTCAACACCGTGCACCAATTCGCCAACAACCTCTCCTTCAGCCGCGGAAACCACAACTTCAAGACGGGCATCGAGTACCGCCGTAATCTTTTGGATCGCGCCGCCGCGAACCTCCCGCGCGGCTCAATGTCCATTTCCTCCAATGAAGGCGGCTATCCCTTGGCATCCTGGCTCATGGGTTATCCCACTAGCACGACCACTGCAGAAGGGTTCCCGTTCACTGCGCCTCGCCAAAATCGCTGGAGCGCTTACTTCCTGGACGATTGGAAGGTCTCTCGGCGCCTTACAGTCAACATCGGCCTCCGGTGGGATCACTTCCAGGTTCCTCTCGACTCCTTCGGCGCATGGCGCAGCCTGCGTTTGGAGATCCTTACCCGCGGTTCCGACGGTAACATGTGGCCCACTGTGGTTCCGGAGCCCGGCACCAAGAACTGGGCCTCCTATGATGGCGAAGGCGGATTCTACATGCCGCGCGTCGGCCTCGCCTATCGAGTCACCGACAAGTGGGTCATCCGAACCGGCGTGGGCTATTTCGCCAATGCTCAGCAATTGAACAATTACACCATCCTCAACCTCCAGCCGCCAACCTCCGGCACCGTTGGATTCTTCGCGACAACCGACGTCGCCCAGCAAATCCCCTTATCCTACGCTGGGCAAAATTACAATCTTCAGACGCGCCGGTTCCGTGCCGGATCGACGATCCTCACCCTGGACAACGCCTTTCCCGGCGCAGCCGTCGGTGGCGGCGCGCGCAATGTCCTGCTGGTGCCGCCGGATAATAAGTCGAGCAGCCACATTCAGTGGAGCCTCGACATTCAACGCCAGTTGCCCTTTAACCTGCTGCTGACCGTCGGCTATGTCGGCAGCAAGTCCTCTCACCTCGACACTACGGTGAACTGGAACAATCCTGATCCATCCCCCAACACCAACATCAACGCACGGCGCATTTATCCATTTCACGTCAGCCGTGGCGAAGGCGATGTGGCCCGCCCATTGGGCAACATCCGTTACTTGGACAGCTACGGCAACGGCAGCTACCACGGCCTCCAAACCAACCTGGAAAAGCGTTACAGCGCCGGCTTGGTGCTCGGCGTCGCATACACCTACAGCAAATCCATCGGGGAAGGTTACGGGCGCAATGAGGGTCAGGTGGGCGTGCCCAACGCCTATCAGAACCCGCGTGACCGCCGGGCTTCCCGCTCCCGGTACGGCTTTGACGTCACCCACAACATGGTGACCAACTTCGTCTACGAAATGCCCTTCCTCAACCGCTTCAAAGGCGTCGCCGGGGCCATCATCGGCGGCTGGCAGATGAACGGCATCTTCACCATGCGCACAGGCTTCCCGTTCAACCTCAGTGGAGGGAACTTGAACACAGGCGGGCCCACCACGCCGGACCGTATCGCCGATGGTCGCATCAGCAACCCAACCCGCCAGCTCTGGTTTGATCCCACTGCTTTTCGGCGCACGGACTGCAACATCCCCGCCCGCCCTGAACTCTGTAAGTACGGCAACGCTGGGTTCGGCATTCTGACCTCCCCCGGCGCCCAGACGGTCGACTATTCGCTCTTCAAGAACTGGGCGCTGCCTTTCCTTGGTGAGCAGGGGCGCCTCCAGTTCCGTGCGGAATTCTTCAACCTCTTCAACACACCGCAGTTCGGCCAGCCCAACGGCATTGGGTGGGCCGGCCCGGATTCCGTAATTCCCGACACACCCCGAATGGGTGAGGTGCGAAGCCTCCGCTTGCCAATGCGCATAATACAGTTCGGGATGAAGCTCTACTTCTGATAGCTAGCACCGCAGCGTCTGGAGGAAAAAATCCTCCATTCGCCGAAGCGTCGGCTCATACCACGGCGGACGGTTGAAGAGTCCATGCGCCGCGCCTTCCGCCGTGAACATCTCCGCCTTCACGCCTGACTCTTGAGTTTCCTCTGCGCCACTTTCTCGGGCAATTGGAACGGCGGATTCTGCTGCTGGGCTGACAGCACAGCGGCATCCGTCCCAACATGACCCCGAATATATCCCTCAAAAACACGAACGCCGCAGCAGCCTCAACCGGCCTGCTGCGGCGTCCTAACTCGAGCGTGCTTACGCGGCGGGCTTCTTTGCGCCCTCGCCTTCTTTCTGCTTCTTCTCTTCCTTTTTCTTCTTCTCGGACTTCTCGTCGCCCTTCTTTTCTTGTCCGAAGGTCAACGCGGCGGTCCCGGCCAACAGCGACAGACCAAGCATGATGCTGAACAGCTTCTTCATTGGGTCAGGAGTTCTCCTTACAAGTGATTGGTGCGGACACCCATTTCATGCTCGCATCTGCACATGAACCTACCATTAATCCGGCATTATTTTCGGTTCATGCAGGCTCCGTGCTAAATTTGTCTCCACAATGCTTAGGCCATCATTTCTTAATCTTGCCCTCCTCGCCGCCCTCCCCTCTTTCCCCGCACACGATGTTGTCGTCTACGGGGCCACCTCCGGTGGCGTCATCGCCGCTGTCGCCGCCGCTCGCGAAGGCCTGAAAACCGCCCTCCTCGAACCCGGCCGCCATGTCGGCGGCATGTCCTCCGGCGGACTTGGCCGCACCGATCACGGCCGCAAAGAGACTATCGGCGGCTACTCGCTCGAGTTCTACCGCCGCATCGGCAAACACTACAACGAGCCCATCACCTGGTTCTTCGAACCTCATGTCGCCGAGAACACCTTCCGCGAGATGCTCAAGGAAGCCGACGTCGAGCTTTTCCTCTCTCACCGCCTCCACCAGGAACGCGCCGTAAGAAAGAAAAACCGCCGCATCACCGAACTCGCTCTTGAGAACGGCACGCTCTTCACAGCGAAGATTTTCATCGACGCCACCTATGAAGGCGACCTCTTCGCTCAGGCGGGCGTCTCCTACACCATCGGCCGCGAAGCCATTAACAAGTACAACGAATCCCTCGCCGGCGTCCGCCCCAAGGACCGCAATCATCAATTCGACTTTCCTGTCTCCGGCCTCGATGCCAACAACCGGCATCTGCCCGATATTCAGCTCACTCCGCGCGGCAACCTCGGCGCCGCCGACAAAAAAGTGCAGGCCTACAACTTCCGCATGTGCCTTTCCGACAACCCCGCGAATCAAATCGCCTATCCCAAGCCCGCCAACTACGACCCCAAGCGCTGGGAACTTCTCCTCCGCTACATCGCCGCTTTTGAAAAACACCGCGGCCGTCTCCCCAAGCCCGCCGGCGAACTCTTCATCTGGTCGATGATGCCCAACCGCAAGACCGACATCAACAACCGCGGCCCCATCTCCACCGACTACATCGGCGCATCCTGGCTCTACCCCGATGCCACTTACTCACAGCGCGCCCGTATCTGGCAGGATCACATCGACTACACCGCCGGCCTCTTCTACTTCCTCGCCAACGACCCGCGCGTTCCCGGGTCCATCCGCGAAGAGATGAACAAGTGGGGCCTCTGCGCCGACGAGTTCATCGATACCAACCACTGGCCGCATCAGATCTACGTCCGCGAAGCCCGCCGCCTAGTCGGCGACTTCGTCATGACGCAGAAAGATATTCAAACCGAACTCACCAAGCCTGACGCCATCGGCATGGGCTCCTACAACTCCGACTCGCACAACGTGCAGCGCTTCCTACAATCCGACGGCACCGTCCAGAACGAAGGCAACATGGAAGTCCCCGTGAAGCCTTACCAGATCCCGTACCGCGTCCTTCTCCCCAAGAAGAAGCAAATCGAAAACCTCCTCGTTCCCGTCTGCGTCTCTTCCTCCCACGTCGCTTATTCCACCCTCCGCATGGAGCCCGTCTACATGATCCTCGGTCAAGCCGCCGGCGTTGCCGCCCGTCTCGCCATCGACGCCAATGCCGGCGTCCACGAAGTCAGCAAGGAAACTCTCCGCAAGAAACTACTCTCTCAGGGCGCTGTGTTCGACCTGCAGTAGTATATTCATAACCATGAAATCCGACTGCGCGTTCACCCGTGTTTATCTGTGGCCAATCATCCTGGTCCTCGTCACCACGGTAATCTTCCTCCAGCGCGGCACACTCCTCTCCCAATCCACCCTCCCCATCGACGACTCCACCGCCAGCTTCCGCGTCGAATTCGGCGCCGAAGCTCCCACAATATGGGACGGCAAACTCTCCGTCACCGGCGGCACGCTCGTCTCCTTGCGCCCCTGGCATCCGCGCCCCGGCGACAAGATCGAAGGAACATCCTTCCACCTCGCCGCGCACAAAGGCGTCAACTTCACCTTCCGCCCCTGGGAGCACGCGCGCCTGGAACCCGCTCGCCCCTACATCCTCACTCCCGGTCTCATCCTCGACGTCAAAGGAAAATCCGCCACCGTCAATATCGAAACCAACCACGGCAACCTCACTTTCAAAACCTCCTCGCCCTCCACACAAATCCGCAACTTCACCATTGAGCGAATCCCCACCGCACTCTCCATCTCGCACCCTGACCGTCAGGCCGACTTCGCCTCTCTCACCGCATCCCCTTCCGGCGAGCTCTGGGCCGCCTGGGTCTCTTTCAAAGACAACCGCAACGAAGTACACGCGCGCCGCTACGACGGCCGCGTCTGGGAGCCTTCTGTCAAGCTCTCGGAAGATCACTCCGACATCCACCTCGTTAAGACTGCGCGTGACAAATCCAGTCATCCTTGGTTCGTCTGGTCCGCTCAGGTCAACGGCAACTGGGATCTCTACGCTCGCACTCCCACGTCCACCGTCACGCGCCTCACCGAAGCCCCGCAGCCCGACATCTTTCACAACGTCGCCACTGATTCGCAAGGCAACCTCTGGGTTGTCTGGCAAGGCTTCCGCAACGGCAAGTCCGATATCTTCGCCCGCCGCTACGACGGCTCCTCCTGGTCCCCGGAAGAGAAACTATCCACTTCTCCCGCCAATGACTGGAACCCTGTCGTCACGGCCGACTCCGCCGGCCGCGTCTACGTTGCCTGGGACACCTACGACAAGGACAACTACGACGTATTCCTCCGCAAGTTTGAAAATGGTACATGGGCCGAACCGGTTGCCGTCGCCGACACCGGAAAGTACGAAGCCTACCCCACACTCGCTTGCGACAAGCAGAACCGCCTCTGGGTCGCCTACAACGAATCGGGCTTCGAATGGGGCAAAGACACCGGCTTCCTCCCGCGCCAGCAAGGCACCATGCTCTACTCCTGGCGCTCCGTCAAAGTCGCCGTCCTCGACGGCGCGCAGTGGAAGCAGCCCGCCGATTTTGAAGCCGCCATCCCCAAGCACCTCGCCGGACACAACGATCTTCCTTCGCTTGTCCACGACGGCGCCGGACGCATCTGGCTCTTCTTCCGCCACCGCCTCAACCGCATCCAGGACATCCCTGCAGATACCCCCAATCACCGCGCCGCCTGGGAAATCTTCGGCATGAGTTATGAAGGCGACAAGTGGTCAGCGCCGCTCACCATACCTTTCTCCAACGGCCGCCAGGACATGCGCTCCGGCTTCGCCTTCACCGCGCCCGGCTCGCTCTACGCCGCCTACCCCACCGACAATCGCGACTTTGAAGAGTTCCTCTACCGCCGTACGGAAGTGATTGCCGCGCGCATTCCTTCTCCCGGCCCCGCTCCTGTCTCCATCGCTCTTGCTCCGCGCCCACAAGTTCAGCTCACCTCCCCGCGCATTCACGCCGATGAAGCGGGTGACCTCGCGCGCATCCGCGCCGCCGTCATCCAAAGCGCCGGCCGTTCGCTCAAGATCTACCGCGGCGATACCCACCGCCACACCGAATTCTCCATGGACGGCAACAACGACGGCTCCTTGCTTGATACCTATCGCTACGCCATCGACGCCGCCTCGCTCGACTACCTCATGGTCAGCGAACACAACGGCGCCGCCGGCCCCGACGACGCTTACATCAACTGGCTCCTCCAGCAGGCCGCCGACCTGTTCACTATCCAAGGCACTTTCCTTCCCCTGTACGGCTACGAGCGCAGCGTCGGCTATCCCAACGGCCACCGCAACGTCATCTTCGCCGTGCGCGGTAATCCAACCTTGCCCATCCCCGTCGAAGAACAAAAAGCCCGTACCGGCGCCCAAGCGCTCTACGACTACCTCCGCAAGTACAAAGGCATCGCCATCTCCCACACCTCCGCATCCAACATGGGCACCGACTGGCGCGACAACGATCCCGAAGTCGAGCCGCTTGTCGAAATCTACCAGGGCGACCGCGTCTCCAATGAATATGAAGGCGGGCCCAAGGCCGCCCACACAGGCAACCTTGCCTCCGCGCCCGGCGGCTTCCGCCCTGCCGGCTACGTCTGGAACGCCTGGGCCAAAGGCTACAAGCTCGGCGTGCAGGTCTCCTCCGATCACCTCTCCACGCACATCTCCTACGCCTGTACCCTCTCCACCGAATTCTCCAAACAAGCGCTGCTCGACGCCATGCGCGCCCGCCAGTCCTACGGCTCCACCGACAACATCGTGCTCGACTATCAGCTCGAACTCGCCGGCGCGCGTCATTTGCAGGGCTCCATCATCAAGGGCTCCGGCTCCCCGCGCCTCCATGTCGCCGTCAAAGGCACCAAGCCCATCCGCCAGATCGACATCGTCCGCAACAACGAGTTCATCCACACCACGCACCCGCTCTCCAAGGACGCCACCTTCTCTTTCGCCGACCCCAACCCGCTCGACAAGGAAACCTACTACTACGTCCGCGTCCAGCAGGTGGACGATCAAATCGCCTGGTCGAGCCCCGTCTGGATCACCAAATGAGACTCACGCGCCGCTCGCTCCTGCAATCGGCTCCTCTGTTCGCACAGGCATCCGGCCCGCCGCCCAACTTCGTTTTCCTCATCTCCGACGATCACAGCCAGCCGGATCTCGGCTGCTACGGCAACACCGTCATGCAGACCCCGCATCTGGACCGCATGGCCCGCGAAGGTGTGCGCTTTAACAACTGCTTCGTCACCAGCCCGCAGTGCAGCCCTAACCGAAGCTCCATCTTCACCGGCTGTGCCCCGCACACCACTTCCACTTCGCGCCTCCACACTCCGCTCCCCGATTACGAACCAAGCTTCCTCGAGCCCCTCAAAGAGAAAGGCTACTTCGTTGGCGCATTCCGCAAAGTGCATCAGGGCCCCAGCTTCGACAAGCGCTGGGACTACTACGGCTCCCCGAAAGCGTCGTTCGAAGAGTTCTTCGACAAGCTCCCCTCCGGCCGCCCGTTCTTCCTGCACGTCGGCTTCTCCGATCCCCACCGCCCCTATCAGGACGGAACCATCCCCAACCCGCACGACCCCGCGAAAATCCGCGTCCCCGCCTGGCTCCCCGACACCCCCGAGATTCGAAAAGATCTCGCCCTCTACCACGACGAAATCGCCCGCATGGATTCCGAATGCGGCCAGATCTTATCCATTCTTCAAAAGCGCGGCCTCGGCCAGAACACCTGCGTCGTCTTCACCGGCGACAACGGCATGCCCTTTCCCCGCGCGAAAGGCACCTGCTATGACGCCGGCATCAACGTCCCTCTGATCTTTCGCTGGCCCTCTCAAATCAAACCCGCCGTCACCGATCAACTCGTTTCCCATGTCGATCTGCCCGTCACCTGGCTCGAACTCGCCGGCATCCCCAAGCCCGCCAAGATGCAAGGCCGCAGCATCCGGACATCCGCCCCGCGCACCGAAGTCTTCTCCGAGCGAAACTGGCACGACAACTTCGACCCCATCCGCTCCGTCCGCACCGCTCGTCACAAGCTGATTTTCAACGCCGCCCCGCACTTCCCCTACCGTCCGGCCTGGGACCTCGAAAACTCCCCCACCTGGAAGTCGTACCTCGCCGAATCCCGCCGCGGCCGCCTCTCTGACCAGCACATGCGCTTGCTCGATCCTACCCGCCCACTTCTTGAGCTCTACGACCTCCAATCCGACCCCCACGAATTCCACAACCTCGCCGCCGACCCCGCGCACCAGGAAACTCTCGCCGACCTGAAGCGCCGCCTCTCCCAATGGATGCACGACACGCTCGACTTCCTCCCCCCCGGCAAAACCCGCCCCAACGAACCCGGCGGCCGCGAATGGCCCATGTCTTTATGAGCCTCGAACCACTGCTCGAAATCATCGCCTCCTCTTCCACGGAAAACTGGCAAGCTCGAAATAAGTCGGCTTTCGAAACCCTGTTTGGCAGCCGCTACCACAAACATGCGGCGCAATCGATAAAGCTCCGTGCACCCGAAATCAAGCACGACGATGGTGTGCCCTTTGCCGCATACATCCATCCGTCCAACCCGGACTCCGGCTCTTACACCGGCACATCGTTCGTCATCTTTCCGTTGGAGAACGAACCGTGCCTGATTGCGATGGTCACCGGCACCCAAGGACTTTCGCCCGACGAGGCCATCCTCGGCCGCCCAGGCCACGCTCGAAAAATGCAGGCCATCTGCCACTGGCTAAACCACAAGCACGGCTCTGGCAGTCAGATCGCTTGGGCCAAGCAAGACCCCACTCGCATTGATCTGCCCGTCCCCGGCAGCTTGAACTTCGGCGATGCTTGCCGCAAGGTCTTCGCGCGCTATGGCAAGGAGCTGTACGCGATCTTCAAACCCACATCCGATAGCGCGGCAACTGCTGACGCCGTGGCAGCTTTTCTCGACATCCTCCTTGAAGAACGCGGCTATCACCCCCTCAAACAGTTTGAAGCTGAGTCAAACAACATCCGGTCGCAGTGGTTCTCCCATCTCATGCCCTCCACTACCGATCAGGACGTCCTCGCCCTGCTCCATCGGCGCCGCTATGTCATCATTCAGGGCCCGCCCGGTACCGGCAAGACCCGTATGGCCCGCCAACTCCTCCGCGAATCCTACGATGGTTTCGGCCGCACCATTCAGTTTCATCCCAACACAACCTACGAAAACTTCGTTGGCGGTCTCGCGCCCTTGCTCTCGAATAACGGTCAAGGCCTGCAGTTCGCTCCTGTCGCCGGGGCCCTCATGCAGGCTGCTGCCGAAGCCCAGGCCAATCCTGGCAAAAGCTACCTCCTCCACATCGATGAAATCAATCGCGCCGACCTCGGCAAGATCCTCGGCGAAGCAATCTACCTGCTGGAACCTAACCCCGAGTACGAACGAGACATTGCTCTCCCCTACGACTTCGGCCCACCTTTCCAATCCAAGCTCGCCCTCCCCGGCAATCTCCACATCCTCGGCACGATGAACACTGCCGATCGCAGTATCGCCATTGTCGATGTCGCCGTTCGCCGCCGCTTCGCTTTTCTCTCGCTCTGGCCTTCGACGAACGTGGTGGAAGCACATGGCTGCGCGGAAACGCAGAAAGCGTACCGCGATCTTCTCTCCATCTTCATCGAACACGCCGGCGACGATGCCTTCTCTCTCATCCCAGGCCACAGTTACTTCCTCGGCCAGGATCCATCGGTGCTCAAGTCAACCCTCGCCCCCTTGCTGGAAGAATATCTCGCGCAAGGTTACGTTACCGGCTTTGCTGAATACATCAGAAGCTATCTTCAATGGCTAAAGCTGTAAGAGCTCGCCACCGCCGCCCAAGTCCGCTCTCTGCTGTCACGCCGGCTCAGGAGCTCTGCATTGAGCTGGATGATCACAGCTCTCATAGCACCTCTGCACTCGAGTTCTTTGCAGCCAGGGACCCGGCGCAAGCAAGCCGTTTGTCGGAGCTGTTCATCAAACAGAACCAATCCGTGCTGAACCTCCTCGGCGTCTCCGTGAGTCGCGATTTCGATGGCCGCGACGTCAGGCTTCGCCTCACCTCAGGAAGCAATGTTGGCGCTGTTCCGCTCCTGTCTCCCATTTCCGCCAAGCCGGACCTCGGCCTGATCGTCAGACCCCGTTTCCCCTGGGCCGGCATCGGTCCCATGCTCGCCGAAATGGGTTGGCTCATCACTCCCTCGCCTCTCCGCCTACCCCTGCTCCGCCGCTCGGAGCGCCGTGTCCCGCCTTGGGTCCTCTCGGTCATGGTGCTCGCCCGCCTGCGCGCTTTACTCGACCGGCTGGAGCGCCGCTTTGAGATGACCTCCCAGCATCTCAACGCCCCAAAGGGACGCGTCGACTGGTCATCCTATGCCACCCGCAGCCTGCCCACCGGTCAATGGCTTTCCGTTCCATGCACTTTCCCTGATCTCCGCGACGATCGCCTCTTGAAGGGCGCCATCCGCTTCACACTGGAAAAGCAACTCCGTTCGCTCGAAACCCAGCGCGAAAACGGCGCCTTCATCCATCGCCTCATCATTGTCGCCGAATCGCTTATCCTCCGAGTTTGTGACGCCGCCCCACGCTCGCCGTCTCCCCTCGAATTCGACTCTTGGATGCGCCGCCCTCTGCGCTCGGAAGCGTACACCGACGGTCTCCAGGCAATCGACTGGACCATTCAGGAACGCGGCCTCGCCGGCCTCAGCGATCTCGAAGGAATCCCGTGGACCATGCCGATGGAAGCTTTCTTTGAAGCCTGGGTCGAAACCATCCTCCGCCACTTGGCCCCGCGCACCGGAGGCATCCTGCGCGCGGCGCGTAAGCGCGAAACCACGCGGCCGATTCACTGGGAGCCCGCCTGCCTTGGCTCCCAAAAAGCCCTCGCTCCCGACCATATCCTTGACTATCCCCGCTTCACCCTCATCGTCGACGCCAAGTACAAACGCCACTTTGAAGAGCTGCAGGAAACTCGCTGGAGCCGCCTGGATGATCAACTGCGCGAACATCACAGGGAGGACCTACTCCAAGTGCTCGCCTATGCCAATCTGTCGGACTCGCCGCTGGTCGTTTGTTGCCTTGCCTACCCCTGTAATCGGGACCGCTGGCAGTCGCTTCATCAACGCGGCCGCCTCTTTCATCAGGCGGAGTTGACCTCCGGCTCCCGGAGAATCCTCGTGTGGCTAACAGCGGTTCCGATGCATGCCGCCGTCGAGGAAGTCACTCAACCCTTCACAGAAAAGATAAAAACATTTCTATAAAGAAATGTTTTATATGAGCCGATCTATACAGTGTGAAGACACTGGCCACATTTCTCCTCTGGCTCGCGGTAGCCATTGCCCAGCCGGACCGATTCGCGCTGCCCCGCTGCCCCGCCCACACCCTTGACCACTCCCTATTCCAGCTCTGTTACGACTCCACTCTCAAGACCCCGCTCTGGGCCGGATACGAGCTCAAAGCCTCGCAGCCGGCTCCCGCGCGGACGCGGCCCGTGTTCCGCCGCGATCCCCTCCACCCCTCATCCGCCTCCAACCTGGACTATCGCCGTTCGGGTTTTTCCCGCGGCCACCTCGTCCCCGCCGCGGATTCTGCCTACTCCGAAGAGGCCCATCGAGGGACATTCCTACTCACCAACGTCGTCCCCCAACTCCAGTCCGTCAACGCAGGCCACTGGCGGGAACTGGAGAACGCCGTCCGCCGGCTCGCCGAGTACAGCGATGCTCTCTACATCTTCACAGGACCACTCTTAGATTCCGCGCCCATGACAATCGGCCCATCCCGCATACCTGTCCCCTCGCAACTCTAAGGGTCATCCTTGCCATACACGGAACTCATAAAACCATGTATGCCGTGATCATCCCTAACGCCGAGAATCTCGCCAAAGGCCTCGAACCCTTCACCACCACCGTCGCCGAAGTGGAGCGCCGCACTGGTCTCGACTTCTTCGCCGCGCTCGACGATGCCGAAGAGTTCACTCTCGAATCAGAACGCCGCCTGGTTCCCTAGGCCCCGCACAGGGCCGCCAGCTCGCGCACGTCCCGAACCACTTCCAGCCCCCGCACCATCTTCACGATCCCCGCGCTCTTTCCCGCGGGCCAGCCCGCGAAATCGGCGCAGTCGCGAAACTTCTCCGCCACCTCGTCATAGCTCATGGGCATCTGCGGGCTCCCCTTGCCCCACTCCGCTTTCCCTTTGATCACGCGCCCGTCCTTCATCCGGATCTCGATCACCGTCATCATCCGGTACAGCCCCGCCGCCTCCGCCTCCGGATGCACTCCAAAGTGGATGCGCTCGATCATCCGCCGTACCTCCTCGCGCCGCACCACTTCATCGGTGAACTCGCGCAGCCCGGCACGGCCATACAGCAGCAGCGCCGCAAAACAAAACTCCATCGAAAACTTCGCCTGCAAATGATCCTGCGGCTTGTGATGGATCAGCGCCGTCGGCATGTTGCGGTTCGTGCCCACATCCACCCGTTCGACATCCGCCGCCTTGATCTTGTGTTCTGCGATCAGCCGCTTCAGCTCCGTCATCCCGGGATGCGTGAGCGAACCCGACGGATGCGGCTTGATCGAAATCCCCGGTGAAGCGAATGTCCACGGCTTGCCGAGCTTGCCGTCTATCGCTTCCGGCGAATATCCACCCGAGGCCGCGCGAAAGAAACCGCGTGGAGCCTCCAGTACCTTATCCGTCGCCGTCCAGCCCAGCCGCGCCAAGTCCGCCGCCGCCACGCCCGCCTCGGCCGCTCGCCCCGCATGTAGCGGCTTGGTCATCGTGCCGAAATTCTCGCGCAATCCCGCGGCGCTGCTGGCCGCCACGCCGATCGCGCGCGCTGTCTTCCCCGCATCCAACCCCATCACCTTCGCCGCCGCAACGGCCGCTCCAATCGTCCCGAACGTCGCTGTGCTGTGGAATCCTTGCTCATAGTGGCGCGGCGCGCTCGCCTCGGCCAGCTTGCACTGCACCTCCACCGCCAGCTGATACGCCAGCATGAAGTCGCGCCCGCCCGCGCCCGCAGTCTCCGCGCACGCCAGCCCCGCTGCAACAGAGGTTGCGCTCGGATGCGTCAGCAATCCATAGGTGCGGTCACGCGCCACCGCCAGCTGCGTGTCGTCGTAATCATCGGCATGAATGCCCAGCCCGTTCAGGAACGCAGCGAACCGCGACGGAACCTTCATCGCCGTCCCGATCACCGTCGCCCTTCCCCCGCTCATCCCCAGCGATTTCACATGTTCCCGCGCCAGCTTCCCCGACTCCGCCACCGATCCGCAAATCGCCAGCCCTAGCGAATCCAGGATCGACTTCTTTCCCAGCTCGATCACGTCCGCCGGGATATCGTCATACCGCGTCCGCACCACGAACTCCACCACCTCCGACGTCAGTCCGCCCTGCGCGGACAGGGGAACCGCCGCTGCCAGCGCCGCAAACTGCCGCCGCGTGATCATTTCCTCGGCGGGCTGATCATGATGTGTGCGCCCGGAGTTCCCGGGTACATCAGCCACGGCTCATTGCTCGCCTTCACCGGCAACCCGATCGACTCCGGCGTCGCGTACGGCACATACACCACCCAGCGCAAATAGGAATTGGTCACCTTGCCCGCCGCCGCATCCCAGCCGTCGCCGGTCATCACATACAGCATCCTCGCTTCGCGCGGCATCGGGATCTTCCCGTCCTTCACTTCCTGATTCCGTTGGTCATGCCGCTCGCGGCCGCCCACTCCCTTCTTGGCCAACTCACGCCCGCGCGCCATGAACGGCTCCAGGTCCTTGTGATAGCAGGCCACCTCGAAACCCTTCGCCTTCGGATCATCGGCCAAACACACCATGTCATTCTTGCCTTCGCGCAACGTCACCAATTCTCCGCTCGCGTTGTAGCCGAGCACGGCCGCCTCCGCGCGTCGGTCCACGGGCGCCGCTTGGACCGCCGATGCTATCTGATCCTCGGAAGCAACCGCCACCGCGACAAACAACGAAAAAACCGCCAATGTCCTCATGTAGGAAAGCCTATCACGAATCTTGCAGGCCTAAATCTCCCTCTTCCTCAACCACTTGCAAAATCCAACCTGACGGGATTGCTTGACCGGGTGCCATATCTGGTTCGATGGGACACACGCTCCGCATCTCCGCGCTTGCCGCCGGATTCGTCCTGTTTCCTTGCGCGGCACCGGCCTCGCCGCAGGCTCCTCCACACAGCGGGGAAGAGGTGCGCACGGTCGCCGGCCTCGATCAGGCCGCCGCTTCCGGCGCATCTCCCGCTTTCAAGTTTTTCCTCGACTTCTACATCAGCAGGCCGCTGCCGCTCTATCGCAGCCAGACCGTCGAAGCCACGGGCCTTGGTCCACGCCTTCGCTGGTGGGGCAACATCCGTCTCGCCAGCGCTCCGCGTCAGGCCAACATCCCCATACGCGGCCTCTCCCCCGAACTCGCCACTCAGGCCGCTTCCCTGAAACTCAACGAACTCGCGCAATCCGGCGAATTCCTCACCGGTCCCGAGTACCGCCTGACGGAATTCGACACTTTTCTACACAACTTCAACAATCATTCTGACCAAGCCTTCAGCAAAGTCTCGCTCCACCTCATCGCCGGCTTCGGCGCCATTGGCCAGACCAGTCCCAAGGACTCCATCCAGTTCTTTAAAGTCCCGCCCGAGTCGACGCCGCTCTACAACCGCCTCGTCTCTCGCCACCCAGCGGTTGCCGGCCACCAGACTGTAGGCTTTTCGCTCGATGACCGTGACCGTTTTCTTCGCCAGTTCTTCGTCGGCTTCCGTCTCCGTACGCACTACTTCGACAGCGCCGGCGCACCGCTCTCGCGCCCTCCCGCCAATCTCGACATCACGCTGGGACAAAACGAAGCCAATTCCGGGGGCCGACTCGCCGGTGCCGTCTTTCGTCTGGAAGCCTTCTATCCCCTGCCCATTTCGCAAAACGGCGTGCTCTATCTGTTTGGAATGGCGAACCTTCGCCCTTCCCGCGCCACCTCCACCGACCCCCTGCTCCTGGAATTGCAAAACGAACCCATTCGACACAATTCGACAGTTTTCGTCACTATTCCACAATCCAGCCGCGACTCCTACCGCATCGGCTTCGGTGTCGATCTTCTTCGCCTTATCTCCGCCTCCGTTGGAGGTAAGCGATGAACTTCCAGCCTTCCCAGGAAATCCGCTTCGCCGTGGTCATGTACGGCGGCGTTTCGCTTGCGATCTACATGAACGGCATCGCGCAGGAACTGCTGCGCGCCGTCCGTGCAACCTCCGATCTGCCTGACGCCGACCTCTCCGGCACCGAACTCATCTACCGAGAGCTCGGCCAACGGCTGGGATCCCGCATCGTGGTCGACATTCTTTCCGGCACCTCGGCTGGCGGCCTGAACGCCGCTTTCCTTGCCAAGGCTCTCGCCAACTCCAACAAGAATCTCGACGCACTCCAAAAGATGTGGTTTGAAGAGGCTGACATCTCGAAGCTCCTCAACGACTATGGATCCGAGCCACGTCGCTTCCCCACCGGTCCGATCAAGACCAGCCTGCTCAACTCCCGCCGCATGTTCTCGAAACTCCTCGATGCCTTCCGCGCGATGGATCACCGCTCCCAGCGGGATAAGACACCGCTTGCCGATCAAATCGACCTCTTTCTCACCGCCACCGATCTCCACGGCCTCGCCGCACCCATTCACCTGGCCGACTCCGCCATCGAGGAAAAGGTTCACAAGGCCGCATTTCACTTTGCCTTCGACCCCGCACTCGGGTCCAATCACTTCCACTTCGATTACAACCCCATGCTCGCCTTCGCCGGACGCTGCACGTCTTCCTTTCCCGTCGCCTTTGAACCCATGCGTCTCACCGACGCCAACCTTACGCCGGAACTCCGCAACAAGTACGAGCCTTTCTTTGCCAACTACCTCGCCCTCGGCGTCGACGACTGGGACACACGCCCCTTTGCCGACGGCGGCTATCTCGACAACAAGCCTTTCACCTACGCGATTGACGCGATTCCGCACCGCGAAACCACGGTGCCCTGTCAGCGCAAGCTGCTTTTCATAGATCCCTCGCCGGAACAGCCGCGCAATTCGCACGCCGGCCCTGTCAGTTTCCTCACCAACGCTTTCCTCGCATTCCACACGCTGCCGGCCGCGGAGACCATACGCGGCGATGTGGACGCTGTGAACGCCCGCGCCGGACTCCAGCGCCGTCTGCGCGCCCTGCTGGATCGCGCCGTCAACAACCGTTCCGCCTCCGCATTCCCTGGCAACCGCAACGACTATCCTGAACTCGACCTTGCCGAAACCGTCCAGCGCTTCGGCGAAGCCTACGCCCCTTATCACCATCTTCGCGTTTTCGCAGTAACCAACTGGATCGCGCGCCTTGCCGGCATCGAGGAAGAAACCGTGCGCCAATGGCGCGAACGGCACTTCTCCCCTTGCCGCACCGTAGGCAAGCAAACCGAGAACCGCTTCCTCTTCCTCTACGACATGGATTTCCGCGTCCGCCGCCTGCGTTTTTTACGCGACCGTGTGGACCATCAGCGCGCCGCACTCAACCAGCAGCTGCGAAGGCTGCGAGTCGCGAAGGCGCGCCTCGAATCCCCACTGGAAAGCCCGCTGCGCGGCATTCAGGGGATCGACGAATTCGGTGCCGCTCTTGCCGGCCAGATGAGCGATCTGCTGCGCTCCACCTCCGCTACCGTCCACCGCCTGCTCCAGGACGACAGCCACTTGTGGGACTTCTATCACCGGTTCGAGGACCACGACATGGTCACCTTCCCTGTCATGGAAAGCGCCGGCGTGAAGGATCTCACTGAAGTGCAGGTCTACCGCGTCTCTCCCAGCAGAAAGGAGAACCTTGCCGGATCCGCGTTCTTCCACTTCGGCGCTTTCTTCTCCCGCTCCTGGCGTGAGCACGACATAAGGGAGGGCCGATTAAACGGCGCCGCGCGCATCATTCACGCCTGCCTTGCCGCACCGGGTGACGCCTCGTTGAGAGCGGAACTCACCCGGCGTGCACACAACATCATCCTTTCGGAAAACCCGCTTCCCAAAACCGCCGGCCCGCGTATCTGGCAAGTGATCGCCTGGTCTCTCCGCGCCGCCGCCATCCTCGTGCGAATGTTCCACGGTCTGCGCTCGCGCAGGCGGTAGACTGGTGTTGTGGGACGCTGGTTCACTCTATTCCTCCTCGCCGCCGGGTCGCTAACCGCTGCCCACACCGCTTCCGAGTTCGCCGCCGAACTTCGCACTACACAGCTTGACCCGGACCAGTGTTACCGCGTTCGCGAAGTTCACTTCTCCAAGGAAGACCTGCGCTTCTACCTCACCGAGGGCTACCTGGTCTTCAGCAAGCCCGTCGCCGGACGCCGGCTCTCAGCCGTCTTCACCGCTGACATCGAAGGCGGAGACGCCGAAATCCTGCTCATGCCGCCCTCGCGTACTGAACGCTTCTCGCTCGCCTCCTTCACCAAGTCTCCGAACCTGAACGAGCATTTCTCCACCGCCATCATGCTCTTCACTGACGACACCGCCGAGCAGCTAATGGTCGCCATCGAGCGGCGCGGTGAGGTGCGCAAGAGCCCCGAGCGTGGAGCGCTCATGGCGGAAACCTACAACGCGACACTTGCCAACATCAGCTCCAGCTTCGGCGTCCGTCTCATCGATCAGTTGCTTGACCAGCGATCCCCGTCGCAAAACGGAATTTTCTACGCCGCCATCCAGGGCAAGCGGCTCGGTAACTTTGACATTTTCTACGACCCGAACGCCGCCGAGTCCGTGTACCTCGGCCAGCTCTCCTATCGCGAAGACCGCGCCTACTATGACACATGGGCCAGTTTCCCGGCCCGCTCATTCCGCGACGGTGCGTGGCAGCCGCCGGCCGATTCCTTCCAACTCGCCAGCTACCGCATTGAGGCCGTGCTCGAGGACGACCTCAAGCTGCGCGTCATCACCCGCGTTACGCTGACTCCTCTGCGCGAAAACCAACGCTCCTACATTTTTGAGATCTCCGGCGGCATGAACGTCACCGCCGCGCGCATCAATGGTGAGGAGGCAACGCTGTTCACGCGCGAAAGCTTCCGCGCCAACCTCATCCGCCGCAACGACAGCGCGCTATTCCTCCTCATCCCACACACCCCGCTTGAAAAAGACCGCCACTACGAAATCGAATTCGAACATGAAGGCAATGTCGTCCGCCCCGCCGGCAGGAACGTTTACTTCGTCGGCTCCCGCGCCAACTGGTATCCGCGTTCCGGCCTCCGCTTCGCGCGGTTCGACATGACCTTCTCCTATCCCGCGCACCTACAGATGATCTTCCCCGGCGACATCAAGGAAGACCGCACGGATGGCAACATCCGAACTACCCGCCGTGTCACACCCTCACCCATCCGGCTCGCCGGCTTCAACCTTGGCCTTTACGAGCAAACCAAGATCACCCGCGGCGACTTGCAGGTGGAGGTCTACGCCAACCGCGATTTGGAAACTGCGCTCGTCCCGCGCCGCCGGGATATCTTTATCGTGCCGCCTCCATCTCTGCCCTGGCCGCAGCGCGGTCCGCAATGGCGGCGTCCACCGGAAATCGTTCAGATCCCCGCGCCCGCGCCCAACCCGGTTTCACGCTTGGAGCCTTTGGCTAACGAAATCGCCTCTGCCTTTGAGTTTCTGAACACTCACCTCGGACCGCCCGCGCTTAATCAGCTGATGGTCGCGCCCATCCCCGGCGCTTTCGGTCAGGGCTTTCCCGGGCTCGTCTACCTGTCCACGCTCAGTTATCTCAGCCCCGCCGACCGGCCCGTGAATACCCGCGATTCGCAGCAGCAAACTTTCTTCTCCGAGATTCTCCACGCGCACGAAACCGCGCATCAGTGGTGGGGCAATGTCGTCTCCTCGGCCTCCCCGCAGGAAGACTGGCTTATGGAAGCCTTCGCAAACTACTCTGCGCTATTGTTTCTTGAGAAAAAGAAAGGCGCTCGAACCGTTGCCAGTGTGCTCGACGAATACAGGCAGCGTTTGATTGAAAAGGATGCCGAGGGCCGCAGCGTCGACTCCATCGGCCCCATCCGGCTCGGCGCGCGGCTGCAGAGCTCCTTGTCGCAAGGCGCTTGGCATACCATCGTCTACGGCAAGGGAACCTGGATCATGCACATGCTCCGCGCCCGCATCGGCGATGACAATTTCCTGAAGCTGCTCGGCGAGGTGTGCAAGCGATACCGCTTCCAGGCCATTTCCGTTACCGACTTTCAGAGAATGGCCGCCACTTACCTGCCCAAGGGCTCGCCTGACCCCTACCTGGACGCCTTTTTCGATCACTGGGTGGAAAACACCGGCATCCCGACGCTCTCCCTCCAGACTTCACTCAAGGGAAAGGCGCCGGCCTACAAACTCACACTTACGCTCACCCAATCAGACGTCGAAGAGAAAACTTCCTTGATGGTTCCCGTGGAGGTGCAACTCACCCGCACCAATTCGAAAACTTATTGGCTCCCCACTGGGCCCGAACCTTCCAGCCTCACCATCCCCCTGCGTGCCCGCCCGCTCAAGATCACGCTAGACCCCGGCGGCACAATCCTGAAGAACTAGCCCAACAGCCGCGTCGCGCCGTTGCCCATCAGCGACTTCTCGCCTATACCTTTCGCAGTGAAGATCGAGCAGGCCTTCGCCAGCGACTGTATGTCGCCGCCCTCCTCCACCGTCAGCTCATGCTCCACCCAATTGGACAGCGGCAGGTTCCGGAAGTACAGCCGCTCTTGCAGCACCATCGATTTCCGGTTCAAGAACAAAGACTTGTTCTCCCTCATGTAGTGGCGCTCTTCCACGCGGAAGTCGGCCAGGAAATCGTCCATCGACTTGCGCTTTGTCTCGGCCTCCACAGCCTGGATCTTTGACTCCAGTTGCTTCTCGTTGTGTGTAATCAACGACTTGGCCTCAATCAGGGCCTCTCGCTCCTTAGACAGCGCCACCTCCATCCGTGCCTGCATGATGTAGAAAGCCAGCAGGGCCGAACCGGCGGCCGTGAACAGCGGGAGGAACATGAAGATCATCGCGTCCATGGTGAGATATCCTCGCCTTCTCCATCGGTCCCACCGGCACGATTCTTTATATGTTAGGCTTTTTTCAAAAAGTACTGCGATGAAGGCCTTAAGCCTCAGTTGCTTACAGACGCTGGTCGGTCCCGTCGATCTTCTCGCCCGCCATCAGCCGGCTCAGCAAACCCGCCCGGTAGCCCAGATCCGTCAACGTCAGCATCCCCACCAGCGTCACCAGAGCCACCTTCACCTTGAAGCTGAACCCGGCCAGCCATCCTGCTTGTTTCCCTATATAAGAGGACGCCCCCGCCGCCCGGTCCGCATCCACCAGCGCCCGGAATTCGGCATCCCCGTCCCCGCCGCTGTATCCCAACTTCCCCGTAATCGACGGTATCAGCAGGATCTTCTTTCCCGCCCGCCTGATCTGATACGCCAACTCCACATCGATCCAGCTGTCTCCATACCGCTCATCCAGGTAATTGATGCCCTGAATCGTCTGCTTGCGGATCAGCAGCGCATTGCCGTCATGCAACTCCATCGCCACCGGATCCGTACCCTCCTGCAGCGCCACCGCCGGTAGCCCGTTCGGGTCACGCCAGCTTTGACCCACCTCGCTCGGTGTCGGCAGCCGTCTTGCCCTGCTCACCCGCCTCCCCTCCCCATCCACCAGCAGCGGACAAACCGCCAGCGAACCGGGTTCGGCTTTCAGCCGCTCGGCCAGCTTCGTCACGCTGCCCGGGCTCATCTCCACTTCCGGCGCCAGCAGCAGCAGATGCTCCGCCTTCGCCGTCCGTATGCCGATGTTGCGCGCCTTGGTCAGCCCGAAGTGGTGCGGCAGCCGCAGAACGGTCACCTCCGGAAACTCCTCGTCAATCGACTGGCTGCCGTCGCGCGAGCCGTTGTCCACCACCAGGATTTCCATCGACGCCCGGTCCTTGGAGCTTTCCAGCGCCTGCAAGCACCGCCGCAATGCCGGAGCCTGGTTCCGGCTCACAATCAACACCGAAACCAGTAATGATGGGGCTTCCTGCTGCTGTTCTTCCATCGATAGAACATGGTAGCGCAGCCGCCGCCCCGCAAGCTATAAAGGTAGGATGTTTAGGCTGTTTCTCCTTGGCGCGTTCATGGCCGCCGGTTTGGCCGCTGAGCAGCAGGTCCTGCTTGTGCTGCTCAAGGGGGCCAACGCCCTCGGCTTCTACACACTGGAAGGCAAGCTGGTGGAGAAGGTGGAAGTCGGCGCGCACCCGCACGAGATGGCCCTCTCCACCGACGGCCGATACGCCTACATCACCGACAACGGCATGATGCGCATTGAGCAGAAAGGCAAGGGCGGCAATTCCGTCTCCGTCGTCGACCTTCACGCCCGCAAGCGTATCGCCAAGATCTCTACGGACCAGTTCTACCGCCCTCACGGCATCTCGCTTGACCCGGTCACCGGCGTGCTCGCCGTCACTGCGGAAAACCCGGACCGTCTGCTGTTGGTTGACCCTGAGCGCAAGAAGCTGATCCGCAATTTCGAAACCAAGGGCAAGGTTACGCACATGGTCAGCTTCGGTCCAGGCAAGTCCGGCGCCGAGTGGGCCTTTGTCAGCAACAGTGGTGAAAACACGGTCTCCGCCATTCAGCTCACCACCGGCATGGTAAAGAAGATCCCAACCGGCGAGCGGCCTGAAGGTAGCGTCCTCAACTTCGACGGAACCATCCTGTTCGTCACCAACCGCGAATCCCACACCATCTCGTTGATCGATACCGAACGCCACGCCGTCATCAATGAAATCAAGACCTCCAAGGGGCCCGTCCGCATCGATCTCACCCCCGACGGCCGCACGCTGGTCTACGCCGCCATGCACGACCGCGTCATCGAGTTCATCGACACCTCCACTCGCCAAGTTGTCGCCAAGATCCCCGTTCACGGACAACCCATATCCTGTACCGTCTCCTCTGATGGCAAGTACGCCTTCGCCTCCGCCGAAGAGGAGGACACTGTCTATGTCATCTCGGTCCCGGACCGCAAACTGATCCGCGAGTTCAAGACCGAAAAGGGCTGGGGGCCCGATCCGGTGATGCTGGCTACGCTGCCTTAGCCCGCGCCCGATCGAGCGAAACGATCAGCGCGTCCACATCCTCCGGCCCTGTCCGGTAATTAGTAATACAGGCACGCAGCGTCAGCTTGTTCCCGCCCAGGATCGTTGTCGAAATCCACGCCTCGCCGCTTGCCACCACCTCCGCCGCCACCTTGCGCGGGTCGGCGCCGCAGCGGTCCACAAAGCACAGCACCGGCAACGGCGGCCGGCTCAGCACCTCCCAGCCGTTCTCCTCCAATTTGCCGCGCAGCCGGTTGCCCATCTCCGTCATGTGCAGGATCGCCTTCTCGTAACCCTCCCATCCGGCCACCGTTAGCGACAGAAATACTTTCAACCCGATGAACCTCCGCGACCACTGCATCGAATGCAGATGCGGATCAATCACATCGAACGCCGCCGCCTCCTTCGGCATGTAGGCAGTCGGCGTGCGGAACGCCGCGTGCAGCAGGTCCTTGTGCCGTGTCAGGAAAACCCCGGCGCCCATCGGAACCGAAAGCCACTTGTGCGCGTCGAAGGTGATCGAGTCGGCCCGCTCGATCCCCGCGATTAGTCCGCGCAGCGGCGCCGCCAGCGCGGCCGCGCCGCCCCAGGCCGCGTCGACGTGGTAGAACAGTTTCTCCTGGGACGCGATCGCCGCCAGCTCCTCAAGCGGATCAATCGCGCCCGCGTTGGTCGTCCCCGCCGTGCCCGCAATCAGGAATGGCGCAAGTCCCGCCGCACGGTCCTCTGCAATCTGCTTCCGCAGCGCTGCCGGGCTCATCCGCAATTCTCCATCCACCGCAACCGTCCGCACCGCCTCCTGCCCGATCCCGGTGATCCGCGCCGCCTTCTGGAATGAATGGTGGCACTCGGCCGATGCATAGAACACCGGCTGCGCCGCCAACGCCCGGACACCCTTCACCGGGTACTCTGGGAACGCCCGCGTCAGCGCCGCCACCAGCGCCGTATGGTTGGCCTCGGCTCCACCGGAGGCGAACGTACCGTCCGTCGACGCCGCATCATAGCCGAACCGCCCACCCAGAGCGCGGATAAGATGCCGCTCAATCTCCACCGCCAGCGGCGAATGCGCCCATGCAGCCAACTGCGGATTGAACGCTGCTACCAATGTATCCGCCGCTATGCCCATCGTCGCCGGCGCGGGGTTGAAGAGCCCGTAGTAGCGCGGATGCGGCGTGTGCGTCTGCCACTCGCTTAGCTGCCGGGCCGCGAACTCCACCATCTCAAACGGGTCGCGCGGCTTCTCGAAATCGAACGGCGCAAGCACGGCGCGGATGCGTTCCGGATCGAGATCGGGCGTCACTCGCCTCGTGTGTACACTGGCTGCATAGTTCTCCAGAATATCCGCCAGCTGCTTCCATAACCGCGCGCGCTGAGGCGCCTCCAGCATCAGCATAATCTCCAGTTAAGCACGCCAAGATAGAATGAAGGGCATTGTGCGCATTGCTCTCCTCTTGATGACGACTCTCCTCTCCGCGGCCGATTGGCCGCAGTTCCGCGGCGTGAATGGCTCCGGCCTCTCCGCCGAAAAGAACCTGCCCATCGAAATCGGCCCGGGCAAAAACCAGATCTGGCGAACCTCGCTTCCGCCAGGCGATTCCTCACCGATCCTTGTGGGCAACCACATCTTTCTTACCGCAGCGGAAGACGGGAAGCTTTTCACCATCGCGCTTGACCGCGCCAGCGGCAAGATCCTCTGGCGGCGCGAGGCGCCCCGCCCGCGCAAGGAGAACTTTCAGAAGACGCACGGACCGGCCTCGCCATCACCGGCCAGCGATGGCCGCCAGGTCTACGTCTTCTTCGGCGACTACGGCCTGCTCGCCTATGGGTTGGATGGGGAAGAGCGCTGGCGAGTGCCGCTGGGCCCGTTCAACAACGTCAACGGCCACGGCTCCTCGCCGGTGGTTGTGGACGGAATGGTGATCCTCATCTGCGACCAGGACACCGATTCCTACCTGCTCGCGCTCGATGCCGCCACCGGCAAGGAGAGGTGGAAGGTCATGCGGCCGGAGGTGACGCGCGGCTACGCAACCCCCGGCATCTACCGCCCGCGCAACGGCCCCGCCGAGCTGATCATCCCCGGTGCCTACCAAACCATTGGCTACGCGCTTGCCACGGGCGAAAAGCTGTGGTGGACGCGCGGCATGGCTTGGCAGCTGAAGGGCGTGCCCGTCATCGACGGCAACGTTGTCTACATCAACTCCTGGGAGATCGGCGGCGACACGGCCACGCCACCCGAGACGCCCACCTTTGAGGGAATGCTCAAGGAGCACGACGCCAACAAGGACGGCGTGCTGACTCCGGAGGAAACCGGCCCCAAGATGAAGAGCTGGTATGTGAACAACGACCTCAACTTCAACAACACCATCGAGGAGCGCGACTGGTACTTCTGGCGGCTGCACCGCTCCGCGCAGAACAGCGTACTCGCCATCCGGCTCGGCGGCCGCGGCGACGTTACCGATACGCACGTCCTGTGGCGCTACCGTAAGGCGCAGCCGAACGTCCCCTCCCCCCTCTACTACAACAACACACTGTTCCTGGTGAAGGACGGCGGCATCGCCACTACACTCGACCCGAAAACCGGCGAGATGATCAAACAGGAACGCCTTCCGAACGCATTGGAGCGTTACTGGTCTTCTCCGTTGGGAGCCGACGGCAAGGTCTATATGCTGAGCGAAGCCTGCAAGCTCACCGTGCTGAAAGCGCAGGCCAACTGGGAAGTACTGGCTTCCAGTTCGCTCGAGGAGGAATGCTACGCCACGCCTGCCATTGCCGGCGGGCGCATCTACCTGCGCACACGCTCCGCCCTCTACGCCTTCGCGAAATCCAAATGAAACAGGCGCCGCTCGTCTTTGATCAGCTTCCGCCCGAGGAGCAGCAGCGCCGCGCCGCCGAGTTCCTGGAGCGCATCCGCACACGTCGATCCGTGCGCCAATTCTCGGACCGCCCGGTTCCTTATGAACTGATAGAAACCGCCATCCGCGCCGCTGCCACCGCGCCCTCCGGAGCCAACCAGCAGCCTTGGCGATTCGTCGTCGTCTCCGAACCCGAGCTGAAGCGCAAGATCCGTATTGCCGCCGAAGTCGAGGAAAAGGAGAACTATGAGCGCCGCTTCCCGCAGGAATGGCTGGAAGCACTCGAGCCATTCGACACCGACTGGCACAAGGAGTTCCTCGAGATCGTTCCCTACCTGATCGTCGTCTTTCGCATCGACCATGGCCTGGAGGGCGGGCGCAGGGTGAAGCACTACTACGTATCGGAATCGGCCGGCATCGCCACCGGCTTTCTGCTGGCCGCGCTGCACCTGGCCGGTCTTGCCACGCTCACACACACCCCCTGCCCGATGGGATTTCTCGGACAGATACTGGATCGCCCGCCGAACGAGCGGCCGTTCCTGCTCATCCCCGTCGGCTATCCCGCCGAGGATGCTACCGTGCCGGATATCCGGAAGAAGGAGATTGACGAGGTGCTGGTTCGCCGCTAACGGCGCCCGTTCCGGCCTGTGCCGGCGCGCACACAATCAGCGCCGCTAGCGAATCCCCGCACTGGTGTCCCTCCCAACACCAGTATCGGCTACTTCTTCAATGTGCGTACGAACGCCACGACAGCGTCGGCATCCGCGGCGCTCAGCTTCACCGGCTTCATTTTGCCGGTGCCTTCCAGGATCGCCTTCTTCAGTTGCGCGTCCGTGCTCTTTTGAACCTCCGGCGAGCCAAGGTGCCGGATCTCCACCTTCAGCATCTTTGCCATGCCGGGATTGCCCTCACCCTGCGCGCCATGGCAGGCCTTGCAGGACTTGTCGTAAAGTTCTTTTCCGGTAGCGGCGCTGGCCGGCAGGCAGAAAAGCCCCGCAAGTGCGAGGGCAGTAATCGTCAATCGCATACTTCAAATCTCCAGAATTTATGTCCGAGCCTCATCTTACCAGCCGGCTCAAGCTGAGAAACGTGACGCGTCGCTGGGTTTCGCTGCGCGCCATCGGGGAATAATAATAGCGGAATGTCGCTTCCACCTTGGTGGGAACTCCGGGCGGGATATCGAAAGAGAACGTCTCCTGCCGCTGTTCTCCCGGCGCCAGCCGGGTATCGGAGATGACCGATGCGCCTTTCATAAAGGCGAAGTGTTCGCGCACAAGTGGACGGCCCGCCTGGTCCGCGACTCTGCGCTGGTAGACCTTTTGGGCCTGGAAACGGTGACCCTTGTAAGAATCGGCTCTCAGCTCCAACTCAATACGCCGCATCGGTGAACCGGTGGGGAGATGGTGCCCGGCCGATTCGTTCGACACGGTGATGTGAACCAGCAGCGTATCTTCACGCCGCGAGGTTGTTAGCTGCGCCCGGATGGCGCCGCTCAGCTGTTGCAAGGAATTGCTGCCCGGCATGTTGTGCAGATTAATCGTGGCCGTCTTGGCGCGTTGGATGTGCGGATCCACAACATCGCCCTTTACCTCCGCCATGTGGCAGGTCTGGCAGGTTGTGTCGTTCTTGCCGAATGAACTCTGACTCCATTCCGAATACGTGGTGAGTACGGGAAAACCGAGCGCGTTGCGGTATTCATGGCAGGGCGCGCAAACCAGGGAGGAGGTGTGCACAGCGGAGTAGGAACTTGTATGGGCGGCGGAAGTGACATCCTTCAGTGGTCCGGTCTTGTTTGATCCGATCGCAAGGCTGGCGCGTGGATTCCGGCCCTCCAGGGAAACATCGCGAACCGAGTGACAATAGTCGCACGACACTCCCTCCCAGCTCGCCTTGCGCACCAACTGAAGATCGCCGGACTCAAGTGCCAGCGGCGCGTGACAACTCAGGCAGATCTTCCTGGTGTCGGCCCCGAAGTCCTTTTCCGCCATCTGGAGCGAATCCTGAAAAAGCCTGCTCTCCATTGCCTTGGAGTGCGAGGATTCTCTCCATGCTTCGTGAATCGCCCGGTGGCAACGGCCGCAGAGTTCCGCGCTCGAGGGGTTTTGCATCGCGGGCGCCAAACAGACGGCGGCTAGCAACAGCAAAGAGAAACGCATCGCCTACCCCTTTTCTCCCGGAGCAGCCGGGTTGGACTCCAGCCTCCGGATGGCAAGGCGAAGCCCGGCGATGGTTACCAGGATGGTAATCAGCGACAGGCCAAGTCCGATCCGCCGCCAGTCCTTTTCCCGCATCGCCTCATCGCCGGCCTGCAGAGTGGCTGCCGCCAGAGTCAGGCCTTCCTGCACGGGTTTGTTGAACTCGGCCAGATCAAAAGTGTGAACGGCCACGCGAGCCTTCACCAGCTGCTCGCGCGCTTCAATCTGTTTCAGCTGCGCCTCCGACACCTCCATGCCAAAACCGCGCGCCTCACTCAGGCGCCGGTCGGAGCGGTCCAGTGCATCCGAGAGCTTCTTGCTCTGGGTGAACATCTCTGCCGCCGCCACGCCGCCCTTGGTGTCCGGTTCATGGCATTGCACGCAGGCGGAAGTGGCGCCCGACAGCATGGCCGGCGTCGGCTTCTCCACTTTGTGGTTGCCGTGGCAGATCGTGCAGGCTCCTTCGCTCATCATCGAGAACACCGGCTGGTGAGGGCTCTTGCTGAACAGCTGCTCCAGCAGAACGTGGCAGCTGCCGCAGACGGCCGTCACGGAGCCCACCTGCGGCGGGGCAGCGCCATGGTTTCCGTGGCAGGAGGCGCAACTCGGCGCGGAGAGATCACCGCGCTGTTCGAGCGCATGCCAGTGTACGCTCTGCCGGTAGTCGGCATACTGGCCGGTGCCGATCTTGTATTTGGCCATCCTTGCGGAATGGGAATGGCAGCGGGAACAGGTGTCGGGCAGCTTCAATGGATGGGTGGGGGAGCGCGGATCCTTCACCGGCAGAATCCCGTGCACACCATGGCAATCGATGCAAGTCGCCGCTGCTTCGTCTCCGGCCGCCAACCGTTTGCCATGAACGCTCGTGAGGAATTGCGTGTGCTGGTCCACGCGGGGACGCGGGTTGAACTTGTGCATCAGATCGGCATTGCTGTGGCAGCGCGCGCAGAGCGCGGCGACGGTGGTCCGCCGTACTTTCATCGGGCCATGGAGTTCGGCTTTGTTGGGGTCGCCGCCGTGACAGTCGTGACAGCTGAATCCACGGCGGCCGTGTATGTCGGCGTCGTATGTCTTGGCCGGACTGCCCAGATTGCCATCCAGCGCCGAATGGCATTCGCGGCAGGCGTCGGCGCTCCAAGCCAGGAAGGCAGCGCCGAGTAGTGCTAGAGCGAGCCGGTTCATTTCACATACCCCAGGTAGGAGAAGGTGGCCAGATAAGCCAGCAGCGCGACCCCCGCGCCGGTTACCCGGCGCACCTTAACAATGCCGTCCCGGTTGGAGGCCCAGAACGGCAGTAACGCCCACCAGACGGCTATCAGGGAGAACCCAACAAGCCCAAGCAGCTCGCCGTCAACGATCCAGACTCTTGATGGAATCAGCTTGAGCGTGTAAAAGGGGGCAAGGAAGTACCACTCGGGCCGGATGCCTGCCGGCGCCGGCGCAAATGGATCAGCCTTCTCGCCGAGTTCCAAGGGAAACAGTGCGGCCAGCGAACCGAGCACGGCGAGAGCCGCGTACCAAGCCATCAGCTCGCGCAGGAAGAAGTTCGGGAAGAAACCCATCTGCTTGTCGTTGCCAGGGCCAACCCATGGCGGTGAGCTCATACCGAACCGCTGCACCAGCGCCAGGTGAACCAGCAACAGGATGGTGGTGACGCCGGGCAGCACCGCGACGTGGAAGCCGAAGAAGCGGGTCAGCGTCGCGCCGCCTACGTCGTCGCCCCCGCGCAGGAATCGCGCCAGCCAGTCGCCCACCAGCGGCACCGCGGCGGCCATGTCGGTGCCGACCTTGGTGGCAAAGTAGGCGATGGTGTTCCACGGCAGCAGATAGCCGCTGAATCCGAAGGCCAGCGATAGCCCCAGCAGCGCCAGCCCGCTCAACCAAGTCAACTCCCGCGGCTTGCGGTAGGAATGCAGGAACACCACGCTGAACATGTGAATGAAAGCTGACAGGATCATCAGGTTGGCGGACCAGCCGTGCACGGATCGGATCAGCCAGCCGAACTCCACCTGCGTCATGATGAACTGCACGCTCTCGTACGCCTCATTCGGCGTCGGGCGGTAGTAGAGCAGCAGGAGGATTCCGGTCAACACCTGGATCAGGAACAGGAACAGCGTGATGCCGCCGAAGTAGTACCAGATGGTGGCCGAGTGGATGGGGACTTTCTTGTGCTCGATGAACTCGCGCACCGCACCCCAGCCTGTGCGCTCCTCGATCCAGTTGACGATTTGTTTACGCGCGCTTGGAGATGAAGACCTCATCTTCTCTTATCCGAACTTGAAACTCTTCCAGCGGGCCCGGCGGCGGGCCGGAAACAACCTGCCCGTTGATGTCGAAGCGTCCGTTATGGCAAGCACACCAGATCTGGCTGGTGGGCTGCTCGAATTGTACGGTGCAGTTCAGGTGCGTACAGATGGCGTTGAAAGCCCGCCACTCAGTCTCGTTCACCCGAATGAGCAATGCCGGACGGTTGCCGAACTTGACGATCGTTCCGCTATTCGGCTTGAATTCGTCGATCTTGCCGGCGACCGTTTCGTTGATGGAAGCCTCCGGCACCTTCGGTGGCTGCATAAAGCGGACGGCGGGATAAAGGAACGAGATCACGGAAGCCGTAAGACCACCTCCGAGCAGCCAACCGACCAGACTACGGCGCTGGGTTTCCATACTGTGCATTTAGTGGGCAGGTACAGGGCCATCCGTCCAAGTGCCTGATTCCAGGTAGCGCGTGGGCAATAAGACGCACTGCCCAGGTGTCGGAATGCGTCTAATGGCGCAGTTTCCAGAGCACTTGACGCAACATTCCCAACCAAACGTCGGCATCCTGCGCATTCAGATCCATCCTCCGAACCAACCGGCGGACCTTTTGTACGGTGGAGGCGGCGGTGCGCTGGTTAATGTAGCCTGAGGCGAGCAGGGTCTCCATCAGCCGGCCGCTCAGAAGTTCCAGATCGCGCGCCGCAGCCTTTTTCGAAGCCTTCGGGTCCCGCTTAGCGGCTTGCGGGCTGCGAATCAACTCATACAGGCAGACAGCCACCGCCTGGCCGAGATTCATCGACTCATGCTCGGCGCGCGTCGGGATGCGCAACAGCCAGTGGCAGAGGCTGAGGTCGTCATTGGAAAGACCGTACTTCTCCGAGCCGAACAGCAGCGCAGCGTTAGCGCTCGCCAAGTGCTTGCGGATGAGGCGCGCTCCGTACTCCAGGCGCCGCAGCGGATGATGAAGCTCGCGGTGACCCAGCGAGGCAGTGCCGATCACCAAGGAGCAATCGGCGACGGCTTCTTCGAGAGTCGTGTACTCCATCGCGTTGCCGATCACCTCGCCCGCTCCTACGGCGGAGCGAGCCTCGCGAAAAGCCACTTCGTAGGGATTGACCAGGCGCAGATCGGTGAAGCCGAAATTGCTCATGGCGCGGGCGGCCGCGCCGATGTTTAGCGGGTTGCGGGGCGAAACCAGGACAACGCGAAGCCGGTTCAGCGCAATTCTTCCATCACCATATCCAGCGATTCTTTCGAAGGCCGGACTCTGGATTCGGGCAGCGTGGCCAGCGGCTCATCCACCATACCGAGCATGTCGAAGAAGTTGGTGTCGCGCGGCTGGACGTACAGGATGCCCGTGGCGACTTCCCCTTTTTCCTCGGACTCCTGAAGAAGCCGGACGGCGTTGGTCTTCTTGGTGGGGTCGTAATCGCGGTTCAGCTTGCGCAGCCGGATCTGCGATCCATCGTGAAGCTCCACCTCGCGAACTTCGCCTTCCGCCATCTCGATTTCAATGTTTTCGTAGTGAGGCACGAAGTCGATCTCGTGAATCGGCAGGTCGTGCTCCTTCATATAGGAGTAGCTCTTGGTGGAGCCTTCATGATCGTTGAAGGTGACGCAGGGCGAGATGATGTCGATCACCGACAGGCCGTTGTGGTGCAGCGCGGCCTTGAGGATGGCTTGCATCTGCTTCTTGTCGCCGCTGAAGCTGCGCGCCACCAGCGATGCGCCCAGCTGAATGCCCAGCAGGCAGCAGTCAATCTTCGCCATGTCGTTGATCACGCCGCCCTTGGATTTCGATCCCATCTCGGCGGTGGCCGAAAACTGGCCCTTGGTCAGCCCGTAGACGCCGTTGTCTTCGATGATGTAGATCAGCGGCAGGTTGCGCCGCATGAGGTGAATGTACTGGCCGATACCGATGGAGGCCGTGTCACCGTCGCCGGTGACCAGGATGCCCACGAGGTTGCGGTTGGCAAGCATGGCTCCAGTGGCGAGCGACGGTGCGCGGCCATGCACGCCGTTGAAGCCGTGCGAGAGGCCGAGGAAGTAGGCCGGCGACTTAGAGGAGCAACCGATTCCGCTGAACTTGGCAACGTTCCACGGATGGATACCCATCTCGTAGAACACCTCGACAATGCGCTCGCTGATCGAGTTGTGGCCGCAGCCGGCGCACAGCGTGGTCTTGCCGCCCTTGTAGTTGAGAACTTCCAGACCGATGCGGTTGGTCTTTTTCGGGGGATTGGCGGTAGTGCTCACAGGCCCTCCTGCATGACGATTTCATCGGTGACGGTGCGCGCATCCAGCGGCAGGCCGCCGTAATAGCGCACGCTGCGCAACTTGGCGATCCGGTTGGGCGGCGATTCCAGCTTGATCAGCGAATAAAGCTGCGCGTCACGGTTCTGATCAATGACGTAGATCCGGTCGTGGCGGTCAAGGAACTCGGCCAGTTCGCTGGTGAACGGGTAGGCCCGCACACGGTAGTAGCTGGTCTCCAGGCCATACTCGCGGAGGAGTTGGTCGCGGCTTTCCTGCGCCGCATAGTCGGAAGTGCCGCAGCAGAGGATACCCACGGCCGCTTTTTCGTTCACCTCCACCGCCGGTTTCGGAACGCGCGTGCGCATATGCTCGAACTTGCGCGCCAGCCGGTCCACATTGTTGACATAGTCGTCAGGCCGCTCGGAGTACTTGGCCTCTTCGTTGTGGCCGCTGCCGCGGGTGAAGTAAGCGGCTGCCGGGTGGTTCGTGCCGGGCAGCGTGCGGTAGCCGACTCCGTCGCCGTCCACATCCTTATATCGTGCAAATCCACCAAGGCGGTTCAGATCCTCGGCGGTCAGCACCTTGCCGCGACTGATCGGCTCGGTGGGGTATTCAAACGGTTCCGACATCCAGTTGTTCATGCCCAAATCAAGATCGGTGTTAACGAAGACCGGGGTCTGGTAGAACTCGGCCAGATCGAAGGCCTCGATCGACATCGAGAAGCACTCTTCCGGCGATGCGGGGAACAGGACGGGATGCTTGGTGTCGCCGTGCGAGACGAAGGCATTCACAAAGGTGTCGCCCTGCATGGTACGGGTAGGCAGCCCGGTGGAGGGGCCAACGCGCTGCACGTCGACGATCACGGCCGGAACCTCGGCGTAGTAGCCGAGCCCGATGAACTCCGACATCAACGAGACACCCGGGCCGGAGGTGGAGGTCATGGAACGCGCGCCGGCCCAGGCCGCGCCGATCACCATGCCGATGGCGGCAAGCTCGTCCTCGGCCTGCACCACCGCGTAAGTGGCATTGCCATCCTTATCTATGCGTAGCCGCTTCAAATAGCCGATCATCGTTTCCACCAACGAGGAGGAAGGCGTGATCGGATACCAGGTCACCACCGTGCAGCCGGCGTAGACGCAGCCCAGCGCGCAGGCGGCGTTGCCGTCGATGATGATCTTCCCGGCGGTCTTGTTCATCCGCTCCAGGTAGCATGGGTCGGTCTTGGTGAGGTTTTTCTCGGCGAATTCGTAGCCGGCCTTTACCGCCCCCCAGTTCAAATCGGCGGCCTTTGCTTTCTTCGGCCCGAACTGCTTCACCAGCGCCTTGCGGATCTCCTCCATATCAATGTTGAGGAGAAAGGCGAGCACGCCGTCGTAGATCATGTTGCGCACCAGCTTGCGCAGGCGCGCTTCCGGGCAGACCGGAACCACCAGCTTGTCGAACGGCACCGGATACATCTGCAGATCCGAGCGCAGCTCGTTCAACTTGAGCGGCTCGTCGTAAACCAGGGCGGCGCCTGGCTCCAGGCTGAGGCAATCCTCCTTGGCCGTCTCCGGATTCATGGCGACCATGAAATCGATCTCTTTCTTACGGCCGATCCATCCATGTTTGCTGGCGCGGATGGTGAACCAGGTGGGCAAACCCTGAATATTGGATGGGAAGAGGTTCTTGCCGGAAACGGGGATGCCCATCTGAAAGATGGAGCGCATAAGGACGGTATTGGATGTTTGGCTGCCGGACCCGTTGACGGTGGCAACCTGAATGCTGAAATCGTTTATGATGCGCCGCGGGCCTTCGCCCTCATGAGACGCAATTGGAGTGACTTCGGTGGTTGACATGCTGAACAAAAGCTCCTGCGAGAGGCTAACACACGTTCTCGTCCGGAATTATATATCAACACACCAATTTGCTGCAGCCCATCAAACAACTTTTAACGATTACGTTTTGTTAGTTTTACCGGGTGTGGGGCTCTTCCAGGTACGTGTAACCGTTCAGGCCGTCTTCATAAAACCGCAGCAGGCGGCCGGATTCTTCGTAGCCGATTTTGCCCTCCCGGACAGCGCGTTCCACGTCCAGCCGGAACTGCTCGAGCAGGGTTTGGGCGTTGAACTGGACGTAATCGAGCACTTCCTTCACCGTGTCTCCGCGCACGACGGTGTCGAGCACGATTTCGCCATTCTCGCTCAGGCTGACATGGACCGCATGGGTGTCGCCGAACAGGTTGTGGAGGTCGCCGAGGATCTCCTGGTAGGCGCCGACTAGGAACGACCCGATGAAGTAGGGCTCGCCGTTGAAGGCGTGCAGCGGGAGGGTCTTCTTCACGTCGCGGCGGTCGATGAACTGATCCACCTTACCATCGGAGTCGCAGGAGATGTCGCCCAGCACGCCGTGGCGCGAGGGCGGCTCATTCAAGCGGTGAATGGGCATGATGGGGAAAAGCTGCTTGACGGCCCAACTGTCGGGCATGCTCTGGAACAGGCTGAAGTTGCAGAAGTAGGTGTCCGACAGGGCCGAGTCGAGGTTCTCGAGCTCCTGCGGCGGTTCATCGACTTCCCTGACCAGCCGCTGGATGCGGCGGAAGATCGCCCAATAGAGATTCTCGGCGATGCTCCGCTGCTCTAGAGGCAGATAGCCGAGGCTGAACAGGTTGAGTGCGGCATCCAGCGCCTGCTGGGCGTCATGATAGCTTTCTAGCAAGTTCCGGGTGGACAGGCCGCGGTACGTTTCCAGCAGATCGGCCAGCGGCTGCTCGACATCGGAGGGCAGCTCCGTGGGAACCTCCTGTTCGCCCGTGCCGCTCACGCCGAGCACGTTGAAGATCAGCACGCTGTGGTAGGCGGCCACGGCGCGGCCGCTTTCGGAAATGATGTCCGGGTGCGGGGTATTCGACTCATCGCAAACGCTCTGCACATGGTGGATGACGTCGTTGGCGTACTCCTGCAGCGTGTAGTTGACGCTCGATTCAAAGTCCGTCTGCGAGCCGTCGTAATCGATGCCGAGCCCGCCGCCGACGTCCAGATACTCCATGCCGGCGCCCAGCCGCCGCAGCTCCACGTAGATCCGGGCCGCTTCCGTCACGGCTGCCTTCAGTTGGCGGATGTTGGTGATCTGCGAGCCGAGGTGGAAGTGCAGCAACTGGAGCGTGTCCTCCATCCCGATGGCTTTCAACTGCTCCAGCGCGCGCAGCGTTTCGGTGACCGTGAGTCCGAACTTGGAGCGGTAGCCGCCGCTCGACTTCCAGCGCCCCGCGCCGCGGCTGGCCAGCTTCAAGCGAACGCCGATCACGGGCCGCACGCCGACGCGTTGGGAGTGCTTCAGGATCAGGTCGAGTTCGGTGTACTTTTCCACCACAGGAATGATCTGGCGGCCGACCTTTTTGGCCAGCATCACCATCTCGATATATTCGTCGTCCTTGAAGCCGTTGCAGATGATGGGCGTCTCGTTGTCGGCGACGGCCAGCACGGCCAGCAACTCCGGCTTGGATCCTGCCTCCAGTCCGTAGTGATACTGCTTGCCGAACCGCACCACTTCCTCCACCACCTGGCGCTGCTGGTTCACCTTGATCGGATAAACAAGGGAGTACTTGCCTTCGAAGTTGTGTTCGCGAATCGCGTTCATGAAGGCCTGCTGCATCTCGCCGAGGCGGTGCTGCAGGATTTCCCCGAAGCGGATGAGGATGGGCGGCGAGATGCCGCGCAGGATCAGCGTGTCGAGCAGGTCCTTCACGTCGATGGAGCGGGAAGGGTCCTTGGATGGGTGCACCCAGACGTTGCCGTTGGCGCCGATGGAGAAATATCCCTTACCCCAACGCTCGATATCGTAAAGCTCGGACGCCTCGGAAATGGTCCAGCGTTCAGCCGGCTGCCACGTTGCGGCCGGTTCACTCAACTTCGGAATCAACTTGCCTCCCAGAGAAAGTATCCTGAAATTAAAGTGTCCACCGAAATGGTTTGCGTCGCAAGTGGAAAGTGCACTTTGTTGGCGCTGGCGATGGTTACGGTTTTTTCAGCAAGCCCGGCTGGCGCGGCTAGCGCGGTGCTGGAATGCACGGCGTCCGCGCGTGTGGAGAAGCTGCTGCTGGCGCGGTTTCGCGTCTCGGTGGCGGCGGGATGGAAAGTGGACTCCGCCACGCTTCTGTTGCACGCGGGAGGCGAACCGATGCCGCGCGAGGTGCGTTTGGGTCTGTTCCGGCAGCCGTGGAGCGAACAGGATGCGCCACTCCGCATGCCGCGCGGAGTTGCGTGGGAGAGCGTGAAGACGGAAGCGAAGCCGAACGGGTGGATGCTGGTCAAGCTGCCCGCGAGGCTCGTGCAGCCGCTGATAGATGACGCGGCGCAGGGATTGCTGATTGATTGCGGCAGTGGGCAGTGCGGCGGCCGCCTGCCACCGCAACATGCGCCGTACCTAATGGTGGAGACTCCAATCGGCCCACGTGATGCGGCGAATCTTGTAGGCCAGCCGGCGGCGGTCCGTGAGGTGGCCGAAGTGCGTGGGGATGTAGGCGTGGGTGGCGATCAACTCGAGACTGGCCGGTTCTTCCGCGGCAAGCCCGCGCGCGGGAATACGGAGCTGGAACTCACCTTTCGGCAGGCGATGACTGCCCAGGCTTTCGCCGTTACAGATCACTTCCACCGTCTGCCCGTCAAGCCACGGATTGGCGGGCAACTCACCTTCGATGAGTAAATCGCTCTCGCAGCGCGGGAGCATGTACAGGATTCGCGTGCTGACCCAGCCGTCGGCGTACCAGCCCATGAAGCGGTTGAGCGCCAGTGAAGTGGCGATCCCACAGGCGTAGGTGAGTGCCATCTGCGGGGCCTCCCCGGCCAGCCCCGGGATAAGCTTCGCGATACGGCCGCACCAGATCTGCCGGAAGGTGTCCATGCCGTAGACGATCCAGCCTGGCGGCACCAGCATGCCTGTGTGCTCGCGCAGCATGCGGCCGATCTCTCGGCTGCGCACCTTGCCGCCGTACCAGGTCTTGGCATCGGGATGTTCGCGCAGCGCGCCCATGTAGTGAGCGATATAGTGAAGCGGATACCGGCGGCCGATGCGGATTAGCAGATCCCAGTCCATGGTCCAGTGATAATCCTCGCGCAGCTCGCCCACTTCGCGGTAGACGTCGGCGCGGAAGTAGAGCGTCTGTTGGAGCACGTAGTCAGACAGGTGCACTAGTGTCCAGAGGTCGAAGGGCCGCGTGTGAGGGAATCGGCAGGTGAAGTTGCCGGCGGGATCCATCAGGAAGCCTTCTCCGTAGACAGCGCCGGCGCGCGGATTTTGCTGAAAGCCTTCCACCGCCCGCCGAACGGCGCCTTCCAGCAGTATGTCGTCGGAGTTGATCCAGGCCAGGATTTCGCCTTTCCCCATACGGAAACCCTTGTTGAGGGCATGGGACTGGCCGCGGTCTTTTTCCGAGAACCATTTCAGGCGCGAGGAGTATTCGGCGGCAATGGAGGCGCTCGAGTCGGTGGAGCCGCCGTCCATGATGATGTATTCGATGTTCGGGTAGTCCTGGCTGAGGACGCTTTCGATGGTGGCGCGCAGGTAGGGCGCCTGGTTGAACGACGGCGTGACGATGGTGACGAGAGGCTGGCTCAAGCGGAGCGGTACCAGTCAATGGTCTTGCGCAGGCCGTCTTCGAGCGTGGTGCCGGCGCGCCAGCCGAATTCTGCGGCGGCGCGCGATGTGTCGAGTTTGCGGCGGGGCTGCCCGTTAGGTTGTGAAGTGTCCCAGCGGACGGCGCCGCTGTAGCCGCACAGTCTGGCGGTGAGCCCGACCAGGTCCGCAATGGTGATCTCTTCGCCGCTGCCTAAGTTCACCGGGTCCGGCTTGTCGTAGCGCTCCGCCGCCGTGACCAGCCCCTCGGCGGCATCCTCAACGTAGAGGAACTCGCGCGTAGGAGTGCCGTCACCCCAGCCGACGATCTCCGCGGCGTTGTCCTTGCGCGCCTGCTCGCATTTGCGGATCAGCGCGGGAATCACGTGCGAGGACTGAAGATCGAAGTTGTCACGCGGACCGTAGAGATTCACCGGGAGCAGATAGATCGCATTCATGCCGTACTGCTCTCGGTAGGCCTGGCACTGCACCAGCAACGCCTTCTTGGCGATGCCGTAGGGGGCGTTGGTTTCTTCCGGGTAGCCGTTCCACAAGTCGTCTTCACGAAACGGAACGGGCGTGAACTTGGGATAGGCGCAGATGGTTCCGGCGACGATCGTCTTCTCGACACCGGTCAGGCGCGCCTGCTCGATCAGCTCAATGCCCATGACGGCGTTTTCGTAGAAGAATTTTCCGGGGTTATGCCGGTTGGCGCCGATGCCGCCGACCGAGGCCGCCAAGTGGAACAGCACCTCGGGCCGCGAGTCGGTCAGCATCTTCCTGACAGCCTCCGGGCGCGTCAGATCGTAGTCGCGCTTCCGGGGAACGAAGATGTCGCGGCAGCCGCGTTGCCGCAGCGTTTCCACGACAAAGGAACCTAGGAAGCCGGCGCCGCCGGTGACACATAGCCTCTTGCCCGCCAGATCCACTAGTCTCTCTCCCCGGCCGGCTTGACTACCCCTGCAAGCTGGTCTGCCAGCGCGGTCATTTCGGCGTCCACCATCAGCCGCACTAGTTCCTCAAAGCCGACCTTGTGATGCCAGCCGAGAATTCGCCGCGCCTTTTCCGGGTTGGCTTGCAGTGCGTCGACCTCCGCTGGACGCAGATAGCGCTCATCCATCTCGACGTACTCGCCCGGGTCCAAGCGGGCTTGGTGAAAGGCGACGTCGACGAATTCGCGCACGGTGTGCATTTCCCCGGTGCCGATGACGAAGTCCTGCGGCGTGTCCTGCTGGAGCATGAGCCACATTGCTTCGACATACTCTGGCGCGTAGCCCCAGTCGCGGCGCGCATCCAGGTTGCCGAGATAAATCCTCCTTTGCAGTCCGTTCTTGATGCGCGCTACCGCGCGGGCGATTTTGCGCGTCACGAAGGTTTCCCCGCGCCGCGGCGACTCATGGTTAAAGAGAATGCCGCTTACGGCGAACATGCCGTAGCTTTCGCGGTAGTTCACCGCGGCGGCGTGCGCGAAGAGCTTCGAGCAGGCGTAGGGGCTGCGCGGGTGGAACGGCGTGTTCTCATCCTGCGGCGGAGGCGTCGAGCCGTACATTTCCGAAGAGGATGCCTGGTAGAAGCGCGTCTTCACCCCGGTCTGGCGGATGCTCTCCAGCAGCCGCAGCGCGCCGGTGGCGGTGATGTCGGTAGTGTACTCGGGGATGTCGAAGCTGACTCGTACGTGGCTTTGCGCGGCGAGATTGTAGACCTCGTCCGGCTGTACGGCGTAGAGAAGCTGCGAGAGGCTGTTGGAATCGGCCAGGTCGCCGAAGTGGAGGATGAACCGTGCGCCATGTTCGTGCAGGTCGCGATAGATGCCGTCGACGCGCTCCGTGTTGAAGCTGGAGGAGCGGCGCTTGATGCCGTGGACCTCATAGCCCTTGCGCAAGAGGAACTCGGCGAGATAGGAGCCGTCCTGACCGGTGATTCCGGTGATCAATGCTCGTTTCATTGGGTGATTAACTGCGCCAGCGGGCGCTTTTACTAGTGTACTTTGCCATTTCTAGATTTTTTGCTGCTTCCACTTTCCGCGCCGGAACAGGAGAATGCCGACGGCGGCGACTGTCGATTCGGCGATGGTGATGGCGAGAAAGACGCCGGTGGGTCCCATTCCCAGCGGCGTGGAAAGACCCCAGGCCAGCGGGATCTGCCATAACCAGTGGCAGAACAGGTTGATGTAAGTGGGCGTGACCGTGTCGCCCGCTCCGTTGAATGCCTGCACCACCACCATGCCGTAGGCGTAGAACAGATAACCGTAGCTGACATACCTCAGGCAAGCAACGCCGAACGGAACCATGGAGGCTTCCGGTTGATAGATGGAGAGAACCTGCTCAGGCCAAATGATGAAAACCAGGCCGATGACGCCGAGAAAGATCATGTTGTAGAAGCCGGTGATCCAAACCGAGCGCTCGGCGCGGTCCGGCTTGCCCGCGCCCAGGTTCTGGCCGACCAGCGTTGCGGCAGCGTTACTCATACCCCAGGCGGGCAGGATCACGACTACGATCGTGCGGATGGCGATGGTTGTGCCGGCGAGCACGGCGCTGCCGAAGGTGGCGAGGATGCGGATCATGCCGAGCCAACTGGCGGTGGCGATCTGGATCTGGAGTATTCCGGTGATGGAGACACGGATGAGACTCCACATGACCGACGGCACAAGACGAAACTGCCTCCAATGCAGGTGAAGGCGGCCCTTGCCCGTCATCAGGATGTAGAGCTGGAAAGCAACGCCGGTGCCGCGGCCGATCGTGGTCGCGATGGAGGCGCCCCAGAGTCCAAGCTCGGGAAACGGGCCGAGGCCGAAGATGAGGCAAGGGTCCAGAATGAGGTTGATGGTGTTGGAGACCATCAGACTACGCATGGCCATGGAGGCGTCGCCTGCGCCGCGGAAGATGGCGTTGAGCAGAAAGAGCAGGAAAATCGTGACCGAGCCACCAAGGATGGTGGCAGTGTAGATGGCGCCACGGCGGACCATCTCCTCATCGGCGCCCATCATGCGGAGAATGCGCTCGGAGTCCATTACACCGATGATGCCGGTGAGCACCGAGACTACGACGCCGAGGAGAATGGACTGCACTGCGGCGACCGCCGCGCCCTCATCGTCCTTCTCGCCGACTCGGCGGGCGACCATCGCCGTGGTGGAGAGGCTGAGTCCCAGCGCGACGCCGAAGATGAGCGTCAGCACGGCCTCCGTCATGCCGACCGTGGCGACGGCCTCCTTGCCGAGCTGGGTGACGAAAATCGCATCAACGAAACCGAACAGCGATTCCATCGACATCTCCAGCACCATCGGAATGGCGAGCAGCGCAACGGCGCGGCCGATGCTGCCCTGTGTGAAATCCTGTTCCGTGCCGGCCAGCGCTTCACGCACGAAGGCCAGCAGGCCCTGCCTGCGGCTTTGATTCATTCAGCGCTCCAGGGCCTTGGCGAACGCCTCAAACAGCTTGTGATCGCTGTTGCGAAAAGAGATGCAGTCTTCCGGATGCCACTGGACGGCGATGGCGAAGCGGCGGTCCGGACGCTCCAGCGCTTCAATCACGCCGTCCGGGGCGCTGGCCGTGACGATGAGACCATCGCCGACACGGTCCACTGCCTGGTGATGGCGCGAGTTCACCTCGGCTTCCGGCGCGCCAAGGATCTCCTCCAGCCGGGTGTGCGGAATGATCCGGATGAGATGCGCCTTGTGTGTCGTGCGGACACGGTGGGTGGCGAGATTGTCAATATGCTGGTGCAAGGTGCCCTCATGGATCACGTTGAAAAGCTGCATGCCGCGGCAGATGGCCAGCACCGGCATGTCGCGCTTCAGAGACTCATGGAGCAATTTGGTCTCCATTGTGTCTCGGTCACCGTCGGGTTTATCAGTCGCAGGATGCGGCTCTTGCCCGTAGCGTGCGGGATCGACATCCGTACCTCCGCTCACGACAAGTCCGTCCAAGCCGTCAAGGCTGTACGGATTGTTCGCATGGAGACGCACCGGCTCCAGACCGACGGCGCGCAGGGCCTCCTCATAGGGGATCACTTTCTCCTCGTAACCATAGGTGATGCCGGCTCGCTTAGGCATGGGGCGCTGGATTCATGTTCTCATGGGAGAGAAAGCGCGGATGGATCCCCAAACAGCCAATTCTCTTCCCGTGGTCGTGATCGTGGGCCGGCCGAACGTCGGCAAGTCGACGCTATTCAATCTCATCACAGGCTCGCGGCGCGCCATTGTCGGAGATGAGCCGGGCATCACGCGCGACCGGATTCATGCCGAGGCGGAGCACCGCGGCAGGCGCTTTGAGATCATCGACACCGGCGGGATCATCCCCAACGACGAGGAGATGATCCCGAGCCAGATTCTCAAGCAGGCGCGCGTAGCGCTGGAATCGGCCGCGCAGATCATTTACCTGATTGACGGCCGGACAGAGATCACCGGCGCCGACCGGGACTTGGCGCGGATGCTGCATGCGCTGGGCAAGCCGGTGGCGCTGGCGGTGAACAAGATCGACGCGCCGTCGCGAGAGAACATGGCTGCCGAGTTTTATTCGCTCGGATTCGAGCATCTGTTCCCGGTTTCGGCCGAGCATCGCATTGGCGTAGAGGAGATGCTGGATCACCTCACTGCGCAGTTTCCCTCCGCTGAGGCGGAGGAAAGCAAGCAGACGCGCATCCGAGTGGCGATCATTGGGCGGCCCAACGCGGGCAAGTCGACATTGCTGAACACGTTGACGGGCAAGGAGCGCTCGATCGTGACGCCGGAGGCAGGCACGACGCGTGACGCGGTGGATGAAACCACCGTGCGCGACGGGATCGAGTACGTGTTCGTCGACACGGCCGGCATCCGGCGCAAGGGCAAGACGAAGTTGATGGCCGAGAAGCTGAGCGTGGTGATGGCGCGGCGGCATATCCGGATGGCCGATGTCGTGCTTTTGATCGTCGATGCCACGGAAGGCGTGGTGGGGCTGGACGCCACCATCGCCGGCTATGCGCACGAGGCGGGCTGTCCGGTGATCATCTGCATCAACAAGTGGGACCTGGCGGCCGAGCGCCACAAGCCGCAACAGGTGCAGAAGGTTCGCGATGCGATGAAATACCTGGAGTACGCGCCCGTTGCGTTTCTATCGGCCAAGAGCGGCGCCGGAGCGGAGCAACTGTTCGGCTTGATCCGGCGGGGATGGGAGGCAGCCAACCACCGTGTCACCACCGGTGAGCTGAACCGCTTCTTTGAACGGCTGGGCAAGGAGCGCGACCTGAAGATCCGTTACTTGACGCAGGCCTCGGTGCGGCCGCCGACCTTTGTGGTGTTCAAGGACGGCATGCGGCCGCTGCATTTCTCCGATGAACGTTTCCTGGTCAATCAAATCCGCGAGAAGCTGGGCTTCAAGGGAACGCCGATTGTGGTCAAGTCACGCGCCAAGAGCGGCAAGAAGCGGTAATCAGCCGCCCGGCGCGTCCAGCTTGCCGGTCCCGGCGAGATCCTCGATCTTGGTCCCATGGCAATCCACGCGCTGGGGTATCATGCCATCGCGGCTCATCTGGTGTTCGACGGCTCCGGGCTGGTGAGCGCCGGATTGTTCGGCTGGGGAAACAACGTAACGCGCCGGTTCGGCGGCGTCCGCTATGAGATCCTTGAGCAGCGTCTCCAGCGGAGCGGCCAGGCGTTCCAGGTCGGTACGGTTTATGAGTGCACAGAATTGTTTCGGGGACAAAGTCTCCAGCACGACGCCGGATGCGTGGCGGATGGCGGCCAGCCGGCATGGCAAGAACGCCGCGAATCGCACGTCGGCGCTGAGCAGCGCCGCGTACAGTTCCGATTGGCAGATGGTATAGACCATGGCGTCATGCGCCGGATCGGAAACGTTTGAGGTTAGAAGCTTTCCCAAATGAGTGATAGCCAGAACCGCGGCGCCGTGCCGCGGCGCCGCCGCGCAAAGGGCCGGACCGATATCTTCCAGGCGGCGAGCCGAACTGACTTGCAGCATCCATCACCTCCCGCCCGAATCATAGCAGGTATGGTGTGTCAGCGCGGGGCGTGAAAATGGAGGGAATCAAAGACGGAGGATTCAATCTGCCGGGCCAGCGCCGGATAGACCAAACGCGAGGCTGCTTCGCGAATGCGTCGTACGCTTTCCCCATCGACAGCGGCGGAGTAACAGTCGGCGCGCTCCTTGTAGAGGTAATCGACGTAGCCGGGCGTGCCCTGGCTGGCGACTTCCATCAACGCGTCCCAGAAGCTTCGCCTCCGCAGTAGGCGGCGCTTCGCGCCGGCCTCACGCGGCACCTCGATGCGAAGCGTTGCCGATAGCAGCACCGCCGTTTCACAGCGTGCCGCATCGAAGGGACGCGATGGGTCGGGGTCAGGGAAGGCGGCCAAGGCGCCGCGGATGACCGCTTCTTCCGCCTCGACCGGCTCCCACCGGAATCGTGATGCTCCGCTCGTCAGACTTCCGCGCCGGAGAATCTCGCGGACGCGCGCGATGTCCTTGCCGGTGACGCCGACGATCACCTCCATCAGCTCGGCTTGTGGCATCTCACGCACCACGACCGGGGTGATGGTGATCGCGCCGGCGGCTTCCGAGCTGAGTTTCACGCGAATCGTTTCCGGCCATGCGGTCATTCTTACCGGCATCATACAATACGGGACGTGACTGACCTGGAGAAGGTGAACAAGGAGATCGGCCGCTATGAACATGCCTTGCTTGCCTTCTCGGCCAGGGAGAAGCCGGACGGTTCATTGGAGCTGGTGATCCAGTTGAAGCAGATGCTGCCCGGTGTACACATCTACTACGCTCCACTTCATCCACGCGACGTGGCCCACACGCAGTTCCCCTGGACCTTCCAGAAATATCTGTACGACTGTCTGCACGACTACATGGTGGAACTGTTCCTGTACACGCCGCAGAGCCTGGACGCTCCCCATGAGTCCGGCCGCTGAAATACTGCGGCGGGAGATCGCCGCGCAGGGGCCGGTGAGTTTCGCGCGGTTCATGGAGGTAGCGCTCTATCATCCCGAGCACGGCTATTACCAGGGGGGCCGCGATCCTTTCGGACGTGATGGCGACTTCTACACGGCGCACCAATTGCAGCCCGTCTTCGGCATCCTGATGCAAGCCTTCGCTCGTTCGCTGCATGAGCAAACGGGTCTGCCGCCGGATTTCACCGTCGTCGAGCTCGGAGCCGGGCGCGGCGAGATGGCGCCGTTTTTCGAACCTTGGCGCTATACCGGCGTGGAGGTGAATCGCGGAGAAGTTCCACACGGGGTGACGGGGCTCGTTTATGCGAACGAGTTCTTCGACGCGCTGCCGGTGCATGTGGTGATGCGGCGCGGGGAGGAGCTTCGCGAAAGGCATGTCGGATGGAGCGGCGACGGGTTCGTGTGGGTGGATGGCGGGCCGGTGTCATCGCCGGTTGCAGATTACCTGGCGCGATACGGCACGCCGGAGAATGATGGAGATGTGGCGGAAGTGAACCTGGAGGCGCTGCGGCACCTCCGTTTACTGACCGAACGTTTCCGGCGCGGCTTTCTCCTGGCAATTGACTATGGCTACACGCAGCGCGAGCTGATCCGCTTTCCCGCAGGCACGCTGATGAGCTATCGCCGGCATCAGGCGATGGAGGATGTACTGGCCGAACCCGGCGAACGCGACATCACATCGCATGTGAACTTCACGGCGCTGGAGCAATATGCCCGGGCGCTTGGATGGAGGATGGTTCGTCTGGAGTCGCTGGCATCGCTGCTGCTGCGTGCGGGAGAGCCGGATCAATTCGGCACGGCGCTGGAGGGTGGCGATTTATCGCGGCGGCTGCAGCTGAAGACGCTGCTGTACGGAATGGGAGAAACATTCCGCGCACTGCTGCTCGAGAAAAAGGGAGAGGAATGAAAAAAGGCTCCGGTTGCCCGGAGCCTTTGGTGAACCTTGTTGCTGCAGTCCCCTGCGGGACGCCGCCTGGTTTACTTCTTCTTCTTGGCGGCTTTCTTGGCCGGCTTCTTCGCGGCTTTCTTAGCAGCCTTCTTGGTTGCGTTCTTCATTGATTCATTCTCCCTAACATCAAAATTGTGCGATCTTCGGAGAAGATCGCAACGTGATTCATATATAAGGTTATCCGCGGCGAAAGTCAAGAGAAAAATACAGATTGCGGAGACGCGCGGACGGGGGCGGAAGAGGCCTCACCATGAAAAAACGTTTAGATGTAGAATTGTTTTATCGTCGCGAATCGTTTTGGACCCCATTTTTCCGTGCTCGCAATGCATCGCTGGTTTTTGGCGGTGTGCATGATCGTTGTCCTCACGGGCGTTTTGACCAGCTGCAAAAAAAAGAAAAAAATTTCTGTCCCACCCCGCATCGGCGCCACCGAAACGGGAATAGCGAGCTGGTATGGGCATCCTTATCACGGACGCCGCGCCGCCAACGGCGAGGTTTACGACATGGAGAAGTTGACCGCCGCGCACCGCACTCTTGCATTCGGAACATGGGTGAGGGTTCACAATCTCGACAACGGAAAACGAGTGGAGGTTCGCATCACCGATCGCGGTCCCTTTATCCGCGGGCGGATCATTGATCTGTCGCGAGCCGCGGCGAGAGAAATGGAAATGATCGGACCGGGATTGGCGAAGGTTCGTCTTGAGGTGATTCGTGCTCCGGAGATTTCTCCGCCTTATCCGGAATCATATGCGGTGCAGGTCGGGTCGTTTCGCGTGAAGGAGAATGCGGAGACACTTCGCCGGCGCATGGAACGGGAGTTCGGGCCAGCGCGGCTGTTGAGGCGGGATACGGATCCGGAGCAGTGGCGCGTGCTGGTAGGTCAGGAGTCAACACCGGAACGCGCGGGGGAGTTGGCGGAAAGAATCCGGGCCGCCGGCCAGGATGCATTTGTAGTGCGCCTGGATCCGAGCAGCGAGGCTCGTCCCTGAGGAAACTCTTATTTATGTAGAGTGTCGGCGGAGATGGGAAACGGAGGCTGAGGGGTCTAGAACGTACCGGCTCGATCCCCCCATCGGCGGGGGAATAGACTCCCCACCAGACTTGGGGTCATACACCTTATGCGGTCTTGCTGGAATCTAAAGTTTCGCTTAGATTCTTACCTTAGGCTTCACACTACACTCTAGTGTCCGCGGGTTGGGGTGAAAACTATCCGTGACGCTGAATGTAGTTCGCACGTCAAGTTGTCCGGTTTTATTCGCACGTGAATTGTCCGGTTCCAAATTCACATTAGTGCCGTAGACTGGTGTTGGCCGGAGCGGGAGGATAGGGCCACGCAGGGATGCGACCCGA